>JBFXDK010000012.1:0-70242 GCA_050181195.1 Acetobacteraceae bacterium | reverse complement strand
CGTAACGAGATAGCCCCAGGACGCGTTCATCATCCGCACCTTGTCCGCCCCGCTATCCGGCCGGAACCGCGCGACGTAGTACGGATAATCGTGGATCGAGTACACGACCTTGTTCGGCACGGTCAGGACCACCGGCTTCGTCAGCACCAGCGTCAGGTCACCCCACGGCGCCGGCCGCTTGCCGGCGAAGCTCGTGGTGTAGTTCTGCGGCCCCTCGCAGATGATCAGCTTGCCCGGATCCACGGCCTGGATCGCCTTGCCGACCCGCTCATACATCGCGCGCAGGTCGCGGTTGCTGCCATCACCCCAGGTTGACATGCCGGGATACGCAAGAGGTTCATTGCGCAGATCGTAACCGATCACCGTCGTGTTGCCGGCGTAGTGTCGCGCAACCACGACCCAGTCGGCCAGGAACTTCGCATCGGTGGTCTTGCCGACATTGCCGCCGCCGTCGGTGCCGTCCGAGGCGCCACCCTTGTCGTACCAGAGCCCGTTCTTCTGCTGCGCGCCCCAGTTGTCCTGCGGCCCGCGCCCGACATTGTTGGTATGGTTGTCGATGATCACCTTCAGGCCGTGCTGCCTGGCCGCGGCGACGATCCGGTCCAGCACCGCCAGGTCGTGGTCCAGGCTTTCATTCACCCAGGACACCCGGATCGTGTTGAACCCCGCCCGGCGTATCCCGGCGACGTTCTCCGGGATGTCGGGGCCGATCTGGTTCCAGCCGACAGCGTTGATCCGGACCGGACGGCCGCGCTCATCGACGATTTGGCTGCCGCGGGTGCTCAGGTAGCCTTCGGGCAGCATCGGACTAGCGGCCGCGAAGCCGGGCAGCAGCAGAAGCAGGACGAACAGGCCGCGAAGGATGCGCATGGAACCCCCGAGTTGCATCGCGCACGAACGTGGCGGATCGGCGCCACGATGTCAGTTCACATCCCGATCAAAGCGCCGTCCCCGGTTCACACCGGCGCCAGCCGGGTCACGCGGATGTTTGTTGCGGTGACCATCCGGAACTCTGTACCGAGCGGCCAGGGTCAGGACCGGCGATCGCGCGCCTCGCCGCACCGGATCCCCGGGTCCGCGAAGGGAAAGCGATCCGCATGGTATCACAGGCCCGAAGCACCGGCGATATGCCACGCCGCGCGGCACGGTCGCAGAAGACGCGCACGCTCCGTATCACAGCCGAACACGCTCACGTCGCATACGCTCAACGAGGCAACCGCACCGCATGATCACCCGATCGTTACGCGCTATTCCAATGCAGCGGTTCACCGACCTGACCTTTCCACGCAACCGGCGTGCGCACGCCGCGCGGAGCGTCCTGTTCACCGTCGGTCTGTTCGCCGTGGTGCTGCATTTCTTCCTGTCGCCAAACGTCTTCGACGCGATGGGGCTGGATTTCAGCACACCGGGCGGCAACCCGCTGACCAAGATCCACCCGGCGAACCAGATCCTGATCATCGCCAGCCTGTTCGTCCTGTTCCGGTCGAAATATGAATTCGCCCGCCTCTGCCACGACTGGCCGGGGCTGATGCTGTTCGTGATAGCGATCCCGCTGCTGGGCCTCTACTCGATCGTGTGGACCGGATACAGCGGATCCGCCGTGTTCATCGAGAGCTTCTGGGCCGCCGGCCTGCTGGCCCTGGTGCTGGAAGGCGGATCGGACACGCACAAGCGACGGCTCGCGGTCGTGCTGGTCGCTTTGTGCGTCTTCAACGCTTTGGTCGCGATCGGTGAGAACCTGACCTATACGCACCTGTTCCCACTGGCCGTCTCGGCTGACCACCCGCTGGTTGAGGAGGAGTTCCGCAGCCACGCCTTCTTCAGCCACCCGCTGACCGGCTCGATGGTCTCGGTGATGGTGATCTACCTGGTCTACGCGATGCGTCCGCGGCTGTGGATCGCGGCGCCGGTCTATGGGCTGCTGCTGGTCGGCATGCTGGCCTATGGCGGCCGCACGGCCCTTGCGGTCCTGGCGCTGGTGATCGTTGCCGCCACCTTCATCAATCTGATCCGCGGCATCCTGGTGCGGCACCTGGAGATGGATTTCATCCTGGCCCTGGTCTGCGGCGCGATCCTGCTGCCGGTCGCCTTCGCTGTGCTGATCGACACCACCACCATCGGCGACCGCATCGTCAACAGCTTCTACTTCGACGACAGCGCGCGCGCGCGCACGACGCAGTGGACAGTGCTGGCCCATCTCACGATCTCCAACTGGCTGTTCGGCATCCCGCTCGCCGACTTGCAGCAACTGAAGTACCAGATCGGTCTGGGTGCGCAGGACACCGATCTCGAGAATTTCTGGCTGCTGCTGTTCCTCAATCTTGGCGCGATCGGCTTTACCGCCTTCCTGGCGGTGTTCGCGACCTTCCTCGTCCATCTCGCGCGCTATTCCGGACGGATCCTCGGCTGGGTGCTGGTCGTGTCGACGATCGTGATCGCCTCGGGCAGCAACTCCCTGGGCGTGAAGACGTCGGACCTGCTCATCCTGACGGCCTTTGTCGTGGCAATGTCCGGATATCCGCCGAAAGTGCCGCTGCCGCTGGTGCAGCCGAAGCGGGAAACCACACCGCTGCGCCAGAGGGCCGGCGCGCTCTCCAGCCTGGTGCCGGCGCGCAACAGCGGGTTCGCCGCGGGCATGGGCGGGCCGCGCGGCCTGCGGCGGTCGTAGCGCCGGCCACGCGGTATCCGCGAAGCGGCAGCGGCTTGCATGAGCGGAAAGCGGCTCGCGGCCGCTCGCCGCTCAGGCCCCCAGGTA
The DNA here is from genome assembly GCA_050181195.1 of Acetobacteraceae bacterium. Taxonomy (GTDB): domain Bacteria; phylum Pseudomonadota; class Alphaproteobacteria; order Acetobacterales; family Acetobacteraceae; genus Rhodopila. Next base: position 67,487 of record JBFXDK010000012.1, on the reverse strand, counting down.
GAACTGGCGGATGAGCTCGTTGTCGTTCAGCGCCGCGGCGGATCCGCCCTCGAACTCGATCCGTCCGTGCACGATGACATAGCCGCGGTCCGCAATGCGGATTGCCTGGGTGAAGTTCTGTTCCGCCATCAGCACTGAAAGCTGATACCCTTCCTTCAGTTCCTTGATCTTGTCGATGGTGCGCGCGACCAGCAGCGGCGCGAGGCCGACCGAGGGTTCGTCGACCAGCAGCATGCGCGGCGCCGACATCAGCGCGCGGGCCAGCGCGAGCATCTGCTGCTCACCGCCGCTCATGGACCCCGCCAACTGTCGCCGCCGTTCGGCAAGACGCGGGAATACCTCGAAGCAGAACGCGAGGTTGCGGTCGATGGCGGCGCGGGCCGAGCGGCGGAAGGCGCCCATCAGCAGGTTTTCCTGCACGGTCAGGCGGGGAAACAGGCGGCGTCCCTCTGGCACGAAGGCGATGCCCAGGTCGACGATGTCCTCGGTGGACAGGACCGAAAGATCGTGGCGCGCGCCGTCGATCTCGGCCATGACGGAACCGGCGGACGGCCGCACCATCCCCATGACGCATTTCATCAGCGTGGACTTGCCGTTGCCGTTGGTGCCCAGCAGCGCCACCGTCTCGCCCTCGCCCACGCGCAGGGTCACGTCGTGCAGCACGGCGACGGCGCCATAGCCGGCATCGAGGCCGGAGATCGAGAGGCTAGCTGCCAAGATAGGCCTCGACGACGTCCTGCTGACGCACCACGGCCTGCGGATCGCCGTCGGCAATCTTGCGGCCGGCGACCAGCACCACCAGGCGCTGCGAGAAGGCCAGCACGGCGCGCATGATGTGCTCGATCATGATGATCGTCACCCCCTCCCCGTTCAGGCGCAGCAGCAGCGCCAGGATATCGTCCACCTCGCCGGGCGAGAGTCCGGCCATGGCTTCGTCGGCGATCAGCAGGCGCGGTTCCGATGCCATGGCACGCGCCAGTTCCAGCTTGCGCATGTCGATCTGCGTCAGGTCCGTGGGGCGCTGCTCGGCCTTGTCGGCAAGTCCCACCATGTCCAGAAGGGATGCGCAACGCCGCCCCAGATCGGGGCTGTTGGCGCGCCCCTGCCCGCCCGCCGCATACAGGATCGGCACGCGCAGGTTTTCGGCCAGGGTCAGGCTGGGAAACGGTCGCGGCAACTGGAAGCTGCGCGCAAGACCCAGGCGCGTGCGCTCATGCGCCGCCAGCCCGTTCAGCGCCCGTCCGTCGAAGGTGACGGTGCCGGTTTCGTGACGCAGCGTGCCACAGAGGCAGTTCACCAGCGTGCTCTTGCCCGACCCGTTCGGGCCGATCAGGCCCAGACGTTCGCCGCGTTCCACCTCCAGCTCGATATCGGCGAGCGCGACGAACCCGCCGAACCGCTTGCCCAGGCCGGACACCCGCAGGATCGCATCGTTCATCGGCGGAACCAGCCGATGATGCCGCGGGGCGCCGCGACCACGAACACGACCAGCAGCACGCCGACGATCAGCAGCGACAGGGCCGAGGAGATCGTCACGGTGGCCAGCTGCTGCAGCGTGCCCAGCAGGATGGCACCGATCACCGGCCCCAGCCACATCGCGGTGCCGCCGATCAGCGGCATGGCGATGGTGTTGACGGCATAGGACAGGCTGAAGCCCGAGGCGGGATCGAGATAGGTCACGTAGTAGGGCAGCGGCGCGCCGGCCATGCCCATGAACCCGCCCGACAGCGCGGTCGCGATCAGTTTCAGCCGCAGCGTGGGCACGCCCGATGCCTCGGCCGCGAGCTCGTCGTCGCGGATCGCGGCGAAGCCGTAGCCCAGGCGGGAATGCTCGATGGCGCGCGCGACGGCGACGGCCAGCACCGACAGGACCAGCATCAGAAGCACGAGATACTGGATGTAGTCGCCATGGAAGATCGGCGAATCCTCGGGACGCAGCACATAGGCGCCGCGCGAGCCGCCGACGAAGCTCCAGTTGGTGATCAGCGTCTGCACGACGACCGCCATCGCCAGCGTGGCGATGGAAAAGAACGTGCCGCGCAGGCGCAGCGTCAGATAGCCGGTGCCAAGACCGATGATGCCCGACACGAGGCCGCCCGCCGCGATCATCACCGGCAGGGGCAGGTCCTCGAACAGCTTGTGCAGGACGACGGTGCTGTAGGCACCCAGCGCGAAGAAGGCGGCGATGCCGAAATTCACATAGCCGGTGTAGCCGCCCAGGATGTTCCAGGCGGTCGCCAGCACGATGTATTGCAGCACCACATAGCCGGCGAAGAACGCATAGGAATTGTCGATGGCGCGGGCCACGGCGAAGGTCGCGGCGGCAACGACAGCCAGGACCAGGATGAAGGTCGTGTTGCGCATCAGGCCCGCCCGAAGATGCCGCTGGGCCGCAGCGCCAGCGTCAGCAGCAGGAAGCCGAACGCCACTGCCGGGGACCAGGACGGGCCGTAGAACGTCGAGGTCAGGCTTTCGACGACCCCCAGGATCACCGCGGCGGCCAGCGATCCCGCGAAACTGCCGAGCCCGCCCATGACGCAGATCGCGAAGACCCGGCCGATATAGTCACGGCCGATCGACGGCTCGACCGGCTGAATGACGATCAGCACGGCGCCCGCGATCGAGGCGGTGGCGATCGAAAGTCCGAAGGCGATGCGCTTGATGCGACTGGGATTGGCGGCCATCAGCCGCAGCGCCAGCGGGTCCTGCGCCACCGCCTGGATGGCGCGCCCGATGAAGGTGCGCGACATGAACAGGTGCAGCGCGCCCAGCATGACCAGCGACACCAGGCAAGGCACCAGCAGCCGCAGCGGCACGCCGACGAAGCCGATATGCCAGGTAACGCCGAGGTAGGAGGCGTCGACCAGCCGGTAATCCACGCCGAACACCAGCACCAGCGCCACTTCGGTGATGAACAGGATCCCGAAAAAGAACGCGAGGCCGCGGATCGAGGCGTCGCCGCGCCGCTCGAACGACACGTCATAGATGTGGTAGACGCCCATCCCCAGCAGGTAGAAGGCCGGCAGGGCGAGCACGCTCGCCAGGATCGGGTCGATCCCGAACAGGCTATTGGCGATATACGCGATGTACGATCCCAGGATGATGAAGGCGGGATGCGCGATGTTGACGATGTCGAGCATCCCGAAGGAGATCGACACGCCGATGGTCACCGCCGCGTAGAAGCCGCCCAGCAACATGCCGGACACAAGGGCGTTGACCAGCAGATCCAGTGGCAGGTCCATTGTTTTGTCAGTCTGCGCGACGTTTCCTGCCGTCAATCTGACGAACCGGCGCGGCCTTGGCTAGAGCCGTTCGCAGCCCCGCATGCTCCGGTGTGGCAAACAGGCAGCGGCAGCCTCGCATCCGCCCCCGCGTGCCCGCCCGTTCGCCGGCGGCCGTGCCTGCAACTATACGCGTCCCGAAAGCCGGCCCCGCACCGGAACGATGGTCGGATTGCTGAACGGGCTGCGCATGACCGGCTCGCCATCGCGCCAGCCCATGCGGAAATACAGCACGGCAACCTCGGCGTAGTTCTCGAAGGCCGCGTTCAGCGACAGCGCCTCCTGATGCATCCGTTCGGCCGCCGCGGCATCACCCTGCACGCGCTTCACCTCGGACCAGAGTTCGCGGGCGGTGGAACAGGTGGGATGCAGCCCGACCGCGCGCATCGTCATCGCCTCGGCCTCCTGCACCTTTCCAACGCCAAGCAGCGCGGCGCCCAGGGTCATGTAGGCGGTGCCCAGCAGGTCCGGATCCGCTGGCGGGTGGTTGCGCAGCAACGCCTGCATCAGCGTTACCGCGTCCGCGTCCCGATCCATCGCCATCAGCACGAAGGCGGCGTTCATCGCCGCCACCGGGTTCGCCGGATTGGACCGCATCGCACGCTGGAACCGCTCCTGCGCCTGCGGCACATCCTTGCGGAACAGCGCGATAATGCCCTCCAGGTTTTCGAACAACCCCCGTTCGGCGTTCACGGGTGTCTGCGGCGATCGTGCCACACCGAAGGCAATGATCGCCTCCGCGTCATGGAACTGCAGATCCACGATATGACGCTGCATCAGGTTCAGGGCGGTGCTGTAGGGATCGACCTGCGCCATGGCGATGATCGAGGCACGGTGGGCGAGTGCTACGATGCTTTCATCCGGCTCCTGCGTCACTTCCTGCCGGAACGACGCGAAGTGCCGCTGCCCGAAGCCGCGGACCAGGATCTTGTTGACGCCGCCCTCGACATAAAGGCCGAGCCGGATCTGGTCGGGACGAGTGCCGAACTGGCTCTGGAGGGCGTAGGCGATGCCGGGCACGTGCATCGCTTCGGCAATGCTGACGCCGAACCCTTCCGGCCGGCCCACCTGGATGACGGGCCGCGAAGAGACCGACGGTGTGGACGAGATGCGCTCGACCTCCTCGCGCAGGATGTCGGTCAGCATCTCCTCGTTGAAGCTCGTGTCCTGCAGCCTGGCCGTCACCTGCCCATCCAGCAGCACATCCCGGGGATGCATCACTGTATCAAGGCCGAGGCTCGCCAGAAGCAGGGCCAAGGCCATGGCAAGGGTCGTGAGGTCCATGCGGGAACACCCAGATCGCGGACCGGGCAGGATGCCGGCCGGTGAACAAGGGCACGGTCCAGGATGCGGAACATTGACACATGTCAACGATATGTCCGCCGCGTGCTGTTCCGGCCCGGGTCGCGCCGCGCGCGACCGCCGTGGGTGGCACCGTCTGGCGCGGTATTACCGCCGGCCGCCGCCGCCAAGACGCGCGAGCCGCGCCATCCGCGGGCCTCGGGCGATGGACAGCGTGGCGTCCAGGTCGGCGAGGATCTGCTGCACGGGTGCCGGATCACGCGCTGCGTGGGCTTCGGCATGGGACCGGGCGCGCTGCAGCATGTCGAGCGCCAGGACCCGCAGCCCCGCCAATGTCGCCGATCCGGAATCGAGCCGCCCGGCGTCCAGCGCGGCGACCACCTCGGCTGCGCCGGCCTCGAACACCGCCGTCAAGGCGAGCAGGGTGCCAAGGGAGATGGAATGTGCCTCCGCGGGATCGGCCGCGGGTGCCAGCGCATCCAGCAGAAAGCGGAAGGCGCCCAGGGTGCCGAAGGTGCCGACCGCGTCCTCGACGTCGCGGAACGGCATGGCCATCCGTTCATAGGCTTCGCCTTCCGGTCCCAGCATGGCGGATCGCGGCACGCGGCAGTCGCTCAGCACCATCCGGCAGTGGCGGGACGGTCGCAGGGCATGGAACCCCGGCATGTCGGTCATCGACAGGCCGGGCGTGTCGCTCGCCACCAGGAAGGCGCTGTAGCGCTTGCGTCCCTGGTCCTGCGAGGTGATCGCCAGGACGATGATCACCTCGGCCCATGGCCCGTTGCTGACCCAGGCCTTCTCACCATTGATGCGAAACCCCTCGCCATCCGGCATCGCGGTGGTTCGCAGCAGCTTGGGATGCGCGCCGACATCGGGTTCCGAGATCGCGACGGACATCGCCCGCCCGCGCCAGGCCGCCTGCTGGTCCGCCGACCCGAAGCCCGCCAGGAAATGCCGGCCGATCAGATGCCGGCCGCCCCAGACACCGCCAACCCCCAGCAGGCCCGTGCGACGGACCAGCGCCGCCTTGGTGCGCGCGATTTCGCTGTAGCTGGCCGCGGGTTCGAACAGCCCGGCCTCGGCCATGCCCCGGAACGGGTCCCGCCCGGGATCGGCGCACAGTGCCATCCATCGCTCGACCCGCGCCTCGATCGTATCCGGCATGCGTCGCTCTCCCTGCGGTCCAGACCTGTTCAACCGCATTCCGGCCGGGGACGAAAGAGGTCCCGGGAACCGGAAACGATCCGAGATCGCAAAGTCTATCGCGCTGCCAGGAGCGCACGCTACAATGGCGGCGGAAATGGTTGCCTGCTCCGCCCACGGTATTGCCGACGGACCCGCTCATGGATCTCTCCACCCTCTTCACCGCAGCCCTGCTGTTCCTGGCGACACTCGGTCTGGATACGGTGCTCTATCCCCGCGACATCGTGCTGGAAGCGCAGGTCTCGCCCAAGATCGAGGGCGTCATGATCACGCACGACATGATGAACGATGTCCTGCATGATGAGGTCGTGCGGATCTCGGCGACGCCGTCGGTGGTGACGAAGCCGGTCGTGCACATGGCGCATGAGAACCGGGTTTCCCTGAGCCTTGCCCAGGCCATGGGCCTGAGCAAGGTGGCCCTCTCGCTGCAGACCCAGGTCGGGTACGAGCCGGACCAGATCAAGATCTATGCCTTCAGCGAGAACTCCGTCCTGAGAATGCTGGTGACCGGGGACGGACATCGGCGGATCGGGCCATTTCAGCAGGAGATCGAGCAGGCCAAGGGCGAAAGCCTTATCGCCATGATCCGACGCGCAACGCTGGTGGCGATGGCACGGATCGATCCCTATACGACGGCGCTTTACCTGATTCAGCGCCATTCGGACGACAAGGCGTTCCAGAAGCCTCGTGCGATCATCGATTTCGTGAAGTCGGGCCTGCCGGCGAACGGTGTCAGTGCCGAACGTTCTCGCTTCGAGAACCTGGAAGGCATCATGCTGCTGTTCACGAACGCGGTGCAGGAGGCGCACGACAAGTTCGCGCAGGCCGTTGCTTCGGACCCGTCGGTCCATATCCCCGTGCTCAACCTCGCGCTGACCAAACTCGCCCTGGACCGCGATGCCGAAGGCGTTGCGCTGATGCGGCGGATGCTGAAGGAAGCCCCGCCGCCGGACCCGCTGATCAGGACGATCGCCTATCTGACCCTCGCGGCCGGCTATATGGGCATCCATGAGCTGGCGGAGGGAGAGGCGTGGATCCAGAAGGCGCTCGCGTTGACCCCGGACTGTCCGCCCGCATACGGATTATGGGCAGAGGCCGAACTGGCGCGGGGAAACCCCGAGGTTGCGGACGCGCTGCGCCGGAAGGCGGCGGACCTGCCGCACACGACGCGAGACTACGCGGAAGTCGCCAGCCTGTATTTCCGCCTGGCCTGGCAGGACGGCGGACCGGTGATCCGCACGCCCTGGGAACGTCGCAAGGACGCGGTCCATATCGAGGGTGTGCCGTCGACGGCACCGTGACGCCAGAGGCGGCGGTGGCGGCGATGGCAACCGGCGCCCGCCCGGTGTAGCGTGCGGCTTCGCGTCCAACGACAAGACAACCCAGGAGGACCGCCATGCAACTGGGCTATTTCTCGATGCCGTCGCATCCGCCCGAAAGAGGCCTGAAGGCAGGCCACGACTGGGACCTGCAGGTCCTGCGCTGGCTGGATGAGCTTGGCTTCGCCGAGGCCTGGATCGGCGAGCACCATACCGCGCCGTGGGAGCCGCATCCGGCGCCGGACCTGCTGATCGCCCAGGCGCTGTTGCAGACGAAGCGGCTGCGGATCGGCCCCGGCGGGTTCCTGCTGCCCTATCATCACCCCGCGGAACTGGCGAACCGCATCGCCATGCTGGACCACCTGTCCGAGGGGCGCCTGCTGTTCGGCGTCGCCGCCTCGGGGCTGCCCAGCGACTGGGCGATGTTCCAGGTCGACGGCATGTCCGGGCAGAACCGCGAAATGACGCGGGAGGCGCTGGACATCATCCTGCGCCTCTGGTCAGACGAGCCATCGTTCGAGTTCAAGGGCAAGTACTGGTCGGTGGCCAAGCCGGCGCTGATGTACGGCTTCCTGAAACCGCATATCCGTCCGCTGCAGCAACCGCATCCGCCGATCGGCGTCGCCGGCCTGTCGCCCAATTCCGATACGCTGAAGATGGCGGGCGAGCACGGGTTCATGCCACTCAGCCTGAACCTGAACGCCGGCCACCTGAAGACGCATTGGGCCGCGGTCGAGGAGGGGGCGCGCCGCACCGGCCGCACGCCGAAGCGTGGCGACTGGCGCATCTTCCGCGAGGTGTTCGTCGCCGAGACCGACGAGGAGGCATACCGGCTGTCGGTCGGCGGCATGATGGGGCGGATGATGCGGGAGTATTTCCTGCCCCTGCTCGACCAGTTCGGCTTCAAGCAGTACCTGAAGCACGATCCGTCGGTGCCGGATTCCGACGTGACGCCCGAGTATTGCGCCCAGCACAACTGGCTGATCGGCTCGCCCGAGACGGTCGCGCGCAAGCTGGAGAAGGTCTACAACGATGTGGGCGGCTTCGGCGGCATCCTGGTGTTCGGCTTCGATTACGCCGACGATCCCAAGGCCTGGCACAACTCGCTGCGGCTGCTGGCGCAGGAGGTCGCACCGCGCATCAAGCACCTGACGCCGGCGTAGCCGCGTGACCCAGGTCCGGATCGAAAGCCTGCTGGAAGGGGCGCAGCGGGCGGTGGGGACGGTCGCGATCATCGACGTGTTCCGCGCCTTCACCACCGCCGCGGTCGCCTTCGCCAACGGGGCGGCACGGATCATCATGGTGTCCGGCGTCGAGGAAGCCCTGGCACTGCGTGCGCAGGGCATCGGCCAGGTCTGCATGGGCGAGGTCGGCGGGCGCGCGCCGGCCGGCTTCGATTTCGGCAACTCCCCCTGGCAGGTATCGCAGGCGGACCTGCGCGGCAAGACGCTGATCCAGCGGACCAGCGCCGGCACGCAGGGCGTGGTGGCATCGGCGCGCGCCGACCGCCGCTATGCCGCGTCGCTGGTCACGGCGCGGGCCACGGCACGGGCGATGCTGGCCGGCGGGCCCGAGCGGATCACGCTGGTGGCGATGGGCAAGGAGGCAGTAGACCGCACCGAGGAAGACGAGGTCTGCGCGCTGCACCTGCGCAACCTGCTGGAAGGCCGGAAGGGCGATCCGGATGCGGTCCGCGCCATGATCCTGGCCGGCGCCGAGGCCTCGCGCTTCGGCGATCCCGCTCGGCCGCATTTGCCGGCGGAGGACCGTGAGATCGCGCTGGACGTCGACCGCTTCGACTTCGCCATCCGGATCGGGATCGAGGACGGCCGCCCCACAGCCTGTGTGGAGCGGCCAACCCCGGCGTGATGTCCATACGGAAGCGGTGACATCCAGGCGCCCGACGCCCGTCCCATGTCGTGGCGGAAGCTGGTCCCGCCATCCACGACTTCGCCGATGCACACAGCGCTATCGTCATGGCCCGCCTGCGCGGGACCATGACGATGAAGGTCGGTCAGTGCGTTACTGTCAACGCCATCGGTCTCAACCAGGCATCTTGGGGAAGCGCTGGCGTTCGGCGCCGCCATGCACCCAGGGCTGCGCGCTGGCGCAATAGATTTCCATCGCCGGCTGGAAGACCGACGGGTCGTCCATGCTGCCCGACATCAGCAGCGTCAGGCCCGGCATGACATCGGCTTCCGTCATCACGCCGGAGCCGCAGTTCGGGCAGAATTTCCGATGCACCTGCTTGCCGGAGTCACCGGTATCGTCATAGGTCTTCAGCTCGCCCTGCACCGAAACCGACGGGCTCGGCACGGCCATCACCGCTTCGAACGCCGAACCGGTGAAGCGTTGACAGCTCTTGCAGTGGCACACGCCGCTGAACACGGGATCGCCCGTCGCCGTATATCGCACCCGCCCGCACAGGCATCCGCCGGCTATCGTTGCCATTCCGACTTCTCCCCTCTCGTTGGTTGCTACGCCAGGCAGCCTACCGCCGCACGGGATCGAATTCCAATGCCGATGGTGTCCGCCCGACTCGCCGCCGCCGCACCGCCATGGGCCAGCCAGGACGCGCATGCCTCGCCCAGCTTGTCCCGCGCGGCCGCTTCGTATCGGCGATTGTCGTCCCTTGTCAGCACATCACGCCAGCGGCCGTTGGTGCCCTTGTTGATGAACACCTCGGCGCCACCGTCCCATGCCGCACCGCCCAGCGGCGTGCTCTTGGTCGCATGCGCCTTCATCCAGGCAAAGCTGCAATGCTCCACCATGACCGGGAAGCGTTGCTCATCGATCGGGATATCGAGAAAGGCGGCCACGCGGCGCATCTGTCCGGGCAGATCGCGACGCAGATCCTCGAAATGCAGCATCATGATATTGGGCAGGTCGCGGATCGCCCACCAGGAAGCGACATTCTCCCAGAATGGCCAGAACGGATGGCCGTCGCGCTCCAGCCAGTCCAGGAAATACTGCCGGATATCGGCCGGCGGCTTTTCGATCGGCGGGCCGACGCGGCCGGGGGTGTCGTTCAGCAACTGGTACCACAGCGCATTGGCGTTCGCGTGATGGTTGTACATGCTCCACACCACGTCGCGTCCGTCGCGTGCCAGATAGATGTATTTCGCCTTGGGCGAATAGACCAGTGCATCGACGGGCAGATGCGTCTTGACGAAGCGCCGGTGTGACTGCGCCTCCAGCGCCGCGAACTTCACATCGGTCGGCGGCACGCGCAGGTCGAGCCAGGGCGACATGTCGGCCACCGGCAGGTCGGGCGCGCCGTTGAACAGCAACTGCGCGACAATCTGCTGCATCCAGGTCGTACCGGATTTCGCGTAGGTGGAAATGACGATGTCGTCGTCGCGGAAGCGGAATTCGTTCCAGACCGTGCTGTCGAAATGGTGATTGTGCAGTTCGCGCGTCTTCTTCGGCCACTGCGGCGTGGTGGATGGCATCCGGCGACTCCCCCCGTCGATCATCGTTGATCAGGAACTCTGGCGGCCGGCCCCGTCGGATGCAACGGACGGGGCTGCGCGGTCCGCGCATCGTTCCGTGTGCCGTTTGCAACTTTTCCGGCTGCGTGTCTGTGACGGCGATCACACCCGCGGCATTGTGAGCACGCACGCCCTGGACCGGCGAGCCGGTGTCCAAGGGCCGGGTTGGCGGCCGCTGCCCGCTGCTTTGCCGCCCTGCGGCCGGGTGCCATACTCGATGCGCCCGAGGCGTCATCCCGAGCCTGGCCTGTCCTGCGCGGGACGACACCGACGGCCCGAAGTAAGTGTCCGCAACAAGGGAGGGGACCATGAGCCTGACACTGGAGGAAGCGAACCGCATCATCGCCGGCGCGATCGCGAAGGCACGTTCGTTGAATATCCGCATCAGCGTCGCGGTGTGCGATGCCGGCGGCCGGTTGATGGCATTCCAGCGCATGGACAATGCGATCTGGGCCAGCGCCTATGGCAGCCAAGGCAAGGCGATCGCCTCGGCCGCGTTCGGCCGGCCCAGCGGCGACCTGACGGCGCGCGCCGAACACCCGACACCGCGCGGCATCGCCGCCGCGTCCGGCGGAGCGATGATCATGGGCCAGGGCGCGGTACCGATGCTGCGCGACGGCGTGGTGGTGGGCGCCTGCGGTGTCGGCGGCGGCACCGCGCAGGAAGATGAGGACTGCGCCCGCGCCGGGGCAGAGGCGCTGTAGCGCTTGTGACGTATCGGCGGCCGTCGCTATGCTGACCTGCAGCCTGAATGCGGAAGGCGGACCATGAGCGACGGCCCCGACAGCCTGGTTTTACGATTCTTTCGTAAGCTCGACGAGCGAATGGATCGGATGGAAGACCGCCTGACAGAACTGGTCGGGCGTGTTGGCGCGCTGGAAGAGCGTTACGCCAGTATCTCCCGCAGGGTCGATCAGATCGACTATCGGCTGGAACGCATTGAGCGCCGCCTCGACCTGATCACGGAACCCGCCCCATGAGCCGCGTCCTGCACCGTTCCGGCGCCATCCCGCCCGTCGCCGTCGGTGGCGAGGGCATCTACCTGCACACCGCCGACGGGCGCGCGATCATCGATGCCTCGGGCGGCGCGGCCGTGGCCTGCCTGGGCCATGGCAACCGCCGCACCGCCGAGGCGATCGGCCGGCAGGCCGCCACGATGGCCTACGCCCATACCGGCACCTTCTCCAACCAGCCGGCCGAGGACCTGGCCGACATCATCCTGGACGGTGAGCCGGGCGGGCTGACGCGCGCCTGGTTCTGCTCCTCCGGCTCCGAGGGCAATGAGGCCGCGCTCAAGCTCGCACGGCAATATTTCCTGGAGATCGGCCAGCCGCAGCGCGTGCGCACCATAGCGCGGCGGCAATCCTATCATGGCACCACGCTGGGCGCGCTGGCGGCCGGCGGCAATTTCATGCGCCGCGCCTACTACGAGCCGATCCTGAGCCAGGCGCATTCGCTGGTCTCGCCCTGCTTCGCCTACCGTTTCAAGCAGGACGGCGAGACGGACGCGCAGTACCTCGACCGGCTGGCAGACGAGCTGGAGGCCGAGTTCCAGCGCCTGGGTCCCGACACGGTCATCGGCTTCCTGGCCGAACCCGTGGTTGGCGCGACGACGGGCTGCGTCACCGCCATTCCCGGGTATTTCAAACGCGTGCGCGAGATCTGCGACCGGCACGGCGCGCTGCTGATCCTGGACGAGGTGATGTGCGGCATGGGCCGCACCGGCACGATGCATGCGTGGGAGCAGGAGGGGATCACGCCCGACATCCAGGTGATCGCCAAGGGCCTGGGTGGCGGCTACCAGCCGATTGGCGGCATCCTGATCGCCGACCGCATCGTGCAGGCGCTGCACAGGGGCAGCGGCGGGTTCCTGCACGGACAGACCTATCAGGCGCATCCGGTGGCTTGCGCCGCCGCATTGGAGGTGCAGCGGATCATCCGCGAGGACAGGCTGGTGGAGAATGTCCGCCTGATGGGCCAGCGGCTGGAGACCGCGCTGGTGGAGCGGTTCGGCAATCACCGCCATGTCGGCGATATCCGCGGACGCGGCCTGTTCTGGGCGCTGGAATTCGTCACCGACCGCGCGACGAAAGGCGTGTTCGACCCCGCCCTGAAGCTGAACGAACGGGTGAAGGCCGAGGGTATCGCCCGCGGCGTCGCCACCTATCCGATGGGCGGAACGATCGACGGCAAGCAGGGCGATCACGTGATCGTCGCGCCGCCCTACATCGTCACCGCCGCCGACATCGACACGATCGTGGACCGGCTGGGCGATGCGGTGGACGCCGCGTTGCGCAGTGTCGGGCGGTAGCACGCGGACGAGGCGACGCTGACGTCCGGCAGTCCTCTCGAACCGTCGGCCCCGTCAGGCCCGCCGGACGACTCTCGGGTGAGGCACAAAAGCCCGGTATTCGCCCGTGCCCGCGCTCGCCTTCGCCAGTTCTACGAGCGCGACACCCCGGAGGCGCGGCTTGCCCGCGACCTGTTCGTCGCGTTCGACATCGCCGTGCTGCTGTTCATCGTCCTGACGTCGTTTCTGCCGCCATCGCCCTGGCTGGAAGTGACCGACGCGGCGGTGGGCATCGTCCTGCTGGCCGAGTTCGTCGCGCGCTTCGCCACCACGCGCACGCCGCGGCGGGATTTCGTGAACCCATGGACCTGGGTGGACGCCGCGACGATCGCCTCGCTTCTGGTGCCGGTGGCCGGAGAAGGCATCGCCTTTCTGCGCGCCCTGCGCCTGGTGCGCGTGCTGCGCCTGTTCCGGGTGATCGACCGGATGCGGGAGGCCTCGCCCCTGTTCGTGCGGAACGAGGAGGCCTTCGTCGCCGCCGCGCATCTGGTGATCTTCATCTTCGTCATGACCGGGCTGGTCTACACGACGCAGCATGTGCGCAACCCGCAGATCGCCAACTATGCGGACGCGCTGTATTTCACCGTCACGGCGCTGACCACCACCGGATTCGGCGACATCACCCTGCCGGGCACGACCGGACGCATGCTGTCGGTGGTGATCATGTTCGCGGGCGTCACGCTGTTCCTGCGGCTCGCGCAGACGCTGTTCCGTCCGTCGAAGGTGCATTTTCCATGCCCCAGTTGCGGGCTGCAGCGGCATGAGCCGGATGCGGTGCACTGCAAGGCATGCGGCGTGCTGCTGGCCATTCCGGATGAGGGACGGGACTGAGGCTTTTGCCCTTCCCGCTTCCCAGGCCTATCCTGTCCCGAACAACCGGAGGATGCGCACCCATGGCGTATGAAACCATCGAAGTCCGCAAGCTGACGCCCACCATCGGCGCCGAAATCTTCGGCGTCGACCTGGGCGGGCAGGTCGGCAACCGGCAGTTCGAGGAAATCCACCAAGCGCTGCTGGACAACCTGGTGATCTTCTTCCGCGACCAGAAGATGACCCCCGAGCAGCACAAGTCGTTCGGCTCCCGCTTCGGCAAGCTGCATATCCATCCCAACGCGCCGAAGCCGATCGACGGCCATCCCGAGATCCTGGTGATCAAGGCCGACGAGAATTCCAAGCGCGTCGCGGGCGAGGTCTGGCACTCCGACGTGTCGTGCGACGAGGAGCCGCCGATGGGCTCCATCCTGCACATCCACGAAGTGCCCGCGAATGGCGGCGGGGACACGAGCTTCGCCAACATGTACGCGGCGTTCGAGGCGCTGTCGCCGACGATGCAGCGTTTCCTGGAGGGATGCACGGCCGTGCATGCCAGCCTGAAGTCCGCCAATCACCAGTATCGCGACAAGACCCCGGACATGCGGTTTCCGGAATCCGAGCATCCGATCGTGCGGACGCACCCGGAAACCGGGCGCAAGGCGCTGTTCGTCAACCGCGGCTTCACGACGCATATCCCGCAACTGTCGAAGGCCGAGAGCGATGCGCTGCTGAACATGCTGTTCGACCATGCCGAACAGTCGCGGTTCCATTGCCGCTTCAAATGGCAGCCGAACTCGATTGCCTTCTGGGACAACCGGGCGACGATGCACCAGGCGATGTGGGACTATTACCCGCTGCGGCGCTTCGGCTACCGGGTGACGGTCTGCGGCGACAAGCCTTTCCTGCGGGCGTAGCCCCGCCTGGGTCAGGCGGCCCGGAGTGCCGTGGCGCCTGGCCGCCTGCCGCGTGCATGGTGCCGTCCGTCCCCGGCCGGAGCCGCATTCCCAGCCCTGCCCGACCCCAGCCGACATCTGTGGTATTATATTACCACAGATGAAAGCCCTTGACCGGACAGGCATTTGGACCCATAAGCCCGCGCTTCACACCATCGGGCTCGTCGCTTGTCATGTTGAAATCCACTCCCTCCCTCAAGCCGGCGGAGGTGAAAAAGGACTGGGTGCTGATCGACGCGGAAGGCGTTGTCCTCGGCCGCCTTGCCGTCCTGATCGCCAACCGCCTGCGCGGCAAGCACAAGCCGCAATTCACGCCGCATGTCGATTGCGGCGACAATGTCGTGGTGGTGAACGCCGCCAAGGTGCGCGTCACCGGCCAGAAGGCCGAGCAGTCGGTGTTTTATTATCACACGGGGTATCCGGGGGGGATCAAGGGCCGCTCGATCCGCCAGCGCCTGGAATCCCGCCACCCCGAGCGGGTGCTGCAGAAGGCGGTGGAGCGGATGATCACGCGCGGCCCGCTGCAGCGCAAGCAGATGAAGCACCTGTACATCTATGGCGGCGCGACCCACCCGCATGACGGCCAGGCGCCGAAGCCGCTGGATGTCGCCGCGCTCAATCCGAAGAACAAGAGGGGCTGATCCCGATGTCCGGAAGCCAGAACACAGGCACCCTCGCCGACCTCAGAGACGCCCTTGCCGCCCGCCAGGCCGCCGCAACCGCGGCCGCCGCCGCGGCCGGGGAACCGCCGCCGCCGGCCCCCGCCGACCAGCCCCGGCATGAACCGAAGCGGGATGCATTCGGCCGCTCCTATGCCACGGGACGGCGCAAGGAATCCGTCGCCCGTGTGTGGATCAAACCCGGCAAGGGGGAGATCATGGTGAACGGCAAGCGTGTCGTGCAGTATTTTGCCCGTCCCGTGCTGCGCATGCTGCTGACCCAGCCCTTCCTGGTGGCCGATCGCTACAACCAGTTCGACGTGTATTGCACGGTGACTGGCGGCGGCCTCTCCGGCCAGGCCGGCGCGGTGCGGCACGGCATCAGCCGCGCCCTGACGTATTACGAGCCTGACCTGCGGCCGATCCTGAAGGTGGCGGGGTTCCTCACACGCGACCCGCGCGTGGTGGAGCGCAAGAAGTACGGTAAGATGAAGGCCCGCCGGAGCTTCCAGTTCAGCAAGCGCTGAGCCGGGTTTCACGGTCTCTGTTCGCAGGGGTGCGGCATGCCGCACCCCTTTTTGCTGGGCGCATCGCTTGCCGGGCGCCCGGGCGCGCGCACCCGGCCCCGGCTTGCACATCGCCCGCACCCTGTTTCATGCTGCGGTCTGGTGCGACGGCGTCCCGTCCTTGATCATGCCGGGGATGAAACCTTGAGCGAGCAGTCCGACCGCCTGACCCTGTATGGCAGCTTCACATCCAGTTCCACATACAAGCCGATGCTGTACCTGGCACTGGCCCGTCTGCCGTTCAGCTTCCGCACCGTGAACCTGAAATATGGCCACCAGAAGCTGCCGGACTACCTGGCGATCAATCGTTACGGGCAGGTTCCAGCCCTGCTCTATCGCGGGCTGACGATCGTGCAGTCCAACATCATCCTGGACTACCTGGCCCGCACCACCGGCCATTTCGCCGGCAGGAACGAGCAGGACCAGTGGACGGCGCGGGAGTGGCTGTCGTGGGAGTCGGATGCGATCACGAATGTCGCGAAGGTCCGGCATTACAGCCGGTTCCGCAAGGTCGATCCGGCGGTGATGGACTATTTCCGCCCGCTCGCCGAAGCGGCGATCGGCTTCGTCGACGACGCGTTGCGCGGCCGCGACTGGCTGGTGGGAGACGGACCGACCATCGCCGATATCGGCTGCTGGGGTCGGATGGTGTTCATGGCCGAAGGCGGCCTCGACATCGCGCGCTGGCCGCATGTGCTTGGGTGGTCGCAACGCCTGGCGGCGATGCCGGGATTCGCGCTGCCCTACGACCTGATCCCAAAGAAGGACCGGGAGGTCGATCCGGTCTGAACTGGACCTTAGTCCGGGCACCACGCTCCAGGCCGCGGTCATCGTCCGGCGCCTTCCGCACCGCTGCTGCCACGGTTCGGCTTGCGGCAGGCAGGCCCGGATTCGCGGCCGCCGCTGCAGACGTTACGGAACAATTGACCGCGCCGCGCCGCGGCGGATCCTCGCAGGAATGTGACCAGGAGAGCCGCGTGCTTTCCCGCGTGCAGGCGTGCGGAGCCACCCGCCGGCATTGCGCATCCGCTTGACCTTCAACATACCCGCCGGGCACGCTTGCACCATGTATTCGGGCATTACGGCCAGGGTGCCGGCGACGGGATCATATGGTTGCATATGAAATGACTACGTCCCGCCCGGCGACGGCGACGCTTCGCCGCCAGGCGCTGGTGGTCGAGGATGAGTTCCTCATCGCCGCCATGCTGAAGCAGATGCTGGCCGAGCTCGGCCTTCCCGTCTGCGCGACCGCCGACAGCGCCGACGCGGCGATCCGGCTGGCGCAGCAGCACCTGCCCGCCCTGGTGCTGATGGATGTGCGCCTGAAAGGGTCGGCCGACGGCGTCGACGCGGCACTCGCGATCCGCGGTTCGGTTGGCTCCGCCATCATCTTCATCACCGGCTCGCGCGACCCAGACACCGTCCGCCGGATCGAGGAGGAGCCGTCCTTCCAGGTGCTGTTCAAGCCGTTCCTGTTCGAGCAGTTGCGCGAGGCCGTGGGCACGGTCCTGTCGCCATAGGACACGGCATGCCCGCGTGGCTTCCCGTCCGTGCCCGGGCGGGATAGATCAGTCCCCGAACAGGAGAACGGATCATGCGCATTGCCGTCATCGGCGCCGGAGGCGTCGGGGGAGCCTTCGGCGCGGCCCTGGCCAAAGCCGGTGCCGACGTCACCTTCGTCGCGCGCGGCGCGCACCTGGCCGCCATCCGGCGCGACGGGCTGCGGGTGGAAGGCGGGCGCGGCGAGATGCATGTGCAGCCGGCGCAGGCCACCGATGATCCCGCCGGTATCGGTCCCGTCGACACCGTCCTGTTCTGCGTGAAGCTATGGGACGTGGAGAGCGCCGGCGCGATGATCCGCCCGCTGGTCGGCCCCGGTACGGCGGTGATCCCCTTCCAGAACGGCATCGATGCCGCCGACCGTCTTGTCCCGATCCTGGGCGCCGAGGCGGTGATGGGCGGCGTCGCGCAGATCAGCGCGACCATCACGGCCCCGGGCGTGATCCACCAGACCGGCACGTTCATGCGCCTCGTGTTTGGCGAACGCGCCGGCGGGAAGAGCGAACGCGGGGAGCGCTTCCTGGCGATGTGTCGCCAGGCCGGGTTCGATGCGACCCATTCCGACCGGATCATGACCGAGCTCTGGCAGAAATTCATCATCCTGGCGACGTCCAGCGGACTGACCGCCGCCGCGCGCAAGCCGCTGGGCGTGCTGCGCGACGATCCGGACATCGCCCCGGTGATGGAGGCCGCGACCGCCGAGGTCGTGGCGCTGGGGCGTGCGAGCGGGGTCGCCCTGCCGGACGATGTGCTGGAGAAGTCGCTTGCCTGGATGCGCGGCGCGCCGCCGGCGATGATGGCTTCCATGGCGCACGACCTGATCCGCGGCGGCCGGATCGAGTTGCCCTGGCTGTCGGGCAAGGTCGTTTCACTGGGCAGGGCGCTGGGCGTGCCGACGCCGGTGCACGCGACCCTGAATGCCGTGCTGAAGCCCTATACGAACGGATCGGGCTGATGGATGGCGGAACGGACGGCCCGGTCGCCTGCTGGCCGGCTCCGTCCGCTTCGGCGCCGGCATGACGAAATCGTAACCGGCGCGCCGGCGCACCCCGACGTAGTCTTTTCCCCTGCCACACAAGAGGAGCCTGACCCGGCATGGACCTGGATCCGTTGCTGCTGTCGCGGCTGCAATTCGCCTGGGTCGTCGCCTGGCATATCGTCCTGCCGGCGGTCACCATCGGTCTTGCGTCCTATATCGCGGTGCTGGAAGGCATGCGGCTGTTCACGGGACGCGAGATCTACCTGCGCATCTCCACCTTCTGGGTGCGCTTCTTCTCGGTCACCTTCGGGATGGGCGTGGTGTCGGGCATCGTCATGCCCTTTCAGTTCGGCACGAACTGGAGCCGCTATTCCTACGCCACCGCCAACGTCATCTCGCCCATGCTGGCGTATGAGGGGCTGACGGCGTTCTTCCTGGAAGCGTCCTTCCTGGGCATCCTGCTGTTCGGGCGCAAGCTGGTGCCGCCCTGGGTCCATTTCATCTCGGCGGTCATGGTGGCCCTGGGCACGCTGTTCTCCTCGTTCTGGATCCTGTCGGTGAACAGCTGGATGCAGACGCCGGCGGGCTTCACCATCGAGAATGGACGGTTCATGCCGGCGGACTGGCTGGCGATCGTGTTCAACCCATCCTTTCCGACACGCTGGGGGCATACGGTGGTGGGCTTCTACATCACGACAGGCTTCGTCGTGATCAGCATCGCCGCCTGGTACCTGCGCCGGGACCGTTTCGTCCCCGAAGCTCGGCGCATGCTGTCCACCACGATGTGGCTGCTGCTGGCCCTGGTGCCGGCACAGATGGTGCTGGGCGACGCCTCTGGCCTG
Organism: Acetobacteraceae bacterium; assembly: GCA_050181195.1. GTDB lineage: Bacteria > Pseudomonadota > Alphaproteobacteria > Acetobacterales > Acetobacteraceae > Rhodopila. Next base: position 48,169 of record JBFXDK010000012.1, on the reverse strand, counting down.
GTCACGCTGGCCCACCAGCCGGCCAAGCTCGCCGCGATCGAGGCGCGCTGGGACACCGCCTCCGGCGTCCCGCTGACCCTGTTCGCCATTCCAGACCAGGACGCCGCGACGAACCGCTACGCCATCGAGGTGCCGCGGCTGGGCAGCCTGATCCTGACGCACGAGTGGGACGGCACGGTGAAGGGCCTGAAGGATTTCCCACGGGAAGACTGGCCCCCGGTCGCCATCCCGTTCTTCAGTTTCCGGATCATGGTTGGGGTGGGGCTGCTGATGCTCGCGATCGTCGTCGCCGGCAACCTGCTGCGCCGCAACGACCAGTTGTTCAGCAACGATGTATTCCTGCGCGTCTGCCAGTACAGCGCGCCGCTAGGCTTCATCGCCGTGCTCGCCGGCTGGGTCACGACCGAGGTCGGGCGCCAGCCCTGGACCGTGTACGGGCTGCTGCGCACGGCTGACTCCGTCTCGCCCTCGCTCACCGGCACCGACGTGGCGATCTCGCTGGCGGGCTACGTCGTCGCCTATTGCATCATTTTTCCGGCCGGTTGGTTCGTGCTGTCGCGCATCGTCCGCCGCGGCCCCACAGACGAGCGGGAAGTCGATGTCGTGGAAAGCGGCCGCCCCCGATCGCCGGTGCGGCCCAGCCCTTCCGAGGAGCCGCTGCCATGACTCTCACGGTCGATTTCGTGCCGATCTGGACGCTGATCCTGGGTGTCGGCGTGTTCCTGTATGTGCTGCTGGACGGGTTCGACCTTGGCGTCGGGATCCTTTACCCGTTCGAGCACGACTCCGAATCGCGCAACCTGATGATCAACTCCATCGCGCCGATCTGGGACGGCAACGAGACCTGGCTGATCCTGGGCACCGTCGGGTTGTTCGCCGCCTTCCCGGTGGCGTTCGCCATCATCATCCCCGCGGTGTATTTCCCCATCCTGATCATGCTGCTGGCGCTGATCTTCCGCGGCGTCGCCTTCGAGTTCCGCTTCCGCGACCAGCCGCACCGCAGCTTCTGGGATCACGGCTTCGCGTTCGGCTCGATTCTGGCGACCTTCGCCCAGGGCATCGTGCTGGGCGCCTTCATCCAGGGGTTCGAGACCGACGGACACACCTTCACCGGATCGAGCCTCGACTGCTTCACGCCGTTTTCCATCGCCACCGGCGTGTGCCTGGTGTTCGGCTATGCGCTGCTGGGGGCCGGCTGGCTGGTGCTGAAAACCGAGCACGGATTGCAGCAGCGGGCACGGCGCTGGGGGCGGGTCGCGCTGATCGGCGTCGCGATCGCCGTGCTGGTGGTCAGCCTGTGGACGCCGATCGCCGATCCATCGATCCGCGCGCGCTGGTTCGGCTGGCCGAATACCATACTGCTGGCGCCCGTGCCGGTGATCACGGCGCTGATCGCCTGGGCTACCTGGCGGTCGCTGGGACGGCCGGATGCGCATGCCGGACCGTTCGTGGGCGCCATGGGCCTGTTCGCCATGTCGTATCTGGGTCTGGGCATCAGCCTGTGGCCGATGATTGTGCCCGGCCAGTTCACTTTATGGGAAGCAGCCGCCGCACCGTCGACTCAAGCGTTCCTCCTTGTGGGCACATTGGTGCTGCTGCCGATCGTACTCACCTATACCGGCTGGTCCTATTGGGTATTTCGCGGGAAAGTGCGGGGCGATATCGGCTATCATTGACCTTGGATCCCCGGGGATCCTGGCCGGGAGGTTGGTATGCTCAGGCGACGGGTTCTCTGCCAGACAGTGCCGATGTTGCTGGCCGGCGCGGCGGCCAGGGCCGACGGGAACGTATCGCTGCAGCTGGTCCTGGCCGTGGACGCCTCGGGCAGCGTGGACATGGACCGGTTCGAGTTGCAGAAGAACGGCTATGCCACGGCGTTCCGCAGCGAGGTCGTGCGGTCCGCCATCCGCAACACGATCACCGGCTCGATCGCGGTGACCATGATGCAGTGGACCGGTCCCCGGATGCAGACCGTGATCATCGACTGGTTCCTGATCGACGGCGACGGCGCAGCCGAACGCTTCGCCACCGAGATTGACCGGTCCTCACGGCAATTGTTCGGTGGCGGTACGTCGATCAGCGGCGCGATCGATTTTTCGGCCGACCTGTTCGCCATCGGCCAGTACCGGGCGCCACGGCGCGTGATCGATGTCTCCGGCGACGGGGCCAACAACAGGGGCCGGCCTTCCTCGGCGGCGCGCGACGACGCGGTGGCGGCGGGGATCATCATCAACGGCCTGCCGATCCTGGCGGTGGAGCCGTATCTGGACAAGCACTACAGCCGGGACGTGATCGGCGGGCCGAGCGCGTTCATGATTCCGGCGAAGAGTTATGATGAGTTCGCGCAGGCGATCCGCAGCAAGCTGGTGACCGAGATCGCAGGCATCGCGCCGGGGCGGGACGCGACAGCGACCGGCTGAGACTGGACGACCGCTGCATGGAGCCCCTACGGCACGCGTCGCCACATCGGCGGGCGGGCGCGAACGGCATCCAGCAGCGACCAGTCGCCATCCTCCAGCACATGCCCCTTGGGGAACGGCGGACGCGGCTCCAGCCCCAGGGACCGCACCACGCGGTCGTCGCGGTAATAGGTCTGCAGCACGACGCGGGCCAGGGTCGCGACCGCGGCACCGCCCATGGTCCGCAGTTCCTGCGCCACCGCTTCCCGCTTCACCGGATCGAGGTCACCGAGCCGCCCGCCGGCCAGGCGTGCCGCGTGATCCAGCGCCGCACAGACCTGCGCGGTGTCGCGGCCCATGGTGGCCAGCATGTCGGCCTGGATGGCGGGATCGTCCGCACCCGGCACGCCGTAGGTATCGCTGGGGGGAATGATGAGGCCCGCCAGGACGCGCAGATCGTCCTTCTGGGCCTGGGTCAGGGCGCTGTCGCCGGACATGGTTGCCTCAATCGAACAGGGTGGCCAGGCGCTGCTTCATCTGGTCGGCGATATACAGCGCGACGGCCTGGATGGTGGAAGTGGGGTTCACGCCGCCCGAGGTGACGAACACGCTGCCGTCGACGATGAACAGGTTCTTCACGTCATGCGACCGGCCCCATTCATTGACCACCGAACGCGACGGGTCGGTGCCCATGCGCGCGGTACCCAGCAGGTGCCAGCCGCCATACAGGATCGGACTGTTGACGCAGATGTCGCGGGCGCCGGCGGTCTGCAGCACCTCCTTCGCCCGCGCGATCCCGTGCTCCATCATCCGCGCGCTGTTCTCGCCGATCGTGTAGTCGACGCGCGGTGATGGAATGCCGTTGCTGTCCTTCAGCACCGGGTCCAGCGTGACGCGGTTGTGTTCCTCGGGCAGGTCCTCGCAGATTGCCGACAGGGCCAGCCGGTGGCCATTGAGGCGGCGGAACACGTCGTGGTGGTCCTTCCCCCAAGGCAGCAGCCCCTTCGCCTCGCTCGTCACCGCCTCCATGACCGTGCCGACGCCGCGGTTGAACTGGAACGCGTAGCCGCGCACGAAGCCGCGGGAGAGGTCGGTCTCGTAGAACTCCTTGCTCCACAGGCAGGTCGGCGGCGCGCGGTTGCTGTCCGTCGGCTCGTCGACATAGCCATAGACCTGTGCGTAGGGATGCAGCATCAGGTTCTTGCCGACAAGACCGCTGGAATTCGCCAGGCCGTCGGGGAACTGGCCGCTGGTGGAATTCAGCAGCAGCCGCGGCGTGCCGATGCCGTTGCAGGCGAGCACCACGACCTCGGCCGCCTGGAACCGCTCGACGCCGTCCTTGTCGTAGTAGACGACGCCCTTGGCCATGCCGTGCTCGTTCAGGGTGATCTCGCGCACCCGGCAATGCGTGCGCAGCTCGACGCCCGAGCGCAGGGCCACGGGCCAGTAGGTGATGTCCGTGCTCGCCTTCGCCCCCTGCGCGCAGGCCGGGGTGCAGTGTCCCAGGTTGATGCAGCGGGCACGGCCTTCGTAGTCCACCGTTGCGACGGTGGTGTCGGACGGCCACCAGTGCCAGCCCAGCCTGTTCATCGCCTTGGCGAAGATCGCGCCGGAGCGGCCCATCGGCAACGGCGGCATCGGCGGTGAGCGGTCCGGGAAGGCGGGATCGCCGGCCAGGCCCGAGACGCCCATCATGCGGTCATTCTCGGCGAAGAACGGCGCCAGCATGTCGTAGTCGATCGGCCAGTCATCCGCGACGCCGTCCAGCGTGCGGACGCGGAAATCCGAAGGATGCAGGCGCGGGAAATGCGCGGTGTAGAACACCGTGCCGCCGCCGACGCCATTGAAGTTCACGATCTTGATCGGCGAGTTCTCGTCGTTGATCGGATAGTCCTCGGCGCGGGCACGGATATTGGGACTGGGGGAGTAGTCGCCAAAAAACCGGGCTTCCCAGTCGCGGCCGGTACTGGGATAGGCGGATGGCTTCATCCAGTCGCCCTGCTCCAGGCAGACGATTCGCATCTTCGTCTCGGCCAGGCTCCAGGCCACCGCCGCGCCCGACGCGCCTGCGCCGATGATGAGCACATCCACGGAATCGTTCATGCCGCCGTTCCCTCTCCTGCGGCGCAGGATGCGTATGAAGTGGCGAACTGGCAATGGGATCCTGCGAGGCATGCGAAACCCCGGCCAGCCCGGCAGGCACCGGGCGGGCCGACGATTTCACGGATCACCGGCCGCGCGTTAGGCTGGCGCCCAGATCATGCGAAAGGTCCCACCCATGATGGACATCTCCGGCAAGACCGCCATCGTGACCGGCGCCGCCTCCGGCATCGGGCTTGGCATCGCCACCGCGCTCGCCGAGGCAGGCGCGAACGTGGTGATGGCCGACATCCAGAAGGACGTGGTCGAACAGGCGGCGCACGGCCTGTCCGGCACCAACAAGCGCGTCATGCCCGTGCGCATCGACGTCACACAGGAACAATCCGTGCTGGACGCGCTGGCGGAAGCCGAACGCGCCTACGGCAAGCTGCACATCGCCTGCAACAACGCCGGCGTGCCCATGCACGGGACCAGACTGGTCGACGTGCCCGTGCGCGACTGGGAATTCGTGATCGGCGTGAATATCTGGGGGATCATCCACGGCATCCGCCACTTCGTGCCGGCGATCCTGAAGCACGGCGAGGAAGGGCACGTCGTGAACACCGCCTCGGTCGCCGGCTTCCAGAACCGCCGCGGCACCGACCAGGGGCCGTATTCCATGAGCAAATACGCCGCCCTGTCGCTGTCGGAAGCGCTGGAGCACGAGCTCGAGGGCACGAATGTCGGCGTCTCCGTCCTGTGCCCCGGCCCGATCGCCACCAACATTGCCCGCGGCGCGCGCAACCGGCCGGACCATCTGGGCGGCCCGCAGGTCCGCGGCAATGACGAGGCGGTGCTGGCGGAACGCCTGGCGCGCACCGGGCTCGATCCGATGAAGGTGGGGGAACGCGTGGTGGACGCGATTCGCACGAAGACGTTCTACGCCTTCGTCAGCGCCGTGCCCGCCGACGTGATCCGCGCCCGCCACCGGCGCATCGAGGAAGCCCTGAACAGCCCCTGGGTGACCCATTACTGAGCCGGACTGCTCCGAAGCGATCACGCATTCTCCCCCACGAACGCCGTATAGCTCTTCGTCAGTTCGGCGACCGAACGTTCGTAGATCCGCTGCCCCTTCTCCGGCGTCGCCAGGCCGGGGTTCGAGCCGATCCGCCCGTCGGGGAAGCGGCGGCGATAATCCGCCGGTCCATGGAAACGCCCCGACGGCGCCCGCGGCGGGTCCAGCACCGCCTGCTTGATCGTGTCGGGCAACGCGTATTGCGTCACCGCCACCTCGCTGGCGGTGGCGTGGCTGCCTTCGTCATCGCCGAAAATCTCCTTGCTGAGCGCGCCCATCGCCCGCCCGTCCCACCAGTTGGCGAGCCGGCAGCGCAGTTCGTCGTCGCGGCGCAGTCCGACCGCCCCCTCGAACTCGGCGTAGATCTCGTAGAACGCCGCCTGCACCGTGGGAATGTTGCCGCCATGGCCGTTGATGAAGAAGAAGCGTCGGAAACCATGTCGCGCGAGCGAGAGGACATAGTCATGGATGACCGCGATCAGCGTGGACGGGCGCAGGGTCATCGACCCCGTGAAGCCCATGTGGTGCACGGCCATGCCGACCCCGATCGTCGGGCCGACCATCGCCCCGGCCTCCTCGCCCACGCCACGGGCGATGACTTCGGCGCAGATCGCGTCCGTGCCGATCAGCCCGTTCGGACCATGCTGCTCGGTTGAGCCGATCGGCATGATGATCCCGTTCGACTGGCCAAGGTAGCGTTCCACCTCCTGCCATGTTTGCGTCTGCAACAACATGCCGACTTCCCTTTCGCTTCCCCCTCGGCGCCGCGCCGCGGGGCGGCGCACCATCGCGCGCGACGCCACGCAGGCAAAGGGGGCGGTTGCACGGCGCGCGGATCCCGCCGGCCCCGGGCCGTTGACCGCGGAGACGCCGCGGGCAGACTGTCCGACAGCACCAAGCCTGCCGGCCTGGGCGGCAGCGAATTGCGGGAGGAGAAAGATTTCATGGCACGAGGACCACTCGCCGGGGTCAGGATCCTGGAATTCTCCGGCATCGGCCCGGGGCCGTTCTGCGGCATGCTGCTGTCCGACCTGGGCGCCGACATCCTGCGCATCGACCGCAAGGAGGGCGACCGCGGCGAAAAGACCCATGTCACCCGCCGTGGCCGCAAATCCGTCGCGCTGGACCTGAAGCGGCCCGAGGCGCGGGAAGCCTGCCTGCGCCTGATGGACGCCGCGGACGCGATCTATGAAGGCTTCCGCCCGGGCGTGATGGAACGGCTGGGCCTGGGGCCGGACGTGGCATTGGCCCGCAATCCCAAGCTGGTCTACGGCCGCATGACCGGCTGGGGACAGGAAGGGCCGCTGTCGCAGGCCGCCGGCCACGACATCAACTACATCGCCATCACCGGCGCCCTGCACGCGATCGGCACCGCCGAACGGCCGGTGCCGCCCTTGAACCTGGTCGGCGATTTCGGTGGCGGGGCGCTGTATCTCGCCGTCGGCATGCTGGCGGCGCTGCTGCATGCGCGCGCCACCGGCGAGGGCCAGGTGGTGGACGCGGCCATGAGCGACGGCGCAGCCTCCTTGATGGCCGCGTTCTACGGTCACATGGCCGGCGGACGCTGGACCGATACCCGCGCGTCCAACGGCGTGGATGGCGGCGCACCCTACTATGGTGTCTACAAATGCCTCGACAACAAATGGATCGCGCTCGGCTCCATCGAGCCGCAGTTCTTCGCAATCCTGCTGGAAAAACTTGGCATCACCGATTTTCCCCGCGACCGCCAGCGCGACCCGCGCCACTGGCCCGACCTGCGTGCCCGTCTGGAAGCAGCGTTCGTTACCAAGACGCAGGCGGAATGGATCGCCCTGATGGAAGGCAGCGACGCCTGTTTCGCCGGCGTTCTCAGCCTGGCGGACGCGCCCGCCCATCCGCACAACGTTGCGCGCGGCACCTTCGTCACCATCGATGGCGTGCTGCAGCCGGCGCCGGCGCCGCGTTTCTCCCGCACGCCCGGACAGATTCAGGAACTCGATCCGCGCATCGGCGCGCATAACGAAAGCGGGCTCATGGACTGGGGCTTCTCGCGGGAGGAGGTAGCAGCGCTGCAACGGAGCGGCGCGCTGTAGCGATGCGGGCCGGGCGCTGTCCGCGGCGCGCGGGTGAGCGGCATCGCGGCTCGCGGCGCACCCGATGCGGGACGCGGCCGTGATGCTCCACGCGCCATGATCATCGGCACCGCCGGTCATATCGACCACGGCAAGACCAGCCTGGTGCGCGTGCTGACCGGGATCGACACCGACCGGCTGCCCGAGGAGAAGGCGCGCGGCATCACGCTCGACCTGGGTTTCGCCTATGTGGCGCTGGAGAATGGCGGCACGCTGGGCTTCGTCGACGTTCCCGGCCATGAGCGGCTGGTGCACACGATGATTGCCGGCGCCGCCAGCATCGGCATGGCGCTGCTGGTGGTCGCCGCCGATGACGGCGTGATGCCGCAGACCCGCGAACACCTGCAGATCCTGTCGCTGCTGGGCGTGACGCGCGGGGTTGTGGCGCTGACCAAGACCGACCTGGTGGATGCCGACCGGGCCGTGGAGGTGGAACTCGACATCCTCGCGCTGCTGGAGGGAACGCCGCTGGCGGGGGCCGAGGTGTTTTCCGTCTCGGCTGCGACCGGGGCTGGGGTGGCGGCGCTGCGGGCGCGGCTGCTGGCGGAGGCGACGCAGCAGACGGGTCCCGCCGGCGAGGACGGGCTGGTGTTCCGCCTGGCGGTGGACCGGTGCTTCAGCCTGGCGGGCGCGGGCACGGTGGTCACCGGGTCGGTGGTGTCGGGCAGCGTGCGGACGGGAGATATGGTGCTGCTGCTGCCGTCCGGGCTACGCGCGCGGGTACGCGGCATCCACGCCGCCAACCGGGCGGTGGACCACGCCTGTCCTGGCGAACGCTGCGCGCTGAACTTGATCGGGCCGGGCGTGCGGAAGAGCGCGATCGGGCGTGGCGACTGGGTGGTGGACCCGGCGCGCGCCGCCATGACACAGCGCTGCGACGTATTGCTGCGGCTGCTGAAGGACGAGCGGGCGGCACTGCGTCCTTGGACGCCGGTGCTGCTGCACCACGGCGCGGCCCAGGTGGTGGGACGCGTGGTGCCGCTGGAGCCGCAGCGACTGGCGCCGAACGAGTCGGGACTGGCACAGCTTCTGCTGGATCGTCCGCTGCCGCTGCGTCATGGCGATCGGCTGGTCCTGCGCGATATCGGCGCGACGCGCACCATTGCGGGCGGACGGGCGCTGGACCCGGGGGCACCGGATCGCAACCGGCGGCGGCCGCTCAGACTGGCGATGCTGCGGGCGCTTTCCCAGCCCGATCCGCACGCGGCGCTGCGGGGCTGGCTGGCGGCTGAACCGATGCTCCGCCGTGATGCACTGCTTGCCGGCTGGGGGCTGACGGAAGCCGGGCTGGCCTCGCTGGCGCCGGCCTGCGTCGCGCTGGGCGGATGGATCGCCGCGGAGGATTCGGTTGGCCGGCTGGCAGCGCAGGTGACGGCGGCGCTGGCCGCGTTTCACGCGCGGGTGCCGGGCGCGCCGGGCATGACGGACGAGGCGCTGCGGGTGGGGATGGAGACCCGCCTGCCGCGGGAGGCGTTCGCGGCGTTGCTGGCGCATCTGGCCGCGTCGGGAACCGTGGTGGCGGATGGGCATCTTCTGCGCGCGCCGTCGCACCGGGGCGGACTGTCCGGCCCGGATGCGCGCGTGTGGGAAGCGCTGCGATCGCTGCTGGCGTCGGCGCCCTACCGGCCGCCCCTGCTGCGGGAGGCGGCAGCGGCGATCGGCGTGGCGGAGGTGCCGCTGCGGCGCGCCTGCAAGGGATTCGCGCGCCTGGGGCTGGTGGTGGAGGTGGCGCCGGATCGCTTCTTCCTGCGCGCGGCGGTGGCGGGGATGGCCGAGGCCGCGCATGCGCTCTCGGCCGAGGTCGACGGCGGGTGGTTCACCGCATCGCAGTTCCGCGACCGGCTGGGCAACGGGCGGCAGCTGGCGATCCAGGTGCTGGAGTACTTCGACCGGCGCGGCGTAACGGTACGGCGGGGGGATCTGCGGCGGGGTGGAAAATCTCTCGACGATCCTGTTGCGACCAGGACGTCGCAAGAATTGCAGCCCCGTGCCGCCCCATGACGGTGACACCGACGACGCGCCCGTCCAAGCGAACGCACCCGCTTCATCCCGACGGCGGCGGACCGGGTCCCACGGTCCGGCAGCCAGCACGACAGTCCTCCCCGTCGAACGCACCCCAAGCCAAGCTGTTCATTGGTCGCTGGGGTCAAGGTCCGCAGCCGCGAAGCGGGCCGCCGGAGGCGGCGACCTTGAGGCCAGCGACCAATGAACGGATCATTGCCACGGCGTCGAGGTCCAGACGATCTCCGGCGTTCCCGGTCGCCGGCACGCCCCTTGGCTTCATGCTCCGTCCGCCGTAACCCAACCCACGCAACACAGTCGCGCGGGATACGGCAGCCATGCCCACCAACACCCTCATCATCATCGGCGCCGGCGCCGCCGGCCTCACCGCGGCCGCCCATGCCGCCACCGCCGGCCTCAGCACGCTCCTGATCGACCGCATGGGCGGCGGGGGCGAACTCATGAACCTCGGACCTCTCCACGATGTGCCGGACTCCCCCACCGGCCCCGACCTCATGGCGCAGCTGATGGAGCAGGCCGTCACCGCCGGCGCGGAACTCGCGGTGGCCGAGGTCACCGCCCTGACGCAAACGCCCATGGGATGGCAGGTCACGACAGACTCCGGCACCCACACCGCCGACGCCGTGATCCTGGCCCCGGGTCTCGCCCCCGGCACGCTCGGCCTTGGCAACGAGGCCGATTTCGAAGGCATGGGCCTCTCCCATTGCGCCGCCTGCGACGGCCCGCTCTACACCGGCCAGGCCGTCGTGGTCGCGGGCGCCGATCGCTGGGCGGTGCAGGAAGCCCGGGATCTCGCCGAAAGCGGATGCAGCGTGACCCTCATCGCCCCGGAAGCAACGCCCGAACAACACCCGAACCTGACCGTCATCCAGGGCCGCATCACCGCGCTGGAGGGCGCGAACGGTCTCGACGCCATCCACGTCCAACCGGCCGCCGGCGGCGCCCCCCAGCGCCTGCCCACGCCCGTGCTGTTCGTCCAAACCGGCCGCCGCCCCGCCCTGGCATTCGCCCCCGCCGCCCTGGCGCGCGATGCCGACGGGCGGATCGTCACCGACGCCGCGCTTCGCACCAGCCTGCCCAACCTCCTCGCCGCCGGCGATGCCCGGGCCGGGGCTCCCCGCACGCTCGTCGCCGCGATGGAAGACGGAAAGCGCGCCGCCGCCGCGCTCTCCCCCCTTGGCAACAGCGCCGCATAGGAGTGTGATAGGCACGTTCGGGAGGAAGACACGCCATGCGCATCGTGAATCCCACCTTCGGGATCGCGCCCCAGGGCGAGGGAACGGCCACGGCCGCCCCCGTCGACTGGATCAACGATCCCATCATCCTGTTCTCGAACAACAAGCCCAACGCACGGGAATTGCTGGAAGGCGTCCGCAACCGCCTGGGGGCCATCCGGCGCGCGGACAACATCGACTACATCTCCAAGCCCAGCGCCAGCCAGCCGGCGTCGCCGGACGTGATCAACGATGTCGCCCGCAAATACCGCATCGCGTTGCTGGCCTTGGGCGACTGAGGCTCGTGCTCATCGTGGAGTTTCCACGACAGCATTGAACTGAGGAAGCGCGGCCTGGTCGGCATTGTGATCGCCACCGAGACGTTCCGGCCGCTGGTTCTGGCACAGGCCAAGGCGCGGAAGCTCGATCCGCACCTGATCGTGGTGAAGCATCCTGTTGGCGGGCTGAACACCGCGGAGCTTCAGGATCGCATCGACGCCGCGTTCGAGGGCTTCAAGCTGGAAATGAAGGGGTAGCCACCCCTTCGCGCGTGAAACAGGGCCGCGGACCGCCATCCGCGGCCTTTCGTGTCCAGGGGTCGCATCAACAGGGGGCATGATGTCCGATACCGCCGAAGCCGAAGTTCTCGACATCCCCGAAATGGACCCCGACGCGTGGGCGGACTACGTCGAAGCCCAGGGCTGGACCGACGGTCTGCCGCTGGTGGCGCCGACCGAGGACGCCGTGGCCCGCATGGTCGATGGCGCGCGCGGCGACAACGAACCCTTCCCGGCCATCACGCCCCGTCTGCTGATTCCCACGCTGCGCAGCCTGGCTGCCAATGCGGTGATGGCCGGCTGCCGCCCGGCCTATTTCCCCGTGGTGCTGGCCGCGCTGCGCGGCGTGCTGGTGGCCGACTACAACCTGCACGGCACGCTCGCCACCACGCATGCCTGCGCGCCGATGATCATGGTCAATGGGCCGCTGCGGCAGACGCTGAACATCAACTGCGGCGCCAACTGCATGGGCCAGGGCTGGCGCGCCAACGCCGCGATCGGGCGGGCGCTGCAACTGATCCTGCTGAACATCGGCGGCGCGAAGCCATCCGTCATGGACCGCTCCACCTTCGGCTCGCCCGCCAAATACACGTTCTGCTTCGGCGAGAACGAGGAGGAATCCCCCTTCGCCCCCTATCATGTCCGCCACGGCTTCGCGGCCGAGGACAGCGTGGTGACGGTGATGTCCGCCGAACCCAACCATAATCTGAACGATCACGGCAGCACCACCGGCCTCGGCATCCTGACGACCTTCGCGGGCGGTATCGCGTCGCCCGCGGCCAACACGATCTCGGCCAAGGGGCCGTATTTCATCGTGTTCGGCCCCGAGCACGCGGCGACCATCGCACGCGACAACTGGACGGTGGAGCAGATCCAGCAATTCCTGTTCGACAAGGCGCGCGTGCCGGTTTCCCAGGTCTCGGCGGAGAACCAGAGCCGCTACGAGGAAGCCGGCCACCTGCCGGAGAACGGGTTCTACAAGGTGGCGCCGACGCCGGATGACATCCATGTCGCGGTCGCCGGCGGGCCGGGCAAGCACTCGGCCTGGATCCCGTCCTTCGGCGGCACCGCGGCGATTGCCATCCGCGTGAAGCCGCCGGCGGGCTGAGCCATGCGCAGCGTCCCGGTGGGTGATCGCGACGCGCCGTTGTTCGCCGGCGATGCGGACTGGGATGCGGTGCAGGCCGCGCTGCTGGACGCCGCACTGTCCGACGGGCTGCCGGCCGTGGTGCCGACCGAGGCGCGCCTGGCGGCGATGCTGGGCGGGCGCGATCCGGCGCTGGGATTCGGCTTCATGCCGCCGCTGTTCGGGGCGCTTACGGCCGAGGCGGTGGCGTATTGCTGCGTGATCGCCGGCTGCGTCGCGGCCGAGTTCGCGGTGGTGCTGGAAGCGGCCATCGCGACGCTGGAGCCGGAATTCAACCTGCTGGGCATCCAGACCACCACCGGCACGCCGACCGCCGCCGCGCTGGTGCACGGCCCGGCGGTCGCCGCGCTGGGGATGAACGCCGGCACCAACTGCCTGGGCCCGGGCAACCGCGCCAATGCCTGCATCGGGCGGGCGCTGCGGCTGGTGTTGACGAATATCGGCGGCGCCCGGCCGCTGGTGGGCGACATGGCGACGATGGGCCAGCCGGCGAAATACGGCATGGCGTTCGCCGAAGGCGCGCATCCGCTGGTTCCTCCCCTGCCTGCACGCCGCGGCCTGGGCGCGAACGACGGCGCGGTCACGGTCATCGGCCTGTCCGGCACGATCGAGGTGCTGCCCGAAGCGGGCGCCTCGACACCCGAGGCTGTGCTGCGCCCTGCGTTGGCCGCGATGCGCGGCGCGCGGGAGGCGGCGTCCGGCAAGCGGCACCGCGACCCCGGCGAGCAGTTCCTGCTGCTGCCGCCGGAGATGGCCGACGTGATCGCGAAGGGGGGCTGGAGCCTGGCCGACGCGCAGGAATTTCTGCAGCGGGAATCCGGCACGGACTGGCCGATCGCCAGGGCGCCGGCGGACATCCACCTGATCATCACCGGCGGGGCCGGCGTGAAGATGACCTGCCTGGTACCCTGGGGCGGCGGCACGTTCTGCGTCACGCGGCGCCTGCCGCCGGGGTAGGCGCGCCCGGCGACAGGCCCCCGATCAACCTTCCAGCTTGATGCCGGCGCTTTTGATCACTTCAGCTGTGCTCGTCCAATCCTCGTCCCAGATCGTCTGCAATTCCGCGACTGTTGCCTGCCGGGGCAGGTTCGCGACGCGCTGCATTGTCAGCTTCCAGTCCGGCATGGCCGAAATCTCGTTGATCTTGGCGTTGAGGGCAGCGACGACCTCCTTCGGCGTACCGGGAGGGCCATACAGCGCGAACCAGCTCGCCATGTCGGCGTCCTTCACGCCGCACTCGGTCAGGGTGGGCACGTCCGGGAACTCGACGAAGCGTGTCGACGCGTTCACGTTCAACATGATCAGCTTTCCGGCCTTCACATGCGGCAGGGTCGATGCCTCGTTCATCAGGTCGATATTGCCGGCCAGCAGATCCTGCAGGCTCTCGGCACCGCCCTTGTAGGGGATGTGTGCGATGTCGACGCCGGTACGGAATTTCAGCATCTCCAGCCGCATGTGCGGCTGCGTGCCCATCCCGGACGATCCGTAATTCAGCTTGCCGGGGTTCTTCTTCGCGTAGTCGAGGAACTCGGCAAATGTCTTCACGCCGACTTTCGGATGAATCGTGAAGCCGGACACGCCAACGCCGAGATGCCCAATGATCACGAACTGCCGCGGGTCGAAGTTCAGCTTGTACAGCAGCGGCAGGCCCACTGTCGCGGTGTTGCCGGTGAACAGGAACGTGTGGCCGTCCGGCGCCGCACGGAACACCGTTTCATTGCCTATCATGCCGGAGGCGCCGGCGCGGTTCTCCACCACGAACTGCTTGCCGAATGCCTTGCTCAGGGCCTCGGCCCAGGGCCTGGCCACGAGGTCGGTCGCGCCACCTGCGGGAAACGACACGATCAGGCGCACCGGCTTGCTCGGCCAGGATTGCGCTAAGCCGGGTGAGCCGCTGGCCATGGTGACGGAAGCGGCACCGGCGGCCACCTTCAGGAAGTTGCGGCGACGCATGGACGATCCTCTCGATTATTCTGTCGCTGCCGCAAACATCCTTCACCAGATTGACCATCGTCAACCAGCGAAACCGGTGCGCGCGGCATCGAGCGCATACGGCGCCGGCCGCCAACGCCCGGAACAATTTTCCCGTTTCGCCCGGAACGCCCGGCCCGAGGTGGCCCCGGCCGCTGTCAGCGGGTCAGACCACCCCGCTCTCCGCCAGCACGCCCAGTTCACCGCGCGACAGGCCGAGTTCGTCGCAGAACACCTCGACGTTGTGCTCCCCGATCAGCGGCGCGCGGCGGGAGATCCGCCAGGGCGTGCCGTTGTAGATCGCCGCCTCGCCTGGATAGGTGAAGCTGCGGCCGAGCTCCGGATGTTCCACCTGCTTCCAGAAGCCGCGGTCCTGCAGGTGCCCATCCTCCAGCAGCATTTCCGGGGTGCGCACCGAACCCCAGGTGAAGCCGCGCGCCTGGCCCGCGTGATACACCTCGTCGGCCGGCAGGCTGGCAATGAAGTCCGCCAGCAGCCCGTCGATGATATGCGACGTACTGGCCGCGATCACCGAGGGGTCCTGATATTTCGGGTCCTTCAGGTCGCCGGCCATGCCGTAGCTGTCCATCAGCTCGGCCAGGTTCCGCACGTTGCGGGGATTGAGTCCGCCCGAGATCAGGGCGGTGACATAGACGCCGTCCTTGGCGCGGAACTGCGTGCGCGGTGTCGGTCCCATCGCGTGGTGCCGTCCGGTCTGGCGCTTCAGCACCTCGCCCCGGTAGACGTAGTTGGCGATGGCGGATTCGGTGGTCAGCGCGCAAGCCTCGTGTATCGACGTGTCGATATACTGGCCCTGGCCGGAGACGCTGCGGTACACCAGCGCGGCCATGATGCCCATATAGGCGTAGTGGCACCCCATATGCCAGGCATTGCCGCCGCCGGGCGCGATCGGCGGCGCGTTGGGCACGTCCGCCTCGTCATAGCCGCAGGACGCCATTTCGCCGCCCGCCGCCATGTGCAGCAGATCCGATGACAGATAGTCGCGCCACGGCCCGTCCTGCCCGAACGGCGTCACCGAGCACATGACCAGGGCGGGGTTCATCTCGTGCAACGCGTCGTATCCAAGGCCCAGCGAGGCCATGTGTCCCGGCCGGAAGGTTTCCAGCACCACGTCCGCGCCGGACGCCAGCCGGCGGAACAGCGCCTGGCCATCAGCGGTTTCAAGCGCCAGCGTGATGCCGCGCTTCGAGGTGTTGTAGTACCAGAAGGACAGACTGCGTTCGGGATGCGGGATGTCATCCAGGAACGGGCCGACATGGCGGCAGGGTTCGCCGCCCGGCGGCTCGATCTTCACCACATCGGCGCCAAGGTCGCCCAGCAGCTTGCCGCAGAACTGGCCCTTCTCGTCCGACAGTTCCAGCACGCGCAGGCCGGCAAGCGGCCCGGATGCGGTCTCCGACCCGCTCATCGCAGCATCTCCTCCTGGTAGGGGAATTTCGGGCGCTTGGTGGGCCAGAACGTGCCGTCCTCGAACCCGGCGCGCAGGTCGTCGTGGCTGTAGCCCAGCAGGCCCTCGATGATCTCCTGGGTGTGCTGGCCGATCATAGGGCCGGGCAGATGGTTGAACACCGGTGTCTGCGACAGCTTGAACGGCGCGTTCTGCACCTTGTGCCGCCCCAGTGCCGGATGATCCATGTCCCGGTACATCGCCCGGTGGCGCAGTTGCGGATCGTGCTCCACCCGGTCCTCGGCGCTCTGCACCGGCATTGCGCGCACGCCGGCCGCCTGGCAGCGCTCGGTCACGTCGTATTTGTCCAGCGTCAGGCTCCAGGCTTCGATGTGCCCGTCCATTTCCTCCTGATGCTGCAGGCGTCCGGCGACGGTGGCGAACTTCCCGTCCGAAGCCCAGGCCGGCGCGCCCATCACCTGCACCAGCCGCCGCCATTCGTCGTCGGAATGGCAGACGATCACGCACCAGTCGTTGTACCCGCCCGGCGATGTGCGGTAGGCGTTGTGCGGCGCGACGGTGGGACCGCGATAGTTGTTCACCAGGGGCGTGCCGGGCCAGTGCGCGTGGTTGCCGGGCGGGAAGCCGGGGCGCGCCGATCCGCGGCCGTTCACAGTAACATCCAGCAGCGCCGGGCCGTTCAGCGGGATGGCCGAGATCATCTGCGCCTGGTCGATATGCTGGCCCTTGCCGGTGATGTTGCGATGATACAGCCCCGTCAGCGCGCACATCGCGCCATACATCCCGCCGGTGTCGTCCATGTAGGACCAGCCCCAGCCGGCCGGCGGCTGCCCGGGCAGGCCCGAAAGATAGGTCAGGCCCGCCGCCGCCTGCGCCACCGGGCCGAATGTGGTATAGCTGTGGTTACGCCCTGTATGGCCATAGCCGGACATCGAGACGTAGACGATATCCGGCTTGATCCTGCACAGTTCCTCGTATCCCAGGCCCCAGTTGCGCAGCACGCGGGAGCTGAAATTCTCGATCACGATGTCGGAGATCGCGATCAGGCGCCTGACGATTTCCAGCCCCTTCTCGCTGCGCACGTTCAGGCTGAGGCTCTTCTTGTTGACGTTCGTATCGGCGAAGTTGCCCGAGGTGTTCAGGTTCACCTCAAGATTCTTCGGCGTGGTGGAACTCGGCAGCCGGCCGCGTTCGCTTTCCGGCCATTCGATTTTGATGATTTCCGCGCCCAGTGCGCCGAGCCAGCGCGTGGCCCAGGGACCGGCGCGGACCCAGCTGAAATCGACCACACGGATGTTTTCCAGGGCACGTGGCCGGTTCATGGCGTTATCTCCCCCCCTTCGGCGTTGGCGTGCTGGCCGGCTTTCGGCCGGGGATGCCATCCGTCGCCCGCGTTCCGCTGGTTCCGGGCGATCGTGACGGTTCCCGGCCGTGTGCCGGATGAGTGGTTACGCGATGGGATCCAGCACGACCACCGGGATTTCGCGGCTGCCGGCCTTCTGCTGGTACTCGGCATAGGGCGGCCAGAACTTCAACCCTTCCTGCCACAGCCGGGCACGTTCCTCGCCGGTCGCGGTGCGGGCGCGCGCCTTCATGGTCTCCGTGCCCACCTGAATCTCGACCTCGGGGTTGGCGAGCATGTTGGTGTACCATTTCGGGTGCTGCGGCGCGCCGCCCTTCGAGGCGACGACGAAGTAGCTGTTCCCAGCGCGGCCGTAGAACAGTGGGAACATGTATTTCGTCCCGGTCTTGCGGCCAGTGGTGGTGAGCATCAGCGACGGCACCGTCAGCGGCGGCTGGCCGGCCGGCTGCACGACGTACATGTGCCCGTCCGTCCCGCCACTGGAGAGATAGCGGTTGGCGTGATCGATCATCCATTGCGGCATGTTGGGCGCGAGCTTCGCGTCGGTCATCGCTGTCTCTCCTGCTGATCCGATCGCCCGACCATAGCCGCCCCGTTCGGCGGCGCCCATCCCCGGCGCCCGCGCGCCGGTGGACGGACGCCGGGGGAAGCGCCGCCGGGCAACGCGGGGGTCAAGCAGGCATTCATGGTTTCGCCACGGCTGCCTGCTCGCAACAGACGACAGGCGCATCGTTGGATCGGCTTCGCACCTGCGGCGCTTCGCCGGCTGGTGCTCAGTCAGGCATGGCTCGGTAGCCGTCACGCGTCTGCGGCAGCTTCTTGCCAAGGATCGAACTGGCGACGACGTTGCGCAGCACCTCGGCCGTGCCGCCGCCGATGGTGAACATCCGCACGTCACGGGCCATGCGTTCCAGCGGCAGGTT
This sequence comes from Acetobacteraceae bacterium, assembly GCA_050181195.1. GTDB lineage: Bacteria > Pseudomonadota > Alphaproteobacteria > Acetobacterales > Acetobacteraceae > Rhodopila. The sequence goes on along the minus strand of JBFXDK010000012.1, from coordinate 29,879 downwards.
GCGGGAATAGCCGCGCGCGCCGAACATCTGCAGCGCGTCGTTGACGACGGCGATCGCGCCTTCACTGGTGAAGACCTTGGCCTGGGCGGCCATCAGCTTGTCGGGGAAGCCACCGGCGCCGCTGGCGGCGGCCTGGTAGATCAGCGCCTGGGACGCGGCGATACGGATGCTCATATCGGCAAGCTTCCATTGCAGCCCCTGGAATTCGTTGATCGGCCGGCCGAACTGCCGGCGTTCCCCGGTCCAGGCCAGCGCGGTTTCGTAGGCACCTTCCATGATGCCCAGCGCCACGGTGGCGGCACCGACGCGCTGGGAGTTGTAGGCGTCCATCAAATCGGCGAATCCCTTGCGCAGCCCGCGCGGCGGCAGCACCAGGGCGGATGGCGGCAGGTCCATGTCCTCGAACGCGATCTCGGCTTCAGGAATGCCGCGCAGGCCCATCGTCGGTTCGCGCTGCACGATGCGCAGGCCCCGGGTTTCGTCGCGGATCGCCAGGAAGCCGCCGACGCCTTCGAACGCCCCATCCTGGTCGTAGACCTTGGCGAAGATCAGGTGCAGCCGGCTGACGCCGCCGCCGGTGATCCAGTGCTTGCGGCCGTTGACAACGAAACGATTACCGCGCCGGTCTGCCCGCGTCGTCATCCCGCCGGCGTCCGATCCCGCTTCCGGCTCGGTGATGCAGATCGCCGGCTTGTCGCCGTCCAGCACCATGCCGGCGGCGAGACGCTTCTGGTCCTCGGAGCCATAGGCCATCACGGCCGAGATCGCACCCATGTTGGTTTCCACGACGATCCGGGCGGTGACGGCGCAGACCTGCGCCATCTGCTCGATGACCAGGACGGCGTCGAGCCAGCCCAGCCCCTGCCCGCCCAGCGCCTTCGGGATCGTCATGCCGAGGAAACCGGCCTGCTTCAGGCGTTCGACATTGTCCCAGGGATAGGTTTCGGTGCGATCCACCTCGGCCGAACGTGCCTTGATGTCGGATTGCGCCAGGTCGCGGGCGCGTGCGGCAAGCCGGCTCTGTTCGGCTGTGACCAGGATGTGCATGGCGTTCCCTGCAAATTGGCCGTCCAGGATAGCGGCGGCATCCCCAGCCCGGAAGAACGCATTGGACCGGGCGACCGGTCCTGCCGTGACCGCCGGCACCACAGCCGCCGGACCGCGGCGCGGACCGCGGCTTGCCTGTACCGCGAGCGCGGTAGCAGACTGTGCAACGGACAGGCGGCGCCAAGGCACGCCGTCCCACACGCGGGGGAGGACATGATCCAATGGACCTGAAGGGTGCGGTTGCGCTGGTGACCGGCGGCAATGGCGGGCTCGGGCAGCGCATCTGCCACGCCCTGGCCAGGGAAGGCGTGCATATCGCCGTCATGTACGCGCAAAGCCGCGACCAGGCCGAAGCCGTGGCGCGGGAACTCGCCTCCAGCTACCAGATCAACGCCGCCGCCTTCGCCTGCGACATCACCGATGCGGCGGCGGTCGAGCGACTGGTCGGCGACGTCGCGCGCCGGTTCGGCCGGCTGGATATCCTGATCAACGACGCCGCCTACAACAAGTCGATCCCGTTCAGCGACCTGGACAACCTGACGCAGGAAGTCTGGGACAAGATCATGGCGGTCAACCTGACGGGGCCCATGCGCATGATCAAGGCGGTGGCGCCCATCATGAAGCAGCAGGGACGCGGCCGGATCGTCAACATCTCCTCGGTCGCCGGGCTGTCCCCGACCGGCTCCTCGATCGCCTATGCGGTGTCGAAGGCCGGGCTGATCCACCTGACGCGCTGCATGGCGGTGGCGCTGGCGCCCGAGACGCTGGTGAACTGCGTCGCCCCCGGCCTGCTGGAAGGCACGCGCGCAACCGCCAACCTGCTGCCCGATCAGATCGAGCGGTCCGCCTCGGGCGCCGTGCTGAAAAAGGCCGCGGACAAGGATGATTGCGCGGATGTGGTGGTGACGATGTGCCGCACCGAGACGATGACGGGGCAGACGGTCGTGATTGATTCCGGCCGCGTGTTCCACTGACCCGGGGCGATGGCGGGCGGCGTCGCCCGCCATCGCCCCGCTCAGAACGCCGCTTCCAGCAGCCGCACCGCATCCTCGATCTGCTCCTCGGGCGAGCGCATGCCGGCATTGGCGTTGAAGTTCTTCACGGTTTCATTGGCAATGGCCCGCAGGTCCTCGCGCGGGATCTGCAGTTGGCGCAGCCGGGTCGGCACGCCGATGCGCGTGTAGAGGCTTTCCAGCCTGTCCGCCACCGCCAGCGCGGCCTCCCGCGCGTTCATGCCGTCGCGCCAGACCTCCAGCCCCTCGGCGACCTGGCGGGCCGAGGCCAGGTCCACCGCCTCGGTCAGGCGGATCTTTGGCGCATGCACGACCGAGGTGGATTCCCCCTGCCCGACATGCGGATAGCGCACATGCAGCGCGGTGGAGACGGCGTAGTTGCCCGAGAACGCGCCGCCACGGAACCGCCGCAACCCGTCATCCTCGCCGCGGTTCTGCAGGAAGGCGGCGATGGACAGGTCGATCCGCAGCGCTGGGTTGTCGAGCTCGTCGATCAGCCGCGGATAGGCGCGCCAGGCCAGGCGGAACGCGTGGTTGCGGTCGCCCTCGGCCAGCGGGTTCAGGTCGAGTTGCGACATACCGCTGACGACGCTCGCGAACACCGTGGTGCCGGTCGAGCGGATCAGGTCGGGCGGCGCGCTCAGCAATGCCTCCTCGTCGAGGAAGATCGCCTGCGGACGGGTCTTGGGGTCGAAATATTCCATCCGGTGGTCCAGGTCCGGGTTCTTCAGACCCGTGCCGGCCCGGTTCATCGCGCTGGTCGGCGTGGTCGGGATGTTGATGATCGGCGGCTTCGGCGCCATCAGGCGCGGGCTGTAAGCCGGCTTGCCTTCCGGATACTGCGTCATGATCTCGAACGGATTGCCCTGCTCGCCCATGAAGATGGCCACGGCGCGGTTGGCGACGATCACGCTGCCGCCGCCGACGGCGATCAGCAGGTCGGCGCCGGCCTCGATCGCTGCCTCCTTGGCCGCCCGCACCGAGGCATAGGAGGAGTCCTTCTCGATGCCGTCATAGACGCCGGCGTATCTGCTTCCCAGCGCCGCCGCGATGCGCTGCACCGTATCGGTGCGCCGGTTCACCGAGGGCGAGCAGACGACGAAGGCGCGTCTGGCACCGGCGCGCTCCACGGCCTCCTTCAAACTCTGCTCGATTACGCGCGGGCCGCAATGGAGGCGCCACGAATAGCCCGCCGCCCGGAATGCCGTGTCGCTCATGCTTTCCCCCGTCCGTTGCGCTGTACGCCGGGTCCGTTCCGCACCGGACGCCGCGCCGCCTACCTATCGAAATCCGCCCGGTCCGCCAATCGAGCGGGCGTCCGCACCGGCCAGCGACGGTCAGCCCCGGTTCACCGCCGTCATCAGCGCGCCGATCTCATCCAGATGCGGCCATACCTCCTCGGCGCGGTCGGACGGCACGCTGAACACCACCCGCTCCACACCCAGCTCGTGATAGCGCTGCATCAGGTCCAATTGCCGCGGCGGATACCAGGCCGTGATCGGCATGGACGCCGGGTCGCGCCCGGCCTCGGCCGCCATCTGCCGGAAGCGCGGAATCTCCTGCAACAGATCCGTCCGGCCGGACGCCGAGCTCGGCAACCATCCATCGCCGTACCGGATCGCTCGTCGGGCGGAATAGGGGAACGTGCCGCCCACCAGGACCGGCGGATGCGGCGTCTGCACCGGCTTGGGCCAGGCCATCATCGGGTCGAAGTTGACGAATTCCCCATGATACTCGGCGGTCGATTTCGTCCAGATCGCGCGCATCGCCTCGATGCATTCGCGCGCCCGCTTGTGGCGCGTGCGGAATACGGTGCCGTGGTTCTCGATCTCGCTCTGGTTCCATCCGTCGCCGACGCCGAACAGGAACCGCCCCTTTGCCATCTGGTCGATCGACGCCACCAGCTTGGCGGTCTGGATCGGATCGCGCTGGGTGATCAGGCAGATGCCAGTGCCCAGCTTCAGCGTGGTGGTCGCGAGCGCGGCTGCCGTCAGCGTCACGAACGGGTCCATCACGTCGTAGTACCAGCGCTTGATCCCGCCTTCACCGGGGAACGGCGCCTTCAGCACCTCGGGGATGTGCGAATGCTCGCCGGACCAGACGGATTCGAAGCCGCGCTGTTCCAGTTCCCGCGCCAGATCGGCCGGACCGATCGAGTGCTCGGTGAAGAAGAGCGAGATGCCGAATTTCAGCATGGGCGTTCCCCCGGTTCGCGGCCCGCCTACGGTAACGCCCATCTCCCGGTTCGGCCAGACGGCCGGACCTCCGGGCGCTTGCGTCTCCGGGCGGTCCGTGAACTTGCGTCTTCGGCCGGTCCATGGAACCGTCGGCCATCACCACAGGACGCATCAGCGAGAGGGATTGGTCCAATGGACGTCGGCATGATGATGGTTTTTGCGAGCTACGGGTGGGAGAATTGCTCCGACGACCGGGTGTGGGACGAGGAACTGCGCCTGGCGCGCCTGGCCGCGGACCTGGGGTTCGACTGCCTGTGGTCGGCCGAACACCATTTCAACGACTATTCGTTCATTCCCGACAATATCCAGCTCATGTCCTACCTGACGGCCGCCTGCCCGAACATCGATGTGGGCACCGCCGCGGTGATCCTGCCCTGGCACGACCCGCTGCGCGTCGCCGAACAGGCCGCCGTGCTGGACATGCTGTGCAAGGGACGGTTCCGCTTCGGCATGGGGCGCGGCCTGGCGCGGCGCGAATTCGCCGCTTTCCGTCTGAGCATGGATGAATCGCGCGGGCGCTTCGACGAAGCCGCGCCGATGATCATCAACGCGCTGAAGACCGGGTTCATGGAAGGCGACGGCCAATTCTACAAGCAGCCGCGCATTGAAATCCGCCCGCGCCCAAAGCATTCGTTCGAAGGCCGCATCTATGCCGTCGCCTCCAGCGAAGACTCGGTCCTGTCGGCCGCCAAGCTGGGCGCGCACATGGTGATGTTCGCCGACCGTCCCTGGGAAATGCGGCTGCCGGTGATCGAGCATGGGCGCAAGCTGCATCGTGAGTTCCATGGCACCGAGCCGCCGACGGTGATGCTGACCGAATTCTGCATCTGCGGCACGAACCTGGCCGAAACCGAGGAAGAGGCCCGCAAATATCAGGGCAAATTCGTGGAGAGCAATTTCTACCACTACGAATTCCTGGGCGAGCACTTCAAGACGGTGAAGGGCTACGACGCCTATCAGCAGAAGGCCGAGATCGCCCGCAAGGCGGGGCTGGATGGCGCGGTGAACGGGTTCATGCAGGCGGCAAGCTGGGGCACGCCCGAGAAGATCCTGCGGGGGCTGGAGGAACGGCGCAAGCTGGTCGGTGACTTCGAGCTCAACGTCGCCTTCCGCTTCGGCGGCACGCCGTATGACGTGTCCGAGCGCGGCCTGAAGCTGTTCGCGAAGGAAGTGCTGCCAGTGCTGAAGTCCTGGGGGCCGGTGGCGGCCGAGAAGGCGGCGGCATGACGGACGTCGAGACGCCGGCTCGGGTCAGGTAGGGACGGCGGGGCCGGGTGCGGGGCGGTCAACCGACACGCATCCGGCAGGAACCCAGGGAAACCGTCTTGCGGGCATCGACCGCTTCGTGCCGGGCTACAACCAGCCCGCCATGCCGAGCCGTATCGACATTGTTGACACACGACGCCCCTCTCCCTACATCCGGTTTCTGGCCTGGAGGGTGCAATGAGGGTCGTCGTGAAGAAGTGGGGCAACAGCGCCTCCGTGCGCATTCCGGCCTCGGTGATGGCCGCGGCCGCCCTGTCGCTCGATCAGCCTGTGGACGTGCGGGAGGAAGCGGGACGGATCATCATCGAACCGATCCGGCAAGAGGAAATCAGTCTCGACGAACTGCTGTCCGGCATCACCGAGGAGAACCGCCACGAGTCCGTGGAAACCGGCCCACGAACGGGACGTGAAGCCTGGTGAGCAAACCGGGTTCGTGCCGGATGCCGGCGATCTCGTATGGCTGCAATTCGACCCCCAGGCGGGGCACGAACAAGCCGGTCATCGGCCAGCACTGGTTCTCAGCCCTGCGACCTACAACGCCAAGACCGGTTTGATGATCTGCTGTCCTTTGACGACCCGCATGAAGGGCTATCCGTTCGAAGTGCGGCTGTCCGGCGAACGCGCGAGCGCAGTGCTCTCAGATCAGGTCAGGAGTCTCGATTGGCGGGCGCGCAACGCCGGTCGGATGGGCAGGGTGACGGATGAGGAACTCCGCCAGGTCAGGGCGAAGCTGCGTGTGCTGATCGGCTCGTAGCGCCGATCAGCGGCACCCGCCTCTCAATACGGCTCCCGCACGAAGATGAACGTCGTGCCTGTCACGATCGGCGCGCTCGCCCCCACGAACGACACGTTCGCATCCTTCACCTGCCGCCCCCCCGCTCGGCCGGATGCCTGCAGCGCGCCTTCGATGATGTGCCACAGCCCGTGGATCCGCCCCGTGCCCAGGCTGCCGCCGAACGTGTTCAACGGCAGTTCGCCGTCCAGTTCGATCCGCCCGTCCTGGATGAAGTCCAGCGCCTCCCCTTCCCCACAGAATCCGTAGGATTCCAGCCCATAAATCACGGATGCGGAAAACCCGTCATAGATCTGCGCAACATCCACATCCCTGGGGCTGAACCCGGATCGCTCCCAGGTCAGCTTGGCCGAACTGCTGCCGCCTTCCATATAGCTGGACAGGCTGCCGATGCGTCCGGCCACCTCGAAATGCAGCCGCTGGCCATACCCCGCGAGATACGCCGGCGTCGGCTTCAGATCCCGCGCCCGATCCGCCGTCGTCAGCACCAGCGCCACCGCGCCCTGCACCGGGATGTCGCAGTCGAACAGGCAGAACGGATAGGCGACCATGCGCGAGGACAGATAATCCTCCCGCGACAGCGGCGTGCCGTAGAAGAATGCGTGCGGATTATGCTGCGTGTGCTTGCGCTGCGTGACCGCCAGCGTCGCCATCATCTCGCGGTTCTTGTTGTGCCGTTCCAGCCAGCGCGTATAGGCAACCGCCATGCCCTGGCCCGGACCGCCGAATCCGTAGGGGGCGGTGAACTGGGTCGCCCCCGTGGCGAACTGACCGGGCAGGTTCTGGTAGGTGCCGCGCGGATTGTGCATCGCCCGCCACACCACGGCGTATTTGCACATGCCGGCCAGCAGGGCGTTCGCCGCCGTCTGGAACGCGCCTCCGATGTTGTTGTTGCCCACCTGCATGTGCCAGGTCAGGTTTGGCAGCTTCAGCATTGCCATCATGCAATTGACGGACACGACCGAAATGCCATCGACCTCGGCATGCCCCGTCGCCGGCAGTTCCGGATAGGTCGCGAGTCCGTCGATATCGTCCATGGTCAGGCCGGAATCCGCGACCGCGTCACGCACCGCGGTCAGCGCGTGCGCCGCCAGCGGGATCTCCGCGGAGCGCGTGACCTTCGAAAATCCCACGCCGCTGACGGCGATCTTGCACCGGTTCTCCCACATGGGACTTCCCCCCCTACCCGGCCGAACCCGCCAGCCGGAACTGCGGCAGCGTGATGTCGTCGTTGAGTTTCTCGAAAATCACTTCCACCCGCCGGCCGACCTTGGCCTCGGTATAGGGCACGCCCAGCAGGTTGCCGGCCATCAGCGCGCCGGGCGCCTCATCCAGTTCCACGATGATGCTGGCATAGGGCACGGCCGAGGCGAACCGCTTGTCGCCGGTGTGATACATGATCGTATAGGCGTAGATCGCGCCTTCGCCCCGCACCGGTTCGAACTTCAGGTCGGTGCTGATGCATTTCACGCAGGTGGCGTAGGGCGGATGCTGGAAGCTGCGGCAGGTCTGGCAGCGCTGCAACTCCAGAACGCCACGCTTCGCCGCGTCCCAGAACGGTTTCGTCCACTCGGTCGGGACCGGGATCGGTCTCGTCACCTTGCTCCAATCGCTCATCTCACGCGGCCCCCACCGCTTTTCCTTCCAACAGACCGTCGATGTCGCCATCGGCATAGCCGATCTCACGCAGCACCTCGCGCGTATGCTCGCCGAGCTTCGGCGGCAGACGGTGGATGCCGGCGGGAGAGGCGGAGAACCGCGCTGGCGGGCGCGCCTGGCGGATCGGGCCCTCGGTCGGGTGATCCAGCACCGGGAACATCTCCACCGCCTTCAGATGCGGCTGTTCGGCGATTTCCGTCAGCTTGGCGAAGGCCGTGTGCGGCACGTCGATCGACAGCAGCAGTTCCTCCCACTCCGCCGTGGTCTTCGTCGGCGCAATTTCCCGCATCCGGTCATAGATCCGGTCGATGTTGCGCGCGCGCTGCACGGGATCGCGCACCGAGAACTCCTCGATGCATTCGGGCAGGCCCACCGCCTCGAAGAACGCGCACCAGTTGTCGCCGGAATAGGGCAGCATGGTCAGCCACCCGTCCTTTGTCCGCACCGGCCGCCGCGCCTTCATCCGATTGTATCCCGAAGGGCCGATCGGCGGCACGAAGGCGTAGCCGCCGAACATTTCGATGCTGTTGAAGGCCGCCAGCGTCTCCAGCATCGGCACTTCCACTATCTGGCCCTCGCCGGTGCGTTCCCGATGCAGCAGCGCCGCCGTCACCGCCGAGGTCAGCGCCATGCCGCACAACTTGTCGCCCACCAGGCTGGGGACGAAGGCCGGTTCGTCATCCGTGCCCATGGCGGAGGCGAAGCCCGAGGCGGCCTGGATGATCTCATCGAACGCGGGCCGGGCACGCCACGGGCCGTCCTGGCCGAAACCGGTGGCGGAGGCGTAGACGATCCGCGGATTCAGTTCCTTGCAGACCTCGTAGCTGAACCCGAGCCGCGCGAGACCGGCTGGGCGGATGTTGCTGACCAGCGCATCCGCGGTCGGGATCAGCCGGCGCAGCACCTCCTTGCCGTCGGGGTGCTTCAGGTCGATCGAAATGCTGCGCTTGTTGCGGTTCGCCGCCATGAACTGTCCGCTCATGCCGCGATTGCGGAACTGGCCGGAATTGCGCCAGGTGTCGCCGGTCAGGCTTTCGATCTTGATCACCTCCGCACCCCAGTCGCCCAGCGTCTGCGTGCCGAACGGGCCGAACAGCACCGTCGTCAGGTCCAGGATACGAAAGCCTTTCAGCGGCCCGGTCGGTGCGGTCATCGTGGTGCGGTTCCTCGGTGGTTTTGACGCAGGATAGGCCAAGCCCGCGCGCATGGCGACAGGTTCGCCCGACGTGTCGCATACCGCTGGACTCCCGCGCGTCGTCCGGACAGCATTGTCCCCACCGCCCATGCCCGTGAACCGGAGGTCCGATCATGCCCGCCAGCCTCACCCCCCAGCAGGTCGCCCAATATCGGCAGGATGGCTTCACCTTCCCGGTCGACTGCCTGACGCCGCAGGAGGTGGCGCATTACCGCGGCGAACTGGAAGCGTTCGAGCGCGAGCAGGGCGACACGTTCGGCAAGCTGCCCAACCTGGTGCGTTCGAAGTCACACATCCTGTTCACCTGGATGGACGAACTGGTACGTCATCCGAAGGTGCTGGACGCGGTGGAAAGCCTGATCGGCCCGAACATCCTGATCTACCACCTGACGTCCTGGCTGAAGGAGCCCGGCGATCCGTCGCACGTCTCCTGGCACCAGGATGGCACGTATTTCGGGCTGGAACCCTATGAACAGATCACGGCCTGGATCGCGTTGACGGATTCCACGCCGGAGATGGGCTGCATCAAGATCATCCCGGGCAGCCAGGTGATCGGCCAGCGTCCGCATCGCGACACCAGCATCCCCGGCAACCTGCTGTCGCGCGGTCAGACGATCGACCATCCGCTCGACTATACGAAATACGTGATGATGCCGCTGAAGGCCGGGCAGGTTTCGTTGCATCATACCCATATCGTGCACTGCTCCGACCCCAACCGCTCAGCCGAACGGCGGATCGGCATCGGTGTCAGCTATGTCCCGACGCACTGCCGGCTGATGAACGATGTGCGGGTGACCGCGGCGCTGGTACGCGGGAAGGACGAGTACGGGCATTTCGACCTGGAGCCTCGCCCAGCCGCCGATTTCGACGACGCCGCCCGCTCGGCTCATGCGCACGCAGTCGACCGGTTCTTCGAATCCAACAAGCTGCTGGCCGCGCGCCGGCGATCGGGGAATGTCGGGATCTGATCCTGTACCGACGGGCGGGGTCGCCTGAACGATACTGATGGGATCAGTCCCGCCGTCACTGCTCACCCAGGTCAGCAGGAACGTCCTGGGTAGTGGGACCGGATCCCGCCATGACCATGCAACCGACGCGCGTCGATACAGCCGAACCTACACACCGGCCGGCGCGGGTCGTCCGACCACCTTTTCATAGACGGCCTTCACCTCTGGGGACACCGCCTGGGTATCCTCCCGCAGATTCCGCGGCGTGATGGCAAGGAACGCGATTTCCCAGTCCTCCGGCACCACCTGCCCCGCCTTCGGCACGAAGGCGTGCGGCGCGCCCGGCGCATTGTGGAAATGGTCGCCGCCGGACACCGGGGTCAGCACGCCATGTCCGCTGGCGTCCAGGGCGAACGCGTCTGCCTCGCCCCTCACATACATGGCGAACTGGTCCGTCCGGCTGCGAGCATGGCGGTGCAGTTCGGCCTTCGGCAGGAAGACCGCCGCGACGAACCGGCCGTGGCGGTTGCGTCCGTTGCGCCACGGTCCCGGCCCTGTCAGGTCCATCGGGCCGGGCAGGCGATGCGCGTCCCGGCCCAGCACCTCCCGCAACGTCTCCTTCGGGTCGAACGCCGTGCCCTTTCCGGCGCATTCGGCGCGGGCGGCGGCGAAGTCCGTGTAGACGGCGCGCATCCACGCCACCTCGTCCTCCGCCAGTTGGTGGTCCAACAGCGGAATGTTCGGGTCCTGGGACATCGCGTTTTCCTCCCTTTTGGTCACATCCGCCGCGCGCCGGGCCGGCGGCGACCGGCTCAGCCGAGTTGCTTGTGCAGGAACGCGATCGTGCGATCCCACGCCAGCTTCGCCGCCGCCTCATCATAACGTGGCGTCGAGTTGTTATGGAATCCGTGGCCGGTGCCGGGATACTGGTGCATCTCGTAGGACACGCCTGCCGACTTCAGCGCGGCTTCATAGGCCGGCCACATCGCGTTGATACGCTCGTCGTTCCCGGCATAGTGGATCAACAGCGCCGCCTTGATCTGCGGCACGGCCGCCGTCTCGGCCGCGGCCCCATAGAACGGCACGGCGGCCTGCAGGTCCGGGCCGAGCGCCACGGCCAGCGCGTTGGTCGTGCTGCCGCCCCAGCAGAAGCCAATGATGCCGAGCTTGCCGTTGGAGAGGGAAAGAGTTTTCAGGTAGCGGGCGCTGTTGAGCATATCCGTGCGCAGCTTTCCCTGGTCGAGGCCGGCCTGCAGCTTTCGTCCGTCATCGTCATTGCCGGGATAGCCGCCCACCGGGGCCAGCCCGTCGGGTGCCAATGCCAGGAATCCGGCGACCGCGAGGCGGCGTGCCACGTCCTCGATATATGGGTTGAGTCCGCGGTTCTCGTGAATCACCAGCACCGACGGGAACGGTCCCGCGCCCGCCGGCTGCACCAGATACCCCCGCATCGTGCCGGAATTGCCGCCGGGCGAAGGGTAGGTGACGTAGGTCGCCTTGATCCGCTGGTCGGTGGGCGGGACCGTCTGCGCCTGCGCGTAGCGGGGAAACATGGCCTGCGCCATGGCCAGCCCGCCGGCCGTGACCGCGGCGGACTGCATCAGGAAGGTGCGGCGATCCATGCGGCCGTGGCAGTATTCGTCGTAGAGGTCCAGTACCCGGCGGTCGATCTCATGCTGGGTCAATACCGGCGGTTCCGCCGTAAGCTGATCGGTCATTCCTGAACTCCCTTGTTCTGCTCGCGCATGCGCCTGGCCTTTGGTCCGCGGCCCGGTCAGTGGCAGTCGGACACCGCCAGTACCGACGCGCGGACCCGGACGAAAATTCCGTCAGCCCGCAATCCGTGGCAGCACCTTGTCCGTCAGCAACCGGAACGACCGCCCGCTCATCGGCGCCGCCATCAGGTATGTCATGCCGATCTCTGTCCCGAAGGCCTGGATCTGCTCCGCCACACCCTCGGGCGTGCCGTGGATCATCACGTCCTCCAGGTAGTAGTCGATCGGGTCCTTGCCGCCGAAATTCCGCTGCTCCTGCCGCACATTCCCCGCGTGCTTCGGGCCGACATAGGAGGCGACCGTCCATTCCGCGACGCGCTTCGCCACGGCCTTCGCCTTTTCCGCGCTTTCATCCACCGCGATCAGGCGCGCCATCGGGATGGTGCGGCCGGCATCGCTGTGGCCGGCTTCCTGCAGCTTCGCCGCATAGTGCCGCCGCTTGCGGGCCAGGTCGGCGCGTGAGGAATGCGGGTCCATCAGGATCGAATGACCCTGGCTGGCCGCCCAATCGATCGCGGGCGTCGAGGACGCGGCCATCCACACCGGCGGATGCGGCGCCTGCACCGGCTTGGGCAGCACTTCGACATTCTCGTAGCGATAGAACCGGCCTTCATACGTCAGGCGCTGGTTCGTCCAGGCCTGCAGCACGATGTCCACCGTCTCGTGGAAGCGCGGCGCGCTTTCCTCGCCGGGGATGCCGAAGGCGGCGAACTCGCTGCGCTCGAACCCGCGGCCGGCGCCCCAGTTCACACGCCCGCCCGACAGCACGTCCAGCAGCGCCACTTCCTCGGCCAGGCGCAACGGGTTGTAGAACGGCGCCAGTGAGACGGCCATGCCGATGCGCAGGTTGCGGGTCCGCGCCGCGGCCATCGTGCCCATCATGTGCACCGACGGGCAGACCGAGAAGCTGGAGAAATGGTGCTCCGCCAGCCAGACACAGTCATAACCGGTCTGGTCCATGATCGAGAACCGCTCCAGCGCCGATTGATAGACCGAGTTGAGCGGCACGGAGCGGTCGCGCCAGCCGAAGAACTGCAGGATGCCGACTTTCATGTTTCCTCCGCCTTGCCGCCGAACCCGATGAGACTGCCTGGTGCTTCGGGCCAGGCCTACAGCACCGCGAACACGTTTCCTGTTCCGCGCACCGCCTGGATCAGCCGGTCCGCGTCTTCCCGCAGCAACAGCCGTTCCGCCACCAGCGATTCCGCGGCGTCCACCACGCGGGCCGCCCAGGCCTCGCGCGATCCGTAGCGGGCCTCCACCGAGGGCCGGGGATCGCCGGCGGCGGCCCGCGCCGCCTCGGTCTCGGCGAAGGGGATGATCGATCCCTGCACGGTGAACAGATCGCCCGCGGCATAGCCGGGCACCCGCACGGACCAGCCGGTATGGGTCGCGAGCGGTGCGGTCAGCAACGGATGGCGCAGCCCGTCGCGGCTGTTGCCATCGGCATCGGTGGCGACGACGAAGACCGGATATTCCGGCCCTTCGATGGGCGGCTCCACCGAATGATCGCGCAGATGCAGCGCGTTCAGCACGGATGGGAAGGTCACACCGTGCAGGCGCGGAAACTGCGCCTGCGCTTCCTCCCGCGTCACCAGCGTCCCGGCGGAGCCTGACGGGAAGCGGGAGGACGGCGGCGTGGTCCCCTTCTCCACCCACTCCACCAGCGCCACCAGCAGCGCCCGCATCCAGGCGCTGTAGCCCAGCGGATTGCCGGGCAGCTCGCCGGCATGCTTCGCCTCGGGCTTGTACACGGCGTGCTGCGTGCCCGATGCCAGGTACAGCCGCACATTGTCCGGCATCGCGGCGTCGTTGCCCTGCGTGTCTGTCGCGACCAGGGAGGCACGGGCGGCCCAGATGTCGGAATCGGCGTCCAGGTGCATCACCTTCGGGCAGACGCCGGCCGCATTGGCGCGCGCCAGGATGCCGTCGGTCTTGCCGCTGATCGGATCGGTCAGCGTCGGATAGGTGAAGGGAAACTGGTCGTCGAGATAGGAATGATCCTCGTGCTGGCGCGAATACCGGCCGGGCTGCGCAAAGGCATGGTTGATGAAGGTGCGGCGCGACCCGCCGACGATCGGCATGATGCCGTCGAACACCGTCCGGCCGGACAGGTCCTGGTTGAAGCCCAGGTGCACGAAGTCGCGCAGCACCCGTCCGCTCTGGGAAATGCCGAAGCCGGCGGCATGACGCACCGACCCGGAAAGCAGGCTGTCCGGCGCGTGCCGCATATGGGCGACCAGGTCGCGGATGGCGGCGAAACCGATGCCCATGACCGCCGGGTCGCGCGCGGGATAGATGAACTCGTAGATCGCGCCGCGATCGAAACCGGGCGCGCGGGTGATCTCGACGTGCCGGGCGTCGACATAGCGCCAGGCGAGCCCGGGCGGCGTGACGCGGGGATCGCGTTCCCGCAGCCGCACCGTCAGGCTGGCGCGTGAGGGATCAAGGTTGGCGGCGGGATAGGACAGCGTGCCGATGAAGCTGGTCTCGGATGTCTCCTGGATGAACAAGTCGCCCGGTCCACCCAGGCCCTCGGCGATGAACTCGTCGCGGTTGGTGCCGACGATGGGGCCATCCGGGTTGGCGGCGACAGGGAACTGCGCGTTCAGCCGGTCCATTCCGGCCGGCACGCCGGTCTGCCAGGCGCTCCACAGCAGGGAGAAGCCGCGCCGCATCAGGAACCCGTCGCCGGCGTGCTCGCGCGTCGTGGGACGGTTGCCGTCGGCGCCGTAGTTGAGCCGCACCAGGGCAATCTTGTTGCCGCGATTGACCACGTCGTACAGCAGCCAGCCGTTGCCGCGGGACAGTTCCCGCGGGCGGATCAGGCAGAATTCCGAGCTGTATTCCACCAGCCCGGCGGCATTGCGCGGTGCCCTGTCCAGGTTGACGATGCCGGCATTCAGCGGATGCGCGGGATCGAGCGCGCCGTGGGCGGTGCCCGAGATGCTTTCATACGCACCGACCGTGCCGAATTCGGCGCCGCCGAAGACCGGGCTGATCGTCTCCGCGACCTCAAGGCGCAGCACGCTGCCTGGGCTGTCCGTCATGGCTGTTTCCTCCGGGCGGTCTGGCGCCGCGGATGCAGCTTATCACGGGCGCTGGCGCCGTCGACCGGAGGCGATGTCGTCGTCGTGTGCCCTCGGCTCCGGTGCCGCGGCCGGGTTTGCCGCGGCGCCGGGCCGGTCGAACGAACTTTCAGCATGTTGCCTATATTATGTCCTTATAGCCTATTATTTAGGCTAAAATTTGCGCATTGTATGCAATCTTTCGTCCTGCAGTCGTTCAAGCCCTTTAGGCACCCAGCGATTTCCCGTTCAATGCCCAAAATTCCAGCTTGGCACGGTGTTCGCATTCCCACCCAGGCGCAACCGAGCCTGCCGATGGGGGGAGAGAATGAAACGACGCACGTTCATGGCCATGACCGCGGGCCTCGCCGCCCCCGCCATCCACAGCCCGGCCCGCGCACAGGCCCGCAATGAGACGCTGCTGATCGTCTCCGAGAGCGGCCCGAACAACCTCGATATCCACGGCGTCGGCACCAACGTCCCCGGCTATGAGGTCTCCTGGAACTGCTACGACCGTCTGATCACGCACGGGATGAAGACGGGACCGAACGGCGTCCCCTACTACGACCGTGACAAACTGGTTCCCGAACTGGCCGAGGACATATCTGTGGGCGACATGTCCGTAACGTTCAGGCTGCGCAAGGACGCGACCTTCCAGGACGGCTCGAAAGTAACGGCGAAGGACGTGAAATGGTCGCTGGACCGCGCGGTGAAGGTCGGCGGTTTCCCAACCTTCCAAATGAAGGCCGGCAGCCTGGAAAAGCCGGAACAGTTCGTGGTGGTGGACGACCACACGGTGCGCATCGATTTCCTGCGCAAGGACCGACTCACGCTGCCCGATCTCGCGGTGATCGTGCCCTGCATCGTCAATTCCGGCCTGGTGCAGAAGCACGCCACGCCCAATGATCCGTGGGGCCTGGAATACACCAAGCAGAACACGGCGGGCAGCGGCGCCTACAAGGTCACGAAATGGACCCCGGGCACCGAGGTGATCCTGGAACGCAACGACGCCTGGAAGGGCGGGCCGATGCCGAAGATCCGGCGCGTCATCTGGCGCATGGTGCCGTCATCGGGCAACCGGCGCGCACTGCTGCAGCGCGGCGACGCCGATATTTCATACGACCTGCCGGCCAAGGACTTCGCCGAGATGAAGGCGGCCGGCAAGCTGAAGCTGGTGTCCACGCCCTACAGCAACGGCATCCAGTATATCGGCATGAACGTCACGAAACCGCCGTTCGACAACGTGAAGGTGCGCCAGGCGGTCGCCTATGCGCTGCCGTACGACAAAATCATGGAGGTCGTGCTGTTCGGCCTGGGCAAGCCGATGTTCGGCAGGACCGGCGGTGGAACCGAGGTTGCCTGGCCGCAGCCGCACGGGTTCAACACCGATCTCGACAAGGCCCGTGCACTGCTTGCGGAAGCCGGCATGGGCGAAGGGTTCGAAACGACCCTGTCCTTCGATCTGGGCTTCGCGGACGTGAACGAGCCCATCTGCGTGCTGACGCAGGAGAACCTGGCGAAGATCGGCATCCGCACGACGCTGAACAAGATCCCCGGATCGAACTGGCGGACGGAGCTGAACAAGAAGGTCCTGCCACTCTACACCAACGTGTTCTCCGGCTGGCTGGACTATCCGGAATACTTCTTCTTCTGGTGCTACCACGGCCAGAACGCCGTCTTCAACACCATGAGCTACCAGTCGCCCGCGATGGACAGGCTGATCGATGGCGCGCGTATGGCGGCGGCGAACGGCGACACCGCGACCTACGACCGCGACGTGAAAGGGTTCGTCGACCTGGCCTTCACCGACATCCCGCGCATCCCCCTCTACCAGCCCTATGTGAACGTCGCGATGCAGCCGAACGTGTCGGGCTACCAGTACTGGTTCCACCGGCGCCTCGACTACCGCTCCCTGGCCAAGGCCTGAGCCGGTGCAGGCGCTGAGCCCCGTCGGTCGGCGTCTGGTCACCGCGCTGCCCAGCGTGGCCGGCGTCATCATCGTGACGTTCCTGTTGACGCGCGTCCTGCCGGGCGACGCCGCCGCCTATTTCGCCGGCCCCGCCGCGACGCCGGCGGCGATCGAGGAAGTGCGCGCCCGCCTCGGCCTCGACCAGCCGCTGCCGGTGCAGTTCCTGCGCTACATCCGCGACCTCGCCACCGGCAATTTCGGCGCCTCGCTCACCACCGGCCAGCCGGTGCTGTCCGACATCGCCGCGCGCCTGCCCGCCTCGGCGGAACTGGTGCTGGTCGCGCTGATCCTGGCGATTGCGATCGCCGTGCCGCTGGGCATCATCGCCGCACTGCGCGAGCGATCGGTGGTGGACCATGCCTGCCGTGTGGTCGCCACCGCCGGCGTGTCGCTGCCGGTGTTCTTCACCGGACTGCTGCTGGTCTATGTCTTCTACTACATCCTGGGATGGGCGCCTTCGCCGCTGGGACGGCTGGACGTATTCGCCAGCGCGCCGCCCACGATCACCGGCTTCTTCCTGCTCGACTCACTCCTGGCCGGCGACGGCGAGACCTTCCGCGCCACGCTCGCGCAACTGGTGCTGCCGGCGGCGACACTGGCAATCTTCGCCCTCGCTCCGATCGCACGCATGACCCGCGGCGCCATGCTGTCGGTGCTCGGCTCGGACTTCGTGCGCACCGCCCGCGCCGCTGGCCTTTCGCCCAGGACCGTCGTGCTGACCTACGCCTTCCGCAACGCCGTGCTGCCGGTCATCACCACGCTCGGCATGGTGTTCTCCTTCCTGCTGGGCGCCTCGGTCCTGGTCGAGAAGGTGTTCGCCTGGCCCGGCATCGGCTCCTACGCCGTCGAGGCGCTGATCGCGTCCGACTACGCCCCCGTCCAGGGCTTCGTGCTGGTGATGGCGGTGATGTATCTGCTGCTGAACCTCTGTATCGACATCCTGTATGGCCTGATCGACCCACGCGTGAGGATCGACGCATGACGCAGCGCCCCTCTCGTCGTCATGGCGGGCGCCGGCCCGCCATCCACGGCTTTGTCCATACAAGGACCGAAAGTCGTGGCTGGCCCGCCTGCGCGGGCCATGACGATGGGGCACCGGCAGCATTCGGGCACCACCCATGAGCGCCACCGGAATCACCGCCACGCGTCCGGCCTCCGGCCTCTCGGCCACGCTGCAGCACGCGCGCCACGTCATCACCGAAAACCCGGTCACCGGCATCGCCTTCGCGTTGTTCCTGCTGCTGGTGATCGCGGCGATCCTCGGCCCGTCACTCGTCCCCTACGACCCGCTGGCGACCGACAGCGCCGCCTCCCTCCACCCGCCCTCGGCCGCACACTGGTTCGGCACCGACCAGCTGGGCCGCGACATCTTCTCCCGCGTCGTCGTGGCCACGCGGCTGGATATGATCATCGCCGTCAGTTCCGTGGCCGTGGTGTTCGCCGTCGGCGGCCTCGCCGGCATCGCAGCGGGATATTTCGGCGGCTGGACCGACCGCATCGTCGGCCGCCTCGCCGACACGATCATGGCCTTCCCGCTGTTCGTTCTCGCCATGGGCATCGTCGCCGCCCTGGGCAACACCGTCACGAACATCGTCATCGCCACCGCCGTCGTGAATTTCCCGCTCTATGCGCGCCTCGCCCGCGCCGAGGCGAATATCCGCCGCGACGCCGGCTTCGTGATGGCCGCCCGCCTGTCGGGCAACACCGATGCCCGCATCCTGCTGTTCCACATCCTGCCGAACATCCTGCCGATCATGGTCGTGCAGATGTCGCTGACCATGGGCTACGCGATCCTGAATGCCGCCGGCCTGTCCTTCATCGGCCTCGGCGTCCGCCCGCCCACGCCGGAATGGGGCATCATGGTCGCCGAAGGCGCGGCCGGCATCATCTCCGGCGAATGGTGGGTGGCGCTGTTCCCCGGCCTGACGCTGATGGGCGCCGTGTTCTGCTTCAACCTGCTGGGCGATGGGCTGCGCGACATCGTCGATCCCCAGCGCCGCACATGAGGCCGGTCATGGATTCCGTTCCGCTGCTGGACGTGCACGACCTGACGGTGGAATTCGCCACGCGCCGCGGCACCGTGCGCGCGGTGGAAAAGATCGACATCGCGGTGATGCGCGGAGAGATCGTGGGCATCGTGGGCGAGTCCGGATCCGGCAAGTCCGTCACCTCCTACGCCGTCATGCGCATCCTGGACCGCGCCGGGCGAATCGCCGAGGGCAGCATCACCTTCTCCGGCATGCCGCTGCACACGCTGCCGGAATCCGAGATGCGCGACCTGCGCGGGCGCGAAATGTCGATGGTGTTCCAGAACCCGCGCGCCGCGCTGAACCCGATCCGCAAGATCGGCCGGCAGATCGAGGACGTGCTGATCCGCCACGGCCAGGCGACCCGCGCCGATGCGCGCGCCAAGGCGATCGGCATGCTGGAACGCGTGCGCATCGCCCGCCCCGGAGAACGCTACGACGCCTACCCATTCGAACTCTCCGGCGGCATGTGCCAGCGCGTGGTCATCGCGCTCGCGCTGGCGTGCCGGCCGCAACTGCTGATCGCCGATGAGCCGACCACCGGTCTCGACGTCACCACCCAGCAGGCAGTGATGGAGCTGATGGTGGAGCTGACCCGGGAACGCCGCATGGCGGCGATCCTGATCACCCACGACCTCGGCCTCGCCGCCGCCTATTGCGACACCGTCGTCGTGATGGAAAAGGGCAAGGTTGTGGAATCCGCGCCCGCCGCGACGATCTTCCGCAGCCCCCGCCACCCCTACACGCAGCGCCTGCTGCGCGCGACGCCCAAGCCCGGCATGGCGTTGCGCGACATGCTGGTGGACCCGGCGCCGGAACCGGTGCCGGTGCCCCTCACCCCAGGCCGCCTGCTGGACGTGCGCGGCCTGGTGAAGACCTACGGCGCACACAACGCGGTCGATGGAATAGACCTGCATGTCGACCGCGGCGAAAGTGTCGGCCTGGTGGGCGAATCCGGCTGCGGCAAGTCCACGACCTCGATGATGATCATGCGCCTGCTGGACCCGACCGGGGGCAGCATCCGCTTCGACGGCCAGGAGATCGGCGCGGTCTCCGCCCGTGCCTTCCCCACGCACCCGATGCGCAGGCGCATCCAGATGGTGTTCCAGGACCCGACCGACAGCCTCAATCCCCGCTTCACCGCCGAACGCGCCATCGCCGACCCGATCCTGCGCATGGGCGGGCGGATGCGGCGCGACGCGCTGCGGACCCGCTGCGAGGAACTGGCGACCCTCGTCGGCCTGCCCACCCATCTGCTGGACCGGTTCCCGCACCAGCTTTCCGGCGGGCAGAAGGCGCGCGTCGGCATCGCGCGGGCCATCGCGCTGAACCCCGACCTCGTGATCCTGGACGAACCGACGGCGGCGCTCGATGTTTCCGTGCAGGCCGTCGTGCTCAACCTGCTGCAGGACCTGAAGGCAACGCTCGGGATGTCGTATCTGTTCGTCAGCCACGACCTGCATGTGGTGCGGCTGCTATGCGACCGGGTGATTGTGATGCGGACGGGACGGATCGTCGAACAGGGACGTGCGGAACAGGTGCTGGAAGCGCCCGCTGCCGAGTACACGCGCGACCTGATCGCGGCGGTGCCGCATCCGCCGGCCTGACATGCGCCCCCGGGCACCCAAGACCACCCGCGCCGGGTTGCTGCGCGCGCAGATCGCCGACGACATCCTCGGCGGCCAGTTGCAGCCCGGTACGCCGCTCGATGAGGTTTCCCTGGCGCAGCGCTTCGGCGTCTCGCGCACCCCGGTGCGGGAAGCACTGCGGGCGCTGGCGGCCTCCGGCCTCGTGGAGGTGCAGCCGCATCGTGGCGCCATCGTCACCCGCCCGTCCGCGCAGGAGGTCGAGGACATGTTCGCCGTCATGGCGGAGCTCGAAGCACTGTGCGCCGGGCGCGCCGCCGTCGCGATGACCCCGCCCGAACGGCGTGCGCTGGGCGCGATCCATGCCACGCTGCGCGACCTGATCCGCACCGGCGACCCGCAGCGCTATCACGAGGTGAACGAGCGGTTTCACCACGCGATCTACCTGGGCAGCCACAACGCCTACCTGGCCGAGGTGACGCTGGCCACGCGCCGCCGCCTGCAGCCGTTCCGGCGCGCGCAGTTCCGCACCGCCGGGCGCCTGGCGCTGTCCTACCAGGAGCACGACCGGGTGGTGCGCGCAATCGAGCGCGGCGACCGCGCGGAAGCAGCCCAGGCCATGCGCGACCATATCGGCATCGTGCATTTTGCCTACGAGCATTACGCCCAGGACCTGGACCAGCCGCTGCGCCAGCGCCTGCTGCCGGCGGGAGAGGAACACGCATGACTCTATCCGCGCAGGACCCCCTGGCAGCCGCTGAAGACGCGATTGCAGCCGACCGCGCCCATGCCGACCCGGCGATCTGGATCACGCGCCTGCCGGACGCGGCGATCCTGGCCCGCGCCCGTGCCCTGCGCGACGAAGGGCGGTGTGACCGTCCGCTGTGGGGCGTGCCGTTCGCGGTGAAGGACAATATCGACGTCGCCGGCCTGCCGACCACGGCCGCCTGTCCGGCATTCGCCTATACGGCGGAGCAGGATGCGCCGGCGGTGCGCCGCCTGCTGGATGCCGGCGCGATCCTGCTGGGCAAGACCAACCTCGACCAGTTCGCGACCGGGCTCGTGGGCGTGCGCAGCCCATATGGCGTGCCGCGCAACGTGTTCGATCCAACGCGCGTGCCGGGCGGGTCGTCATCCGGCTCTGCCTGCGCCGTCGCCGCCGGCATCGTACCCTTCGCGCTGGGCACCGACACCGCCGGGTCGGGCCGTGTCCCCGCGCTGTTCGGCAACATTGTCGGGCTGAAACCCACGGTCGGCAGCGTGTCGGCGCGCGGCATGGTGCCGGCCTGCCGCTCGATCGACACGATTTCCGTCTTTGCCCACAGCGTCGATGCGGCGCTGTCGGTGCAGCGGGTGATCGCGGGGCATGACCCGGATGATCCCTGGTCGCGGCCGGCGCCGTATCCGCATCTGCGGCGTTCCCCCCTGCCGCCCGCGTTCCGCGTGCGCCACGCCGGGATCGGCCTGTGCGACCCGGCCTACGCCGCCGGGACGGAACGCGCCGCCGAACTGCTGGGATCGACCGGAACCGATATCACGCCGTTCCTGGAAATCGCGCGCCTGCTGTATGACGGCCCCTGGGTCGCGGAGCGCACCGCTGCCCTGGCGCACGTGGCATTCGCGCATTGCCATCCGGTCACGCGTGCCATCCTGGAAGGCGGCCTGACGCGCCGCACCGTGGACGCGTTCCACGCCTTCCACCGTCTGGCCGAGGTCCGACGCCTCGCCGCCGGCCTGTTCGCCGATTGCGACGCCCTGCTGCTGCCCACCGCGCCGTTCTGCCCGACGCTTTCGGAGATCGAAGCCGACCCGATCGGCCCGAACAGCCGGCTGGGCACCTTCACCAATTTCGTCAATCTCTGCGACCTCGCGGCCATCGCGGTGCCCGCCGGCTTCGGACCCGACGGCCTGCCCGCGGGCGTGACCTTGATCGGTCCGGCGTGGTCCGAGGGACGGCTCGCCGCGCTGGCCGACCACGTGCACCGCGCCTTCGCCACCACTGCCGGCGCCACCGGAGACATCCTGCCGCCGCCCGCCGAACCCGACGCGCTGGCGCCCGGGGACACCGCGCTGTTCTGCATCGGCGGGCACATGACCGGCCTGCCGCTGAACGGCCAGGTCACAGCCCTGGGTGGGCGCTTCCTGCGCACCGCCCGCACCGCGCCGGACTATCGGCTGTACGACCTCGGCACGCGCCCCGGCCTGCTGCGAGCGCGCGACGGCGCGGCGATCGCAGGCGAGGTCTGGGCCCTGCCCACCCCCGCCATCGGCCCCCTTCTCTCCCAAATCCCCCCGCCGCTCGGCTTTGGCACCGTGGCGCTGGAAGACGGCCCATGCCTGGGCTTCCTGGCCGAGGCCGCTGGCGTGGCCGGCGCGCCCGACATCACGCGCTTCGGCGGCTGGCGCGCCTTTCTCGCGGCACGATA
The DNA here is from genome assembly GCA_050181195.1 of Acetobacteraceae bacterium. GTDB lineage: Bacteria > Pseudomonadota > Alphaproteobacteria > Acetobacterales > Acetobacteraceae > Rhodopila. The sequence goes on along the minus strand of JBFXDK010000012.1, from coordinate 6,871 downwards.
ACGGAGGCGATGCGCATGCAGGACCAGGATCTGGACGCCATGATCGATGCGGGTACCGCCGCGCTGGGGATCCCGCTGGACCCCGCATGGCGGGAGGCAGTACGCGCCAACCTCGCGGTGACACTGCGGCTGGCCGAACAGGTCGATGCATTCCCGTTGCCCGACGAGGCGGAACCCGCTCCGGTGTTCCGGGCATGAGCACGCCGTCGGCCGCGGAGACGATCGAGGCCACGCTGGCCGCCATCGCCGCCCGCAATCCCGTGCTGAACGCGTTCACCGCCGTTACCGCCGACCGGGCACGGGCACGCGCAGCCGACCTGGACGCGTTCCGCGCCGCCGGTCGCGCGCCCCTGCCGCTGGAAGGCATGCCGTTCGCGGTGAAGAACCTGATCGACGTCGCGGGCCTGCCGACGCTGGCGGGATCGAAGATCAATCGCGCGCGCCCGCCCGCCACCGAAGACGCGACACTGGTCAAGCGGCTGGAGGCGGCCGGCGCGGTCCTGGTCGGCACGCTGAACATGGGCGAATACGCCTATGACTTCACCGGCGAGAACGTGCATGACGGACCGTCACGCAATCCGCATGACACGACGCGCATGACCGGCGGCTCCTCCGGCGGATCAGGCGGCGCGGTCGGCGCCGGGCTGGTGCCGCTGGCGCTGGGGTCGGACACCAACGGCTCGATCCGCGTGCCGGCGTCATTCTGCGGCGTCTTCGGGTTGAAAGCGACATTCGGGCGGCTGTCGCGCGCCGGCAGTTTCCCTTTCGTCGCCAGCCTGGACCATCTGGGTCCGCTGGCACGCAGCGTGACGGACCTGGCGCGCGCCTATGACGCCATGCAGGGACCCGACCCGGCCGACCCCGTCTGCGCCGTCCGGCCGGCGGAGCCGGTGTCTGCGTTGCTGGATCAGGGGATCGCGGGGCTGCGGATCGCCCGCCTGGGCGGGTATTTCCGCCAGGGCGCGACGGCCGAGGTGCTGGCCGCGCTGGACACGGTGGCCGGGGCGCTGGGCGCCGAACGGGAGGTGGACCTGCCGGAAGCGGCACGCGCCCGTGCGGCGGCGTTCGTGATCACCACGACCGAAGGCGCGGCGCTGCACCTGGATCGCCTTCGCACCCAGGCGCGGGACTTCGACCCGGCGGTGCGGGACCGGCTGATCGCGGGATCGCTGCTGCCGGCGGCACTGGTCACCCGCGCGCAGAAATTCCGCCGCTGGTACCAGGAGGCGGTGCGCACCGTGTTCCGCAACGTCGATGTCCTGCTGGCCCCCGCCACCCCCTGCACCGCACCGCTGCTGGGTCAGACCACACTGGACCTGGGCGGCGAGACGGTGCCGCTGCGCCCCAATATCGGTATCTACACCCAGCCGATTTCCTTCATCGGCCTGCCGGTCGTGGCGGTGCCCGTTCCGGGCGCGGGACTACCGGTCGGTGTGCAGGTGATCGCCCCGGCGTGGCGCGAGGACCTGGCGCTGCGCGTGGCATCGCATCTGGAACGGCAGGGCGTTGTCCGGGCGGCGTGAAGCGGACGGCCCTTGACGGGGCGCATGGACGGCAACGTTGCGCGGGGTGAGTGAGGCCGACTGGGGGCCGCGTCACCGAGGGCGGGAGCCGCTGGCTGTCCGACAACGTCATGGCGGGATTCAGTCCCGCCATCCACGACTTTGCCGGTGCACACTACGACAGTCGTGGATGGCCCGCCTGCGCGGGCCATGACGGGTATGGATACGGGCTGCTCGCCGATCCCAGCATACCGAATGTGTGAACGACGCACCTGGGTTCGCCCGCCACGACCGATATGGCGACGTCCCGCGCGCCCGGTCCAAACGGAACCTACCCCCTGGGTCGCAGCAGCCGCCAGGTCGATGTCGCGAACGCGATCAGCTCCCCCGCCTCGTCCCGCGCCTCGGCACGCAGGAACCAGGTACCGCCGCGGCGCATCGCCTCGCCGCGGCAGGTCACGCGGCCGCTTCGCACGGGCGCGACATACTGCACCTTCATCTCCAGCGTCGTGCCGGGGCCGACGCTGTGATTGATCAGATGCCCCATGGAGATGTCGAGCGCCGTGGCCAGCACGCCGCCATGCACGCTGCCCTGCGGGTTGAACATGAAGTCCTGCACGTCGAATGCCACGACGCAGGTATCGTCCGGATAGCTGATCTCGAGGCCCAGCAGGCGAGCGAGGAAGAAGTCCCCGAACACCTCCTGCGTGCCCGAGGCGGCGCGCTGGTAGGCTGCCAGCGCCTGCGCCTGATCGACCTGGCGGCTCATGGGCCTGCGCCTCGCCGGCGTCTCAACTCAGCACCATGCCGGCATAGCCCTGCGACGCCACTTCCTCGCATTTGGCGCGATAGGCCGGCGCGCCGCCCTGGTACTGCAGGATGCGGCGGACATTCTTGCCCTCGACGTTGGAGTTGATGCCGGTCGCCCAGGAATCGATCTGCGTGTACAGCATCCCCTCGGCGAGTTCCTCGATATGCCGTGACCAGTCCTCCTCGGCCTGAGGCGTCGCCTCGACCCGCGTCACGCCGTGTTCCTGCGCGTAGCGCAGCAGATCGGTCACCCAGTCCACGTTCTGCTCGATACAGCGCGGGATGTTGCAGCGTGTGGACGCGTTGTGCGGCCCGACGATCGTCAGCATGTTCGGGAAGCCGGCGGATTGCAGGCCCAGAAAAGTCTTCGGACCGTCCTTCCACTTGTCCGTCAGGGTCCGCCCGCCGGTGCCGCGGAATTCGATCCGGTCGAACGCGCCGGTGATCGCGTCGAACCCGGTCGCATAGACGATCATGTCGAAGTCATGCTCCGCGTCCGAGGTCCGGATTCCGGTTTCGGTGATCCGCTCGATCGGGGTTGCCCTGGTATCCACCAGCTTCACATGCGGCAGGTTGAATGCCTCGTAGTAGCCGGTTTCCTGCGGCACGCGGCGGGTGCCGAAGCCGTGGCACTTCGGGATCAGCATGTCCGCGACCTTCGGGTCCTTCACCCGTTCGCGGATCTTGCGCGCGACGAAATCGCTGAACAGCCGGTTCGCCGCCGGATCGGTCAGCATGTCGCGGAAGTTGCCCATCCAGATGCCGAACCCCGGTTCACGGTAGCGCTGTTCCCAGAACGCCTCCCGCTCCGCTTCCGTCACCTCGAACGTGCCGCGCGGATCGGCATCGTGGACGTAGCAGCCGGTGGTGGTCTTCAACCGCTCGAACATCGCGGGATAGCCGGCCTTGATTTGCCGTTGCTCCTCCTCGGTGATCGGGCGGTTGTTCAGCGGCGTGCACCAGTTGGGCGTGCGCTGGAACACGGTCAGCTGCGCGACGAGCGGCGCGATCGTCTGGATCACCTGCACACCGGTGGCACCTGTGCCGATCACCGCCACGCGCTTGCCGGAGAAGTCCACCGGCTCCTTCGGCCAGCGGTAGGTGTGGAAGGATTGGCCCCGGAAGTCCGCCACGCCCGGGATGCGCGGCATCGTGTCGGCGGACAGCGGGCCGATCGCGGTGACCAGGAAGCGCGACTGGTGCTGCTCGCCGCTGTCCAGCGTCACGGTCCAGCGCCGGCCGTCCTCATCGAAGCGCGCCGCCGTCACGCGGCTGTTGAACTGGATGTCACGGCGCAGATCAAACCGGTCGGCCACGTGGTTCAGGTAGCGCAGCGTTTCCGGCTGCGGCGCGAAATGCTCGCTCCAGTTCCATTCGGCCAGCAACTCCTCGGAGAAGGAGAACTGGTAGGTATAGCTTTCGGAATCGAACCGGGCGCCGGGATAGCGGTTCCAGTACCATGTGCCGCCGACGCCGCTGCCGGTTTCGAACACCCGCACCGACAATCCAAGCTGCCGAAGCCGGTAGAGCTGGTACATGCCGGCGATGCCGGCGCCAATGATGATGGCGTCGTAGCACCGTGTTCCGGCGACGTCGGCTGAAGCATCGGCTACCGCGGCATCGAGCATCTATCCTGGTCTCCCGTCACAATCTGCGGCCTGTGCATGGTCTGGCCTGAAAGAACCCTGCCTCGCACATTTGCGGAGGTTTGTCCTGTTCGCAATCGGTTGAGCCACCAACCGGCGCCGGCCACGCGCGAATGCACCGCAGCCGGCGCCGGTTCGCGTCACTGTGGCTCGATCCCGGCGGTCTTCAGCGCCGTCTTCCATACGGCGAGCTGTTCCTTCATGAAGGAGGCGAGCGCCTCGGGCGTGGAGGAGCGGGGGACGAAACCGTGCCGCTGCATCTGCTCCTTCACCGTGGGCATCGCCAGCACGTTCGCCATGGCCTTGTTCATCGACGAGACGATGTCGGGCGGCAGGCCGGCGGGACCCACCAGGGCAAACCACGGGCCGACCGGCAGTTTCTTCTGGCCAGCCTCGGGGAAGGACGGGACGTCCGGCATCAGCGGGCTGCGCTCGGTCAACGTTGTCGCCAGCGCGCGCAGCTTGCCATCCTTCACATGGGCGCCGACCGAGGTTGAGGTGCCGTTCAGGATCTGAACCCGGCCCGAGAGCACGTCGACGATCGCGTCGGGTTCGGACTTGTACGGGATCGCCTGCAGATCGATGCCGTTCATCGACGCGAACATCGCCGTTCCGACCAGCGCGAAGGTGTTGCCGGCAGCGTAGTTCAGCGGCGTCGGGGATTTCTTCGCATAGGCGATCAGTTCGGCGAGGGTGTTCGCGGGCACCGAGGGATGCACGACGATGAAGAACGTGTTGTCGCCCAGGAACGTGACCGGCGTGAAATCCTTCAGCACATCATAGGGCGGGTCCTTGCGCATGTTCGGCACGACGGCGAGCGGGCTGTTGGTGCCGAACAGGAACGTGTAGCCATCCGCGGGCGCGCGCTGCACCTCGACGGCCGAAATCGCGCCATCCGCGCCGGGCTTGTGCACCACGACAATGGGCTGGCCCAGGATCTGCGACAGCTCCTGCCCGGCGATGCGGGCGAGCGCATCGCTGGCCGAACCCGGACCGAACGGGATGACGAACCGGATCGGCCGCGATGGCCAGGATTGCGCCTGCGCAGCGGCCATCGGCAGGAGCAGGACCGCGGCCAGTGCCGCGGCGATGAGCTTTCGCACGTGAGGACCTTCCTTCTTGTCGTAGCAAGGGTGGCGTTTCCCCGCACCCGCGCTGGGGATCCGGGGAAAGCGACGAGGCTGGATCAATGCCGAACCAATCACCGTCATTCAACCCCAGGTCCGATCTTCCCGTGCCGCTCGCGGCACCAAAGCCTGGCGTGCCGGCAGTCCGCGGCGCCGTCCTCGCCGCCCTGGCCCGCGGTTGCGAGATGTTCGCGGTCTGCACCGTGCCGGCGCATGCGGCGCGATCCAAGGCCTCACACCGGGGACCGCATCCCCCGCTGCAGAAGACGGGCCGGCGGTTGCCCCTATACTGGCCCGATCCGAAACATGCAGGAGGAACCGCCATGCCGCTGTTGACCGAGAAGCGGGGCCACGTGGGCATCATGACCCTGAGCCGCCCCGAGGCCCGCAACGCCTGGGATGAAGACTACAACGAGGCGATGCCGAAGGTTCTGGCCGAATGGGAGGATGACGACGATATCCACTGCGTGATCCTGACCGGGGATGAGCGCGGCAAGGCGTTCTCGGCCGGCGCCAACCTGAAGGACCCGAATACGCATTCCACTGCCTCGGCCGCCGACTTCATCAAGGCGCTGCCGAAATGGAAGAACTTCCCGATCAACCTGGTGCAGGACTTCCCCAAGCCGGTGATCGCCGCGGTGAACGGCTATGCCATCGGCATCGGCTGCATCATCACCTATGCCTGCGACCTGATCGTTGCATCCGACCGCGCGGAATGGCGCCTGCCGCAGGCCGCGCTGGGCATCCTGCCCGCCTATGGCGGCACGCCGCGCCTTGTGCAGTGGATCGGCAAGGGCCTGGCGATGAAGACCGCGATGGGCTTCCCGATCCCGGCCGAGGAGGCGTATCGCACCGGCCTCGCGCAATGGCTGGTACCGCATGATACGCTGATGGACCAGGCGATGGCGGTCGCGGAACACGTCGCCGGCCTGCCGCCGCTGGCGTCACGGCTGGTAAAAGAGTCGGTGAATCGCGGGATGGACATCCCGAACATCAAGGACGCGGCGCTGGCCGATGTGTACCGGTTCTTCGCGCTGGAACTGACCGAGGACAAGACGGAAGGTCACGAGGCCTGGAGGCAGCGGCGCAAGCCGGTGTTCCACGGGCGTTAGCGACGGTCGGGCGTCCCGGACCGGGGCGCCCGACCGCGGACTCAGGCAGGCTTGCGACGGGCGACGCCGAGGGCGGCAAGACCGGCGGCGAGCAGTGCAAGGGTGCCCGGCTCCGGCGTATCGACCGTCGACATCAGGAAGTTGACGTTCAGGTACTGCGAGGCAGGAGCTAGCTGGTTCGGCGCCAACAATGAACCTCCGCTCGTGAAGTCCCAGATGGAGGAGACATAGGTTATATTGGAATCCATAACGATATTGGTTGCTTCGTAGGCCCAACTGTCGCCCAGGGTCGCTCCTGCGATGGTGTAGGTCGATCCGCCGACCAGGGTGAGCGGAACCCCGAGGTTGGTGTAGGCAAATCCTGATGAGACCGTGGCATTCGCATCGATGGTCGCGGATGCCAGCAGCGTGCCGTCCAGTGTGTAGATGCCGACCTCGTGGTCGCTGTTCAATACCCCCTCGTACCGATAGCCCAACGCCGTCACCGTGGTATTCGCGGCAACAGTAAACTGATATCCAACGACGAAATCATCAGACCCAGCCACGAATTGCGTGTCGAACGAGACCAGCGCGGGTCCCGCCTGCGCAGCCGAGGCGATGCCCAATCCGGCGGCGAAGATGGCTGCGGCAAACCAATTCATGCTGGCGACCTCACGTTTTCGTGTATACTTGGG
>JBFXDK010000011.1:0-77255 GCA_050181195.1 Acetobacteraceae bacterium | reverse complement strand
CGGGGCTTCGCCCCGGACCCCACCAGGAGGCGCTGCCTCCTGGACCTCCGCAAAGGGGCACAGCCCCTTTGATCCCAACTCGTTCGTTGGATGTCCGGCGGGGGGCCTGACCCGGACCGTGCAACGGACTGCGTCAGGCCCCCGCCGGACATCCAACCAAGGAATCGCGTTCCAAGGGCCGTCGCCCTTGGCGGGTGGGTCCAGGGAGGGCAGCGCCCTCCCTGGCGGAGCGCGAGGCGGAGCCTCGCCCTATCCCCGCCGGAACAACCGGCTCCACAGCCCGGGCGCCGGGCGCTTGCCATGCGCCACATGCGGCGCGTGTGCCGGCGGCGGCAGGGCACTGCTGATCAGGTGCCGCCCGATATCGCGCGCCGTGATCCGCGTCTGCTGGAACGTCACGACGGCGCGGGCCGTCTCATCAAGCGGCCGCCGTGCAACCAGATTGGCCCAGGCTGCTGCTTCCTCGAACTCACCGGCGCGCCGCAGCACGTCGATCCGGCGCAAGGATGTCTCCAGGTCCACCGTCGCATCCCACAGCGCCGCCACGCGCTGTCGCAATCCGGCCGCGTCCGTCATGGTCGCCGCGTCGTCCGCGGCCCATGCGGCCTGCAACAACGCCTCCGCCTCATTCTTCCGGTCGCCCTGAGCCTGGCAGATCATCGCCCAGCGCCGGAATGGCAGCGTTTCCTCGGCACCGCTGGTCGTCAGATCCGCGTATGCCGATGATTCGACCACGGCCCGAGCGCTGGCCGGCAGGGCCGCGAGGTCCGGGGCGGCGGCGCCGCAGCCGCGACACAGCACAATCCAGTCCTGCAGCGTCGATCGGGCAGGCTCGCCCGGCCGCATGTCCAGGTCCGGAGCAATCTCCGGCTGCGGCGCACGGAACGGCCGCGGACACGGACGTCCGCAGATACCGCACGCCCGCGACGATGCAGCGCCGCTCATGCCCGCATCTCCTGCCGGAGACCGTCCTGCAGCCGCTGCATCGCACGCTCCATCGTGTTCGCGGACTGCGCGAAGCAGATTCGCAGGCTGCCCTCACCGGCGGACCCGAACGCGATACCAGGCGCCACGGCCACACCGTGATCCGTGACCAGCCGTTTCGCCAGCCCCAGGCTGTCCTGCAATCCGTCGATGCCGACGAAGGCATAGAAGGCCCCGACGGGCGGGGTGTAGCGGATGCCGTTCAGCCCTGCCAGCGCATCGCCGGCCAGGCTGCGGCCGGTGGCACAATGCTCGCGGAACCGGTCCACCGTCACGGTGTCGTTGAGTGCCGCGGCCCCGGCCTGCTGAATGAACGGGGCGACGCCGGAATGGACGACCTCGACCAGTTCGGTGAAGGCGTCCCGCATGCCCTCGGGCACCACCAGCCAGCCAAGCCGCCACCCCGTCATGATCCAGGTCTTGGAAAAGCTGTTGCAAACGATGACGCGATCATCCGGTTCAGCAATGTCCAGGATCGACGGCGCGGCGGGCAAGCCGTTGTAGATCAGACGCGAATAGACCTCATCCGAGATCAGCCACACCCTGTGTCGGCGCGTCATCTCCAGGATCGCCTCCAACACCGGCTGCGTTGCCGTCCAGCCGGTCGGATTGTTCGGCGAGTTCAGCACAAACGCGGCAGCACCCCGCAGCATCGTGTCAAGCCGGTCCAGGTCCAGGCTGAACCCGCCGTCCGGGGCGGCGGTCAGGTCCAGCTCCTCGATCGCAGCTCCGCGCAGCCGAGCGGCGTTGCCGATATTGGGCCAGGCGGGCGAGTGGATCACCACTCGTTGACCCGGGCGGGCCGTGGCGGCCAGCGCGATCGACACCGCGGCCATGCCGGACGCGGTGACCTGGATGCGGGATTCCGCCACGGGTTTGGCGTGCAGCCCGGTCAGATAGGTCGACAGGGCCGATCGGAGGTTGGGCAGGCCGCGCACGTCGCAGTAACGGGTTTCCCCCGCCCGCAGCGACGCGATCGCGGCGTCGGTGGCAGCAGCGGGGCTGGGCTGGTCGGACTCGCCGAAGCACAGGAAGTCCACGTCCGGGGTTGCGAACGCCAAGCGGGCAACCTCGACGATGCGTGAGCCGGGGATGCTGATGATTTCCATACCGGTTATGTGGCGATGTCCACCAGCCATGTCGAGGGCGCGCCGGTCACCATCCCGCGGCATCCGGCGCTACGCCGAGGAGACCAGGGGCAGTTCCAGTTGCGCGGCAATCCCTCCGAGGGATGCCACCTCGATCCAGGCACGGCCGCCGTAGAGTTCCGCGACGTCGCGCACGATGGCAAGCCCCAATCCAGTGCCGGGCGCCTTCTCGTCCAGCCGCTCACCCGCCCTGAACACGCGTTCGCGGTCCTCGGCCGCCATCCCCGGGCCGTCATCCTCGACGCTGATCCGCAGGACCTCGCTGCCGCCGGCGACGCTCGGCGACAGGCTGACCCGCACGCGGGAGGCCGCCCATTTCGCGGCGTTGTCCAGCAGGTTGCCCAGCATTTCCTCGAGATCCTCGACATCGCAGGCGACGATCGTGCCGGCGTGTGCCTCTGCCACCGTGAACACCAGGGATCGATCGCGGTACAGGCGTTCGACGGCGGAGACGACCGACCGGAGGGTTGCGCCAACCGGCGCGGCCGTCCCGGCACCGCTGCGGGAGGCTGCCGCACGCGCCTTCGCCAACTGGTACTCGACCTGCCTTCGCATCCGTTCGCATTCGCGCAGGATCACCGCGCCTGAATAACCGGCATCGTCCAGCCGTTGGGCTTCGTCCATCAGAATGCCGAGAGGCGTCTTCAGCGCATGCGCCAGGTTGCCGACCTGCACGCGAGCCCGGCGCACGACCTCCTCGTTGGCTTCGATCAACGCGTTCATGTTGCGCGCGAGCGGTGCGACCTCGGCTGGCAGGTCATCAGGCAGCCGGTTTGCCTCCCCCCGCCGGATCGCCGTCAGGGCCTGGCGCACGCGATTGAGCGGCCGCAGCCCGAAGCTGATCTGCGCCAGCGCCGCGAACATGAGGCCGATGGCGATCGCGCCCATCGCCAGGGCCAGGGTTTGCCGCAGCCTGCTTGTGACAACGTCGATTTCACTGACGTCGATCGCCACCCCGATGCGCAGCGGCTCCATGTCATGCTTGGGGCGGACGATCTGCTCCAGCAGCATCATCGTGCCGGTGGGCCCCGTGGCGGAGACGACCCGGGAGTCAGTCGCCCGATCGAAGTCGAGGGACAGCGGCAGGAAGCTGGTGCCAAGCGACGGCGAGCGTTTGATCTTCCCGTCCGGACAGTCGATCTGCCAGTAGTAGTGCGACGCAGGCACGAAAAACCGGTCGTCGCTGAGCTGGTTGCGCAACCGCACATCGCCGGCCGGGTCAAGATAGGCCAGGTTGGCGAGTTCCGAGGCGTGGTGATCGAGTTCCAGCCGGATTTCATGCTCGATATGGCCGCGGAAGAGTCCGGTCACCAGGATCCAGCTCGTGGCCATGCCGGCTGCGATCCAGATCACCGCGCCGATGATCAGGCGCGCGCGGAAGCTGCCCTGCGGGCCGTGCACGCCTATCCGATCCGGTAGCCCAGGCCGCGCACCGTCCGGATCACATCCCGCCCGACCTTCTTGCGCAGCCTGCCGACATAGACCTCGATCGTATTCGGGTCGCGCGCATCATCCATGCCGTAGATGTGGTCCAGCAACTCGGCTTGCGACACGATCCGGCCGGTCCGATGCATGAGATAGCTCAGCACCTTCAGCTCATGTGCGGTCAGCGGCACGTCCTGGGTGCCGACGCGCACGGATCCGGTGGCCGGGTCCAGCGTCAGGCCGCCGAAGCTCAGCACCGGTGCCGGCCGGCCGAAGGACCGGCGGATCAGCGCCCTCAGCCGCGCGACAATTTCCGCCGCCTGCGCCGGCTTGGCGACATAGTCATCGGCCCCGGCATTCAGTCCCGCCACCCGCTCGGACCAGGTACCGCGCGCGCTCAGCACCAGTACCGGCATGGTGCGGCCAGTGCTGCGCCAGCGTTCCAGCACCTGCAGCCCGGGCAAGCCGGGCAGACCCAGATCGAGCACCACCGCATCGTACTCGTTGGTGTTCCCCATGTAGCAGCCGAGTTCCCCATCGCCCGCCTGATCAACCGCGAAACCGGCTGCCGCCAGGTTCTCGGTCAGTCGGCGGGACAGATGGCGGTCGTCCTCGACGAGCAGAATGCGAATCGGTGCGGCTCCTGAAGCGTCCTGGCGATCGGGCGCGGTGAACGAACCGCATTCTACCGTATTTCGCAACAAGTTCACTTAGGAAACCGTGATCAACGGGAACGCCGGTCAGGCAACAACATGAAACTCCGTTCCCGTCAGCACCGGCAGGTTGGTCAAGGTCGCCAGCACGACCCGGCCGCCGGCATCGGTGCCGTTCGCGTCCCAGGCGAGCGTCCCGTTCCTGCTGTTGTACACCAGCTGCCCGAACGCCTCGGTCGCCTGGTTGCCCAGAACCAGCCGGTGTTCGGCCAGCAGGTCTGCTTCCGCGGTGAACCCGAAGGCGAGCGCGGAAAATTCCAGCAGGTCCTCCAGCGGATTGAAGTCGGTGATGGTATCCGGCCCCTCGTTCGTGGCCGTGAAGCGGAACGCATCCGCCCCCTCGCCGCCTGTCAGGATGTCGCGTCCGGCACCGCCGATCAGCACGTCGCCGCCGCCGCCGCCAAGCAGCGTGTCGTTGCCCGTACCGCCGTCCAGCCAGTCGCTGCCGGCGCCACCGTTCAGCGTATCGGCCCCGTTCAGCCCCAGCAGCTTGCCGCCGTTGTCCGAGGCCGTGATGCTGTTGGCCAGGGTGTTGCCCGTGCCCAGGAAGGCCGGGCCGGTCAGCATCAGGACCTCCAGGTTCGATCCCAGTGTCCAATCGACGCTGGCGATCACGGTGTCCGTTCCGCTCCCGCCGGCCTCCTTCACGAGGTCGCCTGCGTCATCGACGTAGTAGGTATCGTTGCCGCCGCCTCCGACCAGAAGGTCCTGACCCGTGCCGCCGATCAGCGTATCGTCCCCCAGGCCACCCGTCAGCCGGTCGTTGCCGTCGGCGCCGTCCAGCGTGCTGGACACGTCCGAGGCAGTGATCCGGTTCGCCAGATCGTTGCCGATGCCGGAAACCGCGCCGCCGGCGAGTTGCAGCACTTCGATATTGGGAGCCAGCGTCCAGTCGACGCTCGCGATGACGGTATCCATGCCCGCGTTGGGCGCCTCCTGGGTTACATCCCCCAGGTCGTCGACATAGTAGGTGTCATTGCCGGTGCCGCCGATCATCAGGTCGGCGCCGGTGCCGCCGCGCAGGATGTCGTGGCCGACGCCGCCATACAGCGTGTCGTCTCCGGCGTCACCCTCCAGCGTGTCATTGCCGCGGTTGCCGGTCAGGACGTTGTCGACGTGATTGCCCTTGATGGTGTCGTTGCCGTCACCGCCGATCGCGTCCTCGATCGTCGTTACGGTCGCAGCGGTCAGTCCGGAGGTGACGGCGGCCACGACGTTCGAGCTGTTGGACGTCAGCGTCACCACCGTGCCGCGGCCGAGCTGGGCGGCAAGCCCCTGGTAGGTGGCCTCATAGCCACCGGCGATGGCGAAGATCGGAATGATGTTGGCCGCTTCCAGCGCCGACTTCACCTGCGCCACCAACGGGTAGTCCTCACCGGTGCCGGCCGGGGTGCCGTCGATGATCGCATCGCCGTTGTTGGGCGTCAGGATGCCGCCGGCGGCGCCATCGCCCGCCATGTGAAAGGGAGCATCCGTGAACAGCACGACGAATCGGGCGGAGTCGGCGCGAAATCCGACCTCGGTGGTGCGCAGGCTCAGTTGCATCAGCGCTTCAAGCTGCGCTTCCGGCGCGTCCATACCGTTGCGCGTGACCATCGCATTGTACGTCGACGCCAGCGCGGACGCGCTGGAGGTCTGCGCCAGCCGGGTTTCATACACCCACTCGCCGGCGGCGCCGAACGGGCTGACCGGCTTGTCGACGAACGTCGACGACCCGAAGCGGCTGTTGGGCTGGACCGTCTGCAGGGCGCTGATGATGCCGGGCACCAGACCGCGCACGGTGGCGATGTCATCGGCGAAGGAGCCGGTCAGGTCCTGCAGGAACTGCACGTCCAGCGGCAGCACCGTCGTGCCGCCCTGGCCAAGCTCGCAGTCCTGGTCCTCGACACGGCTGACGGTGTCGCCGCTGAGGTCAAGGTAGCTGTCGCCGCTGGCCTCGCTGGCGTCGAGCGTGTCATGGCCAAGCTGGTCTTCGATATGGGCGCGTCCGCCCTTCACCACATAGCGGTCGTCGCCGCTGCCTCCGGCGAGCACGTCGCTGCCGCTGCCCGACACCAGTTCGTCGTCGCCGTCACCGCCCAGCAGCGTGTCGTCGCCGTCGTCACCATCCAGCGTGTCGTCGCCGCTGCCGCCGATCAGCGTGTTGGCAAGCGCATTGCCGGTAATGACATGTGCCGCCCCGGTCAGGCGCACCTGCTCCACATTCGCCGCGGCGACCCAGTCGACGCTGGCGATGACAAGGTCGGTGCCGCCCGTCGGCGTCTCCTGCACCACGTCATTCAGGTCGTCGACATAGTAGGTATCGTCGCCATCGCCGCCGATCATCAGATCGGCCCCGGCACCGCCATCCAGCGTGTCATTCCCTGCGCCACCGTCCAACGTGTCGCTGCCGGCCTGGCCCGTCATTACGTTATCCAGGTCATTGCCGGTACCGGCATGCGCGGCGCCGGTCAGCGTCAGCGCCTCGACATTCGCGGCGAGGGTCCAGTCCACGCTGGCAACGACGGTGTCGTAACCGCCGCCGGCCGCCTCGATCACTGAATCACCTGGATCGTCGACGGTGTAGCTGTCGTCCCCCGCACCACCGTCCATGATGTCGGCGCCGGCCCCGCCGTCCAGCGTGTCCGCCCCGCCACCGCCATAGAGCGTATCGTTGCCGTCACGGCCGAGGAGCGTGTCGTTGCCGGTGCCGCCGGTGATGATGTTGTCGGCGCCGTTCCCCGTGCCATGGTGCGCCGCGCCGACAAGCTGCAGGTTTTCGAGGCCCGCCGCCAATGTCCAGTTCACGCTGGCGATTACCGTATCGGTGCCACTGCTCTCGGTGATCGTGTCGCCGGCGTTGTCGACGGTGTACGTATCGTTGCCGGCACCGCCATCCATCGCGTCGGCGCCGGACCCGCCGTTCAGACTGTCATCGCCGTCGCCGCCCGAAAGGGTGTCGGTCCCGGTCCCGCCGTCCAGCGTGTCGGCACCGTCATTGCCGATCAGCGTGTCGTTGCCGTTGCCGCCGAGGATGGTGTCGTCGCCGAGCCCGCCGTCGATCGAGTCGTCGCCGTCGCCGCCATCCACGATGTCGGCACCGCCGGCCGCATCGACCGTGTCATTGCCCCCCAGCGCCACGATATCGTCCGCCCCGTCGCCCACCTGATGGTAACCGCCGTAGCCGGGACCGATCACGTCGTCGCCGCTGCTGCCGTAGACGGTGATGTCGGGGACCCAGCTGGAATGGGCGAACACCACACTGACGGCTTCGACCGAACCAGGCGCCCCGATCAGGAGCTCCGGCCGCCCATCCCCCGTCATATCAGCCTGCACCGCCACGCTGCTGCCCGCTCGGCTTCCGGCGGAGCCGACGATCTTGGCCCCGCCAATGCCGGCCGCGACCAGGGAAAGATCGACCGTGGCGTGCCCGCCGCCCCAGACCACGTAGACCGCGCCGGCATTGGCACCGCCTTCGTTGTTCCTGGGCGTGCCGATCACCAGGTCGAGGATACCGTCCTTGTTGAAGTCGCCGCCCCCCGCAACGGTGAGCGCCGAAAGGTCGCCCGCGTGCTCGCCCAGGATCGCGAAACCGCCGATGCCGGCTTCGACGTCCGCAAGCAGGACGTCCGCCGTGCCGGACTTGCCGAACACAACATAGGCCCTGTCCCGGCCGGGCGCGCCGATCAGGATGTCACCCAACCCGTCGCCGTTGACATCGCCCAGACCGCTGACGGTGCTGCCGGTCAACGCGCCGGCGGCGGCACCCACGATGCGGAACCCGCCGCCGCTGCCGCCAAGGGTGGCGAGGCTGACGCCGGCGGTGGTGGACTTGCCGAACACGACATACACCGCCCCCGCGTTGGATCCCCCCGCGTCATTGCCGGACGCGCCGACAATGATGTCCGCCAGGCCGTCGCCGTTCATGTCGGCGACGCTGGCAAGCGCCGACCCGGCGCCATCGCCCGCCGCCTCGCCAACAATGCGAAACCCGCCAGTGCCGGCGGCGACATTGGTGAGATTGACCGGCGTCTGCGCGGTCCGGCCGAACACCACATAGGCGGAACCGGCATCGGCACCCCCGGCATTGTTGCCAGGCGCGCCGATCAGCACATCCATCCTGCCGTCGCCGTTGAGGTCGGCGATCGATGCCATGGCGCTGCCGGCACGGTCCTGTGCGGCCTCGCCGCGCATGACGAACCCGTCGCCGCCCCCCGTCGCCGGATCATTCAGGTCGACACCGCCGCCCGCGGCGGGGCTCCAGATCACGAAGCCAAAGCCAGGATCGACCGTCGCCCCTCGATCCGCCAGCGGCGCGCCGATCAGGATGTCGGCCCGTCCGTCACCGTTCATGTCGGCGATGGACCCGACCACCGCGCCGGCCAGGTCGCCGGCGAGATCACCATCGATCGTGATGTCGGTGACGGGATCGCTGAGTTTCGAGGCCGCGCCGGCGCCGCGCCCCATGACAATATAGATACGACCCGCATCGACGGCCTTGTCGTCGCTTCCCGGCGCGCCGACCACGACCTCGGGGATGCCGTCGCCATCGATGTCACCGATCCCCGAAACCGCGGGAAGGGCCACAATGCCGGTCAGGGTAGAGGTGAAATCCCCGGCCTGTTCCGGCAGCAGACGATACCCGCCGATGCCGGCGGCAATGCTTGACAGGTAGAGCTTGGCGGCGGGAAGGGCCATGGAACGCACTCCGTCGGTCGGTGGCGGCAAGACTGCCGCTCACGCTTTCGGGAGGCGCATATCACTGTAAGCTGAACGGTACCTGACAGAAACGGGAATGCTCGGCCGCCCAAACGATCAGCCGGACACGGCCACGTTCAGCGACGACAGGCCCCGGCCGGTCACGCCATGCCGAGAACATCCATCATGGAATAGAGGCGCGCATCGCGTCCGACGACCCACAGCGCCGCGCGCACCGCGCCGGTCGCGAAGGTGCGGCGGTCGAAGGCGCGGTGCGTCAGGGCGATGTGCTCGCTGGCCGAGGCGAAGATCAGCGTGTGCTCGCCCACCACCTGACCGCCGCGCAGCGCGGCGAAGCCGATCGCACCGGTCTTGCGCGCGCCGGTATGCCCATGCCGGCCGCTTTCGATCACGTCGTCCAGCCGCACGCCCCGACCCTTCGCCACCGCCCGGCCCATGCCGATCGCGGTTCCCGATGGCGCGTCGACCTTCTGGCGATGATGCATCTCCACGATCTCGGCGTCATAGGCCTCGGCCGGAAGCGCGGCGCCCAGGCGCTCCGACAGTGCCAGAACAAGGTTCACGCCGGCGGAGAAATTCGATGCATACACGACGGGGATCCGCTGCGCCGTGGCGTCGACCGCGGCTTCATCCTCGGCCGACAGGCCGGACGTGCCCAGGATCCAGGGCGTGCCGGACTGCGCCAGTGCGGCGGCGGCGGGCTGGACCGCCGAGGCGTGGCTGAAATCCACCACCACGTCCGAGCGCGCCGCCAGCGCGGCCAGATCGTGCAGGATGGGAACGTCCAGGCCTGCTGCGTCACGCGCGCCTGGACGGGCGAACCCTCCCGCCACCTCGGCCCCGGCGGCGCGGGCTTCCTCCACGATCAGCCGTCCCATGCGGCCGTGAATGCCGATCACTCCAATCCGTACGGGCATGTCCAAGGCCTCCCCAAACCAGCCGGGAGTCTGCGTCCGATGCGATGATCCGTCCAGAGCGTTCCGGGACAGGCCGCAGCCGGCGCCGCATGCCACCAGGCGGGATCGGGCGCTACCGCCGCAGCCGCCACCAGCTCGTGAACAGGCGTGCCACCGCCAGGAGCCCGGCACCCATCACCATGGTTGCGCCAACGGCAAGGATCAGCAGGTTGTCGGTATCCCAGTCCCCGTCGAACAGGGTCGATTTCCGCAGCACCGGGAGCTCCATGACGCGCTGCACGCCCTGCGCCAGGACCGGATCGGTGCCCGGCACATAATCCTGGTAGCGGCGCCCATCGGCGAACCGAAGATTTTCCATCAGCATCATGACATGGCGCTGCCGCTCCCGCAGCAGTCCCGCCGTGGCGGAGGCTTCCAGGTGGAAGTATCCGTCCCGGCCGAACACCACGATGTGCTGTTCGGCCTGGCTGTCACGCTCCCGCTCCACGCTTCCGGTGGGTGTCAGGGCGCTCCAGGTCAGCAGATGCTGCTCGGGAAAATAGGCCGGCGGAACCAGCCAGCCGGTGACCCGGCGCTCCTCCCGGCCGTTGGCGGCATTCCGTTGGTTTTCGCGCGTGATGAGTTCACGGACGCCGAGGAGCAGGTCGTCGGCGGACCAACGCCGGATCGCGGCTTCCGGGACATGGCCTTCGTCGATGAAACGCAGCACGGCGAACCAGTCCTGCACGCCGCCTTCCAGGATCACGCCCACCAGATCCGAAGGCACGGTTCGGCCATTCACGCTCATCCAGGGGATCGCGGCATCGCGCGGGATGAACTGATAGGTCCCGGTCAGCCGCAGATGCGCCTGATTCAGCAGATCCACCCGCGCCGGCGCGCCGACGGCACTGGCCATGAGATCGGCCTGCGCTTCCTGGGCGCGTTCCTGCAATTCGGCCGGGGTTTCGTCGGTTTGCGCGCCCGCCGGATGCGATGCGCCTGCCAGCCACAACAGGCTGGTCAGGACGACGGCAAGCCACGACATCCGCATCGTTCGTTCGCGACCCTTCCCCCGCCCCGCGACCGGGGCAGTACCCGGTCAGGTCACCCCATAGACCGCCATCGCATTCTCCAGGAAGACCTGTCGGCGCTGCGTCTCATTCATACGGAACGGCAACGCCTGCGCTGGGTCGTCGTAGTCCCAGTGAGGATAGTCGGTCGCGAACAGGATCCGGTCCCAGCCGATCCAATCCAACGTCTCGGCCAGTTGGCTGCGCGGCTCCGGCTCCTCGATCGGCTGGGTGGTGAACCAGACGTTCGATTTCACATACTCGGATGGCAGGCGCTTCAGGTGCGGCGTTTCCTGCTTCAGCTTCGCCCATTGCCGGTCCATGCGCCACATCAGCGCCGCCGCCCAGGCGAGGCCGCCTTCCACCAGGACCACCTTCAGCGTCGGGAACCGCTCGAACACGCCTTCGAAGATCATGCTGATCAGCAGCGCCTGCTGCGCCTGCGCGTGGCCGACCATTTCCTCGGTATAGTAGCTGGACCAGCCGCCGCCGGTGACCGGCGATCCGCCATAGCCGAAGGCGTGCACGGCAACAGGCAGGTTCGCCGCCGCCGCCGCCTCATAGATCGGCCAGTAGCGCCGCTGTCCCAGCGGTTCGGCGGTGCGCGACAGCAGCAGCACCTGGGCGAAGTCCGGATCGCCGGCCCGCGCCTCGATTTCCCTGGCCGAGGCCAGCCCGTCCTCATACGGGACCATGACCGAGGCCTTGAGGCGCCGGTCCTGCGACGTCCATTCCGCCTTCTGCCATTCGTTGGTGGCCCGCGTGATCGCGGCGGACAGATCCGGGTTCTGCGCGCCCTGGCCGGCACCCAGCGGGTTCAGGATCCCCAGCGTGACGTTGTTCGGGTCCAGGTGCTGTTCGGCCATGAATTTCAGGTCGCTGCCGGGGCCGCCGCCGCTCGCTGGCCATGCGTCGCGCCGGCTCGCGGCGGGCTGGTTCTTCGGATAGGCAGGCCCCTTCTCCCAGGGCTGGCGATACGTGGCCGCGAATTCCTTCAGGTGATCGCGCCAGCGCTGCGACAGGTAGGGAAACAGCGAGGTGCTGACGCCGCCCACGCTGGGGCCAGCCGCACGGGGATGGATATCGCAGTCGGCAATGGCCAGACGGGACGCGGTAACCGGCTGGACGCCGGAACGGTTCAGGATGTCCACATTCATGACACGGTCTCCTCCCCGGTTCAGGCCGGGGACATGGTTTGCGCCGCTTGGTTCAGCCTAGAATAGGTCTTCAGCGGGTTGTCCGCCATGATCTTCTGCGCCAGGCCGGGATCGAGGCCGTCCGGAAGCGCCGCCAGCGCGTCGAACTGCCAATGCGGGTAGTCGGTGGAGAACAGCAGAACCTCATCCGACCCGATATGGTCCATGATCCGCATCACCGAAGCCGCGTCCGGAGGACCGTCGAACGGCTGCAGCGTCAGGCGCACCCGATCGCGCACGATCGACCCCGGCGGGTCCGACACCCACGGGATTTCGCTGCGTGTGCCCTTCCAGAACTTGGTCAGGCGCCAGAGATAGGCGGGCAGCCAGGTGACGCCCGATTCCATCAGCACCACAGTCAAGGACGGGAACTTCGC
Organism: Acetobacteraceae bacterium; assembly: GCA_050181195.1. Taxonomy (GTDB): domain Bacteria; phylum Pseudomonadota; class Alphaproteobacteria; order Acetobacterales; family Acetobacteraceae; genus Rhodopila. The sequence continues at coordinate 64,748 of JBFXDK010000011.1, read as the reverse complement.
GAACACGCCCTCGGTGATCAGGCTGGTGAGCTGCGACTGGATGGCCGGCGCTTGGTTGACGTAGTCCTCGGTGAAATAGCTGGTCCACCCGACCGGCGTGACAGGATGGCGATAGGTGCTGCCGGCATGGATGCCCACCGGCAGCCCGTGCCGTTCGGCCGCGGCGTAGATCGGCCACATCTGCCGCCGTCCCAGCGGCACCTCGGCATTGGCGATCAGCAACACCTGCACGAAACGCGGATCGGCGGCCCAGTGTTCGATCTCCTCGACCGACATCTCGGCGTTGTGCATCGGCACGACGATCGAGGCGCGCAGCCGCGGATCGGCGTCCAGCCACTCCGCCGCGATCCACCGGTTCAGCGCTCGGCAGAACGCCGCGGCCATGTCCTCGCTGAACACGGCCTGCACGCCGTAGAGGCAGTTCAGGATTGCGCACCGGCTGCCGAACGGATCCAGCGCCTGCTGCCCCAGCGCGGCAGCGCTGGTGGCGGCCTTGCCCGTGTCGTCCCGCCAGTCCTTGCGGGACGTGATCGGATTGACGGTGGGGTAGCTGATTGTCGTCAGCTCATCGATGCCGCGCCGGACCACGGTCTCCCGCCACAACTCGTCCATATACGGCAGCAGCGCCCTGATCCCCGGGACGGTGGGGTGGACGTCGCAGTCGATCGGCCCCTGGTCCGCCAGGCCGGACATCAGGGGGCTTTCACCAGGATGTCGCCGTTCTCGACCTTCACCTGGAACACCGCCAGATCCTCATCCGCCGGGGCCGATAGCGCCTTGCCGGTGCGGACGTCGAATTGCGCGGCATGCAGCGGGCATTCGATGCAGCCATTCTCCAGCCAGCCGTCGGACAGCAGCGCGTATTCGTGGCTGCACACGTTGTCGGTGGCACAAAACTCACCGCCCGGCAGATGGTAGACGGCGACTTCCTTGTCGCCGATGCGTACGCCCAGCACCTGGCCCTCGGCCAGATCGGTTGCCGCCGCCACACGCACCCATTCGTCCGCCATTGTGGTCTCCTTCGATCCTGTTGCGCCGAGCGCCCGGTCCGGCCGAACGGGTCGTCCGTTCGATCGGCGCCAGAATGCCAGGGGACCGCGCGGCGGCCAACCCACCCTGAGCGCGGCTGAGAGCGCGGCTGATCGGAAACGATCAGAAAGGGAGGCAGGTCATGCGGCAGGATCGCCCCGCCCCGAAAAGCCCCGCCGGCCCCGATGCCAAAGCCGGGGGGCGGGGACGGAGCGCGCCGGCCAAGCGGCGCCTACGCCGCCTTGACCTCCGCAATGAACTGGTCAACCTCGGTGTTCAGCCGTTCGGCCTGCTTCGACAGGGCGGCGGATGCGCCCAGGACCTGCGTGGCGGCCGCGCCGGTTTTCAGCGCCCCCTCGCTCACGCCCGCGATCGTGCGGGACACCTCCGCGGTGCCCTGCGCCGCTTCGGTCACGTTCCGCGCAATGGCGTCCGTGGCGGCGCCCTGCTCCTCGATCGACGCCGCGATCGAGCCGAAGGTCTGGCTGACTTCCCCGATGGTCGCCGCGATGCCCCCGATCGCCTGCGCGGCTTCGCGGGTCGCCGCCTGGATTTGGCTGATCTGCTGGCCGATCTCCTCGGTCGCCTTGGTGGTCTGCGCGGCCAGGCCCTTCACCTCGCTGGCCACGACCACGAAGCCCTTGCCCGCCTCGCCGGCCCGGGCGGCCTCGATCGTCGCGTTCAACGCCAGCAGGTTCGTCTGGCCGGCGATGTTGGTGATCAGGCTGACGACATCGCCGATCCGTTGCGCCCCATCCGCCAGCGCGCGCACCACGGCGTCGGTGCGCGCCGCTTCCGCCGTGGCGCGCTGCGCAATTTCCGATGACAAGCCAACCTGGCGCGCGATCTCGCTGATCGAGCCGGCAAGCTCCTCGGCGGCGGTCGCGACCGTACCCACGTTGATGCTGGCGGCGCCGGCGGCGGCCGAGACGGTATCGGTCTGCGACGTCGTTTCGCTTGCAATGCCCGACATGACCCGCGCGGTTGTGTCCAGCTCCGCCGATGCCCGCGTCACCTCGCCGACGAGCTGCCCCACCTGCATTTCGAATGACCGGACCAGCGTTTCCATGTGCGCCACCCGTTCGGCCTTCCTGCGGTTCCCGGCGTCCTGTTCGGCGCGCAGCGCCTGCGCGGCGAGCGCGTTCTGCTTGAACACGGCAAGCGTCTCGGCCATGTGGCCGACCTCATCGCGGCTGCGCGACGCCGGCACCTCCACGGTCAGGTCACCCTCTGCCAGGCGCGCCATGGCGGTTTCCAGGCCGCGGATGCGCCGGATCAGGCTGCGCCCGACATACAGGGTCACGATCATGATCGCGGCCAGCATGGCCGCGCCGGCGATCGCGAGCATGATGGTGATGCCGGCGTGAATGGTCGCATCCGAGCGATCGGTGGCCGCGCTGGCCTCGCGCTGCACTGCCTCGACCTGCGCGCCCACGGCCTTGGCCAGTCCGGCGGTCACGCCCTGGGCCTTCTGCATCACCGCCCGCCCGGCCCGCAGGGCCTGGAGTTCACGCAGGCGCAGATTGAACAGGCTGTTCTTCCCCACACCGCGGATCAGCACCGCTTCCACCGCCGCGCGCAATCCTTCAATCGGCTGCATCGCTTCCACCAGCGCAAGCTGATGGCGCGTCTGTTCGGCCGCCGCCTCGAACGCCTTGCGCCCGGCCTCGATCGCTTCTTCATTCGGCGCAAAGGTCGCGCGGGATACCTGATCGGCGGCCTGGTCCGCCTGCGCGCGCAATTCGGCCAGCGCCTGCGCCAGTGGAACCTGCGTGGAAATCAACTGCGCGAGGTCGCGCGTCGTGGCGGTCGCGTCGTCCTCCAGCGCCGTGGAAGCCATGTTGATTTCCGCCTGGACGGACCGCAACGCCTTGCCAAGAACCAGCCGCAGCCGGTCCAGCGACCGCTGGTTGGACCGGTTGGCCTCCACGCGCTGGTCCAGCACCATCATCCGGTCGCTCACCGCCTCATGCAGTTGCGACAGTTGGCTGCCCAGGTCCGCAATCAGCGTGGCGATGGCGCGGACGGAGTCGGCACTGCCCAGCGCCTTACCAAGCGCCTGCAGCTTGGCATCCACCACCCTCTGCTGGTTCTCGAGCGCGGCCCAGTTCTCCGAGCGCTGGGATTCGGACTCCGAGCGCAGCAGCACCGGCGTGCCGCCGGCCAGGATTTCGGTCTCGGCCTGCAACTGCAGTGCCAGGACGATCTTCGGGATCTCCACCTCCGCCACATCGGACAGCATTCCCCCGATCCGCGTCAGCAGCAGGCTGGATGCAAGACCCGAAATCAGTGCGCCGCTCGCCACGGCAGCGAATGCCAGAAGCAGCTTGCCCCGCAGACCAGGGCGGCCGATGCGCGGCCTCATCGCGCGGCACTCCCGCCCGCATGGCGCCCGTTCCGGCACGATGAAGGAAATCCGCACCAGCCACGTGAAACTCCCCTGGGAACCATGGACTTCGCTCCTCTTCGGCGGGCCTTGCGGTGGCCGCGACTGCATCCTTGCGTGAGAAACGAAATATCGGTCCTCGCCGGTTAAGGCCGTGTTAACCGGGCATCGTCCCGCATGTTGTTGCCAAAAAGACATGGACGCGCGGCTGCCCGGCGGCTCCCGCCACCCGCCGCCAACCTTCCCCCGCCGACCCGGCCGTGTTCCACTGTGGGGCAGAAAATGGCTTGTGGAGGAAACCCGATGTTACGACCGCTTCTTCTGGCAGCGACCGCCTGCCTGGCTGCGCAGACGGCACTCGCCCAGTCGCTGACGATCGGCATCGGCGATGCGGTGACCAGCATCGACCCGCACTACCTGAACTCACCCACCAACAAGAACGTGGTCTGCAACATCTATGACGGGCTGACCGATACCGACAGCACCTACAACATCCGCCCCTCGCTCGCGGAATCCTGGAAGCGGATCGACGACACGACGTGGGAGTTCAAGCTGCGACCCGGCGTGCGGTTCCACGACGGCACCCCGTTCACCGCGGCGGATGCCATGGCAACGCTGGAGCGGGTGCCGGTGGTGAAGAACGCGCCGCAGCGCTTCACCACCTATATCCGCACCATCAAGAGCATGAAGGTCGTCGACGACCTGACCCTGCAGATCACCACCAGCGTGCTGGACCCGATCCTGCCCAACGGCATCGCGCAGATCCGCATGATCCCGGCGCGCGTCGCCTCGCTGCCAACCGAGGAGTTCAACAACGGCCAGGCCGCGATCGGCACCGGGCCGATGCGCTTCGTGTCCTACAAGCCGGGCGCCGGCGTCGAACTGGCCCGCAATGAGCAGTACTGGGACAAGCCCGCGCAGTGGGAGAAGGTGACGTTCCGCATCATCCCGGAAGGTGCGGCGCGGGTCGCGGCCTTGCTCGCCGGCGACGTCCAGGTCATCGACCTCGTGCCGTCGGACGCGCTGGCGGAGTTGCGGCGCAACGACGCCATCCGGGTAGCCACCGCGCAGGTCGGCCTGCGCTACATCTTCCTGGCGCTCGACCAGTCACGCGACGGCCCGACGCCCTTCGTGACCGGCCCGAACGGCGAAACCCTGCCATCCAACCCGCTCAAGGATCTGCGCGTCCGCAAGGCCCTGTCGCTTGCGATCAACCGGCCGGCGATCATCGAACGCGTGATGGAAGGCGTGGCCACGGCGACGGGCCAGATGATGCCCAAGGGCAGCTTCGGCTACGTCCCCGATATCGTGGTGCCGCCCTATGACCCCGTTCAGGCCAAGAAGCTGCTGGCGGAAGCCGGGTATCCGAACGGGCTGAAACTGACCATACACTCCACCAAGGGCCGCTACGTGAACGATACGCGCATCGTGCAGGCGATCGCCCAGATGTGGCAACGGATCGGCGTGCAGGCGGCGATCGAACTGCAGCCCTGGAGCACCTATGCCAGCCGCGTCACCAAGCAGCAGTATTCCGTGATGCTGGGCGCCGTCGCCGCGGTGACCAGCGAATCCTCGCAGGTGCTGCGCAGCGCGATGGCGACCACCGACATCTCCAAGGGATGGGGCGGGTTCAATTGGGGCCGCTACTCCAGCCCGAAGCTCGATGCGCTGCTGACCGAGGGCAGCATGACGGGCGACGACCGCAAGCGCGAGGACATCCTGAACGAGGCCATGCGGGTCGGCGCGGGCGACGTCGCCAACATTCCGCTGCACCTGCAACGCACCACCTGGGCGATGCAGAAGAACCTGACTTATCCGGGCCGCTCGGACGACCAGACCCGCGTGCTGGACATCCGTCTGGCGCAATGACCATGCCGGGATCGCTGTCCCGCGCCGCGCGTGCCGTTCTGCCCGCCGTCTGGCTGTTGCTGGCCGGCGGCGGATGGGCCGAGGCCCGGGTCGCCTGTCCGTTGCCGCTGTCCGGCGGATCACCGCCGGTGCGGACGCAGCACATCTTCTGCGGAGAGATCAACCGGCGGGGACAGGCCGTGGGGTTCCACAGCAGGCCGGGGGGGCGGAACCCCGATACGGTGGAGGCGACGCTCGAAACGCGGCCGGATCCGCGGCGGCCGGGGATCTACACGCTCACGCGCTTCCGCATCACCGAGGGCCACCGGTCGGCCGTGAAGACCCTGTCCACCATGTTCCCCGACCACTGCGACGCCGATCAGGTGATCGCCGCGATCCAGCACGCCTACAACACCGGTCAGCGCACCGAGGAGTCGTTCCGCGGCTCATCCGGCCCGACCTGCACCGACGCGCGCGGCCAGCCGTTCCGGATTCGCGGGTTCACTGGAAACGCCGGGGGGCGCGTCACCATCATCACGGCCTATCCCGATTGAGGAGTTGGAGGTGAACGCAACCCCGCTCGTGCTCGGTCACGACGCCGAGGGCCGCCCGACGGCTTCCCCGCCCGGCGGCACCGAGGACATGGCGCTGGCCGGTCTGGCACGCTTTCTCGGCGAGGAAGTGCACTGGCCCTACTATGCAAGCCTGCTGCTGGACCAGGCGATCGAGGCGCAGGAGACAGGCGAAAGCACGACGGCCAGCGGCGATGCCTATGCGGTGCAGTTCGATCGGGACGCCGCCACGATCGAGCATCTGTATCGCACCGGGCAGCCACCGGTCGTTGTCCCGATCGAGACGCTCATCGCCGCCCTTCGGGACTGGTGCGACCACATCAGTGGGGTCTGAGTTGCCCCCCGCCCACGCTCCGCCCGGACAGGCCCCGGCCGGTCCGGCACCGCGGTCCGAACAGGATATTTTTTTGTTCGTATGAAATGATCCCGTGTTTTCCCCTTGCCTCCGCGACCTGCGCCAAGGCAAGAATGCGTGGGCGGACATCACATGATCGGGATACACGAAAAAGTGACCGATCCGGGCGGCAGCATTGCCGCACCCCGAACCGCCCGGATCGTAGTTCAAGGAACAGTCGTGATTGAGGCATTTCCATGACGCACGCAAAGCCGTTGCTGGTCGAGGAACACGTCCACGGAGACACGGTGTGGATTGCCGTGCGCGCCCGCGGCGCCGACTGGTCCTGGCTGACCCGCGAAGAAGCCGTCCTGCTCGGCCGGCAGTGGCTGGACCGCTACGAACCCGAGAGCCGCGCCGCCGCGGAATAGGCCTCGTGGCGCGCGGAGGCCGGCCACGGTCAATCACGCGCCGGCATCGCTTCCCCCACCTCCTCGGGGATGCCTGCCACTGCGTGACGCCGCATCCATCGCCCAAGCGTGGGCCAGGCCGTCAGCACGCAGATCGGAACAGCCAGTAGCAGTCCGCCCGCCAACGGCGCCGCCCATAGCGCCGTTGTCCATCCAGCGGAGCCGAAGGCCGCGAACACCACCGCGCCCAGCAGCGTGTGCGGCCAGAACAGGCGAACGGCTTCCGACCACGGCACACCGCGGTCACAGCGATTCTGCGGCAGCCACTGGTCCTGGACACCCAGGGCGAGGCGGATCGTGGCGAATGTCTTGCTCAGCGTCACGACAGCATCGATCAGCAGGGCGAACACCACTTCCGTCGCCGCCCCTGCCAGCACGCGCGCCGCGCCGCCGTAACGGGCTCGTTTGCGCGGCGACAGCAGGATCTCCAGGTAGCCCAGCAGTTTGGGGGCGTAGAGCGCGCAGGCCCAGCCCAGCATGACCGTCAGGACGGGGCCGGCCAGGAAGGGTGAAATCGTGTCCGTGGCCGCGGCCCAGGCGGCAGCAAGCAGGAAGACGACGTAGAACGGCGCGCTGGCAAACAGCAGGATCGCCTGGATCAGCTGCCAGCGTCCCATCGGCCGCAGCCCCGGCATCCCCAGAAGATGCCGGTATTCGAAGTTGCCGGCCAGCCAGCGCAACTCCCGCCGCAGGAACTCCGGAAATGCCGGCGGGTTTGCCTCGGCTGACCCATCCTCCTCGGGGATCAGGCGGACGCCCCAGCCGGCACCGGCCAGCATCGCCGCCTCGAACTGGTCGTGGGACAGGATATGCCGCCCGCCCGGCAGCCGCGGCAGCAGGCAATGCGCGCGGAACGGCGCGATCCGCAGCACCGCGTTGTGCCCCCAGTAGCAGCTCTCATCACCCTGCCACCACGCCAGCGCCGTCGCCCATGTGCGCATGCCCGCGCGCATGCCGTATTGGAACAGCCGGGGAAACGCGGATACCGCCGGCAGCCCGACGGTCAGGTGCTGCACGATGGCCAGATGCGGGTGGGCGTGGATCTCGCGCACCAGGCGCAGCACCGCGACCGCGGACATGCGCGAATCGGCGTCCAGCACCAGCATCAGCTCGAACCCGGCGGCGTGGTGCCGCAGGAAATCCATGATGTTGCCGGCCTTGAACCCGTCATTGCGGGCCCGCCGCCGGTATCGCACGCGGGATGGATCGCGGTCCGCCGCGCGGAAGACGGCGACGGCCTCTTCCTCGGTGGCCGCCAGCCCCGGATCCCCGGTGTCGGACAGCACGAACAGCGCAAAGCGGTCGCCCACGCCCAGCCCGTCCAGTGCCGCCAGCAATCGGCGCAGCGGCGGCAGGACGGCGTTGATGTCCTCGTTGCGCACCGTCACGCCGATCGCGGTGCGCGGCAGCGCGCCAGGATCCAGCGGCGGAAGCGGCACGATCCGCCGGCCGCGCGTCAGGATCAGGACGAAGCCGATCAGGCCGTTGGCGAGGCAGAACCCGGCCCAGGGAATGACGCCGAGGAAGCTGGCCATCATGAGCAGCTTTGCCGCGGTCCAGCCGCCGGGCGCCAGCGCGGCATGCAGGGCCGCGGCAAGGCTCAGGACGGTCAGCAGGACGATCGCTAGGACCAGCAGTCGCCGGAGAGCCATTCGGAGGGATCCATGGGTGCGTGCGCATCCGGACGTGCCCATCCGGCCACGCGCCTCATAGCCGAACCAGCCTGGGGGCTGTAATAGGCGCCGCGATGCCGGACCCGGTCGCCTCATGCCCCTCCCCCTCCGCGGCCCCGCTGGTCGCGGTCGTGCTGCCGCCCCGTGAAGGTTTCGGCCCCGGCCGCACCGGGGCCATCGGCCTGCTGGCCCGCCGCCTGACCGCAACGCCCGGATTCCGCACCATCGTGGTCACCGGCCCGCAGGACGGCCCGGTGTTCCCGGGAAGCGAGATCATGAGTGTCGCGCCCACCTTGCTGTGGCTGGGCAGCACGAACATCCGCTACGCCCGCGCCGTTGCCGCCCGGCTGCGCCGACTGCGCCCGGCTCTGGTCGAGGTGCACAACCGGCCGGAGATTGCCCTAACGCTCGCCGCCGGCATGCGTGGCACTCCGGTCTCCCTCATCCTGAACAATGATCCGCAGGAGATGCGCCAGGCCCACACCCCGGCCGAACGCGCGACCATGCTGCGGCGCCTCTCCGGCGTGTTCACCTCCTCGGCGTTTCTGCGCAACCGGTTGCTGGACGGCGTGCACCGGCCGGCGCGCGATCCGATCGTGCTGCCGAACTGCCTGGACCTTGCGGAGCTGCCGCCGCCGCAACGGCGTGAGCGCACGATCCTGTTCGCCGGACGCGTCGTCGCCGACAAGGGACCGGACGCGTTCGTCGCCGCCTGCGCGGCCACCTTGCCGCACCTGCCGGGCTGGCGCGCGGTGATGATCGGCGCCGACCGGTTTCGTGCCGACAGCCCGGACACCGCGTTCGTGCAGACCGTGCGCGCGGCGGCGGAAGCCGCCACCGTCCAGGTGCTGGGCTATCGTGATCACCCCGATGTGCTGGCCGCGATGGCGCGCGCCGCGATCGTCGTGGTGCCCAGCCGGTGGCAGGAGCCGTTCGGCCTGGTCGCGCTGGAGGCGCTGGCGAGCGGGGCCGCGCTGATCTGCTCGCCGCGGGGCGGCTTGCCGGAAGTGGCGGGCGATGCCGCGGTCTACGCCGACCCCGACCAGCCGGGCGCGCTCGCCGCCGCGCTGCGCGGCCTGGCGGGCGATGAACCACGGCGGCAGCAGCTGGCGCTGGCCGGGCGGGAGCGGGCGCGGCTGTTCGACGTACCGGTCATCGCAGGACGACTGGCCGGGTTGCGCCGGGAAATCCTGGGGGCAGGTGGCTGATCCCGGCACGCCCGCCTATATTCCGCCGCAACGTGAGATATTCGGAGCAGCACGCCATGGGCGATACCAAGACGGAAGCGAATGCCGGCGCGGGCGATCAGGTGCCGGTGACCGTCCTGACGGGCTATCTGGGCGCCGGCAAGACGACCCTGCTGAACCGCATCCTGACCGAGCAGCACGGGCGCAAATACGCCGTGGTGATCAACGAGTTCGGCGAACTGGGCGTGGACAACGACCTTGTCGTGGATACCGACGAGGAAGTGTTCGAGATGAACAACGGCTGCATCTGTTGCACGGTGCGCGGCGACCTGATCCGCATCGTCGGCGGGCTGATGAAGCGGCGCGACAAGTTCGACGGGATCATCATTGAAACCACCGGGCTGGCGAACCCCGCCCCGGTGGCGCAGACCTTCTTCGTGGATGACGGCGTGAAGGCCAAGACCCGCCTGGATGCCATCGTCACGGTCGTCGATGCCAAGCACCTGCCGGCAAGGCTGGAGGACAGCCACGAGGCCGAGGACCAGATCGCCTTCGCCGACGTGATCATCCTGAACAAGACCGATCTGGTGACGCCCGAGGAGCTGGAAGCGGTCGAGGCGCGCATCCGCCAGATCAACAGGTTCGCCGTCATCCATCGCACCCAGCGCTCTGCCGTGCCGATCGCGGAAGTGCTGGACCGCGGCGCGTTCGACCTGCAACGCATCCTGGCGATGCAGCCGGACTTCCTGGACGGCGAAGACGAGCACGAACACAACGAGGACGTGTCGTCCATGAGCTTCGAGGTCGACAAGCCGATCGACCCCGAGAAGTTCAATGCCTGGATCGGCGCGCTGCTGCAGGACAAGGGGCCGGATCTGCTGCGCACCAAGGGCATCCTGAACTACGCCAACGACGACCGCCGCTTCGCTTTCCAGGCGGTGCACATGATCGCCGACGGCGATTTCATCGGGCCGTGGAAGGATGGCGATCCGCGGGTCAGCCGCATCGTGTTCATCGGCCGCAACCTGAACCGCCCACAGCTGCGACGCGGCTTCGAAGGCTGCGTGGCCGGCTGACGGAATCCGGGGACAGAAACGCATGAGCCAGACCGCCACCGCCCGGTTCCTGATCGAAACCCGCGGCACGCACCGAACGCTGGATGCGTTCGTCGTTGCCGCCCGCTTCTCACGCGACAGCCGGTCCGTGGCGTTCGCCCTGGGCGACGGCACGCTGCGGACCGTGGACCTGGCCGATCCGTCGGATTGGCGATCAACGGAGGTGCATGACGGCGCGGCCCTGTCCCTGGCACCCGACGTCACACCGGGCGGCTTCATCTCGGGCGGCGATGACGGCAAGCTGCGGCGGATCAACGCCGACGGCACGGTCACCGACCTTGCCAGCTACGGCATGAAATGGGTGGAGCAGGTCGCGAGCCACGCGCTCGACAAGGGCAAGGGGCTGATCGCGGCCAGCGTGGGCAAGCTGGTGCATCTGTTCGATCACGCCGGTCAGAAGCTGAAGGAATTCACCCACCCATCCACCGTCACCGGCATCGCCTTCGATGCGAAGGGCAAGCGGGTGGCATCGTCGCACTACAACGGCGCCACGATCTGGTTCGTCGCCTCCAAGTCCGACAATCCGCGCCGGCTGGAATGGAAGGGAAGCCACACCGGCATCGCCTTCCACCCCGAGGGCGAGGCGGTGGTGACGGCGATGCAGGAAAACGCGCTGCATGGCTGGCGCCTGTCGGATGGCCAGCACATGCGCATGAGCGGCTATCCGTCGAAGACGCAATCCCTGTCGTTCACCCGCGGCGGCAAGTGGCTGGCGAGCAGCGGCGCCGATTCCATGGTGCTGTGGCCGTTCTTCGGCGGCGGCCCGATGGGCAAGGCGCCGCTGGAACTCGCGGGCGGCGACGGCGTGTTGTGCCAGCAGGTCGCCTGCCATCCGCAGCAGGACCTGATTGCCGGCGGCTTTGCCGATGGCCTGGTGGTGATCGCGGACTCCACCTCATCCCGTATCCTGCCCGTGGCGCCGCCGGAACACGGTCCGGTGACCACGCTGGCCTGGAGTCCGAACGGGATCTGGCTTGCGATCGGCACCGAGAGCGGGTTCGCCGCGGTCGTTGATTTTTCCAAACGGTAACCGCCGCCGGCCCAGGCCGCCCGGGATTTCTTGCTCCGCGGCGGCCACGGTGCTTTACCTCGCACCGCACCATATCCCGGCGGACAGGACATGACCACGCAAAGCTTCCAGGACCTGATCCTGCGTCTGCACGCCTTCTGGGCGCGACAGGGCTGCGTGATCCTGCAGCCCTACGACGTGGAGATGGGCGCCGGCACGTTCCATCCGGCGACGACGTTGCGCGCCCTGGGGCCGAAGCCCTGGCGCGCGGCCTATGTGCAGCCCAGCCGCCGCCCGACCGACGGCCGCTATGGTGAAAATCCGAACCGTCTGCAGCACTACTACCAGTACCAGGTCATCATGAAGCCGAGCCCGGCGGACGCGCAGGAACTGCTCCTGGCCTCCTACCGCGAGATCGGCCTCGATCCGCTGCGCCACGACTTCCGCTTCGTCGAGGATGACTGGGAGTCCCCGACCCTGGGCGCCTGGGGCCTGGGCTGGGAAGTCTGGTGCGACGGCATGGAAGTCGGCCAGTTCACCTACTTCCAGCAGGTGGGCGGCATTTCCGTCACGTATCCCAGCTTCGAGATGACCTACGGCCTGGAACGGCTGGCGATGTATGTCCAGGACAAGGAGAACGTCTACGACCTGGACTTCAACGGCGCCGAGGGGGACCAGCGGGTGACCTACGGCGACGTGTTCCTGCGTGCCGAACGCGAATACAGCGCCCATAACTTCGAGCACGCGGACACCGCCATGCTGGGCCGGCACTTCGCCGACGCCGAGAAGGAATGCGCGGCGCTCCTGGAACGCAAGCTGGCGCTGCCAGCCTATGACCAGTGCATCAAGGCGAGCCACCTGTTCAACCTGCTGGATGCCCGGGGTGTCATCAGCGTCACCGAGCGGGCCAGCTATATCGGCCGGGTACGCGCCCTGGCGCGGGGCTGCTGCGAAGCCTGGGTCGCCGGCGAGGCGGCGTGACTCGATGGCCTCCGGACGTTATTCTACCAAGCGAGATCGTCATTCTACCGGAGCCCGCCGATGGGCATGCAACTGAACATCAAGAGCGACGACGCCTATCGCCTGGCATCCCGCCTGGCCGAGCTGACCGGCGAAAGCCTGACCGCCGCGGTCACCACCGCGCTCCGCGAACGTCTGGAACGCGAGGAACAGGTGCGGAACCCGGACGCGCGCCTGCAACGCCTACGCACGCTCGCGCATGAGGTCCGCGCCGGACTGCCCGCGGACATGACCTCGGACCATGACTGGCTGTACAATCAGCAGACGGGCCTGCCACGGTGATCATCGACTCCTCGGCCATCCTGGCCATCCTGCTGCAGGAGACGGACCACGACACCTATCTGCGCGCGATTGCCTTCACCCACCCGCGGCGGATGTCGGTCGCGAACTGGCTCGAGACGACGATGGTGATCGACAGCCGAGCGTCCCCGGGCACCGTGGCGCGCTTCGAGGCGTTCATGGATGACGCGCAGATCGAACGTGTTCCGGTCTCCGTGTCACAGGGGGATATTGCGCGGCGGGCATGGCGCATGTACGGCCGTGGCCACCACCCCGCCTGCCTGAACTACGGCGACTGCTTCGCCTATGCGCTCGCCAAGGAAACCGGCGAACCTCTGCTGTTCAAGGGCAGCGACTTCGCCCAAACCGATATCGAACCGGCGCTGAAGGACTGATCATGCCCGCGTTCTTCCTGGAACTGTTCTCCGAGGAAATCCCGGCACGCATGCAAGCGCGTGCAGCCGAGGATCTCGCGCGCCTGATCACCACCGCCCTCTCCGCCTTGTCGCCTGCCGGCATCCGCACCTTCCACGGTCCCCGCCGCATCGCGCTGGCCGCCGAGGTCGCGTCCGCGGTCGCCGCGTCCAGCACAACCGAGCGTGGGCCGCGCGTCAGCGCCCCGGAACAGGCGCTGACCGGCTTCCTGCGCAAGCATGGCGCGACGAAGGAGCAGCTGCGCCAGGAAGGCGACTACTGGGTGCTGGAAAAGACCGCCGCCGCCGAACCGGCCGCCGCGCTGATCGCCGCGGCGATGCCGGCCCTGCTGCGCCGGTTCCCGTGGCCCAAATCCATGCGCTGGGGCGGCACCAGCCATTTCACCTGGGTGCGCCCGCTGCGCCGGATCACCTGCCTGCTGGACGGGGACGTGGTTCCGTTCGACCTGCGCGACGGCGCGGATGACGGCCACGGCCTTGCTAGCGGCAACCTCACCGAAGGCCACCGGTTCCACGCCCCCGGCGCCTTCGCCGTCACCGGCGTCGAGGACTGGGCAACAAAGCTGCGGGAGCGCCGCGTGCTGGTCGATGCCGATGACCGCAGGCAGGCGATCCGCGGCGGCGTTGCGAGCCTGGCCGCGGAAAAGGACCTGGTCGTCGTCGATGACCCCGGGCTGCTGGACGAGGTCGCCGGTCTCGTCGAATGGCCGGTGCCCCTGCTGGGCCGCATCGCCGATGAGCACATGGACCTGCCCCTCGAGGTGATGCAGGTGTCGATGCGGGTGAACCAGCGCTATTTCGCCCTACGTACCCCGGCGGGAAACGCCGCCGCATGGTTCGGCTTCGTCGCCAACATCGCAGCCGAGGATGGCGGCGCCACGATCGTCGCGGGCAATGAACGCGTGCTGCGCGCCCGCTTCGCCGACGCCCGCCATTTCTGGGACCTCGACCGCAAGGCCCGCCTGGAAAGCCGCGTTCCGCTGCTCGATCACGTCACCTACCACGCGAAGCTCGGCAGCCAGGGCGAACGGGTGATCCGCCTGAAGCGGCTGGCCGAGATCATCGCCGCGCAGGTCGGCGCCGGTCAGGCGCTGGCCGAACGCGCCGCGGAGCTGGCGAAGGCCGACCTCGTCACCGGGATGGTGGGCGAGTTCCCCGAACTGCAGGGCGTGATGGGGCGCTATTATGCGCTGCATGACGGCGAAGACCGGCTGGTGGCCGACGCGGTCCGCGACCACTACGCACCGCGCGGCCAGTCCGATGACGTTCCGACCTCGCCCGTCGCGATCGCCGTGGCGCTGGCCGACAAGCTGGACCAGCTGGTCGGGTTCTTCGCCATCGGCGAGAAGCCCACGGGTTCCGGCGATCCCTATGCGCTGCGCCGGGCGGCGCTGGGCATCATCCGCATCATCCGGGAAAACCAGCTTCGCAGGCTGCGGGTGAACCTGAAGCCGCTGCTGGAAGCCGCCGGATCGGGATATCACCATCACGGCGTGCATCCGGTGCCGCCTGACGAGATCCTGGAATTCCTCGCCGACCGGCTGCGCGTGCTGCTGCGGTCCGAAGGCGCGCGGCACGACGTGCTGTCGGCCGTGTTCGCGGCCGGATCGGATGACGATATCGCCCGGCTGCTGGCGCGAACCGACGCGGTCGCCGCGCTGCTGACCGGCCCGGACGGCCCGGATCTGCTGACGGCGTATCGCCGGGCCGCCAACATCCTGCGCATCGAGAATCGCAAGGACGGCCCGCATGAAGGCGCGCCGGACGCGGATCTGCTGCGGGAAGCGCCGGAACTTGACCTGGATCATGCCTTGAACGGCATGGATGATGTAGCGGACCTGCTCGCGAACGAGGATTACGCTACCGCGATGAGCAGGATGGCCCGGTTGCGACCGCCCCTGGACGCGTTCTTCGAGCGCGTCACGGTGAACGCGCAGGAACCTGAATTGCGCCGCAATCGTTTGCGCCTTCTTAACCGTGTGCGGGCGACAATGAATCGCGTCGCCGATTTCTCCCATATCGAAGGCTGACAGGAACGCCATATGACCAAGTGGGTGTACAGCTTCGGCGCCGGCCGGAATGAAGGCCGAGCGGATATGCGCAATCTGCTGGGGGGGAAGGGCGCCAATCTGGCGGAAATGGCCTCGATCGGCCTGCCCGTTCCGCCCGGATTCACCATCACCACCGAAGTCTGTACCGCGTTTTACGAAAACAATCGCCGGTACCCCGACGAGCTGAAGGGCCAGGTCCGGGACGCGCTCGCGACGATCGAGCAGGCGGTCGGGCTGCGCTTCGGGGACAAGCAGAGCCCGCTGCTGGTCTCGGTCCGGTCCGGCGCGCGCGTGTCGATGCCCGGCATGATGGACACGGTCCTGAACCTGGGCCTGAACGACACCACGGTCGAGGCGCTGGCCGCCGAAGCGAAGGACGAGCGCTTCGCTTGGGATTCCTATCGCCGCTTCATCCAGATGTACGGTTCGGTCGTGCTGGGCGTCGACCACCACCGGTTCGAGGAGATTATCGAGCACGCCAAGCTGAGCACTGGTGTGATCGAGGATACCGCGCTGAAGGCCAAGGACTGGCGCGATGTCGTCGAAAGCTACAAGGACTTGGTGCACCAGGAAACCGGCAAGCCGTTCCCGCAGGAGCCGGACGAACAGCTGTGGGGCGCGATCGGCGCCGTGTTCGGCTCGTGGATGAACCCGCGTGCGATCACCTATCGCCGCCTGCACGACATTCCCGCCGAGTGGGGCACGGCGGTGAACGTCCAGGCCATGGTGTTCGGCAACATGGGCGATGACTGCGCCACGGGCGTGTGCTTCACCCGCGACCCCTCGACCGGGGAAAACGTGTTCTACGGCGAATACCTGGTGAATGCGCAGGGCGAGGACGTGGTCGCCGGCATCCGCACGCCGCAACCCTTGTCCAAGGCCCGCGCGAAGGACGGTGAGGTGCCGCTGGAAGCGGCGATGCCGGAAGCCTACGCCGAACTGATGGCCGTGCGCGCGAAGCTTGAAGAGCACTATCGCGACATGCAGGACATCGAGTTCACGGTGCAGTCGAAGAAGCTGTACATGCTGCAGACGCGCAACGGCAAGCGCACCGCCGCGGCGTCCCTGCGCATGGCCGTGGACATGGCGCACGAAGGCCTGATCGACCAGGCCGAGGCGGTGCGGCGCGTCAATCCCGCCTCGCTCGACCAGTTGCTGCACCCGACGCTCGATCCCGACGCGCCGCGCAAGCTGCTGGCCAAGGGCCTGCCGGCCAGTCCGGGCGCCGCCTGCGGCGCCGTGGTGTTCAGCGCCGATGAGGCGGAAAGCCGCGCCGGCAAGGGCGAGGCGGTGATCCTGGTGCGGGTGGAAACCAGCCCGGAAGACATTCACGGCATGCACGCCGCCAAGGGTATCCTGACCACGCGCGGCGGCATGACCAGCCACGCCGCGGTGGTCGCGCGCGGCATGGGCCGGCCCTGCGTCGCCGGCGCCGGCGGCATCACCGTCGACTACAACAACCAGATCCTCTCGGCCGCCGGTATCGAGATCCGCGCCGGCGACACGATCACCCTGGATGGCGCGACGGGTGAGGTGTTCGTCGGCTCGGTTGCCATGATCGAACCGTCGATGTCCGGTGATTTCAGCACGCTGATGACCTGGGCGGACAGTTGCCGGCGCCTGGGCGTGCGTGCCAACGCGGAAACCCCGCTGGATGCCGAGACCGCCCGCAAGTTCGGCGCCGAAGGCATCGGGCTGTGCCGCACCGAGCACATGTTCTTCGACCCGCAGCGCATCGGCGCGGTGCGGCAGATGATCATGGCGACCACGGAATCCGGCCGCCGAGCGGCGCTGGACCGGCTGCTGCCGTTCCAGCGGGAGGATTTCCGCAAGCTGTTCACCATCATGGCCGGCCTGCCGGTGACGATCCGGCTGCTGGACCCGCCGCTGCACGAATTCCTGCCGCACGCCGACGCCGAGATCGCCGAGGTCGCCCAGGCACTGGGCGCCGATGTCGAATCCGTCCGCCGCCGCGTTGCCGAACTCGCCGAAGCCAACCCCATGCTCGGCCATCGCGGCTGCCGGCTCGGCATTTCCTACCCGGAAATCTACGAGATGCAGGCGCGCGCCATCTTCGAAGGCGCGCTGGCGGTCGCGAAGGATACCGGCAAGGCCCCGCATCCCGAGGTGATGATCCCGCTGATCGGCACGAAGAAAGAGCTGGAGATCACCCGCGCGCAGGTGGAAAAGGTCGCTGCCGAGGTGTTCGCCGAGGCGGGGCGGGAGATCAAATACAGCGTCGGCACCATGATCGAACTGCCGCGCGCCGCGCTGCTGGCCGACCGGATCGCCGAGGTCGCGGATTTCTTCAGCTTCGGCACGAACGACCTGACGCAGACCGTGTTCGGGCTGTCCCGCGACGACGCCGGCAAGTTCCTGCCGCAATACGTGGAAGCGGGCATCCTGCCGAAGGATCCGTTCATCTCGATCGACCTCGAAGGCGTGGGGGAGATGGTCCGCATCGCCTCCGAAAAGGGCCGGTCCACCAAGAACGACCTGAAGCTGGGCATTTGCGGCGAGCACGGCGGCGATCCCGCGTCCATCGCGTTCTGCGAGAAGGTCGGGCTGGACTACGTCTCCTGCAGCCCCTATCGCGTGCCGGTGGCACGGCTGGCGGCGGCGCAGGCGGCGTTGGGCATCGAGGCAGACCGGACGGCCTGATACGTCCGTCTGCTTTCCGACGGGGCACGCCCGCCCGGCGCGGTGAGAAATCGCGCCGGATCGCATCTGTCATTGGCAATACAAGTGCGTGCGGGCACTGAACCGGCTACCTTCAGGGCAGATCCCCAACAGCCCTGAAGGAGATGCCGTTGCCCGAGCACGACACGCCCCTGATCGCCCTGATCGCCATCGGGTTCGTCCTCGCCTTCTCTTTCGGCATGCTGGCGCACCGTCTCCGCGTCTCGCCGCTGCTGGGGTATCTGGTCGCCGGCATCCTGATCGGTCCCTCCACGCCCGGCTTCATCGCCGATCAGGAACTGGCGAGCCAACTCGCGGAAATCGGCGTGATCCTGCTGATGTTCGCGGTGGGGTTGCACTTCTCGCTGAAGGACCTGATTTCCGTCCAGGCAATCGCCGTGCCCGGCGCGCTCGTGCAGATCACCGTCGCCACGCTGCTGGGCATGGGCCTGTCCTGGGCGATGGGATGGAGCATGGTCGCGGGCTTCGTGTTCGGCCTTGCCCTGTCGGTTGCCAGCACCGTCGTCCTGCTGCGCGCCCTGCAGGAGAGGCACATTCTGGACACCGAGCGCGGACGCGTGGCCGTGGGCTGGCTGATCGTCGAGGACCTGGCGATGGTCCTGGCGCTGGTGCTGCTGCCCACGATCGCCCGCGTCACCACCGAAGGCGAGGTCCCGATTTCCGAGATCGCGACGGCGGTCGCGCTGACCTTCGCCAAGGTCAGCGTCTTCGTCACCATCATGCTGGTGGCCGGCCGACGCGTGGTGCCTTGGATCATGCACTACGCCGCCCATACCGGGTCCCGCGAGTTGTTCCGCCTGGCGGTCTACGCCGTCGCGCTGGGGATTGCCTATGGCGCGTCGGGCCTGTTCGGCGTGTCCTTCGCGTTGGGCGCCTTCTTCGCCGGCATGGTGCTGGCCGAAAGTCCGCTCAGCCAGCGCGCCACGGAAGAGGCGATGCCGCTGCGCGACGCCTTCGCCGTGCTGTTCTTCGTCTCGGTCGGCATGCTGCTGCACCCGGAAATCCTGATCACCGATCCCTGGGCGGTGCTCGCCACGACCTTCATCATCGTCATCGGCAAGTCGGCGGCCGCCCTGCTGATCGTGCGGGCGTTCGGCCACCCCTGGTCGACGGGCCTGACGATTTCCGCCTCTCTTGCGCAGATCGGCGAGTTCTCGTTCATCCTGGCCGGGCTGGGCGTGGCGCTGGACATGCTGCCGGAAAAGGGTCGCGACCTGCTGCTGGCCGGGTCCATCATCTCCATCCTGCTGAACCCGATCCTGTTCGCGTTCGTGGAACGCAGGCAGGCCCGCATCATCCTGCGCGCTGCCGCGCCCGCGAGCACACCGGATCCCGCATCGGCGGCATCAGATGCGCCCGCCCCCGCCGCACCCGAGGAGGAGGAGCCGGCCGTCACCAGCCTGACCGGCCACGATGTCCTGGTGGGATTCGGGCGTGTCGGCTCCCTGGTCGGCGACGGCCTGCTGGCCGCCGGACGCCCCCTTTTCGTCTTCGAGGAGCGCAGCGAGAACGTCGAGGCCGCGCAACGGGCCGGCGCCGAGGTGGTGGAGGGAAACGCCCTGGAGCCGACCGTCATGAGCGCCGCCAACCTGGCCGCGGCGCGGCGTCTGTTCGTCACCATCCCCGAGGCGTTCGAGGCGGGCATCATCGTCCAGCAGGCGCGCGCCGCCAATCCGGAGTTGGAGATCGTCTGCCGTGCCCATTCGGACGCGGCGGTGGAACATCTGCGGGCAATGGGCGCCAATCTGATCATCATGGGTGAGCGCGAGATCGCCCACCGCATCCTGGAGTATGCGGTGCAGGACGGCACCGTCGCCTGACCGGCGGCGGACGCCGTGCCGCCTGTTCCGGCGGTGCGGCCTGTTCCGGCGGCTCGCCCGTAACCGGCGCGACCGCCTATTCCGGCGGTTCGCCCTCGACCGGCGTCTTGCCGAAGCCGATGATCATGCCGGTGATCTCGGCGATCGCTTCCTCTGCCTCCGACGGGTTCGTCCCCTTGGCGACCAGCGTCACGCCGTTGCCGGTCGGGCGGTAGAACGGATAGCTGCCGATATCCAGGTCCGGATAGCGCTGCTGGATCGCGCTGAGACCTTCGGCCAGCGTGCCTTCCGGCAGGCCGACGACATGCACGGACCGGGATTCGATCCGTTGTCCCCCGTGCAGGCGCGGCGCCAGCCACTCGAACATCGACTGCATGACGCGCGGCACGCCGGCCATGACATAGACATTGCCCATCTGGAAGCCCGGCGCCACCGACATGGCATTGTCGATCAGTTCGGCGCCGCGCGGCATCGTACCCATGCGCTGGCGGGCGGCGTTGAACTCCCCGGGCCGGTACGCCTTTTCCATGCGCGCCCAGGCGATCGGGTGCGGCTCCCACGGCACGCCGAACGCCTCGGCGATGCATTCACTGGTGATGTCGTCATGCGTCGGGCCGATGCCGCCGGTGGTGAACACATAGTCGAACGCCGCGCGCACCTCGTTCACCGTGTTGACGATCGTCTCGCGCACATCCGGGATCACCCGCACTTCCCGCAGCGGTATCCCGATTTCCCCCAGCTTGGTGGCGAGGTAGCGGATATTGGCGTCCTGGGTTCGGCCGGACAGCACCTCATTGCCGATCACCAGCAGGCAGGCGGTGGGATTCTTGGCAGGCATGGACGATCCTTCAGAGGAAATCGCGCAGCAGCGGCACCAGCGGCTTGTCCGCCGGCGGCATCTCATACTCGCTGAGTTTCTGGGCCCGCACCCAGGCCAGTGCCTGGTTCTCCCGGGGCATCGGCGTGCCTTTCCAGCGGCGGCACAGGAACAGCGGCATCAGCAGGTGAAACCGCTCATAGGCGTGGGAGGCGAAGGCGAACGGCGCCAGGCACGCGGCGGTGACGTCGATGCCGAGTTCCTCCTTCAGTTCCCGGATCAACGCCTGCTCCGGCGTTTCGCCGGGCATCAGCTTGCCGCCGGGAAACTCCCACAGTCCGGCCATCTTCTTGCCCTCGGGGCGGCGGGCCAGCAGCACCCGCCCGTCGGTATCGACCAGGGCGCAGGCCGCGACCAGCAGCAGCGGCTTGGTGCCGGGTTCATCCTGCGCCACCTCGGGATGGCCGAAGATGTCGTCGCGCGTTGCCTCGAACAGCCATACCGGGTGGTCGGCGCCGCGGGCGACGGAATGGCCGGTCCCCTCCCCGGTCTGGCGGAAGCCGACGCGGCGCAGCACCGCGGCGGAAGCCGGGTTGTCCGTCGCGACCGACGCTGTGATCCGATCCATATCGAGGTTCGCGAGTCCCCAGCGGACCAGGCGTTCGGCGGCTTCGGTCGCCACGCCATGGCCCCAGAAGCGACGCCCGACCCAATAGCCCAACCGGCCCGTCCGGGTGGCGCGATCCAGATGCAGGCCGACGACGCCAACCAGGATCTCCTGCTCGCCCTCCTGCCCCGTGATCGCCAGATGCCACGCGGTGCCGGCGGCGAGTTCGCGTGCGGTGGACGCGATCCATTCGTCGGCCAGTTCGCGCGGATACGGGAAGGGCACCACCGCCAGGGTTCGCGTCACCTCCCAGTCGTTGATCAGCCGGTGCAGCGCCTCGGCGTCGCGAGGCAGCAGCGGACGCAGGGTCAGCCGTTCGGTCTTCAGCGGGGCGAAGCCTTCCTGCGGCGCCTGGGATTCCGGGCGGGCGGCGGCCTTCGCCACGGTTCGCCGGCGACGGGCAGGCGGCTTGGAAGCGGCGGACGTGGTCATGAATCGGGCATCGATATGATCGTTGAGCCACGAGGGTGGCGCAGCCGAGCGGGTGCGCGCAAGGGTGGTTGCGACGGGGTGAGTGTGATCGTTGCGCGGCTGTGGGGCAGGCGCGCCGCGGCTGCGCGGGAAAGCGTATCCGGGCGCCGATGAGTGTCGCATCGGGGCCACGGGCCGGGGTTTTTCGTCAAGGCGAGCGCGGGCACGCCGCCCACGGCTTCCGCCAATGCCGGCGCCGCGACGTGTGGCGCCCCCAGCACCGCGCGCCATGATGACGACGTGCAGGCAGCGGCGTTGCGGCGCGGGCCGTGGCGGTCCTGCCAGGCCGAACGGGTCCCCTCCCCCGGGCGAAATCCGCCCGGGGTTGCCGGCACCCGCGGCCGGCGGCTACTCGGCCGCCTTGGCCGGCGCGTCGCCCAGCCGCACGCCCTTCACCACGTATTCGGCGGCGACCTTGATCGCCTCGATCATGCTGACGGCACTCGCCTTGCCGGTGCCGGCGATGTCGAACGCCGTCCCGTGGTCGACGCTGGTGCGCAGGATCGGCAGGCCCAGCGTCACGCTGACGGTCTTCTCGAAATCCATCATCTTGGCGGCGATGTGACCCTGGTCGTGGTACAGCGACAGCACCGCGTCATAGCGGCCGATCCGCGCCAGGTGGAACACGGAATCCGCCGGGACCGGGCCGCTGACATGCAGTCCGCGGCCGCGCGCGGCGGCGATCGCCGGCTTGATCGCATCGATCTCTTCGCGGCCGAACATGCCGTCCTCCCCGCCATGCGGGTTCAGCGCGGCGACCGCCAGGTGCGGCTTGTCATAGCCAAGCTGGTGCAGCGCCTTGACGCAGTTGTCGATGCCCTTGGTCACGCGCGGCTCGGTGATCAGGGCGCAGGCCTGCACCAGCGAAACGTGGCGGGTCAGGAAGAAGATCTTCAGCCCGCTGATGGTGAACATCGTCATTTCTTCGCGCGCGCCGGTATGTTCGGCGAACATTTCGGTA
This sequence comes from Acetobacteraceae bacterium, assembly GCA_050181195.1. Classification (GTDB taxonomy): domain Bacteria; phylum Pseudomonadota; class Alphaproteobacteria; order Acetobacterales; family Acetobacteraceae; genus Rhodopila. The sequence continues at coordinate 41,905 of JBFXDK010000011.1, read as the reverse complement.
TGCCCGATGAAGGGGATCTTCGCCGCCTGCAGCGATTCCTTATTGATCGGCGCCGTGACCACGCCAGCAATGCGCTCGGCCATGGCAAGATCAATCGAGGCCTTGATCGCGGCATAGGCGGCCTGCCCGCCCAGCGGCTGCACCTGCCCCATGCGCAGATCGGCGGGGTCGGCGCTATCCAGATGCAGGACGTCGATCGTGCCGGGACGATCGGCCAGGTCCTCGGGGCCGGCGATGCGGTTCAGCGTGGCCGAAAGACCGCAGACCGACAGGGCGCGGTCAAGGATGCGGGCGTCGCCGATGATGAAGCTGCGCGAGAGGTCCCGCACCTCGGGCGAGAGCGCCGCGCGGACGCAGATTTCCGGGCCGATCCCTGCCGGGTCGCCCATGGTCGCCGCCAGGATGGGTCGCTGGGTCATCGCGGATCTCCTCGGTTTCGGCCATTGTGCCGCCGGACGCGCCACGCTGCCAGCATGGAATGACCGCCCGCGGCAAACCGGGCGGGCGTGCAGCGGCATCCGCCATGGGAAACGAGGCAGGATCCGTCCGGTTCTGCCGCCGCGGTCACCGGCGGCGGCTGACAAGGCCCGGCGCGCGCGATGGCTTGTCGCAGAAGGGACTTCCGTCCCCCGTTGCCATGTGACAAGTAGGCGCCTGCAAACAAGGAGAGTTCCGCGTGGACGCACAGGCGACCAGCCTTGCCATGACCCCGACGTCGCCCGCTGTCCGCGCTTCGCGATCGCATCAATGGCTGCCCTGGGCATGGGCGTGCCTGCTGGTTGCCGTGCTCGCCTTCCTGATCCTGTATCCGACGTCGATGCTGCTGATCGGCGCGCTGACGCAGGTCAATCCGGTGGTCGACGGGTATCACCTGTCCGACCTGTCCATCGGCAACTTCCTGACCGTCGTCGGCAACCCGAACGTCGCGGCCGCGCTCGCGAACTCCCTGATCGCCTGCGGCGGCGGCACGGCGGTGGCGGTGATCATCGGCCTGTCCTTCGCCTGGGTGGTGGTGCGCACCAACACGCCGTGGAAGGGCCTGATCGCCAGCGCCGGCATGCTGCCGCTGTTCGTCCCGCCGCTGGTCGCCGGCGTCGCCTGGGCGATCCTGGGATCGCCGAAGACCGGGCTGCTGAACCTGCTGATGACGAAGGCCGGCATCCCGATCCATATCGATCTCTATTCGATGCCAGGAATGATCTTCGTCTTTGGCATCTACTACGCGCCTTACGTTTACATGTTCACCGCCGCGGCGCTGCGGAACATGGACCCGGCGCTGGAGGAAGCGGCCGAGATCTCGGGCGCCAGCGCCGCGCGCACCATGGCGACCGTGACCTTCCCGCTGATCATGCCGGCGATCATCTCGGGGATGCTGCTGTCGTTCATCATTATGCTGGGCATCTACGGCATTCCGGCGGTGCTGGGATCGCCGGCCAACATCTCGGTGCTGACGACCTATATCTTCGCGCTGACCGCCTGGTCGCCGCCGCAATACAACACCGCCGCCGCCGTGGCGGTGATCCTGATGATCGTGACCGGCGTGCTGGTGTTCCTGCAGCAGAAGGTGATTTCCGGTCGCAGCTACACGACCGTCGCGGGCAAGGCGTTCCGCCCGCGATCCTTGAACCTGGGGCCGTGGCGCTTCGTGACGCTGGGGCTGGCGATCGTCTACATCATCGTCGTGGTGGTACTGCCAACGCTGGCGCTGATCGTCGCCGCGTTCCGCCGCTTCCTGTTCATCCGCGACATCCCCGCACTGTTCGACATGAAGCAGTACGGCTGGCAGCACTTCACGAAGATGCTGGACAACCCGCTGACCATCCAGTCGATCTGGCATTCGATGTATGTTGGGCTGCTGACCGCTATCGTGGGCGGGATCCTGTCCTTCGCCGTGGGCTACACCGTCACGCGCACCCAGACGCCGGGCCGGCGCATCATCGACGTGATCACCACGATCCCGGTCGCCATCCCGGGCCTGGTGATCGGCGTGGCCTATCTCTGGGCCTGGATCGGCCTGCCCGGCGGCATCTACGGCACGTTCTGGATCCTCGCGCTGGCCTTCGTCGCGCGCTTCCTGCCCGATACCGTTAAGGCGCTGTCGACGTCGTTGATGCAGCTGCACAAGGAACTGGAGGAAGCCGCCTGGATCTGCGGGCGCGGCATGCTGGGCACGGTCGCCACGATCGTCCTGCCGCTGGCGCGGCCCGGCGTCGTGGCCGGCATGACGCTGCTGTTCATCCTGGCGATCCGCGAACTCGGGTCGTCCCTGTTCCTGTATTCCAGCGGCACCATGGTCATGGCCGTGCAGCTGCTGGGCTATTACGAAGGCGGCAATATCGGCATCACCGCGGCGTTCAGCCTGCTGCAGATGGTGCTGCTGGCCGTGCTGATCACCTTCACCAACTGGCTCTCTCGCGGCGCCGCCGAAGGGGGGGTCGTACGAACCGGGTGACCGGCGGGCAATGCCGGCACCCCACAGGGGAGAAATGCCATGAAACTGACCCGCCGAGACCTTTTCGCCTCGCTCGCCGCGAGCGGCGCCACGCTGGCCTACAGGCCGGCGCGCGCCGCGAAATCCTATGATCCGCCGGGCGCGCTGGTGGATGCCGCGAAGAAGGAGGGCGGGTTCACCCTGTTCAGCGCCACCTTCCCCGAGGTGCAGCAGGAAGTCATCGCCCTGTTCAACAAACGCTTCCCCTTCGTGAAGGTGCGCTTCGTCCGGGCCTCGGGCGGGCAGCTGATCACCCGCGTACGCACCGAAGCCGCGGCCGGCAAGCTGGAAGCGGATGTGATCGAGCATTCCGACCGCGGCCAGGTGCTGGAACTGGAATCGCTGTTCGCCGACTACGCGCCACCGAACGCGTCCGACTACATGAAGCAGGCGCTGGTTTCGCCCAAGCTGTGGCCCACCGTCACGATTTCCTGGTGCATCGCCTGGAACCCGGAACTGGTGAAGAACCCGCCGCAGTCCTGGATGGACCTGTGCAAGCCGGAGTACGGCGACGGCAGGATCGGCCAGGTGATCGGCCCCTCGGGCGGCACCACCTGGACCCGCATCATGTTCGAACGCCAGGTGCTGGGCGAGGACTACTGGGCGAAGCAGGCCGCGACCAAGCCCAAGCTGTTCCCCTCGGGCGGGCCGCTGTCGGACTCCGTTACGCGCGGCGAGGTGCAGATCGCGCCCTTGACGCACAACGCCGCCTTCCCGAAGAAGCGGGACGGCGCGCCGATCGAGGCGATCTATCCGCCCGAGGGCATCCCGGTGATCCCCTATGGCTCCGGCATCCCGAAATCCGCCCGCAACCCCAACGCCGCGAGACTGTGGCTGGACTGGGTGCTGTCCGATGACGGCCAGACGCAGTCGATCCGCGACCAGGGCAACCTGACCTCGCTCGCTTCGCCGCCCGTCAAGCCCGACATGTTCGACCCATCCCGCCACAAGCTGTGGCTGCCCGAGTTCGCCGCCTTCAACAGTCTGCGTGACAAGTGGTTGGCGGAGTGGAACAAGACCTATGGCTACCGTCAGTAAGGAAACGACGACCCTATGTTGACCCTCTCCCGCCGCCTGGCCCTTGGTTCCCTGGCCAGCATGACCCTGATCGCCAAATACGGCCCGGCCCGTGCGGCCAAGCCGTTCGAGGCGCCGGCTTCGCTGGTCGAGGCGGCGAAGAAGGAAGGGGAGATGGTCCTGTACACCGCCGCCTTCCCCGAGGTGATGCAGGACACGATCACCCTGTTCAACAAGCGCTTTCCCGGCATCAAGGTGCGGATGGTCCGCGCCTCGGGCGGGCAGCTGATCACGCGCGTGCGCACCGAGGCATCGCAGGACAAGCTGGAAGCCGACGTGCTCGACCACTCCGACCGGGCGCAGGTGAAAAGCCTGGAGGAGATCATGGCGGATTACGCGCCGCCGAACGCCGCGGAATACATGCCGGAAACCCTCGTTTCCCCGAAGATCTGGCCCAGCATCACGCCGGCCTGGTCGATCGCGTGGAACACCGAACTGGTGAAGAACCCGCCAAAGACCTGGTGGGACCTGACCAAGCCGGAATGGGGTGACGGCAAGGTCGGCCAGGTGATCGCGCCGTCCGGCGGCACGACCTGGACGCGGGCGATGTTCGAACGCCAGGTGCTGGGCGAGGATTACTGGCCGAAGCTCGCCGCCAACAAGACCAAGCTCTATCCCTCGGGCGCGCCGCTGTCGGACGCGGTGGTGCGCGGCGAGATCCTGGTGGCGCCGCTGATCTTCAACATCGTCTATCCGAAGAAGGTCGCCGGCGCGCCGATCGACGGGCTGTATCCGAAGGAAGGCATTCCGATCATCCCCTACGGTTCCGCCATTCCGAAATCCGCCCGCCATCCCAATGCCGCCAGGCTCTGGATGGACTGGATCCTGTCGGATGAGGGGCAGACGCACTCATTGCGCGACCAGGGCAACATGACCTCGCTCAAGAACCCGCCGATCGTGCCGCCCGGCTTCGATCCGAAGACCGACAAGCTGTGGGCGCCGAACTTCGCCCAGTTCGAGGCGCTGCACGACAAGTGGCTGGAAGACTGGAACAAGGCGTTCGGGTACCGGCAATAGCATGTCCTCTGAACTTCGCGTCGAAACGCTTCGCAAGGTCTTCACCACCGGCCGACCGCCGGTGCAGAAGGCGGCTGTCGATGACGTCACCTTCACCATCGCCGCGGGCGAGATCGTGGTGCTGCTGGGGCCTTCGGGCTGCGGCAAGACCACGACGCTGCGCTGCGTGGCGGGGCTCGAGCATCCGACCTCGGGCCGCATCGTGATCGGCGGGACGGTCTATACCGACCCGCAGTCCGGGGTGCTGGTGCCGCCGCGCAGCCGCAATCTGGGGATGGTGTTCCAGTCCTATGCCGTCTGGCCGCACATGACCGTGCGGCAGAACGTGGCCTATCCACTGAAGGCGCGGGGAACCTCCCGCGCCGACCTGGACAGGGGCGTGGAACAGGCGCTGGACTTGGTGGAGCTTCGCGCCTACGCCGATCGGCCGGTGACTCAGCTTTCGGGCGGGCAGATGCAGCGCGTCGCGCTGGCCCGCAGCATGGTCTACCAGCCGCAGATCATCCTGCTGGATGAGCCGCTGTCGAACCTGGACGCGCAGCTGCGCCTGCGCCTGCGTGACGACCTGCGGCGGATCATCAAGCGGGTCGGCCTGACCGCGCTGTATGTCACGCACGACCAGACCGAGGCCGTGGTGCTGGGCGACCGTATCGGCGTGATGCGCGACGGCAAGCTGCTGCAGCTCGACACGCCGAGTGAGATCTACAACCGCCCGGCGGACCTGTTCGTGGCCGGGTTCACCGGCGCGACGAATGTCATCCAGGGCAGCGTTGCCGCCCGCGACGGCACCCAGGGCACGATCGCGGTCGGCGCCGGGGAGCATCTGGTGGCCCGCCTGGGCGCCGGCGTCGGTGCCAATACAGCCGTCAAGGTCGCGCTGCGGCCCGACAACGTCGACCTGTCACCAAGCGGAGACGGACCGAACCGGTTCAAGGCGCATGTCCGGTCCCGCCACTACCAGGGCACCCAGACCGTCTACGAACTCGACGTCCTCGGCTCCACGATCGAGGCGCTGGAAGTCGGCAGCAGCGCACGCCATGCCGAGGGTGCCGACATCGTCGTCGGCCTTCCCCCCGACCTGTGCTGGGCCTATCCGGCCGACGCGGCCTGATACCGCCGGATTGGCTGCTGCCGCCGCGTTCGGCGGGCGCCCTGTTCCCAGGACCCGCTCACCAGCCCCGGCGGCAGAAAGGTCACACAGGTTCGGGACCGGGGCCGGTTTTCGCCGCCTGTTCGACGCTGGTGGTCAGGACGGCGTCCAGATCCATCGCATCGATCTCGGCACGGATCCAGTCGTGGAATGCCACCACGTTCGCCCGCCGCCGATGCGTCTTCGGACACACGAACCAGAATGCGCGTCCCGACGCGATGGTCTGCGGAAACGGTGCCACCAGCCGCCCGTTGCGCAGATCGTCATAGGCCAGGACCAGCAGGGCGAGCAGCATCCCCGCCCCTTCCTCGGCCGCGTCGATGGCGTGATCGGCGCTGTTCAGCCGCAGGCCGCGGTCCAGATCCACGCCGGTGACCCCGACAGCCGCAAGCCAGTCGGCCCAGGACGGGTTACTGCGTCGGCCGGCCAGCATGTCGTCATGGATCAGCGGCACGCCGCGCAGATCCGCGGGCTTCACCAGCGGGCCAACCTGGCGCAGCAGGGATGGGCTGCAGGCCGGCGCATAGATCAGGTCGACCAGATGTTCCCGCACCAGACCGGGACTTTCGGGCGCATCCAGCGGCAGGTTGCGGATCGCCACGTCGATCCCGTCGTCATCGAACGTCGCCAGGGCCAGGGATGACGAAATCCGCGCGTCGATCCCGGGATGCGCGAACAGGAAGCGATACAGACGCGGCGCGAGCCATTTCGCGGTGAAACCGGGCGGCGTGCTGATCACCAGCACCCGCTCATCCGGCTGGTCCTGCAGCGAGTCGACGGCCTGGCGGATGCGCGCGAAGCCGTCGTTGAGCCCCGGATACAGTTTGCGTCCCGCTTCAGTCAGCGCGAGCGCCCGCGGAAGGCGCAGGAACAGGTCCACGCCCAGGGCGTCCTCCAGGCCACGAATCTGATGACTGAGCGCGCCCGGGGTCACGTGCAGTTCGGCGGCGGCCTTGGTCAGGCTGAGATGCCGCGCGGCGGCTTCGAAGGCACGCAGGGCATTCAGCGGCGGCAGCGGACGACGCATGAGGGAATCTCAATCATTGAATGAGAGAACGTCCTTTGTGCGCAAGGATGCCCGCCGCTACCTGTTGGGTCAACAAATCGGTCTGTGAGGAGATCTCATATGAATACGAATGACGTCCCGCTGGTCTGGCCGCTGAGCCTGGAGGAGCGGGCCCGCATCTACCGCGAGGCACGGGCAGAGCGCGCACGGGCGATATCCGCCCTGTCACGCTCCATGGTCGCGGCCGTGAAGCGCGCGTTCCGGCGCAACCGCCAGACGGCAATCTGGGTGCCGGCCGCGAAGAGCCGCCCGGCGGCATAATTCCGGCGCGACCGGCCGGGACAGCGCATCTGTTCCGGCCGGCAGACCCGCGCGGGCGGCACGGCCGAAACCGCGTGTCCGGACCGCTGTCATGACGCCGGGCCCGACCCGCGCGCGGATGCGCGCCGAAGCCGCGCGCCATTAAGCCTATCTTAAACTGCTGGGCCGACACTCCCCGCCATGTCCGATCTGGCCCATCGTTTCACCCCAAGCCTCGCGCACCGGTTCTGGCGAGGCCTGCCGTCGACCTGGCGCAGACGAGCACTGGCGGCCGCAACGGCGGGCCTGGCCCCGCGCCCGGATCGCCTGCCGCCCGCCGGCGATCATGGCATCGTGCTGGGCGGTGAGTTCTCCCGCCCTTCGGGTCTTGGTGAGGGCGCGCGCGTGATGGCCCGCGCGGCACGCTCCCTCGGCCTGCCCGTCTGGCGGTTGGACGTGCCGCCGCCGATCGAGCGCGCGGACACGATCGCAAGTCCGGCGGCGCTGCCGCCCGCTGGCGCGCCGCTGATCCTGCATGTGAACGCCCCCTACATGCCCCTGGCGCTGATGCGTCTGCCGCACGGGCTGATGCGTGGGCGGCGCATCGTCGGCTACTGGTCGTGGGAACTGCCCGAGGTGCCGGCGGAATGGCGGGTCGGTCCGCGCTTCGTTCATGAAATCTGGGCGCCCTCGCGCTTCACCGCCGCGGCGCTGGAGCCGCTGCTGCCCGGCCGGGTCCGGGTGGTCCCCCCGGCGCTTGCCGCGGTGGGCCTGGAACCGGCCCATCTCGGACGCGCGGCCTTCGGCCTGCCAGAACAGGCGATCGTCGTGCTGCTGTCGTTCAACATGGCGTCGTCCTTCGAACGGAAGAATCCGCTCGCTGCGATCGCCGCCTTCCGGGCGGCCTTCGGTGACCGGCCGGACCGCGTGCTGGTGGTGAAGGTGATTCACGCCGACCACGCGCCGGAGGATTTCGCCCGGTTGCGGGCGGCGGCACAGGGGCCGAACATCCGGATCGAGACCCGCGTGATGTCCGATCCCGAGCGGCACGCACTGACCGCGGCCAGCGACATCGTGCTGTCGCTGCATCGCAGCGAAGGGCTTGGCCTGGTGCCCGCCGAGGCGATGATGCTGGGCCGAGCGGTGGTCGCGACGGGCTGGTCGGGCAATATGGATTACATGGATCGGGATACCGCGGCGCTGGTGCGCTACCGGCTTGTGCCCGCCCGGGACCGGCGGCAGGTATACCAGGACGCGCCCTGGGCCGAGCCCGATATCGGCGACGCCGTGGTGCATCTGCGGATGCTGGCGGACAACACCGCGGCGCGCCTGGCCATGGGACGCCGAGCGCAGGCATCCGTGCGCCTGCATTTCGGCACGGAAAAGCTGCAGTCGGCGCTGCGCGGCCTTGGCCTGGCCCTGCCCCGGCATTGCGCCGGCACCCTTGGCCGCCCATGCGCCGGCCAGCCATGGCAGCAGGACACGGCATGGCATCCGGACACGGCCTGGCCGGACACACCGGCCATCGCCGCCGAATAGGCGGCGGTCAGCCGCGCGACGGCAACTCCACCACCGCGCTCCCCAGCACCGACAGCTCATCGGTCTGGTTCCGCGCTTCCTGCGCGATCTCCACCAAATGCCGCCCGTCCTCGATGAATTTCCTGGTGACCTTGCCCGAGAAGAACAGCGTGTCGCCTTCCGGGTTGTGGCGGCGGATCTTGCAGCTTGCCTTGCGCAGGAACCCGTCGTCACCCATCCAGTTGGTGACGTGGTGCGTCAGCCAGGAACAGCGTTCCGGGCCGTAGTCATAGGCGCCGGGCGCGCCGACCATCAGGGCGAATTCGGGTTCCCAGTGCACCCGTTCCGGGCAGTCGGGGATGCCGAAGCGGTTGGGGATGCCCAGGCCCGGATGCGCGTGGATCTGCTTCCAGGCCAGCTTGTTCGCCCGGATATACAGGCCGCCCCATCCCTGGGCGTAGGCGATGAAGCCGGTGACCGTCATCGGCCCCTTCACCATGGGCGGCAGCGCCTCGCCCTCGGCCACGTCCTGCCAGTAGCGCGGCTCCGCGCCGCGGATCGTCTCGTCGTGGTATAATCTGTAGATACGCGCCAGCTCCTCCTCGGAGTAGAGGTGCTGCTCCCGCGCCTTCACCTCGGCGTATTTCGTGCCGGCCTCGCGCGCCTCATCGCGGTCGGTGCGGAAGCACCAGCTGTCGGCCTCGGCCACCGTCTCCCCGCGCTGGTTCCTGAAATCCACATGATAAATCTGCTGCACCGCTCGGCCGGCGAATTTCGTCTGATGCTCGATCAGGTCCTTCAGCCAGGCTTCCGTCGTGATCTCGTCGTTGCGGTGCACCGGCTTGTGCCAGGTCCAGTCGGCGCCGGCCCACATCGCATGCACGCCCGGCAGCCCGCCGACATAACCGGACACGATGCGGCTGGTCGCGAACAGGAAGCTGGGCAGCGCGATGATGCCGCCGTGCCGCGTATTCGCGGCGTAGTCCGGATCGCACCACAGCGGGTTGTCGTCGCCGATGCCGTGGGCGTAGTGGCGGATGTTGTCACGCGTGGCTTCGTGGCACCACGGTTCCAGCGTGTTCTCAATGCGCACGCCAATGCGCGCGCGCAGGGCGTCCATCCCCTGGTCGGTGATCTTCGGAAAACGGCGTTGCGGATCGGCGGTCATGCGCTCCTCGATCGTTCTTCCGCGTCGCGGTCGCGCAGCACCTTGCGATTGACCTTGCCCGCGGGGGTCTTGGGCAGTTCGGAAACGAACGACACCACCCGTGGATATTCATGCTGACTGAGGCGGGAGCGGACGAAATCCTGCAACTCGGCCGCCAGCGCCTCGGTGCCGGCGCGGTCGGCGACGATGAACGCCTTCACCACCTGCCCGCGCAGCGCGTCCGGCACCCCGATCACCGCGGCTTCCTTCACCGCCTTGTGCTTCAGCAGCGCGTCCTCGACCTCCACCGCGCCGATCGTCCAGCCAGCGGAGATGATGACGTCATCGGCGCGTCCGCCATGCCAGAAATACCCGTCCTGGTCGACGCGGCCGCGATCGCGGGTGGGGAACCAGCCGTCGCGGCGCCACACCTTGATCTCGCCGGTTACGTCCGGCGGACAGGGCGAGCCGTCCGGTGCCTGCACCTCCACCCGCACGCCCGGCACCGGTCGGCCCAGCGAGCCAGGCTTGGACGGGAAATCCTCCGCGCCCGGATAGTCGGCCAGGATCACGCCGATCTCGGTCGTGCCGTACATGCTGCACATCCGCGTGCCGAACGTCGCCTCGGCCCATGCGCGCGTTTCGCTGTCGATCGGCTCCCCCGTAAAGCTCATTTTGCGGACGGCGTAGCGATGCGCGCCGGCCGCGGCGCTGTTGCGCATCATCCGGTAATGCGTCGCCGCGGCCGAGAGGTTGGTGATGCCGAAATCGGCCAGCGCCTTCAGCAGCAGCCCGGGATCGAAGCGGCCGGAGAAGGTGCCGGTTTCAACGCCCAGGCCCAGGGGCGCCAGCGTGCCGTGCCACAATCCATGCCCCCAGGCAGGCGAGGACGGGCAGAAGAACCGGTCGCCGGGCCGCACGCCGGTGCCGTACAGCGCGGCGTTCGCCACCACGACGACGGCGCGATGCGTATGCCGGATCGCCTCTGGCAGCTCGCGGGTGGTGCCCGAGGTGTATTGATACATCGCCATGTCGTCGGCGCGCGTATCCGCCGCGAACCGGTCCGGCCAGGCCTGCAACTCCGCCATGAACGCGGCATCGGCGATCACCGTGCGCACGCCGGCGATGTCGCCGGTTTCGGCTGCCTTGCCGGCATTCGTCAGCAGCAGGTTCGGCTGGCAGTCGCCGACCCGCAGCCGCACCCCGTCGGGGCCGAACAGCGTGAACAGCGGCACCGCCACCGCGCCCGCCTTCATCGCCCCGAACAGCGCGGCATAGAACGGCGGCGACGGCTCCAGCATGATCGCCACGCGCTCGCCCGCGCCGACGCCCTGCCCGCGCAGCCAGTGGGCAAAGCGGGCCGAGGCCGCCGACAGCCAGGCAAAGGTGATCGCCTCCTGCGCGCCATCGCCATAGGCAAGCCGCAGGGCGATACGCGCCGGGTCGCCGGCCCAGCGATCGACGCATTCATGCGTGATGTTCAGCCGTTCCCGGTCGCCGTCGAACAGGTCCCACAGCCGCGCGCCGCTGAAATGGCGCTGCGCATCGGCATAGGTGGTGTAGTCGGTCAGCCTGGACATTCGCTCGCCTTCGAACGGGGCGGATCATCGGTGTTCGGGCCGGATTGTCAAACCAGCCGCCAGTCACCATGCTCCTTGCACCGCAACAGGGATGTTCTCGCCTCATGCCGATCCGTGCTGTCTGTTTCGACGTGGGCGAGACGCTGATCGACGAGACCCGTCACTGGATCGCCTGGGCCGAGTTCCTGGGCGTTCCGGCGCTGACCTTCTTCACCGCGATCGGCGTGACGATGGAGCGGGGGGAGTCGCTGCGCCGCGTGTTCGAGATCTTCCGCCCCGACATGGACGTGTCCCGGGCGCGCAAGCTGCGGGCCGAACAGGGCTGGCGGTATGATTTCGAGGCCGGAGACCTGTATCCGGACGTGATGGAGTGCCTGGGGGCGCTGCGGGCGCGCGGCTACAAGGTGCTGATCGCCGGCAACCAGCCGGTGGAATCCGAAGGCGCGTTGACCCGGCTGGGCCTGCCGTTCGATTTCATCGCCAGTTCCGCCGGCTGGGGCGTGGCCAAGCCCGATCCGCGCTTCTTCGCCAAGGTGCAGGAAGCCGCCGGCATGCCCGCGAGTGACATTGCCTATGTCGGCGACCGGCTGGACAATGATGTGATCCCCGCCCGTGCGGCCGGCATGCTGGCCGTGTTCATCCGCCGCGGCCCCTGGGGCTGGATGCATGCGGAAAAGCCCGAGATCGCGCAGGCGCATCTGCGGCTGGAAACGCTGGCTTCCCTGCCGGACGCGCTGGAGCCGCACCGGGCATGAGCCATGATCCGGCCGCGGATGGCTGGCGCGAGATGCGCGGCGCGCCCCTGCCCGGCGGCATCGGCATCCCCTGGGCAAAGCGCGTCGGCGATCACTGGCAATACGGGCTGCTGACCACCGAAGCGCACCTCAATCCGCAGGGCGTGATCCATGGCGGAATCCTGATGGCACTCGCCGACCACGGGATCAGCATCCTGGCCTGGGAAGCCGCCGGACGCGCGCCCTGCACCACGATCCAGCTCAACACGCATTTCATCGACGCGGTCCGGCCGGGCGAGTTCGTCACCGTCAGCGGCGAGGTGACCCGCCGCACGCGCGCGCTGGTGTTCACGCGCGGCAAGCTAAGCGCCGGCGGGCGGGACGTGGCGGCGGTCGACGGGATCTGGCGCATTCTTCAGGCGCGGTAGGCGGGACAGCCGCGCCGGCGCGGCCGGCGGTGATCCAGGCCTTTCGCATCGGCCCCGGGACGGGTATGTGGCCCGGAGACAGACCCGCGAAGTGGCCCGACCGACATGCCCGAAACCGACCCGATCGCCACCGATCCATTCGCCCGATTTTCGGTCTGGATGGCGGAAGCCGAGGCCAGCGAACCGGAAGCGAACGCCATGATCGCGGTGACGGCCACGCCCGACGGCGTGCCCACCGCACGCACCGTGCTGCTGAAGGGCGTCGATCCCGCGGGCTTCGTGTTCTACACGAACAAGCAGAGCCGCAAGGGCAACGAGCTCGCCGCCAATCCGCGGATCACGCTGCTGTTCTTCTGGAAGTCGCTGGGGAGGCAGGTGCGCATCGAGGGCGTCGCGGAACACGTGACGGACGCCGAGGCGGATGCCTATTACGCGACCCGCCCGCGCATCTCGCGCCTGGGGGCGTGGGCGTCGGACCAGTCCCGTGCGCTGGACGACCGCGCCACACTGGAACGCCGCCTGGCCGAGTACGAGGCGAAGTACCCGACCGACGACATTCCCCGCCCGCCGCACTGGTCCGGCTATCGCGTCGTGCCCGGGTACGTCGAGTTCTGGCAGAACATGCCGTTCCGCCTGCACGATCGCACCGTCTACCAGCGCCAGGCCAACGGCGGGTGGACGGTCGGGAAGCTGTTCCCCTGATCCCGTGAGCATTCCCGCGGCACAGGCCGAGGTTGCGGCCTTCCTGCGCGGCCTGGCCAAAGCGGATCCGGTCGAGACCCATATCTCGCTGGTCTATCTCGGCCGCGACACCGTCTGGAAGCTGAAGAAGGCGGTCCGGCTATCGTTCCTGGATTTCACCCGGCCCGAGGATCGGCGGCGTTTCGCGGACCGGGAGTTCGCGCTGAACGCCGCGGCGGCCCCCGGCCTCTATCGGGATGTCGTGCCCGTCGTGCGGCGTCCCGACGGATCGCTGGACCTCGGCGGCCCGTCCGACGCGCCGGTGCTGGACTGGGTGGTGCGGATGGCCCGCGTGCCCGCGGACGATTTCCTCGATGAGGTCGCTCGTCTTGGGGGGCTGACGCCGCAACGGCTGGATGCGGTCGCCGATGCGGTGGCCGCTTATCACAACGGTCTGCCGCCGCTGACCGGATACCAGCCCGACATGGCCAGGACCGCGACCGGCAATGCACGCGCGGCGCGCGAGGCGGGTCTGCCAGACGAGCGGGTGCTGGGCTGGGAAAGCGCCATCCTGGCGGGGCTTGCCCGTCGGGACGCCTGGCTGCGGGCGCGGGCGGCGGCCGGCTTCGTGCGGCGCGGGCATGGCGACCTGCATCTGGGCAATCTGTGCCTGTGGCAGGGCCGGCCGGTGCCGTTCGATGCGCTGGAGTTCGATGAGGACCTGGCGACGACGGATCTCGCCTATGATCTCGCCTTCCTGCTGATGGACCTGGACCTGCGGGTGGACCGGGCGGCGGCGAACCGGGTGATGAACCGCTATGTCGCTCGGACCGGCGATGCCGCCCTGGTGTGCGGGCTGCCGGTGTTCCTGTCGATGCGGGCGATGATCCGCGCCCATGTGCAGGCCCGGATGGGCAAGCAGGAGGCCGCAATCCGTTATCTGGACGCGGCCGAGGCCTATCTGCGCCCGTCTTCGTCCGTGGTGGCCGCCATCGGCGGCCTGCCCGGCACCGGAAAGTCCACATTGGCCCGCGCCCTGGCGCCGTCTCTGGGCGCGGCACCGGGCGCGCTGATCCTGCGCAGCGATGAAAGCCGCAAGCGCCGCTTCGGTGTGGCCCCGGAGCAACGCCTGCCCCAGAACGCCTATGCGCCAGAGGTCAGTGCCGCGGTCTTCGCCGATCTGGCCGCGCTGACCCGTCAGGCCGCGGCCGGCGGGCATTGCGTGATCGCCGATGCCACGTTCATCGACCCGGCACATCGGCGGATGCTGTCCGAGGCCGCGGCGCAGGCGGGTGTGCCGTTCGTCGGGCTGTGGCTGCAGGCGCCTCTGGCGGAACTGGAGCAGCGGATCAGGACCCGCACCGGCGACGCCTCGGACGCCACCGTGGAGGTGCTGCGGGCGGCCGCGCGCAACGACCCCGGAGCCGGGGGCTGGCTGGCGGTTCCAGCCACGGATGCCGCCGCCGCGCAGGGCTTGGCAGCGGCCACCCTGAAATCCCATCTTGTGCCACGCCAGTAACGCAAGGCAGAGTTGCGGAATGTGGCGAGCCTGAACAGGAGCTGACCATGGCCATACGAAAGCTGCTGCTCCCCCTGACCGGTACCGCTGCCGGTGAGGCCGCGATGACGACCGCCCTGATGATTGCCCAACACTGGAACGCGCATGTCACCGCGCTGCATGTTCGCGTGGACAGCCGCGACGTGGCGCCGCTGGCCGGCGAAGGCCTGTCCGGCGCGATGATCGAGGAGATGATGTCGGCGACCGAGAAGGAGAGCAGCGACCGCGCACACGCCGTGCGGGCGATGTTCGAGCGCTTCGTCGCCCAGCACGGTATCGCGGTGGCCGAGGCCCGTGCCGGGCTGGATCACCCGACCGCCGGTTTCGCCGCGGTGACCGGACGCGAGGAGGACATCGTCGCACAGCAGGCGCGCCTCGCGGACCTGACGGTGGTGCCGCACCCGGAGGCCGGCGAGGACGTATCGTCCTCCGACGCGCTGCACGCCGTGCTGTTCGATTCCGGCCGGCCGGTACTGATCGCGCCGCACGAGGCGCCGCGGACCATCGGCACCCGCGTGTGCCTGGCCTGGAACGGCACGGCGGAATCGGCATCCTCGGTGCTCGCGGCGCTGCCGTGGATGCAGCGCGCCCAGGCCGTGCGGATCCTCTCGGCCGAGGGCTACCAGCGCCGCGGCCCCGGCGCGCCCGATCTTGCCGCCTATCTGGCCCTGCATGACGTCAACGCCGATATCGTGATGTTCCGGTCGGTTGGCGGGTCGGTGGGTGGCGGACTGCTGGCCGCGGCGACCGAGTTCGGCTGCGACCTGCTGTCGATGGGCGCCTATTCGCATTCGCGGCTGCGCCAGCTCATCCTGGGCGGCGTGACGCGGCACGTGCTGGAGAATGCCAATCTGCCGGTGATGATGAACCGCTAGCAGTGGCGGGCACGGCGCCCGCGCCCCGCGCTGACTGTCGCGCGGGGCGGTCGGGTGCCACGGACGTGATTGCAGCGTCCTCGCGCGCCGCGTCGGTGTGCGCTCGGCCCGCGAGGACGTCAGGCGCGGCCGGCTTCGTTTCCCGACAATACGGACCCAAGGAACGGCAAACCGGAGAAACGACCCGATACACGTTTTCACGGACTCTTGTTTACAGCCTGTAAACTTCCCTATGCATATGAAGGACCATCATCGCACGGAGACGGTCCGCCGTGGCATTTCCGCCGCACCTCGTTGCGCTTGTTCTCCTGGCGGCGGTCCTGGCAACCGGTGTCGCAATGGCACGACGATGGCCAAGAGGTGCGCGCACCGGCGCGACGCCGCAGGCCGTTCGGCTCTCTCAGTCACAGGCCCCTCCCCCGCCCGCGACAGAAGCCGGCGGCGTCTTCGACCTTGAGCACGAGACCCGCGCGGTGATCGACGGCCGGCAGGGCGTCGGATCCAGGCATTTCGTGCAGATCCGGATCGCGATTCAGCCCGATCTCGGCGCCGCCGCCGATCCGCGCGCGTACCGGGATGTTCTGGCGGATGTGCTGGACAGTGCATTCCGCAAGGCGCCTGGCGGCTGCGTGCTGGTCACCGGCCGCAGGATCGGACGCTGGATCGAGGTGGCGGTCAGCGATGACGGTCCGGTGCTGGACAACGCAACCCATGCCGTCCAGCTTCGCCATGCGCAGGAGCATGCTGCCTTGAATGGCTGGCTGTTCTCCATCCAGGCCCGTCCAGGTTACGGCACGACCGTTTCGCTCCGCCTGCCAGCCGGAACACTCCCCGCCGTTTCCCCTGCGGGCTCCACCACGGCATCGCGGAATGAACTGGTCGCGGCCCGCTGATGACGCGTTTCCCGGCGCTTACCCCCCGCCAACGGAATTGATGCCGCTCCGGCATCTGTATCGACACATCAATTACGCGACAGCATGACGGTTCGCCCGGCAAGCCGCCTGCCGGCTGTCGCGCTGCCGGCATTCGCGCTTTCTTAACGGGTCCCCTTTCATACTGGCCGCATGAAGCGGCTGGAATGCCTGGACGGTCTGCGCGGCTTGCTCGCGGTCTATGTGATGGTAAGCCACATGGCACCGTTCGCCGTGCTGCCGCCATGGGTGGCGCACGCGGCATCGCATGGCGGTGCGGCGGTGGATGTGTTCTTCATCCTGAGCGGCCTCGTCATCGTCGGATCGCTGGAGAAATATCGTCACGAGGCGAGCCCGTTCCTGATCGCGCGTGCGGCGCGGATATTTCCGGTGTTCCTGGTCGTCTTCGCCTTCGCGCTGGCGGTCCAGCCGATCCCGCGCGGGTTCCAGCACATGGATTGGCTTCCCCCCGACAGCCTGGCGCGCGGGCTGTGGGCCGAGGGATGGCCACGCCTGTGGCCGCTCGACATTCTGGCCCACCTGACCATGACGCACGGGCTGTTCCCCAACGGCGTGCTGCCGCATGTCTGGATCAGTCTGCTTGGAGCCGCCTGGAGCCTCTCGACCGAGTGGCAGTTCTACATCCTGGCGTTGCTGCTGGGGCGGCGCCTGGGCGGCGGCGATCATGGCCTGCGGATCATGGCCTGGGCGCTGGTTGCTCTGGCGGCTTTCTTCTGGGCCTGGCACCAGGTCCTGCCCGACGCCTGGCAGTTCAGCCGAGCGTTTCTGGGCAACAAGGGACATTTTTTTGCGCTGGGGGTGGTGAGCGCGCTGGTGGTGCGCCGCGGCGGCGCCGGGCTATGGGATTATCTACCGGTTCTCGCGGCGACATTGGCGTTGTGCGCGACGCAGGGATCCCTGGGTAAACTGCTGCCGCCCCTGGTCTGGACGCTGTGCCTCGCCGCGCAACTGCGCCCGGGATGGCCGGGCCTGGCGTGGCCGTCAGCCGTTCTGCGATCATCCTTGTTGCAGTGGCTGGGTGCTCTGTCCTATTGCATCTACCTGACCAACGAACCGGTTCAAAAACTGTTTGGCAGCGTCCTGGCATGGTCGGTCCAGGGCGACGCTGTCTTGTTCACCGCAATCTGGTTGCCAGGCGCGATCCTGCTGCCGGTGCTGGCTTCGGCATGGCTGCACAAGCATGTCGAAACACCCGGTCTGGCGTGGGGGCGAGCCTGGGCCGATGGACTGAGCGTACGAAGGACGTTGTCACATGGAGTCTGACAGAAGGGCTGTCCAGGGAATCTGTTCCGACGAGATGGCGCTGCTGGATGCGCTGACCGCGGATGTCACCCGGACGGTCAGCGTCACCCAGTTCAAATCGCAGTGCGTGGACCTGCTGGATCTGCTGGCGTCGCGGGAGATCACGCGGGTGGCGATCACGCGGCGGGGACGGGTGATCGGCGTGCTGACGCCGCCGGATGCCGTGGCCGGATGGGTAAGCCGGTTCTATGCACGCGGCCGCTCGGCGAAAGACCCCGAATCCGTCGATCGCCCGGCGTCACGCCCGGCCCACCGGAAGGAACCGGCTCTCACCGCCTGACCCGACGGCACCTGGCGATCCCCTGACCGGCCGCCCCTGTCGCAACAACATGGCCGTGGCGGGCGGCCCGACCGGTTGGCCCCGCCGGAACGGTCGAGCCTGCCTGTGCATAGGTGTGCAACCCGGCTATACCGCCCGGAAATGAAACCACCCCATGGCAACCGGCCCGGCGGCCCCGCCCGCCCCCCGTCAGACCGCGGTCCGTTTCGCAGCGGCGGCGGCTCGTCCCAACGTTCGCACACGCACGGATCGTCGGGAGCGCGGCATGACGGCCCGCGCGGTTCCGGCGGTGCCGGCGATCATCGCCAGGGCGGGCATGGCCAGGGCGGGCATGGCCAAGGCGGGCATGGCCAAGCGCGCCATGCGCAGAACGAGCAGGGTTTCCGCGACCGCGACCGCCATTCGGGCGGCGGCGGACAGTTCCACCGCCAGGACCGTGACCGGCACCCGGGCGGCGGCGGAAATTCCCAGCGCCAGGACCGCGACCGGCAACAGTCCCGCCACGGCGGGCCGCGGCCGCAGCACCATGACGGTCCGCGGCACGGCCCCGACGCACCGAAAGGTGCGGTCTGGCTCTATGGTCTGCACGCCGTGGCCGCCGCCCTGGCCAATCCGGCGCGCCGTCTGCGTCGCCTGCTGCTGACCGAGGAAGCCGAGGCCACGCTGGCCCAGCGCCTGCCGCCGCCCTGGGCGCTGCCGCCCGAACGGGTGGAGCGTGCCCGCCTGGATCATCTGCTGGGGCGCGACATCGTGCACCAGGGCGCGGCACTGCTGGCCGATCCACTCTCGCCGCCCAGCCTGCAATCGGCGCTGGATCGTCCGGGGCCGATCATCGTGCTGGACCAGGTCAACGATCCCCGCAATATCGGCGCAATTCTGCGGTCGGCCGCGGCGTTCGGAGTGGCCGCGGTGATCACCCAGGACCGCAACGCACCCGAGGAGAGCGGCGCCCTCGCCAAGGCCGCCTCGGGCGCGCTGGAAACGATGCCGCTGCTGCGCGCGGTGAACATCGCCCGCACGCTGATCGCGCTGAAGGCCGCGAATGTCTGGTGCATCGGGCTGGATGCCGCCGGTCCGGCCCTGTCGGGTCCCGCCTTCGCCGACCGGCGCGTGGCGCTGGTGGTGGGCGCCGAGGGCGAAGGCCTGCGTCGCCTGACGCGGGAAACCTGCGATGAGATCGCCGGCCTGACGATCCAGGGTGGCGTGGACAGCCTGAACGTCTCCGCCGCGACCGCCGTCGCCCTGTATGAGATCACGAGGCGCGCATGAGCGGTTTCGATCCCCAACCCGCCGCCGCCGCGCTGCGTGCCATCCGTCAGGCGCGGACGGTCCTCACGCCGCTCGATCCCGCCATCCGTCCGGGCACCGAGGCCGAGGGATCGGCCGTCCAGTACGCCCTCGCAGGCCTCGTCGGCGCGGCGTCTCCCGTCGGGTTCAAGATCGGCGCCACCGGCAGGCGGATGCAGGAATACCTGGGCCTGCCCGGCCCCGCCGCCGGTTTCATGGAGCGGCAGAACGTCCATCGCGGCACCGCGGCGCTGCGCTTCGCCGATTTCATCCGCCCGGGCGTGGAATGCGAGGTGGCGGTGCGACTGGCAAAGGACCTGCCGCCCGGCCCGTGCACCAGGGAGCAGGCCGCGGACGCTGTCGGCGAATTCGTCGCGGCAATGGAAATCGTCGAGAACCGCTACGACGACCTGGCCACTCTGGGCACGCCCACGCTGATCGGCGACCAGATGTATCACGCGGCCGCTGTGGTGGGCGACCAGGGCGGCATCGACTGGCATGCGCCGGACATCGGCGCGCTGCGCGGGCGCATCACGGTGGACGGCGCCGTGCGCGACGAAGGCATCACCGCCGACCTGATGGGCCACCCGTTCAACTGCCTGGCCTGGCTCGCGGCCTCGCCGGTCGCCGCTTGCTTCGGCGGCCTGAAGGCCGGCCAGATCGTCATGCTCGGCAGTGTGGTCCCGCCGATCTGGCTGACCGCGCCCGGCACCATCACCGTGGCGTTCCCGCCACTGCCCGAAGTGACCCTGCGCCTGTCCTGACACCCGGGCGGCAGGCCCGGACAACCTATGTCGTGATCTCCCGCGCGGTGATCGCGTAACGGAACCCGGCCGGGTCCAGGCTGTCGGGCTGCCCGGTCGCGGTGAACGCGCAGGGATACATCAGGAAGCTGAAATTCGGCGTCTGGCCGTCGCTGCCCGGCAATCTGATGTCGCCGGCGCTGTTGTAGCCGATCCAGTTCATCTCCCAGAAGCCGAACAGCCGCTCCCGCAGCCGGACCACGTCGGGATGGTCGAGCGCCAGCTTGCCCTCCAGCACCACCTTGCGCACATCCGCCGGGTCCACCGGCAGCCAGCCCTCATCGTCCAGGAACACTTCCGCGCGGCAATGCTGCGCCTTGGAGATGTCGCCGGCCTTGCCCAGGGACGGGAACTGGCGGGAATCGGCAACGCGGATTCCGTACACCTCTCGTGCCGGCAACCCCGCCGCGCGCGCCAGCCCCACGAACAGGCTGTTGATATCGGCGCATTTGCCGCCGAAATTGCCCGTCTCCAGCATGCGCACGAAATCACCGGTGCCGCAGCCGGCCACCTCCGGATCCCGCCAGGTGGTGTCCACCACCCAGTCGTAGATGGCGCGCGCACGCTCCCTGGGCGTGCGCCGGCCGTCGGTGATCCGCTCCGCGGTCTGCCGGACGATGCCGCCGATCGGCATGCTTTCGGTCCCCGCTGTCCAAAGTCGCCGGTCCGCCTCGCCGAACGGCTGCATCGGGTTGGCGCCGCGATCGCGGGTCGCCACAAGCTGCACGACCTCGATGTCCTGCGCGCTCGCCGCGTCATCCCACTGGCAGCGCAGCAGCCCGGCGCCATAGCGCTCGTCGCGCTGCAGGCGCGCGGTGCCGCTGGTCTGCCAGCGCGGTGCCGACGCGACCTGGTAATCCGCCGCGGTCTGCGCCAAAGGCAGCCAGAGGCGGGCCGCACCGGGGGACCCACGCAACGTGACACGCGTGGTGATCTCGAACCGGCGCCAGCCGGTGGCGAAGCCGGTCTCGGCGGCCAGGACAGGCGCGAAGGGCGCCGACGCAACGGATGCGAGCGAGGCGGCGGACAGCAGGAAAAAGCGGCGATCCACAGGGAGTCTCCCGCCAATCCGGTTCGCACGGAACCGGCGGCCGGCGATCCTCGCACGGGTCACGCGCGGCGGAAAGCCCGGCGGCGGTCAGCCGGCCAGCAGGCGCCGGTTCGCCTCGGTCAGCAAGCGCGCGAAACGGTTGGCCCAGGCTTCCTGTCCGGCGGGATCGGCGATCAGGTCCTGGCGGATCTCGATCTCCACATGCGGCAGGCCCCGCTGCTCTCCATGCACGGGGATGCCGTAATCGCTGCTGGCGGTGATGGCGTAGGGCGCGTTGTCGCCCACGATCAGGTCCCCGTCGGCGCGCAGAAGGGCGAGCATGATCTGCGCCAGGGCCGGGTGGCGGTTGTACAGCACGCCCACCTGCATGTCCCGCCGTTCCTGCTTGAACACCGGCGTGAAGCTGTGCATCGCCACCAGCACCGTACGCCGCCCCGCGTCCGAACGCGCGTCCAGCAGCGCGGCGATCCGGTTCTGGTAGGGGGTGAAGATGGCCGCGACACGCGCCGCCCGGTCGGCCTCCGACAGGTCGCGGTTGCCGGGGATGTCCGTGAACTCGCTGATCACCGGCATGGCGGTGGGCCAGGACGGGTCGCGATTGCAGTCGATCACCAGCCGCGAATAGGCCTGCAGCACGGCGGTGGCGTCCAGCAGGGCCGACAGGTGCCTCGTGACGCCGGCGATGCCGATGTCCCAGGCGATATGCCGCTGCATCTCGCTGTCCGCGACGCCAAGCTGCTTCAGCCGCCGCGGGATCAGCCGTCCGGCGTGATCGGCGGTCAGGAAGATGTCGGACGAACCGCTCTCCCGCAGCACCGTGACCGGATCGGGTTCATCAGGGTCCAGCAAGGGCTGCATGTCGGCTTGCATCGTCACTCCGGAAGGCTCTAGCGTCCGCTCCAGGATGCGCGAAGGTGGTGTCATGGACAAGGAATCGCTCCGTTCGCCGCATGACCTCGGCGGCGCGTCGAAGTTCATGTGTGAGCCGGTGGACATCGAGCCGCATGCGCTGACCGACTTCGACCGGCAGGTGGATGCGTTGCGCCAGATCCTGGGCGCGAAGAAGGTCATGAGCGTGGATGAGCTGCGGCGCGGGATCGAGGCGATTCCCGAAGCCGACTACCATCGACTGAGCTATTATCGCCGCTGGATCCGCTCGATCACCGACAACCTGCTGCGCAAGGGCGTGATCACCGAAGACGAGCTGCGCGCCGCGCTGGAGGCGTCATGAAATTCGAACCTGGGGACGATGTGCTGGTCAAGCATGACTGGCCGGAGCGGCGCGGCCCCGCGCATATCCGCACGCCCTATTACCTGCGCGGTGCGCGCGGCACGGTTCTGCGGCATCTCGGGGACTTCCCGAACCCCGAGGACCTGGCATTCGGCCGGCCCGCGGAACGGCGCCCGCTGTACCATGTCCAGTTCGACCGCGAGGCGATCTGGAAGGAACCGGCCGGCGACGACAAGCTGCTGGTGGAAATCTTCGGGCATTGGCTGGAGCGGCCATGAGCATCCTGGAAACCGAAAGCGAGCGCCTGCTCGCCGCCGTCCGCGCAATCCTGGACCGCAAGGGGATCGCATCCCCCGATGAGATCGCCGAACGGATCGCCGTGACCGACAACGCGAGCCCCGGCCAGGGCGCGCGCATGGTGGCAAAGGCGTGGGTCGATCCTGCCTATCGGGCCCGCATGCTGGAAGACGGCACCAAGGCGGCCGAGGAAATCGGCATTCCCATGCGCGGCATGCCGCCGCTTGGCGTGCTGGAGGATACGCCCGAACAGCACAACCTGGTCGTCTGCACGCTGTGCAGTTGCTATCCCCGCGCCGTGCTGGGCTATCCGCCGTTCTGGTACAAGTCCGCCGCCTATCGCGCACGGGCGGTGCGCGACCCGCGCGGGCTGCTGGCATCGGAGTGGAAGACGGTCATCCCCGAGACCGTGAAGCTGCGCGTCGTCGACTCGACCGCCGATTACCGCTGGATGGTGCTGCCGCTGCGCCCCGCCGGCACGGAAGGCTGGAGCGAGGAGAAACTGGCGTCGATCGTGCGGGAGGGGGACATGATCGGGGTGACGATTCCCCAGCCAGTGTCCGCAACACCGGCGGCAGCGTGATCCGCTTGCCGCTTCCCCGCCGCCCCGACGCCCGGCTTCCCTTCCAGCCATCCCCAGCGGCGGGACACGACGCGGCGGGACACGACGCGGCGGGACACGACAAGGTCACGAACCATGCTGATCGCTGACGCACAGATCCATCTCTGGGCCAAGGGCAAGCCATCCGCCCATCATCGTCAGACGCCGTTTCTGAAGGACGAGGCGCTGGCCGCCATGGACGCCGCCGGCGTCGACCGGGCGGTGATCCATCCGGTGATGTGGGACCCGGATTCCAATGAACTGGCCGTCGAGGCGGCCCGCGCGCACCCCGACCGCTTCGCCATCATGGGATGGTTCTATCTGGATCAACCGGAACAGCGCGCCGCGATCGAGACATGGAAGAGCCGGCCGGGGATGAAGGGACTGCGGTTCTACTTCTCGGATCCGCGGTCCCAGTCCTGGCCGGACGACGGCACGCTGGACTGGCTGTTTCCCGTCGCCGAACGCCTGGGCATTCCGGTGTCGCTGCAGGCATCGGCCTTCCTGCCGCGGGTCGGCCAGATCGCGGAACGGCATCCCGGACTGCGGATCAGCATCGACCATATGGGCGTGCCGCGCGGCACCGAAGGCGCCGAAGCGGCCTATCGCAACCTGCCGCAGCTTCTGGCGCTCGCGAAACACCCGAACGTGGCGGTGAAGGCGACCGGTCAGGCTGGCTACGCCCTGGACGGCTACCCATTCCCCAGCATCCATGACGCGCTGCATCGCGTCTTCGATGCGTTCGGCCCGCGGCGGATGTTCTGGGGTACCGACATCACCCGCATGCACTGCACCTGGCGCCAGTGCGTCACGCTGTTCACGGAAGAACTGCCCTGGTTGAAGGGCAGCGACCTGGACTGGGTGATGGGGCGGGCGTTCTGTGAGTGGATCGGCTGGGACGTGCCCGCATGACCGGGATGGTGGGGGACCAGACGGACGGGATTGCTGGACCAGACCCGGGAAGCATGTAAGCTCCCAGGCTGAACCGTCGGCACAAGACCGGCGGGGCCGCAAGGCAAACCGCTCAGGGAGGCGAACCAGATGTCCGCCATCGCAGGAACAGCGTCGCCGTCAACACGCCACCGCCTGGTGGAAGGTCCGTCCGTGTGGTTCGGCCCGGACATGGCGGCCCGCGAAGCGGAATGGACCTATGTCCTGACGCCCGCCGACATCGCGGAAATCGAGACGGCGCTCGCATCCGTCCTGGCGCGCGACCTGGCGATCGCCGACATCAGGCGCGAGGATTTCCCGCTGCCGAACCTCGGCCCCGTGCTGGAACGGCTGCGCGATGAGGTCGTCGATGGGCGCGGCTTCGTGCGCGTCCGCGGGGTGCCGGTGCAGGACCGGCCGATCCGGGAAAGCGCCGCCGCCTACTGGGGCATCGGCACCCATTTCGGCAGTGCCCGCTCGCAGAACGCCCGCGGCCATCTTCTCGGCCATGTCTACGACCTCGGCGGCAGCAGCGCCAAAGACCCGAACACCCGCAGCTACGCGACGTCGGAGCGGCAGAACTTCCACATCGACCGGAGCGACGTCGTCGCCCTGCTGTGCCTGCGACGAGCCAAGGCCGGCGGGTTGTCGACGATCGTGAGTTCCATGGCCGTGCACAACGTCATGGCGGAACGGCGGCCCGACCTGCTGGACCGCCTGTACCAGCCCTTCCCCGTCGACCGCCGCGGCGAGGTGCCGGAAGGCAAGGCGCCATTCTACCAGGCGCCGGTGTTCAACGAATACGCCGGCAAGCTCTCGGTGCTGTATTCCCGGCTGCATATCGGCTCTGCCCAGCGCTTCCCCGAGGCTCGGCGCTTGGCGCCCGAGGATTACGAGGCGCTCGACATGCTCGCCGCCCTGGCCGGGGACCCGGCGCTGCGGCTGGACATGGCCTTCATGCCCGGGGACATCCAGTTCCTGCACAACCACACGATCCTGCATGCCCGTTCCGGATACGAGGACTGGCCGGAGCCGGAACGCAAGCGCCATCTGCTGCGGCTGTGGCTGGCACCGCCCAATGCCCGTCCCTTGCCGCCGGTCTTCGCCGAATGCTACGGCCGCCTGGATATCGGCGACCGCGGCGGGATCATCTGCAAGGATACGGTGCCGCACGCGCCGCTGACACCCGCCTGAGCCGCGCTCGGCCGATCCGGCCGAAGCGGCGCCCGCGGAATCGGGATCGATGCGGCGGCTGCGCGCCCGCCACCGGGCGGTGCCCCCCCTCTGGACACGATCCTCCCGGAATCGCCAAGCTGACCCGGAGAGAGGAGCGCCCACGATGCCAATCATTGATTCGCAGGTTCATGCCTACGAGGCGAACACGCCGAAGCGTCCCTGGCACACCGTGCCGAACTGGCCCGATCATGTCACCGGCGACGAGATGGTCGTCGAGATGGACAAGGTCGGCGTCGACGGCGCGATCTTCATCTCCGCCTTCGGCCTGTACCGCTACGACGCCAGCTATGCGGTGGAGGTGCAGCAGGCGCATCCCGACCGGTTCGCCATCGTCAAGCCGGTCGATCCCGACGATGTGGCGGTGGCCGACGTCATCGCCGACTGGAAGAAGACGCCGGGCGCGGTCGGGATCCGCATCATGCTGCCGGCGGAAGCGGGACGGGCGCCGGACGATCCGGGCCTCGACCGGATCCTGCGCGCGGCCGTGCGCTACGACCTGCCGGTGAATATCCTGTTCTGGGGCAACCTGGATGCCGGCACCAAGCTGATCGACCGGCATCCCGACACGCGGTTCATCATCGACCATCTGGGCATTCTGCAGCCTCGCGTTCCGCCCGCGCCGCCCGAACCCTGGGCCGACCTGCCGAAGGTGCTGGAACTCGCGAAGCGTCCGAACGCGGTGATCAAGGTCAGCGGCGCCTGCACGCTGTCCAAGGCGCCCTATCCGTTCCCGGATATCTGGGATCCGCTGGCCCGCATCTTCGATGCCTGGGGGTTTGAACGCTGCCTGTGGGGCACCGACTGGACGCGGGCGTTCGCCGTGGTGAACTACGAGCAGGCGGTGAAGCCCTTCCTCGACACCGACCGTCTGAGCGACACCGAACGCGCCATGCTCATGGGTGGCGCCTGCGCCAAGGCCTATGGCTGGTCACCGCGGACCGCGTCGTAGATCGATCGCGGTCACACCGGGCAGCCGGTCCGCGCGCGGGGTTGGCTTGACGGCCGCGCGCGAGATCCGGGCGATCCCATCCGGCCGGACTACGCCACTGCGCCGGCCGGTGGGCACCGCAGGCCGGACACCGGATCGACGGCCGAATTCATGGCACACATCCGCGATTGCGACGTTCAGGCCTCGGATGGCCCTGCAAGGGGCGCAACTGCCGAGGTCTCGTCATGCCGCTTCGTATCGAGGACTACGCCCTGATCGGTGACTGCGAAACCGCCGCCCTGGTCGGGCTGGACGGCTCGGTTGACTGGCTCTGCTGGCCGCGTTTCGACTCCGATGCCTGCTTCACCGCCCTTCTGGGCGAGCCGGAACACGGGCGCTGGCAGATCATTCCCGATGGGGTGGATGCGCGCGTCACCCGGCGCTATCGCGGTGACACGCTGATCCTGGAAACCCGCTTCGAAACCGACCACGGCGCCGTCAGGCTGGTGGATTTCATGCCGCTGCGGCACGGCAACTCGAACCTGGTGCGGCTGGTGGTCGGTGAGCGCGGACGCGTGCCGATACGGATGGAACTGGTGGTGCGCTTCGGCTATGGCGCGCTGGTACCCTGGGTACATCGCCAGGAAGACGGCACGCTGCATGCGGTCGCCGGACCGGACCAGGTGGTGCTGCGAACGCCGGCCCCGCTGCGCGGCGAGGACATGAAGATCCTCTCCAGCTTCACGGTGGCGGAAGGCGAGGTCGTGCCGTTCTCGCTGACCTATGCGCCGTCGCATGAACCGGCCCCCGATCCCGTCGATCCGCAAGTGGCGCTGGAGGCGACGGAGCAGTTCTGGGCAGCATGGTCCGGTCGCGCGCGCGTCGAAGCCGGGGAACGGCGCGATGCCGTCATGCGCTCCCTGATCACGCTGAAGGCGCTGACCTTTGCGCCCACGGGCGGAATCGTCGCCGCCCCGACGACCAGCCTGCCCGAGACGCTGGGCGGCATCCGCAACTGGGACTACCGGTTCTGCTGGCTGCGCGACGCCACCCTGTCGCTGCTCGCGCTGATGAATGCCGGGTTCTACGACGAAGCCGGCGCGTGGCGGGACTGGCTGCTGCGCGCCGTCGCCGGCGTGCCGGCCCAGGCGCAGATCATGTACAGCATCACGGGCGAGCGGCGGCTGACCGAATGGGAGGTGCCGTGGCTGCCGGGCTACGAGGGCGCGAAGCCGGTGCGAATTGGCAACGGCGCGCACGGCCAGCTGCAGGTCGACGTCTACGGCGAGGTGATGGACGCGCTATACCAGGCGCATCGCGGCGGCCTGGCGAGCACCGAGGATGGCTGGGCGCTGCAGAAGGCGTTCCTTGCGCATCTGGCGGAAATCTGGCGCGAACCGGACCGCGGCATCTGGGAAAGCCGCGGCGCGCCGCGGCATTTCACCTTCAGCAAGGTCATGGCGTGGGTCGCCTTCGACCGCGGCATCCAGATCGCCAGGGAGTTCGAACTCGAAGGTCCGGTGGACCGCTGGCGGGAGATCGCCCAGACCATCCATGATGACGTGTGCACATACGGTTATGACGCGGAACTCGGCAGCTTCGTGCAGTCCTACGGGTCGAAATGGCTCGATGGCAGCCTGCTGCTGATCCCGACCACCGGCTTCCTGCCACCGGACGATCCGCGCATCGCCGGCACGGTGCGTGCCATCGAGCAGCGCCTGGTCGTGGACGGGTTCGTCATGCGCCACGATCCGGCCGAGGTCGAGACCGGCCTCGCCCACGGCGAGGGCGCGTTCCTGGCCTGCAGTTTCTGGCTGGCGGACGCCTATATGCTGACGGGACGCCATGACGACGCGCGCCGCCTGTTTGACTGCCTGCTGGGCATCCGCAACGACATCGGCCTGCTGTCCGAGGAATACGACGTCGCCGCCGGGCGCCTGGTGGGGAACTTCCCGCAGGCCTTCTCCCACGTGGCGCTGATCAACACGGCGCACAACCTCGCGCGGGCCAGCAAGCCGGCGGAACAGCGCGCGGGCGAGGCGGAGCCGGGAACCTAGCGGAACCGCACGCGGGCAGCCCGCGGCGGGCGGGCAAACTCAGCGCCCGATGACCTCGCGGCATCTGCCCAGGCGCTTCGCCAGGTCCTGCATCCTTCGGTGGTCCAACGTGACCTCCAGTCGCGAGTCGACGGTATGCACGGCAACCCCGCGGGCGGCGCGCAGCAGATCGCCGACCGGCTGGTTCAGGACAAACATCAGAGCGGATTGTCCCGTCATCGCCATGATGTTCGGCGAGCCATCGCCGCCGTCCAGCCAGACATCGCCGATCCGCACCGAGACGGTGGTGATCTGGTTGGAAGAAAACATCCAGTCCGGCTGCGTGGCCGTGACATGCACGGGCAGGCTGTCCTCCCAAACAAACTCGATACGTCCGGATTCGTTTTCCAGCGTCAACGTGCAGCTCGCCTGGCCACGCTCGCGGTGCTGGATGACGCTGCCGCCGGTGGTGCGCCACCAGACGGTATCGGCAACCGGCGACAGCAGCAGGCTTGCGATCAGGACTGGAAAACGCAGCATGGATGCAGGGAGCCCTCCCGTGTTCCGCCGCTGCCGGATGACGGCGGCGACCAGGGCGACTCCTTAAAGCCTTCCTGCCCGCCATCAACCGATGCCGGGCGAAATTGCCGTTACGGATCGGAAATTCCGTCTCGAAATCGATCTTCTGGGCACGCCATGAGCCGGCCCTGGCGAGCAAAGACCGCTGGCGGGAAACGCCATTTCGGCGATCCAGGATGCCGTTCCCAATGCAGCCGGTATCATGTGGCAGCGCCGGTGCTGACGAGCTTGTGATTGGCTGCCATACGGATGCATGACGGCAAACACCGTCCGTCGTAAAGGATTACCGAAGATCAACGCTGGTTCGCACAGCGTCGCGTGGAATGGAGTCGGGTAATCGTGAAGTCGTATTTGTTGCGGATCCGGCCTTAACGCGCAGCGGGACTGCCGCGCCGACTCGGCCGGCGCCGCTCGTCCGCGATCCGGCGGAACCGTAGCCGCACGCCGGACCGTGTCCCCTGGAAGCTGCTCCGCGCGCCCCCGGAAACGCCCCCGACGCGCGGCCGCGGTTCAGGCTGCCTTGATGTTGGACCGCTGGATGTGGTCGAGATTGCCGCCCTCGATCCGCACCAGCTTGGTGGGGCCGCTGCGCTTCGGGGAATGCACCACGCCGACGTCGTAGAAATGCGCATCGCCAGGCTTCAGCGTGTAGCTCCGCTCCGGCTGCACCAACGTGGGCTGGTCGCCGCTGCCCTTCTTCACGATCGCCCAGTCCGTCATCACGGTATCGCCCACGGCCAGGCCATAGATCGCCCAGCTGGTCCCGTGGTCGTGCGGCGAGCCGTCGGCGGCGCCTTCATAGACATGGCCGCAGACGCAGAAGCCCAGCTCGGGATCCTCATACAGCACCTTGCGCGGGCGGCACTGATCGGCCGTCAGGTGCTTCGAAATGAAATCCTGGTCCACCAGCGCCTTCGACACCGCCGCGCACACCGCCTTCTTGCCGGCCGGGCTGGGATCGGCCTTCAGCGCGCTGCGAATGTCCGAACTGAGTTGTTCCAACGTATAGGCCATGGGTTTCATCCTCCGAATAGGGCAAAATCCGCGATTTTTTGCCACGGTATCGGGGCTTCGCAGAAGCAGCCTTGATCCAGATCAAGTACCTCGCCCTTGCCAGCGCCATGATCCCCGGGGTTGATTGGCGCCGTGAACCGGCTGTACGCAACGCAGGCATCATCCGGGCCCCGGGACGTGCCCGCCACCAAGGGCAGACGCAAATTCGGAGGAACATCAGCATGAGTATCGACCTGGCAAGGACGGCGTCCGACCTGGAGCGCATCCTGAAACTGCGGACGCCGCCCTTCGGAATGAAGCTGTTCGAGCGCGCCGCCGACATGGAAGCCATTCCGCGCATCCGCCGGCCGAAGGCGATCCATGCCTTCGACCAGATCGTCGGGCAGTCGGCGCGCCTGGGCTGGACCATCGGCGTGACCGCTGAAAACCTGGTCGGCGCGCAGTGCCGAGCGGTGATCGGGCTGGGGAATGCGAAGGATGCGGAATGGGCGTCGGGCCAGCGCATGGTCGGTGTGTGGTATTCCACGCCCGACGACGCGCAGGCGCATCAGGCGGCGATGAACTGCGTCGAGGACGGGAAATACGAGGCCATCGCACTTTCACCGCTCGCCAGCGGCCGGCTGAACCCGCCGGATATCGCGCTGTTCTACGCCACCCCGGGCGCGATGATGTATTTCGTCAACGGCCTGCAATGGGCCGGCTACAAGCGTTTCGACTGGAGCATCGTGGGCGAATCCGCCTGCGCCGATTCCTGGGGCCGCGCGCTGAAGACGCGCGAACCCAGCCTCTCGATCCCCTGCTTCGCGGAACGCCGCTATGGCGGGGTGCTGGACGACGAGATGCTGATGGCGCTGCCGCCCGATTACCTGCCGAAGGCGATCGCCGGGATGGAGGCCCTGGCGAAGAACGGGCTGCGCTATCCGTTCCCGCAATACGGCATCCAGCAGGACGTGCGGGCCGGCATGGGCGTGAGCTACGCCGACCGCAAGCCGCCGGAATAGCGCGCAGGAACGGACGCCTTCCCGCTGGCGGGCGCCAGACCGCCCATGGGAAGGCGGACGCGGCATCCGGCATGACACGACGCACGTCCATACGGTCCGGATTATGGCCGCGGCCGCATCGCGGATAAATGTGTTTGCCGAAGGCGCGCGGGCGGTCAGATAGACCGCGTCATTTCGCCGGAAACGAAGCGCCGTCCTGGCCATGAACGATACGCCCGCCCAGGCACACACCCCACGCGCCGCCGTTCGCGGCAGTCCGGCAGGCCCGGCCGGCCAGACGCCCGCGATGCCCGCCGCCGGCACGCCGGACAGCAGCCTGCCGCATGTCGTGGTGATCGGCGCGGGCTTCGGCGGCCTGAGCGCCGTGCAGGCGCTGCGCGGCGCGCCGGTGCGGATCACGGTGATCGACCAGCGAAACCATCATTTGTTCCAGCCGCTGCTGTACCAGGTCGCCACCGCCGGGTTGTCGCCCGCCGATATCGCCGCCCCCATCCGATCCATCGTCGGCCGCCAGCCCGGCGTGACGGTGATCATGGGCGAGGTGTTCGATATCGACCCCGACCAGCGCCAGGTTCACATCCAGCACACCTCGGTCGCGGTGGTGCCGTATGACTACCTCGTCGTCGCCACCGGCGCCCGCCACTCCTATTTCGGGCACGACGAATGGGCGGCCGACGCGCCGGGACTGAAGACGATCGAGGATGCGACCTTCATCCGCCGCCGCATCCTGCTTGCCTTCGAACGGGCCGAAACCGAGACCGATTCGCGGGAACGCGATCGGCTTCTGACCTTCATCGTGATCGGCGGCGGCCCGACGGGCGTGGAAATGGCGGGCGCCATCAGCGAACTCGCCCGGCGGATCATCGCGCGCGACTTCAGCCGCATCAATCCGCAGCGCGCCCGTATCCTGCTGATCGAAGCCGGCCCCCGCCTGCTCGCCGCCTTCGCCGAGGACTCCTCGGCCTATGCACTCACCTCGCTGGAAAAGCTGGGGGTCGAGGTGCGCCTGAACGCCAGGGTCACAGCGATCGATCCTGATGGCGTGCAATTGGGCGAGGAACGGATCGAGACCCGCACGGCGATCTGGGCAGCGGGCGTGCAGGCCTCGGCAGCCGCGCAATGGCTGGGCGAGACAGGCGACCGGGCCGGGCGGGTCAAGGTAACCGATCGCCTGAGCCTGCCCGACTACCCCGAGGTATTCGTCATCGGCGACACCGCGCAGACGGTGGACGCCGAAGGGAACCCGGTGCCGGGCCTCGCCCCCGCGGCGAAGGAACAGGGCCGCTACGCCGGCCGAACCATACGGGCCATGCTGCGCGGCAAGCCGGTGCCGCCCTTCCGATACCGCCATTACGGCAATCTGGCGACCATCGGCCGGCGCAGCGCGGTGATCGAATTTGGCCGCTTCCACCTGAAAGGATACCTCGCCTGGCTGTTATGGGGCGTGGCGCACATCTTCTTCCTGATCGGTTTCCGCAACCGGATCGTGGTGATGATCAACTGGCTGTGGTCGTATCTGTGGTTCCGCGGCGGCGCCCGCCTGATCACCGGCATCAGGCGGGATTAGACATCGCGGCGGGGCGGCGACACCACCCTGCCCCGCTACG
Source organism: Acetobacteraceae bacterium (assembly GCA_050181195.1). Lineage (GTDB taxonomy): Bacteria > Pseudomonadota > Alphaproteobacteria > Acetobacterales > Acetobacteraceae > Rhodopila. Next base: position 9,228 of record JBFXDK010000011.1, on the reverse strand, counting down.
CCGTCTGGCGGGACGCAACCGCCACACGCTCCCTGGCGGTTGGCCGGGGAAGCCGCATCGGTTCGTCCTCGGCGTCGTCATGTCCGGTTTTGCCGTTCGCGCTTTCGCCACGCGCCTCGGCGATTACTTCCACCCTGTTCCGCACGAGGACATCAGGATATTCGCGCGCGACGAAGTCCAGCAACTGTTCGCGGACGATGCACCGCAGATCGAACATGCGGCTGGAATCCGCGGCGCTCATGAGCACGCGCACCTGCACCGTGCTTTCCCTGATGTCGGTCACCTGCACCGCGAACACGCGGCCGTCCCATAGCGGCGATCCCTGCACCATCTCACGCGCCGCCTTGCGGATCGCCTCCACCGGCACGGTGTAGTCCACATACAGGAAGACCGTGTCGAGAAGCTGCGAGGAGTCACGCGTCCAGTTGCGGATTGGCCGCTCCAGAAAATAGGTCAGCGGCACCACCAGCGAACGCTGATCCCAGGTTCCGACGATCACGAACGTCGAACCTATCTCGGTGACGCGCCCCCATTCCCCTTCGATCACCACGACGTCGCCGATGCGCACCGGCCGCGTGAGCGCAAGCTGAATGCCGGCAATCAGGTTCGCCACGGTGGGCCGTGCCGCGAGACCGGCAACGATACCGGCGACACCGGCCGAGGCGAACATGCTGAGCCCGATCGCCCGCACCCCGGGAATGGCCATCAGCACCAGGGCGACCGTGAGGACAATGCCGGTGGAGACCGCGAGCCGCCGGAAGATCACAAGTTGCGTCCGCCGTTCCCGTGCGGTGAAGTCGGTGTCGGCGACGTCTTGCGTGCCATCCAGATAGGCATCGAAAATCGCGGCCACCTTGCGGGTCGCGGCCCAGCCCAGGGTAGCCGTCAGGGTCAAGCCGATGACACGCGCGAGAAAATCGAGCGTCTCGTTCGCCAGCGGCAAGGTCGGCAGGCTCGTCAGGGCCGCAATGAGCCCGAGTGAAATCGCCACCGGAACCCGCCCGTCATGCACTACCCGCCGGAGCACCGCCGCTCGGCGCATGCGTAACAATCTGTCGAGGATCCTGTGCACGATCAGGTACGCCCCAGCGACAAGCGCGGGGACCACCACGAACGCCAGAACAAGGGAGAGCCAGAGTGGCGGATCAATGATCAAGCGGGACATCTGCCCTCCGATGCTGTGTCTGTCTGAACGCACGACGAAGCGCCGTACATGACCTGATCCGACCTTTCCGGACGAATGATCGGTCGTCCGGCAATTTCGGCCGCCGGATGTCCCGGCTAGATCGGCCCGGCACGGACCATTGCCACCCCGACTCACGCGTGCGTGAGACTTACGGACATTATTTTGTCGTCATGCCGTGATGAAACCGGCCGCGAGCCGGATGGTGATGGCTGATCAAGATCAGCCACTATCGACCCGATATCAAAACCGGACACTTTTCCTGCGGCGCGGCCACTGCCGCGTCACCGACCGTATCGCCTGCAACGATGCCATCGACACGGCGCCATGCGGTTCCCATCCCGCATCCGGCAGGGATGCTATTGGTCGTAACCACGGCGCTCGCTGTAGATCAGCAGCCAGACCAGCACCCCCGTCAGGCCGAGTGTGAAGACCACTGCCAGAACGATCGCGAAGCTCGCATGGCCGCCCATCTCGACCCCATCCGCGAAGCCCCACGCCGTCCAGGCCGCATAGACGGTGAACCCGAGCAGGCCGAGAACAGGAAGGATCAGCAGGGCGATCCGGAATGCGGGCCGTTTCACGAGATATCCATTCGATCAATTCCCGTGTGCATATGGATCAAACACCGTCGCCGAGGCCGATCGCGGTCAAGGGCTTGTGAAGGCCGCCGATCAGCCCAGCCCGGACCACAATCCCGCGCGAGCAATGGCCACGACACCCGGAAGAACGGCGGCGCGCCGGAGCGGTGCCGACATTCCCGGCTTGTTGCAGGCCCAATCAACCACTGCACCAGAACGCATGGATCGACACGCCGTGGCCTGCGTTGCAGGCAAAGACCGCCAACACGCGCGCAGGCACGCTGCCGTCCAATCACGGGATCGTATCATGCGAACCATTTCCACCCGGACCCACGCCTTGTTCGACTACAGCCTGGGTATCGTGCTGATCGCCCTGCCCACCATCCTCGGCATTGCCAACGGCACGCCTCTCGAATGGATCCCCATTCTTCTCGGAATTGCCCTTCTGACCTACAGCGCATTGACGAACTACGAACTCGGCGCCTTCCGGTTCATTCCCATGAAGATTCATCTGGGGCTGGACATCGCCGGCGGGATCGCCCTGATCATCTTTGCATTCATATGGACGAACAGTATCGGCGTTCTGCTGCTGTTCCTTGCCCTTGGCATCATGGAAATCATTGCGAGCGTGGTGACCCGCGAGGTGCCCGGGGACATGCAGGGCGTGGCGGTGCCAACCGCCGCGACACATACGTCGCGCAGCACGCACGCCATGCCGCAGGCCAGCGGTCCCAGCACGCTTGACGGCCGGCCGATTGCCCCAATCCCGCCCGAACAGGTCGAGAACGTTGAACAACTGCGACGCGCCATCGACAGCGGACGCACGGGCGACAAGATCGCGATGACGGACCCCGCCGCCGCGCCGCTGGGCAGTGACGATGAAGCCGCGCAACCGCACGACGAGAAAGGCCTGGAAATCGCACGCCGGGCCGCCCGTCGCTGACGGAACCTGGCCCGGGGCTTGGATGGCGGTCCCGATCTACGCGGCCGCCTCGAACACATAGGGATCGAGCGATTCCTGTGCGGCAATGCGCAATTCATGCCATTTCCGCGGCCCGCCATAATACGCCAGGCTGCCGGGTTCCGCTGTGCCGTCGCCATTGTAATAGGACAGGCAGTCGCGCAGCGGACGGGTCCTGATGTCCGCCTCGCGGCAGTGCTCCGCATAGGCGATTTCCGGCTCCCGCTTCACGTCCACGATCCCGGCGCCGCGTTCGCGCATCGTCTGCAGCATCCAGACGACGTAGTCGGTATGCCCCTCGATCCCACGGGTGAAGTTGAACTGTCCACCGCCGCCCTGCGGCCCCGACATGATGAACAGATTTGGGAAACCGTGGCTGTGCAGGCCCAGGAAGGTCTTCACACCCCCGGTCTGCCACTTGTCCCGCAGCGTCTGGCCGTTGCGCCCGGTGATCATGTTGAACGTCGCCGTCGCCATCCACTGGAACCCGGTGGCATAGATCAGCACATCCAGCGGATACTCCACGCCGTCATGCACCACGCCGCGAGCGTTGATCTGGGTGACACCCAGCGGTGCCGTATCCACAAGCGTCACATGCGGAAGATTGAACGTGGGCAGGAACTCGTCATGGAAGGTCGGGCGCTTGCATCCATAGGGGTAATAGGGCTTCAGCGCCGCCGCGGTCTTCGGGTCCTTCACCACGGCATCCACGCGCGCGCGGATCTGCTCCATGATGCGGAAATTGGTGTTGAGCTGCCGTTCGATCAGTTCCTCGGGCGTCAGTTCCCGTTCGTACTGCCGCCGTGGCCGGATATCCGCGACCTTGCCGGACAGGTAGTCGTCGTTGCCCTGCAGCGCGGTGCGCCCCGATGAAATCCGTGCCAGCCGTTCGCGCCTGGCCTTCGCCCAGCCGGGCTCCCTGGACCAGGTCTCGATTTCCTCCTGCGTCGTCGCGCGCTGGTCGCGCACGTCGATCGTGGATGGCGTGCGCTGGAACACGGTGAGGTGGGATGCGACCTTTGCGAGTTCGGGGATCACCTGCACGGCGGTGGCACCGGTGCCGATGATGCCGATGCGCTTGCCCTGCAACTCGACATTGTAGTCCCAGCGGGAGGTATGGAAGGCCTTGCCCTCGAACGTCTCCATCCCCTCGATCCGCGCCAGCTTCGGCGTCGTCAGGATGCCGTTGGCCAGCACGACGAAGCGCGCCCGCATCCGGTCGCCGCGATCGGTCTGCACGATCCAGCGACGGGTCGCCTCATCCCAGTCGGTGCGCTCGACCGTGGTGTGGAACAGGCAGTGGTCATAGAAGCCGGAGCGTTCGGCGATCAGCTGGCAGTATTCCAGGATCTCGAAGCCCGAGGCGAACTTCATGCTGGGGTAGTATCCCATCTCCTCCAGCAACGGCAGGTAGCTGTAGGATTCCACGTCACAGGCGATGCCGGGATAGCGGTTCCAATACCAGGTGCCGCCGACGTCGCCGCCCTTTTCGCAGAACCGGACGTCCTTGAACCCAATCTGGCTGAGCTTGTACCACAGCAGCAGGCCCGCGAACCCGGCGCCGATCACCAGGACCTCGCATTCATCCGTCAGCGCCTCGCGGTCGATGGGCGGGGCCGAATACACGTCCTGCAGGTACTTCGAGAACTCGCCTTCCATGGCGATGTAGTCGGCCGCGCCACGCCGCGCTTCCTTGTTGGCGCGGTATTTCGCCTGCTCCTCGGCGTTGAACACGGCGCCCGGCGGGGGCGGCGGCAAGGTCTTCAACGTGGCATCGTCGATCGGGGAATAGCCCTTGCCGGCAATGCGCTCGGTCGCCTTGGCGGCACGGGTGTGGAAGATCTTCAGGCCCGTGGCCTCGTCGGTTCGGATCGGCGGGATCATCGGCAATCGGCTCTTTTGATCGGGTGGGAAACGGGCTGTGCGGAAACCGGTCCGGACCAGCCGAGCGGCCGGCAGGATAGGCACGGGCGCGGCGATCCGACAACCTTCGCCGGGAGCGGCGATCCGAAACGTTCGCCGGGAGCGGCGGCCTGCCGCATCGTCCGTCCATCCGGCCTGTGCAACGCTGCCGGAGCTACCCGACCAGGATCGCGCGCCGGATGATCGCACGTTCGTGCAGGCGACACGGAACGCCGCCGCAAGCCGTTCGGTTCCCTTACAATTCCACATCACGCGGATTGGTGAAACCGGCACACCGGTTTGTTAGGTGACCTTCGCCGGCCGGCTGGGCACCCTGCAGGTCCGATCTCGATCACAGACCTCAGGGACGATGAGCAGCCTGATTCCTCTCATTGCAGGTCGGCGCGTGCGCGGCCGTTTGTTGGCGGTGGGTTATGAAACCGCATCCGCAATCTTGATGTTGCCGCGTCGCGTGCGACCGTGGTACCTGGCTGTTGGCGTGCTGGTCGCGGTTGGCAGCAGCAGCAGCATGGCGCAGCTGCGAACGGGACTGACGCCGGGCCTGCAGTGCGAGGAAGCCATCGCCGCGGCCGCACTCGAAAGCCGGATTCCGAAGCACCTCATGAGCGCCATCGGCGTGGTGGAAACCGGACGGCCGGACCGCATCAGCGGCACATGGCGCCCATGGCCCTGGGCGATCAATGCCGAGGGGGCGGGCCGCTATTTCGAGTCGAAGGCCGAGGCCATCGCGGCGGTGCGCCTGCTGCAGGCCAGCGGCGTGCGGTCCATCGATGTGGGCTGCATGCAGGTGAACCTGATGCACCATCCGGACGCATTCGCCAGCCTGGACCAGGCCTTCGACCCGCGGCGCAACGCCAGCTATGCGGGCCAGTTCCTGAACCAGCTTTTCCGCCGCAGCGGGGACTGGACGGTTGCGGCCGGGTGGTATCATTCCACCACACCGATGCTCGCGGCCAAATACGCCCAGAGGGTCTCGTCCGCGATGCCGGGCGGATCGAAGGTGATGAACGTCGGCAGCATCGCGCGACTGGCCTCGCCGAAACCCAAGGTGCCGACGCTGAGCCGCGACGGCACCATCCTGCCGTCGGTGCGGTTGAACGCCTCGGGCATGGTGCCGGTGCGCGCGACAGCACGGAATTTCCTGAAGTAGCATTTGTCCGACCGGGTCCGCCGGCGTGCCGGGTGCGGCATGATTCTCGCACCCTGCGCGCCGGCGCATGCACGCGGAGGACAGAAGACATGTCGGACATCTACGCGGAACGCGGCTACGGCAGCCGCGAACTCGGGTTCGGCGCGAAGCCGGGCGTTGTCGTGGTGGACTTCCAACGGGGATTCACGGAAGCCGGTTTCCCGATGGGCGGCGGCGCGATGGTCGACCAGGCGGTGCAACACACGGTGCCGGTGATCGAAGCGGCGAAGCGGGCCGGATTACCGGTGATCGCCTGCGTGAACGGCTATGACAGCCCGCGCGGTGCGCCGCACTGGAAAGTGTCGCCGGTCTTCGACCTGCTGCGCGGGACCGAGGCGGTGGAACTGGATCCGCGCATCGCCGCGGCGGGTCCCGACGTGGTGCTGATGAAGTCGGCGCCGTCGATCTTCTTCGGCACGTCGGCCGCCGCGATCCTGACGAAAGAGCGTGTGGATACGGTGATCGTGACAGGCTGCATCACGTCGGGCTGCATCCGCGCCAGCGTGATCGACGCGTTCTCATTGGGCTTCCGGGTCATGGTGCCGCATGACTGCGTCGGCGACCATGACCTGGCGGCGCATGAGCAGAACCTGAAGGACGTGGAGCGTCGCTATGCGGACGTCATCGACGCCGCGACCGCGATCGGCGCGATCGAGCGCTGGCGGCAGGCCAACGAGCGGACGTGATGCGTCCCGCGACGGGGGATGGGCGGACGATCGTGTCCGTCCATCCCGCCCCTCCCTGATCTGAAAATAGGCTTCAGTGGGCGAATTACAGTCATATAGCCCATCTAGCGGTCACACATGCGCCCTACCCGCATCCTATGAAGGCAGATAAGTTCCGCCATTCGCATGCACGGTCTGGCCGAGCATAAATTCTGAGCGGGGAGAGGCGAGAAAAACGGCAACATGGGCGATGTCTTCCGGCTGGCCCATGCGGCCCACCGGCGTTCGCGCGGCGCGCTCGCGCAATTCCTCCTCACTGTGGCCATAGCGCGGCTGCGCCGTGTCGGTCAGGCCAGGGGCGATCGCATTGACGCGGATACGGTGCGGCGCGAGTTCCAGCGCCATGGCGCGGGTCAGCGACACGATGCCGCCCTTGCTGGCCGAGTAATGCGTGCCGTGCGGCGAAAGCCCCATGATCGCCTGTGACGCCAGGCTGATGATCACGCCCGGATGTCCGGCGGCGATCATCGCCCGTGCCGCCGCCTGGGAGCAGAAGAACGTGCCCTTCAGGTTCACGCCGATCACGTACTCCCAGTCGCGCTCGGTCATCTCCAGGAACGGCACGCGCGGGAACACGCCGGCGTTGTTGACCAGGATATCGATCCGGCCGAGGCCCTTCGTGGTGCCGGCAACCAGTCCGGCGGCGGCATCCGGGCTGGACACGTCGCCCTGCACCAGCACGGCGCGCCGGCCCAGCGCGCGGACCGACGCGGCCACGTCCTCGGCGGCCGCCGCGTTGTCCAGATAGTTGATCGCCACGTCGGCGCCTTCGCGCGCATAGGCGATGGCGATCGCCTGTCCGATGCCTTGCTGGGCGCCGGTGACCAGCGCGACCTTCCCTTGCAGTTCCATGCTTGTCTCCCCCTGGCTGTCCCTGCTCAGGCGAATACCGGCGCGATGTGCCGGCGGCACGCCATACGCGGCTGGATCCGGTTGCCGAACGCGTCCAGCCCCAGCAGGAAATCGTCGAAGGTCAGCATGATACCCTTGACGCCCGGCATCGTCGCGGCCTGATCCAGCATCGCCGCCACGCGTTCGTACGACCCCACCAGCGTGCCCATGTTGAAGTTGATCGGCGACGGGGAGCGCATGATGGCGGACGCCATCGAGGTTTCATTCGGTGCGGTATCCTCGGCCGCCTTGCCCAGCAGATGGGCCAGCGCGTCCTGGTCGGCGCCTTGGTTGTACAGGTTCCATTTCGCCATGGCCGCATCGTCGGTCTCATCGGCGATGATCATGTACAGCATATAGCTGCCGACATCGCGGCCGGCCTTGCGCGCATGCGCCAGCATCCGCGCCGGCACTCCGGCGGCGCGGCACGGGTCGTTTAGCCCCTCGCCCAGGGCGAAGTTGAAGTCGCAGTATTGCGCGGCGAACTCCATGCCACGGTCGCTCTGCCCCGCGGACACCAGCGGCACCTTGCCGATGGGCGGCGGGCTGAGCCGGCAGTCGTCCATCTGGAAATACCGGCCCTGGAAGTCGCAATGCCCGGTTTCCCACAGCGCCTTCATCACGGTGACATATTCCGTGCTGTAGTCGTAGCGGTGCGCGAAATGGTCGTCGCCGGGCCACAGCCCCATCTGGGTATATTCCACCTTGTGCCAGCCCGAGACGATGTTGACGCCGAAGCGCCCGCCCGAGATGTCCGAGATGGTGGAGGCCATGCGCGCGACGATGGCGGGCGGGATCGTCAATACGGCGGTCGAGGCATACAGCCTGATCCGGCGGGTCACCGAGGCAAGCCCGGCCATCAGCGTGAAGCTTTCCAGGCCGTGGTCCCAGAATTCCGTCTTCCCGCCGAAGCCGTGCAGCTTGATCATCGACAGCGCGAAGTCCAGTCCGTACTCCTCGGCCTTCGCCACCACGCGCCGGTTCAGCTCGAAGCTGGGCTTGTACTGCGGTGACGTGGCCGAGATGATCCAGCCGTTGTTGTTGATCGGAATGAAGACGCCGATGTCCATGGGATACCTCTGCCGCGATGACGCCCAGGCGGCAGCAAGCGGCGTGCCAGAGCCGCCGGCCCGCGCCGGAGTCTCCGCCCGAAGGGTTGACACCGGGCTGGCATGACGCTTGCGTGCTGACCGGCGTGGTCACTGGCCGGCATGTCGTCCCGCCGGATCTCTGGGCTGGAGCGTGATCACGCTGAGCGGAACGTACCAGCGTGTGAATCACGCGACGTAACAACATCATGGAGCACGTTCACCCCGCACAGCCGGGTGGAAATGCTCTATCAGGAGCACGGGCATGCAACTTGGCGTCTTCATCCCCATCGGCAACAATGGCTGGCTGATCTCCACCACCTCGCCGCAGTACAAGCCCAGCTTCGACCTGAACCGCACGGTTGTGGAGAAGGCGGAAGGATTCGGCTTCGACTTCGCACTGTCGATGATCAAGCTGCACGGTTTCGGCGGCCCGTCGCAGTTCTGGGACTACAACCTGGAATCCTTCACGCTGATGGCCGGCCTCGCCGCTGTCACCACACGCATCCAGCTATTTGCCACCTGTGCCGTCCTGACGATGCCGCCCCCGTTCGCCGCGCGCATGGCGGTGACGATCGATTCCATTTCCCATGGCCGGTTCGGCGTGAACATGATCACCGGCTGGCAGCGGCGCGAATACGCCCAGATGGGGATCTGGCCGGGCAGCGAGCATTACCGCAACCGCTA
>JBFXDK010000010.1:65069-77270 GCA_050181195.1 Acetobacteraceae bacterium | reverse complement strand
GGCTTTTCCATTTCGGCGAAGTGGCCGCACTGCGCGACGGTGGTCATCGTCGCGTTGCGCAGCGCCTTGACATAGGCCTGACCGGCGCTGATCGGCACGATCCGGTCGTCATCGCCCCACACCACCAGGGCCGGCGTCCGCACCCCGCCCAGCAGATGCGGCAGCGTCTGGTTGTACATATACGGCTTCCACGCCACGCGGAAACTCATCTCCCGGCAGATATCCCACTGTTCCAGCTGGTCGGTGCTGACATCGCCATACACCTTGGCGAACGCCGCCTCGTCATGGAAGCCGGACTGCGGATAGTCGATGTAGGACACGATCGCCTGGTCGGCGATGTCGCCTTCCGGCGGCTTGATCCCCATCGGCCCCACCAGCACCATGCGGCGATAGGTCTCGGGCGCCAGGCTCGCCATCTCGGCCGCGATCCAGCCGCCGAAGCCCAGGCCCACCAGCGAGACGTCCCTGGCGCCGAGATCGGCGAGCAGCCAGGCGCTCATTGCGGCGATGTCGCGCGGGTGGCGCAGCCATTGCGGGCGCTCGGACTTGCCCCAGCCGGGATGGTGGGGGATGATGACATCGAACTTCGCCGCCAGCGCGTCGTAGAATGGCAGGTCGTCCGGCGTGCCGATGTCGTGGTGCAGCACCAGCACCGTGGGGCCGCTGCCGGCGCGCCTGAGATACACCTTGCTGCCGGCGATTTCCTTGACCGTTTCGGTCCATGCCACGCTCATGCCATTCTCCCTAAACTGACGATAGCCCAGACTACCTGCGGGTACGATTTGTTGTCGAGCGGTAGCGCCCGCGACCGGCCGGCCCGGCCCGTCGCGCGGCCAACCGGTTCCACGCCATGGCCCCATCGCATGACCGCACCGTGTCCGATTGGTTACGCTCCGCATGAACCGGCAGCGTCCTGTCGTTCCTGCTCACGGCCAACGATGCCAATGCGCTATGGACAGGATCATGCGCGCCTGGAGGATTGGTGCATCATGGCGACGGAGGGACGGCCGTGACCGGAAAGATTGATCAGCCGCGACAGCCCGTGTCACGGGCACATGCCGCCTGGGTCCGGCTGGGCACCCTGTCCTGTCTGGCACTGGTGCTGTTCGTGACGGCCTGCTCGGACCGCGCGAGCGGCCCGCGATACGGCCGCTACACGCCAAAGACCTATTACCCGCCGCCGGGACCGCCCGAGGATCCGTGGGGTCCCTATATCAAGCAGGCCTCGGCGCGCTTCGGCATGCCGGATCCCTGGATCCGCGCAGTGTTGCAGCGTGAATCAGGCGGACGGCCCGACGCGACCTCGAATGCCGGTGCGATGGGCCTGATGCAGGTGATGCCGGGCACCTACGCCGAACTGCAGGACCGGCACGGGCTGGACGATGATCCGTATGAGCCGCGGAACAACATCCTGGCCGGCACCGCCTACCTGCGGGAGATGTATGACCGGTTCGGCGCGCCAGGCTTCCTCGCGGCCTACAATGCCGGCCCACGGCGCCTGGACGACTATCTGACCAAGCGCCGCGCCCTTCCCACCGAGACCGTCAACTACGTCGCCGCCATCGCCCCGCAGCTTGGAAGCTCGGCACCACTATCCGGTCCACTGGCCGTGTATGCCGATCGACGCACCTCCTATGCCAGCCGCAGCCGAGCGCGGCCGACACCGGGAGTATGCGATCCGGATGCGGCGTATGATCCGACACGACCCTGCGCGTCCGCCGGCAGGACTGTGATGGCGTCGGCGACCCCGGCCATCGCGCCCGCGTCGTTCCCTGTGACCAACGTCTCACGGGTGTGCGATCCCGACGAAGCCTACGATCCCACGGTTGCGTGCCTGCCTGCGCCCCCGGCAAGCCGGCCGTGGCAGGAAGCCTCGGCGGAGACCGGACGCAGCATGCCGTCCCTCATCTCATCCGCCCGGGCCGCTCCCCCGCCCATCACCCGTGCCGCAACGTCGGCATCGTTCGACAGGAGCTGGGCCATCCAGGTCGGCGCGTTTTCCACCCAGGCCACCGCCCGCCTGGCCGCGGACCGCGCACGCGGCGCGGCGCCTGGCCAGTTGCAGCGGGCGTCGCTGGATATGCGCCGGGTCACCACGGCCAGAGGATCGGCGCTCTATCGCGCCCGCCTCACGGGACTGTCCGCGGACGACGCATCCGGCGCCTGCGCCGCGCTGGCGCGCTGGCGCCTCGACTGCGTGGCGGTGCGGATGGATGGCGAGCGGTCCTGGTAGCGGGGTGACCGCCGCGGGCCGTCCGTAGCGTAGGCAACCGCGGGCCTGCCGGCACCGGAATACGGGTTCGGCCGTCAGCCGCGGCCGGCGGTGTAGCGGTTCACCGGAATGCGAAGACCCAGATTCTCCCGCAGCGTGCGGCCTTCATATTCCGTCCGGAACAGTCCGCGCCGCTGCAATTCAGGCACGACGAGTTCGACGAAATCCTCGATCCCGGCCGGCAGATGCGACGGGATGATGTTGAACCCGTCCGCCGCGCGCGCCTCGACCCATGCCTGCATCGCATCCACGATCTGCGCCGGCGTGCCGATCACCGTCCGGTGCCCGCGCCCGCTGGACATCTTCAGATACAACTGCCGGATCGTCAGGTTCTCCCGCCGCGCCATGTCCAGCATCAGCTTCGCTCGGCTGCGCAACTCGGGATCCCTAGGCTCCGGAACCGGGCCGTCCAGCGGATAGCCCGACAGATCGCCCATCGGTCCGTAAATATGCGCCAGCCCCACCAGCGGGTGAATCGAGTCCTGCAGCCGTTGATGCTTGGCCTGCGCTTCCGCCTCGGTCCGCCCGACGATCGGAAGCAGTCCGGGCAGGATCAGCAGATCGTCCGCGGTCCGGCCGTGCCGCGGCAGCCGTTGCTTCACCGATGCGTAGTAGGCGATGGCATCCTGTAGCGACAATTGTGCGGTGAACACGATATCCGCGCTGGCCGCCGCGATCTCCTGTCCCTGTTCCGAGGCGCCGGCCTGCACCAGCACCGGCATCCCCTGTGGACAGCGGGCCACCGTCAGCGGCCCACGAACGGAAAAATGCGTCCCGCGATGGTTGAGCACGTGCATCTTCTCGGGGTGGTAGAACAGACCGGATTCCTTGTCGTGGGCGAAGGCGTCCGCTTCCCAGGAATCCCACAGGCCCTTGACCACCTCCACGAACTCGGCCGCGCGGTCGTAACGCACGTCATAGTCCAGGTGCGCGTCACGATTGAAGTTACGCGCCTCCGCCTCCGACCAGGACGTGACGATGTTCCATCCCGCCCGTCCGCCGCTGATATGATCCAGCGAGCCGAACTTGCGGGCGATGTGATAGGGCTCGTTGTAGGTGGTCGAGGCGGTGGCAACCAGGCCGATACGCTGCGTCACCATCGCCAGCGCCGACAACATGGTCAGCGGTTCCAGTTCCACGTTCTGGTTCGACCGGCACAGTGACCCGGGCGGCTCGTCCCGCTGCCTCAGCGCCACGCCGTCGGCCAGGAACACGAGGTCGAACAGCCCACGCTCCGCCGTCTGCGCCACCCGGGCGTAGTAGCCGATGTCCATCGCCCCGGCGGCCGGCACATCCGGTTGGCGCCAGCCGCCGGCGTGATAGCCGAGCTGGCGCATGGACAAGCCGAGCCTGATCTGCCTGTGCGGAGCCATCGGGTCTCCCCTCGCCTTCTTCGCCTATACAGCGGCGACAGGCCCGGTGGCGACTCCTGATACCCGCGCGGATCAGGTCTGGCGCACCGTTGGTGCTCTCCCGACGGGGGCCGGGACCGGATTGTCGCCCTTCAACCCGTGCGAACAGTTCGCCAGCATACCGCTACTCAAGTGCATGGCGGCCTGACACGCGCCCATACAGAATGCCATGCCTGCGACAGGCAGTCAGCGGAACGCCGGGTTTTCCCACCAGGGAAAGAACGATGGCATGTCCTGGCTGACCTTCATTGGAAATTTCGGCTTGCGCTTTTCCATGAAGGAGAACACGCCCTCCTTCGCATCTTCGGACAATCGACGCGCGTAGATGCCCTTGGAGTCGATCCGATGCGCCGCCATCGGATGATCGGCGCCCAGCATCTTCCAGATCATCTGCCGGTTCAGTGCCACCGACACCGGCGAGGTGTTCTCGGCGATCTCGCGGGCCAGCGCATTGGCGGCGGGAAGCAGGTCCGCCGGCGGGTGAACCGAGCGCACCAGGCCGCCACGCAGCGCCTCCTCGGCCCCGAACACCCGTCCCGTGATGACCCATTCCAGCGCCTGCTGCGGCCCGACGAGGCGCGGCAGGAACCAGCTCGATGCCGCCTCCATCACGATCGCCCGCCGCGTGAACACAAATCCGTAGCGTGCCGCCTCCGACGCCAGGCGCATGTCCATGGCCAGTTGCATCGTCGCGCCGAAGCCTACCGCCGCCCCGTTGCAGGCGGCGATGGTCGGCTTCAGGCAATCGAACAGACGCAACGTAACCAGCCCGCCGCCATCGCGATGCCCGTCGATCCCCGGATCCTCCACGGCCGGAGCACCGCCCGATTTCATGGTCTCGGCCCGTTCCGAAAGATCGGCGCCCGCGCAATAGCCCCGGCCGGCACCGGTGAAGACGATCGCCCGGACATCGTCGTCCCGGTCGGCCCGGTCCAGCGCGTCCAGCAGTTCCGAAATCGTGCGGTCCGTGACGGCATTCAGCTTTTCGGGCCGGTTCAGCGTGATCGTCAGGATGTTGTCGGCAACGTCGTACAGGATGTGCTGGTAGTCCATCGCCGCCTCCCCTGCCCTATGCCGCGCGCCAGACCGATTGCATGCCGTCGGCGATGCGCACGACGTCACGCATGTCGTTGTAACCGTGGAAACTGAAGCGGATGCGGCCATGCCCGTTCCAGGCCCAGACGCCCTGGTCCTGCAAGGCGTCGACCAGGGCCTGCGCGCGGGGTGACGCCACGCAGACGCTCGCGCCATGACGCGCCGGATCACGCGGTGTCATGACGGGGATCTGCAACGCCGCAAACCGGTCGAGCAATGCCGTCGTCAAGCCCTGGACGTGGCGCTGCACGTCCCGCATATCGAAGCCGGCCAGGTAATCCAGCGCCTCGGCCAGCACGTAGACGGGCGCATGCGCCGGATTGCCCCGCGTGAACCGCATCGCATCGTCGCGCAGCGCCGGCATGGTGCGATAGCCATGTGTGCCGGGCGCGATGGAATGCCATCCGGCACTGGCGGGCGACCAGTCCGGCTGGCGGGCGCGGTTCCAGTATGCGGTCGCAACGCCCGTGATGCCCAGCAGCCATTTGTAGCTGGCCGAGAACGCGAAATCCGCGACCGACGCGTCGATGGGCAGGTAACCCGCCGCCTGGGTGAAATCGACGACCAGCAGCGCACCAACGGAATCCGCCAGCCACCGCAACGCCGGCAGGTCGAACCGCTCACCCGTCAGGTAGGACACGCAACTCACGCCGATGATGCGGGTGCGCGCATCCACACGGGCGGCCAGGCGATCGGGCGCGTTGCCTTCCGCGATGCGCAGGCCGATCGGCGGGTGGCGGCGTAGGGCGACCGGCGCCACCACGGATGGGTATTCGTTGGCGTCGATACAGATGTTGTCACCATCGCGCCAGTCGAGGCTTTCCGCGACGATCGACATCCCCTCGGCTACGTTGGAGACGAAACCGATATCGCCGGGCGCGACGTTCCACAGGCGCGCCATGCCGGCCCGCGCACGCTCGATCTGGGCTTCCTGCTGGGTGCGGCCTGGCATGCCGCTGCTCTTGTCGCGCAGGTAGCGTTGCACGGCGGCTTCGTGCCGGCGCAGGGCAGCGGTTTCGCCGCCGGCGCAGACATGCGCGATGTCCGGGGACAGATGGAATGCGGCGCGGTCGAACAGCGGGGCATCGGTCATGGCACGGGCTTTCCTGAGGAACGACAAGGGCGGGGCTTCCGCCCCGGACCCCGACCAGGAGGCGCTGCCTCCTGGTCCTCCGCAAAGGGGCAAAGCCCCTTTGATCCCAACTCGTTTGTTGGATTTGGGGCGGGGGGCCTGACGCAGACCTTGCGCGGTCCGGGTCAGGCCCCCCGCCCCAAATCCAACCAAGGAATCGCGTTCCAAGGGCCGTCGCCCTTGGCGGGTGGGTCCAGGGAGGGCAGCGCCCTCCCTGGCGGAGCGCGAGGCGGAGCCTCGCCCTACTCATCCTTCGGAATGATCGTGCCCGTCGACGTCCCGCCATCGATCGAGATCGTCTGCCCGTTCACGTACGACCCCGCCTTGGATGCCAGGAACACCGCGCAGCCCGCGATCTCATCCGGCTCGCCGATGCGCTGCATCGGATTGTCGCGTGTCGTCTTGCGATAGCGCACCGGGTCTTCCCATAGCGCACGCGCGAAGTCGGTGCGCACCAGGCCGGGCGCGATGCCGTTGCCGCGGACGTTCTTCGGTCCCCACTCAACGGCGATGTTGCGGATCAACGCCAGGTCCGCAGCCTTCGAAATGCCGTACAGACCCAGCGTGGCGGACCCGCGCAGCCCGCCGATCGAGGAGATGATGGTGAACGACCCCTCGCCGCGTTCAGCCATCAGCGGACAGGTCATGTTCGCCAGCCAGAAATTCGACCGGACATTGGTGCCCATCACCCGCTCGAACACCTCATCCGAAGCACCGGACATCGGCCCGAGGTACGGATTGACCGCGGCATTGGCGACCACGATGTCGAGCCCGCCGAGTTGCGACACGGTCTGGTCGACCAGGTTCTTCAACTGATCCTTATTGGCGATATGGCAGGACACCGCGATCGCCTTGCCACCTGAATCGCGGATGCCCTGCGCGACCTTGTCGCACGCGTCCTGCTTGCGGCTGGACACGACGACGGTCGCGCCGTGTTCGGCCATGCGCGTGGCGATCGCGAGGCCGATGCCCTTGGTGGCTCCGGTAACGATGGCGACCTTGCCGGTCAGGTCGAACAGCGATGACATCGATGGGGTTTCCTCGTTCTTGGCGGGCCGTCTACCGGTGAGTATGCTGGCGGTTTGGGGAACGTCAATCGGGCCGAGGACATGGAGAACAAGCGTACCACCATCTACAGCCGCCAGGACCTGTCGCGGCTCTTGCATCCCGCCAGCATCGCGGTGATCGGTGCCTCGACCCGGCCTGGGTCCTTCGGGGAACGCGTGCTGCACAACCTGCGGCACTATGGCGGCCGGTTTTATCCGGTGAACGCCCGCTACGCCACGATTGGCGACATGACCTGCTATCCGAACGTGCGCGACCTGCCGGAAGTGGTGGATTGCGCCGTGATCACGGCAGCGCGGGAGGCAGTGGAGGAGATCGTCCTGGACTGCGCCAAGGCCGGCGTGGGCGGCGCGATCATCTTCGCGTCCGGCTACAGCGAGACGGGCAAGGAAGACCGCATCGCGCAGCAGCAGCGGCTCGCCGCGATTGCGCAGGAAACCGGGCTGCGCATCGTCGGTCCCAACTGCATCGGCGTGGTGAACGCGCTGGTGGATTCCCGCATCACCTTCATGGACATCACCCCGATCCCGCAGCCGAACGACCATGCGGTGGGCGTGATCAGCCAGTCCGGTGCGCTGGGCATGGCGTTGGGCCAGGGGGTGGTGCGCGGCCTGTCGGTGTCGCACGTGCTGACGTCGGGCAACAGCTGCGACGTGGATATGGCGGACTATGTCAGCTACCTGGCGGACGATCCGTCCTGCCGGTCGATCGCCTGCGTGTTCGAGGGTATGTCGACGCCCGAGCGCCTGCTGATGGCGGCGGAGAAAGCCTGGGACAATGACAAGCCGCTGGTGATCTTCAAGATGGCAACCGGCGAGCAGGGTGCACGGGCGGCAATGTCGCATACCGGCTCGTTGGCCGGGTCGCATGCGTCCTATCGCGCCGTGTTCAAGCGGGCCGGCGCCGTTATGGTGGACGACTTCGAGGCGCTGATGGAGACCGCGGCGTTTTTCGCCAAGGCGCCGGCGCCGAAGGCCGCGGGCGCGGCGGTGGTCGCCGCATCGGGCGGCGCGGCGATCATGGCGGCCGACCGGGCCGAACAGCACGGGGTGCCGATGCCGCAGCCGTCGGACCCGGTGCGGGAGATCCTGGAGCAGCACATTCCGGAGTTCGGATCATCGCGCAATCCCTGCGACGTGACGGCGCAGGTGCTGGCCAATCCGGAATCCCTGGGCGCCTGCGCGGGGGCGCTGCTGGGCGATCCGCAATACGGCGTGCTGGTCTCACCGATGACCTACGGCTACCAGGCCTCGGCCAACCGTCCGCTGGTCTACAATGCGCTGGCGAAGGAACACGGCAAGATGGCCTGCGTCGCCTGGCAGACCGAATGGCAGGAAGGCCCGGGCGTGGTGGAGGCCAACCAGTGCGAGCGCGTGGCCCTGTTCCGCTCGATGGATGCCTGCTTCGCGGCGCTGGCGGCCTGGCAGTGGCGGGGCGAGAAGCGGGCCGCCGGTGCGCAGACGGTGCCGGCGTCGTCGCCGGATGTGGTGGCCAAGGCGAAAACGCTGATCGCCGCGGCGGGCGGGCGGACGCTGACCGAGCGCGAGGCGAAGGAGGTGCTGGCACTTTACGACGTGCCGGTGGTGGGTGAGCGGCTGGTCAACACGGACGACGAGGCGGTGAACGCGGCGCAGGCGCTGGGCTATCCGGTGGTGCTGAAGGTGGAATCCCCGGACTTGCGACATAAGACCGAGGCCGGCGTGATCCGGCTGAACCTGCGGTCGGCCGATGAGGTGCGATCGGCCTTCCAGGTAGTGATGGCGAATGCCGGCAAGGTCGAGCCGCCGCCGAACATCAACGGCGTGCTGGTGCAGCCGATGGTGCCGCAGGGGATCGAGATGGTGGTGGGCGCCACCAACGATCCGCTGTTCGGGCCGATGATCGTGGTGGGGCTCGGCGGCATCCTGGTGGAGGTGCTGAAGGACACGGCGCTGGCGCCCGCCCCGGTTTCACCTGGTGAAGCAGTGGGGATGCTGCGCAGCCTGAAGGGCGTGAAGCTGCTGGAAGGCTTCCGCGGCATGCCGGCGGTGGACATCGACCGGCTGGCCGAGGTGATCAGCCGGGTGTCGCGCTTCGTCGCGGACCATCGCGACAGCGTGGCGGAGCTGGACGTGAACCCGCTGATCTGCGCGGGCGAGCGGATCACCGCGGTGGATGCGCTGATCGTCCCGGTGGGGGCAACGGGCGGCGGGCACTGAAACGGGTTGGACAATATGGCCAGGGGCTGGCCATATTGTCCGCATGAGCGAACACACCGTGGCCGAGGCCCAGGCTCATCTGTCGGAACTGATCGACCGTGCGCAGGCTGGCGAAGCGGTCGTGATCACGCGCGACGGTCGGCCGGTGGCGGAACTCCGCGTCGTGCCCGTGCAGCCGATGGAACGCCTGGGATCGCGCTTCGACGCCCAATGGTTCCGTGATCGCCGGATCCAGGGGCAAGCGCCGCTGGACACGGTCACTCTGCTTCGGCAGATGCGCGATGAAGGGTCGTGAGCCGGCTTTATCTTGATGCAAGCCTGCTGGTCCCGTTGTTTGCCGAGGACGCGCATTCCGAGACCGCGTCTGCAATGGTGGCGGCAACTGTCGATCCGTTCGTCAGCGATTTCGCGCGAATTGGTGCGCATGCGGTTGCTGACCCGCGGACAGGCGGCGGCCATCTTCGGGAACTTCGACACCTGCGTCGCAACACTGCCCGACCGGCCGTCCCTGTGCACGACCGATGTGGCGGAGGCCGATACGTTGTTGCGGCGTCTCGATCTTGACCTCCGCGCGCCCGATATGCTGCATGTCGTGATTGCCCGCCGTCTTGGCGCGACCCTCGCCACCTTCGACAGACGCATGGCGGACGCCGCCCGCACCCTCGGTCTGGCGGTTACCGGCGCCTGACGCGCTACACCGACGCGGCTTCCAGCGCTTCCTCGGCGGCGAGCCAGGCTTCCTCGGCGGCCTCCACCTCGCGCGCGATCGCGGCCAGGCGCGTGTTCGCCGCCGTCACCTCGGCGATCCGTGACGGGGCATACATCGCTGGATCGGCCAGCTTCGCCTCGATCTTCTCCTTCTCGGCCCGCAGCCGCGCGATCCGCTCCTCGGCATCCCGCGCCTTGCGGCGCAGCGGCGCCAGGGCGGCGCGCGCTTCGGCACGCTCCCGCCGATCGTCCTTGCGGCTGACCGTCTCGGTCCGAGCCGGCCCTCGCGCGCGTTCGGCCAGCAGCGCCCGGTATTCGTCCAGGTCGCCGTCGAACGGCTTCACCGTCCCATCCGCCACAAGCCACAGCCGATCGGCTACGAGTTCAACCAGATGCGGATCGTGCGTGATCAGCAGCACCGCCCCGGTGAAATCGGCCAGCGCCTTCACCAGCGCCTCCCGCGCGTCGATGTCCAGGTGGTTCGTCGGTTCGTCCAGGATCAGCAGTTGCGGCGCGTCCCGTGTGGCCAGCGCCAGCAGCAGCCTTGCTTTCTCGCCACCGGAAAGGTTGGAGACCGGCGTCTGCGCCCTATCGGCGTCCAGTCCGAACCGTGCCAGCTGCGAGCGCACCTGCGTCGGATTGGCCTGTGGCAGGGCGCGCGCCATGTGGTCGACCGGCGTCTCCCCAGCGACCAGCTCCTCGGTCTGGTGCTGAGCGAAATAGCCGACCTTCAGCTTCGGCCCGCGCCGCATCTCGCCCGACAGCGGCCCAAGCCGGTCGGCCAGCAGTTTCGCGAGCGTCGACTTGCCGTTGCCGTTGGCGCCCAGAAGCGCGATCCGGTCGTCCATGTCGACCGTCACCGACACGTTGCGCAGCACCGGCACGCCGTCATAGCCGATGGCAACCCGGTCCAGCGCCAGGATCGGCGGCGCGATCCGCCGCGGCTCCGGGAAGTCGAATTTCGTCGGCGCGTCCTCGATCACGCTGTCGATCTTGGGCAGCCGCTCCAGCGCCTTGATCCGCGACTGCGCCTGACGAGCCTTGCTGGCCTTGTAGCGGAACCGGTCGATGAAGGACTGGATATGCGCCCGTTCCGCCGCGATCCGTTCCGCGGCCTTGGCCTGTTGCATGGCCCGCTCGGTCTTGATGCGCACGAATTCGTCGAACCCGCCGGGCGTCAGCGACAGCTTCCCCTTGTCCAGATGCGCGATCGCCTCCACCGCGCGATCCAGCAATCCGCGGTCGTGCGACACCACCAGTGCCGCACCGGGAAACCTCGCGAGCCAGGATTCCAGCCACAGCGTCGCCTCAAGGTCCAGGTGGTTCGTCGGCTCATCCAGCAGCAGCAGGTCCGGATTGGCGAACAGCGCCGTCGCCAGCGCCACGCGCATGCGCCAGCCGCCGGAGAACTCCGCCACCGGCCGCGCCTGCGCGGCTTCATCGAACCCGAGGCCAGCCAGGATCGTCGCCGCGCGCGCGGGAGCCGCGTCCGCGCCGATCGCGCGCAGCCGCTCGTGGATTTCCGCCAGCCGGTGCGGATCCGCCGCTTCCACCTCTTCCAGCAGCGCCAGACGCTCCGGGTCGCCCTGCAGCACCGTGTCGAGCAGCGACTGCGGCCCCTCCGGTGCTTCCTGCCGCACGGTCGCCAGCCGGACGCCGCGCGCGAACCGCATCTCCCCGCCATCCAGCGCCATGTCTCCGACGATGGCCCGCAGCAGGGTCGATTTTCCCGCGCCATTGCGGCCCACCAGGCCGATCCGCCGTCCGGGGTCGACGGTCAGGTCGGCGCCGTCCAGCAGGACGCGTCCGCCGATGCGGATGGTGACGGAACTGAGAACCAGAAGCGACATGGCGGCACGGCATACATCGGAACGCCGCTTCACAACACCATCCGTTTGGATGACCCTGCGTCGGTGGCCAGGCCCCGGGGGAAAACGGACATGAAGATCACCACGCTGCGTGCCCATCCTGTTTCAGTGCCGCTGACGGCGACGTTCTTCGTCGGCACCTCCCGCTTCAACACCGCGACCGTCGTGGTGGTGGAGGTCGGCACCGACCAGGGCGTCACCGGCCTTGCGACCCTGCATGGGCGCGGCATGAAGACCGTGGTCACGATGGTGCATGAACTGGAAGCCCTGATCGCCGGCATGGACGCCATGGCGCATGAGGCGGTGTGGGCGAAGATCTTCGGCCTGACGACCGCCAAGGCCGATCCGAACGCACCGCCGCCGCCCGCGCTGTTCGGGCCGGACAACCGCGCCCAGCTCATGACCGCTCTGGCCGGCGTGGACATCGCCTTGTGGGATATCAAGGGCAAGG
>JBFXDK010000010.1:54669-64969 GCA_050181195.1 Acetobacteraceae bacterium | reverse complement strand
GCCGGGGTTCGGGTTCGAGGTGGATCGCGGGTATCTGGAGCGGTATCGGGCGTAGGGTCGGAGTGGGCTACCCGCGTCCGCTATTGACAGCCGCACGCTACAATTCGCCCGGAGAGCTGTGACCGGGCTGGATACGACAGAGCCAAACCTCTCGACACCCCAATACCCGTAGACATAGCCTCATTGTATCGTATTCACGTCCATGCTGAGAGCGTGACCAAGCCCATGCTGTGGAATCTCGAAGCTCTTATGGGATATTCTCCTCAGCATAGCATGAAGTCAGGACATCCCATGGGCGTGAAGGCAAAGGTGATGCCGGACGGTCGCGTCAGCATACCGGCCGAATTCCGACGGCGGCATGGGCTGGACGCGGGCGGAGAGGTGATCGTCGAGGATACCGGCGACGCGATCATCCTTCGCACCGTTGATCAGGTCGTGAATCAGGCACAGGCGCTTAGTCGACGCCTTGTCGCCGGCAAAACTGGGTCGTCAGTGGACGATTTCCTCGCCGACCGCGACGCTGAATAATGGTTCTGGACGCTTCGGCGCTTCTGGCGCTCCTGCTGGCGGAGCCAGGGGCGGATCGGGTCAAGGACGCGCTTGGCGGCTCCTTGATGTCCGCCATCAACCTCGCCGAAGTCATCAGCCATTACGCGAAGCTCGGCGCCATCCGCGACGACATCGAGGCCATGCTTCGCCCGCTGCCGATACGGGTGGTGCCTTTGGATGTAGAGTTGGCATATGAGGCCGGGATGCTGCGCAGGGTCACGCTGGAACGTGGGCTGTCCCTGGGCGATCGCTGTTGCCTCGCTCTGGCAAAGCGGGAACGGATGCCGGCGCTGACGGCAGAGCGGCGATGGCCTGATATTGCCGACGCCGCAGGGGTCGTGGTGGAGGTGATCCGGTAACAGGCCGAATAAGCCCATGCCATTCAGCCTTGCCGCTCCCGTCTTCGCCTGCCCCGTGCCCGGCTCAGCCCGCGGATTACTCGGTTCCTGCCGAGCGGCTGCACCGATTGGACCGACACTCCGGGCTGCATGCAGATTGCAGCGCCGACCGCCGGCCGCATTCCGCCGGAGGACCAAGGACCATGAAGTCAACGCTTCAACCCTTACCGGATTGCATGTGGTGGCATTCGTATGCCTCATGCTCGCTCGAGCTGCCACTTGAGGCAAAGTCCATAACATCCCCTGAGGAGCGACCATGACTGACACATCGCAGCCCATAATCGGCTTCATCGGACTCGGAACGATGGGCGGGCCGATGGCCGCCAACCTGCAGAAGGCCGGCTACCGGATCGTCGTCAACGATGTCCGGCCGGACGCGGCGGCGCCGCACCTGAAGGCAGGTGCGATCTGGGCCGATACCCCGCGTGCGGTCGCGGAACAGTCCCAGGTCATCTTCACCAGCCTTCCCACCCTGGCGGCGATCGAGGCCGTGGCGTTCGGCCCGGACGGACTTGTCGCCGGCATCCGAGAGGGCAGCGCCTTCTTCGAGATGTCCACCAATTCGCCGGAACTCGTCCGGCGCCTGCATCAGGCCTTCGCCGAACGCGGCGCCCAGATGCTCGATGCGCCGGTCAGCGGCGGCGGACCCGGGGCCCGGCGGCGGCGGCTTGCGATGTATGTCGGCGGGGACAAGGCGGCGTATCAGCGCTATGAGCCCGTCATCCGCTCGATGTGCGACCGCCCGATCCATGTCGGGCCGGTCGGCAGCGGGCTGGTGACCAAGCTGGTGAACAACTGCGCCCAGCAGGCCGTTCAGGCCGCGATCGCCGAGGCGTTCGTTCTGGGCGTGAAGGCCGGCGCGGATCCACTGTCGCTGTGGGAGGGCATCCGGCAAGGCGCGTCGGGCCGGCGGCGGACCTTCGACGGGCTGATCGACCAGTTCCTGCCGGGAACGTACGACAATCCACAATCCGCGCTGCGGATCGTCGAAAAGGACATGATGCTGGCGACCGGGCTGGCCCGCGAGGTGGGCGCGCCGATGCGCATCGCCAGCCTGGTTCTGGCCGACATCACCGAGGCGATGAACCGTGGCTGGGCGGAACGCGATTCCCGTTCGGTGATGCTGCTGCCGCAGGAACGGGTGGGCGTCAGCATCGCGGTCGATCCGGACGGCATCAAGGAGGTTCTCGATCGCGATCCGCCGGCACCGACCGATACGCGGTATGGCAGCACGTAGATCCCGTCCGGCTGGGTCGCCTGTTCCCGGTCCGGCGTATGACAGGTCGCCTGACCCGCCCCGCTACGCCGCGGAAGCAGCAACGCTGGCGGAAGCGCGCTTCCATTGCGCCAGAAGATCGGCCAAGTCGACCACCGGTCCGACATGCAACGAAACCACCTTCGATGCCGCAGCCTCCATCTCCTCGTCGGTTCCCCGCACAAGGTCACGCAGCACGACCAGATTGTATCCCAGGTTGCTGGCCTCGAAGGCGGCATTCAGGACGCAGCAATCCGTAAACCCACCGTTGAGCACAACGGTCCGGACGTCGAGATTACGCAGCAGAAAATCGAGATCAGTCGGATAGAAGACCGAAAGCCGCTTCTTGGTGTTGACCGTCATGTCGCCCGGGTCGACGCGCGTCAATGAATTTGGTCCACCGCGTTCCCTCGATCCCATGCTCGTCTGCATTCGGGACTGTCCCTGCATAGAGCGGAAACACCAGCCGCCATGCGGCCTTGTGACCCTTGAGGTCATCGATCCCGCCCTTGCGCAGGACGGTCCGGACATGAATCATTGGATAATTTTCACCGGCGCGCCGCGGCGCTGGAAAGGGACAGTCGGGAGTATCGGCGAGATGGCCCTGATGCATGTCGATCGAGACAACGGCGCTGCGCGCTGGTTCGCCGAAGGTTTGGAACCCGTCGGGCAGTGCACGCTTCTCGCCATAGATGTAGGCGTCCATCACAGGATCCTCCTCTCGCGATATATTCCATCATTCCGTGAGATACAGGCCATGCATCCGGATGCGATTGTTGTATGACACAGCTGATGGGCCCGCAGTCCCGTGAGCACCGTCGCCATTCATACTGGGCGGCACCCGGCGGGCAGCCATCCCTGCAGCGGAACCCGTGCGCGGCGTTTGCCGCATGATCCCCGCCTTCGGACAGTGAAACCGATCGCGACGGCAGAATCGGGCGGGAGAAACGCCACGAGCCATGTCCCGCGGCCCGGGACTTGTAGATCCTTACCTGCGTCGTGCAGTGGCATTTAGGATCGAGAGTCATTAACCTGGTTGTAACGATACACTCCACGCCATCCGCGACTACGGTGTCACAGCCCGCAGCCCCAGGTGCAGAACCAGCGCATCGAAATCCCGATCGTCGTGCAGCAATGAATGTCCGGCGGACAGGCAGAATGTCCCGATAACCATATCGATCGTCTTGCGGACTGTGATCCCGCGTGACCGCAGGATCCGATAGTTGCGCGCGGCCTGAACCGCGATGACGTCGTCGAGCATCGCCAAGACCGGGAAGCGCCGCAGGTTCCGCTCGATCCGGGCTGCATGAGCCTCGTCACGCGCACCCTGCAGCACCTCCAGCAGGATCAGATCACCCAGCAGAATCCGATCATCGGCATCCCTGGCAATTTGCTGGAACCGCCGCATCGCCGGGGTGGTCTGCCCGCGCAACAGCCCGATCCAGATCGAGCTGTCGACCACGATCACCGTTGCAGGTCCGCGTCCCGAGCTTCCCGCATGGCACTCAGATCGCCTTCCCAGCCCAATCCAGCCAGGTCTGCCAGCGCCTTCAGCCGTTCGTGACGCCGCACCAGACAGCGCAACGCCTCCTCGACCGTGGCCTTCTTCGTTGGAAGGCCGGTCGCGGCCATTGCCCGGGCCAGCAAATCGTCATCGATATCGATGTTCGTACGCATGAACTTCATGTGTGTATGAATAGGGCCGCATCATACACATCCGCGCCGCTCCCGTCCATCGGCGCACGCCGGCACCGCTGTCAGCCCGCCGCCGCGACAGCCCCCGCGCCAGGCTGCGCACGCCGCACATCCGAACCATCAACCCTGCGCGCAAACCCCTTGCTCCAGCGTCCCAACCCCGCTAATCCGCGCCTTCTCGCCAATCAGGAGCAAGGAACATGGCCTACAGGGTCGCGGTCGTCGGCGCCACCGGAGCGGTGGGGCGCGAGATGCTGAAAACCCTGGCCGAACGTCGCTTCCCCGTGTCGGAAGTGGCGGCGGTCGCCTCCGGTCGTTCGGCCGGACAGGAAGTGTCCTTTGGCGAGAAACAGATCCTGAAAGTCCGCAACCTCGAGACGTTCGACTTCACTGGCTGGGATTTCGGCCTGTTCAGCCCGGGCGCGTCGGTGTCGGCCATCCACGCCCCGCGCGCCGCGTCGCAGGGTTGCATCGTGATCGACAATACCAGCCAGTTCCGCATGGACCCGGATATCCCGCTGGTCGTGCCGGAGGTGAACCCGCAGCACCTGCGCCAGTTCAACAAGCGCGGCATCATCGCCAACCCCAACTGCTCGACCATCCAGATGGTCGTGGCGCTGAAGCCGCTGCATGACGAGTTCAAGATCAAGCGCGTGGTCGTCTCGACCTACCAGTCCACCTCGGGCGCGGGGAAGGAGGCGATGGACGAACTCTACAACCACACGAAGTCGTCCTTCGTGCATGAACAGTCGCCGCCCGAGCAGTTCACCAAGGAAATCGCCTTCAACTGCATTCCCCACATCGACAAGTTCATGGATGACGGGTCGACCAAGGAAGAGTGGAAGATGACGGTCGAGACGAAGAAGATCCTCGACCCGGCGATCGCCGTGCATGCCACCTGCGTGCGCGTCCCGGTCTTCATCGGCCATGGCGAGGCGGTGAACGTCGAATTCGAACGTCCTGTCACCGCCGGCGAGGCGCGCGCCCTGCTGCGCGAAGCCGCGGGCGTCGAGGTGGTGGATGTGCGCGAGGATGGCGGCTACGTCACCCCGCTGGAATGCGCCGGCGAGGACGCGGTGTTCGTCAGCCGCATCCGCAAGGACCCGACGGTGGAGCACGGCCTGTCCTTCTGGTGCGTCTCCGACAATCTGCGCAAGGGCGCGGCGCTGAACGCGGTGCAGATCGCCGAGACGATGATCGCGATGAATCTGCTGACGAAAAAGGCCGCCTGAAAGACGGGCTTACGGGTCGATCGCCTGGCGGAACCGGGCGATCGCCTCGGGTAGTTCCTCGATCAAGAGTCGGGCGGCAGCCAGCGCGTCTGCGGCTTTGCTGAGCCGAAAATTGTCGTAGGCCCGCGAAGCGATTTTGCGGAACTGCCATGTCTCGTCCGCAGCTTCCGCTACCGCGCCGACCAGAATGGCCGGACGCTCTCCAACAGTCACCGACGCGCGTCTGATCAGATCCGCGTGCCGCTGCGATCCGGACGGCGGTTCCTCTTCCAGCAATCCCAGGATGCGGAACAATGCCGCCTCGAGCGATGTATGGCCGCCTGCATGGAGTGCATCAACGCCATTTCCGCCATATAGCGGTCAGCCGGAGAATCGGGAACGATACGCTCGGCAATGGCCACCGCCCCGGAGAAACGCCGTACGGCCGAAGCAACGGCAGCCTCGATTTCCACCCAGCGCGCGTCGCTCATCCCATCACCTGAACCTCTGGTGCGATGTGCTTCAGAAACGCTTCTGTGCACCATGCATAGGGCATGATGTCGGGATCCAGCTTGCGGTCCCAGCAGGCGCGTTCAGCGAAGCCGCACGCATCGTCCAGAGCCTCGCGTTGAAAGTCCACGAGGATATCGACATCGCTGTGATACCGCATGGTCCCGCGCGCCGCGGAACCGAACAGCAGGAACCGTCCCCCATGCGCACGGGCATAGTCCGTCAGCACGCAGCAGAGCTCCGCTGCGGCCCGGGTGCGACGGTCCGCCTCGGCCATCTCGCGTTCGCTCAGGGTGACGATGCGCATGCCGCACTCTCCCCCATCCGCCGCAGTCCCCGGAAGCGGCAGACCGAGCGTCTGCCGTCAACACAGCCCGCCCGGACGTTCGCCGCCCGCGACGGCTCGCCCCCTCACCACCCGTCCACACAGGGCCGCTTCTTGCCCTCGCGCACCGGCATCGGCGGCATCGACCGCAGCCCGGCGATGATCCAGCGCCGCGTCTCCGCGGGATCGATCACCTCGTCCACCTCGAAGAACTGCCCGGCGTTCAACGCCTTGCCGCGCTGGTACAGCTCCGCGACCATCCGCTCGTAGGCCGCCAGACGTTCGGCCGGGTCCGCGATCGCCGCGAGTTCGCGCCGGCGGCCCAGCTTCACCTGCCCCTCCAGCCCCATGCCGCCGAACTCCCCGGTCGGCCAGGACACGGCGAACATGCCGACACGCATCGACCCGCCGGTCATCGCCAGCTTGCCCAGCCCATAGGATTTCCGCGTCATGACAAAGAATGTCGGGATCGTCAGGTTGGCGCCGATCAGGTAGGTGCGGCAGCAATGGCGCACCAGCGCGGTCTTCTCCGCCTCCGGCCCCACCATGTTGCCGGGGTTGTCGTTCAGCGACAGCAGCGGGATGTCATGCGCGTCGCACAGCTGCATGAAACGTGCCGCCTTGTCCGCCGCGTCGGAATCGATCGCGCCGCCCAGGTGCATCGGGTTGTTGGCGATCACCCCCAGCGGCCGGCCCTCGATGCGCAGGAAGCCGGTGATCATGCCGAGCCCGAAGCCGCGACGGATCTCCAGGAACGATCCGTCATCCGCAAGCGTCTGGATCAGCTCGCGCATGTCATAGCCGCGCAGCCGGTTCTCGGGCACCACATGCCGCAGCCTGCGCTGGTCGGGGCATGTCCAGTCGGATACCCGCCCCTGGAAATACGACATGTACTGCTTGGCCACCCTCACCGCCTCGGCTTCGTCCTTCACCAGGATATCGACGACGCCGTTCGGCACCTGCACGCTCATCGGCCCCACTTCCTCGGGTCGATACACACCAAGGCCCCCGCCCTCGATCATCGCCGGCCCGGCCATGCCGATGGTGGAATCCTCGGTCGCGATGATGACGTCGCAGCAGCCCAGCAGCACCGCGTTCCCGGCGAAGCAGCGGCCGGCGGCGATGCCGACCAGCGGCACCAGGCCCGACAGGCGCGGCATGCGGTAGAACGTGTCGGAGAAATTCGTCAGGTTGTCGGTGTCCGAGCCGCGTCCACCGCCGCCCTCGGCGAACAGCACGACCGGCAGGCGCCACTTCTCCGCCATCTCGAACATGCGGTCCTGCTTGTGGTGGCCCATATGGCCCTGCGTCCCGGCCATCACCGTGTAGTCGTAGGACACCACCACGGCGCGCGACGTCTCCTCGGGGAATCTCGCGCCGTTGATCTGCGCCAGCCCCATGATCAGCCCGTCGGCCGCGGTCTCGTCGATCAGCTGTTCCTTCGGCATGTCGCGGCTGCGCCCGGCCAGCACCAGGGATCCGTATTCCACGAACGTGCCGGGATCGCAGAGATCGTCGATGTTCTCCCGCGCGGTTCGCTGCCCCGTCTTCCGCCGGCGTTCCACCGCCTTGGGCCGAGCGGCATCGAAGGCGCGCGCACGCCTGTCCTCCACCTCCCGGAGGTCGGGCCGGATCAAATCCAGGTCGATCGCCGTCTCCTGACGCTCATCGCCGCCCAGGTCCGCGCGCTCCTCGATGAAGGCCAGCGGATGGCTCTCGAACACCGTGTCGCCCACGGCCACGCCGATCACGCGCAGGATGCCCGGTGCGGCGGCCGAGATGGCGTGCTGCATCTTCATCGCCTCCATCACCAGCACTTCCTGCCCGGCCCGCACCTCGGCGCCTTCCGCCAGGCTCAGCGCGACGATCGTCCCCTGCATCGGCGCGCGCAGCGGCACGGTGCCTTCCGGCCCCGCCACCTCATCCGGTTCCGTCGCGGCTGCCGCGGCGGGCGCACCGGACTTGCCGTACAGCACCACGCCCAGCGGGTCGGTGGTTTCCAGCTTCGCGCCGGGCCGGCGCGGGGCAGCGGCCTGCGGCTCGAAATACCGGGCGGGTTCGGCGCCCGCGGCCACCAGCGCCGCGACCTGCTCCTCGACGAAGCGCGTGTGCATCTGCCCGTCCAGGACGCCGGGATGGCGCAGGACCGCCTGCAGGAAGCCGATATTCGTCGGCACCCCGGCTACCCGGAACTCCGACAATGCGCGCAGGGTTTTCGATGCCGCGTCGGCGAAGCGATCACCCCGGCTGTGCACGATGACCTTGGCCAGCAGTGAATCGAAGCGCGGATTGGTGCGATACCCGGCATAGCCATAGCCGTCGACGCGCACGCCGGGACCCGACGGCGGCTCATAGGCGCTCAGCACCCCGCCGGCCGGCCGCACGCTGCCATCGGGCTGCATCGTCTCCAGGTTCACCCGCGCCTGGATCGCGATTCCCCGCGGCGGCGGGATGTCCGCCTGGCGCAGCCCAAGATCAGCCAGATGCGCGCCCGCCGCGATCTCCAGCTGCGCCCGCACCAGGTCGATGCCGGTGACCTCCTCCGTCACCGTGTGCTCCACCTGCAGCCGTACATTGGCCTCGATGAACGCGACCGCCGCATCGTCCACATCACGCGTCGCGTCCACCAGGAACTCGAACGTGCCGGCGTTCAGATAGTCGGACGCCGCGGCCAGCGTGGTCGCCGCACGCAGCAGCCTCTCGCGCAAAGCGGGACGCAGGAAGGGCGCGGGCGCGATCTCGACGATCTTCTGCCGCTCGCGTTGCAGACTGCATTCGCGTTCCCACAGATGCGCGACCGCCCCGGTGCCGTCGCCCAGGATCTGCACCTCGATATGGCGGGCGCGCGGGAACAGGCGCTCGACATAGACATCGCCATTGCCGAATGACTGCAGCGCCTCGGACCGGCAGCGTTCGTAGGCGCTGGCAAGCTGATCGGGATCCGTGACCGGTCGCATGCCGCGCCCGCCGCCGCCGGCCACCGCCTTGACCATGATCGCGCCACCCGGCCCCAGCGAGTCCAGAAACACCCGTGCCTGCTCGAGCGAGGTCGGACCGGACGTGCCGGGAATGATCGGCACCTCGCAGCGCGTCGCAAAGTGGCGTGCCTGCGCCTTGTCGCCGAACAGCGCGAGCGTTTCCGGACGCGGTCCGACGAAGGTGATCCCGCGTTGACGGCAGAGCGTGGCGAAGGCGGCATTCTCGCTCAGGAACCCGTAGCCCGGGTGGATCGCGTCGCAACCGGCCTCCTGCGCCACGGCCACGATCCGTTCGGCGTCGAGATAGGCGGCGGCCCCCGTGCCACTCAGCATCCGCGCCTCGTCGGCCGCGCGGACATGCAGCGACTGCGCATCGTCCTCGGAATGCACCGCCACAGTCGCGATCCCCAGTTCGGCAGCACTGCGTGCAACCCGGATCGCGATCTCGCCGCGGTTCGCGATCAGCAGTTTCCTGATAGCCATCACGTTTCCTTCGCCCATCGATCAGCGCCGATTGTGGCGAAGGCGCGGGAAAAGCCAAGCGCGGGCCGTCCGGCACGCGCCCGACGAGCCGCCCGGACCGCCTCCGGCGTGACGGGGCGAGCCGTCCGCCGACAGCATGCGGACCGCTGCGAGAGCAGCCGTCTGTCACGCCTCCCGGCCGCGGCGCGAGGTCGAAGTCCAGCGCCACACCCTGCCCGGCCGGCCGCATTGCCATGTCGGGTCCGGCGAGCGGCTCAACGGCGCACTCCAGCCGGTGTCAGGGGGTGGGCACAGCCGCCGCTGTCCGTGGCACCGGAAACGGGATCACAGCTGCCGATGGCAGCATGTTCGGCAGGCGTGCCCGGTGTAGCCGCCGCGCATGGGCAACCAACGCGGCTTCCCGCACGTCGCGCAGGTCCAGGACGAGCAGTGCCGCACCCGTCCCGTCACTGCGATACAGCGGCAGGCGAAGCGCGCGCGCGGTCTGCAGCGTCAGACCCGCCGTACGCATTGGCACCACCGCATTCGCGGGATCGGGATAACGCCGCACGCCGTCGCACGAGGCAGCGAGGCTCCGCAGGATGCGGCACAGGGTGACATCGCGCGCCGGCGCGGCGATCGCCGCGGGCATGGCATCAAGGCCGGCCAGCCGCAGCAGCAAGAGAGCGAGCATGCGCCGCGTCAGCGCGGCCGCGCCCGGCCCCTCCCGCATATCCATGCGATCGAGATGCAGCACTGTCTCGCCGCCCACCGGAACGCGGGTCGCCGCCAGCGCACCGCGTAGGCGTCCATCACGACGGAACGCCGCCTGCACGACATGATCCGCCGCATGGCCGGCCCATGGCATGCCGCTCTCGTCCGGCGCGATCCGGCCTGGTCCGGCGAGTGGCGAGGCC
>JBFXDK010000010.1:14463-54569 GCA_050181195.1 Acetobacteraceae bacterium | reverse complement strand
GTGGCAGTGCTTTCGTCGACAGAGATGACCTCCGAAACCTGCCGGCCCTTCTGGCCCTGGCCGATACGCACTCGCATGGTTGCGCCAGGGCTGACGGCATTGAAGCCAGCCTGGTTGAGCGTATTGGCGTGCAGGAATGCGTCGCCGGATCCGTCGGACAACGCCACGAAACCGAACCCCTTTTCAGGGTTGAACCATTTTACGGTCGCGTCGTGTTCCGGCCCGAACCCGGCCGAGGATGGCCATGATGGTGCGCTCCGCGGGGCCATGTCACCCGGCGGCGCACGATCATAGGCAAAGTCGTCGTCAAAGCCGCGCCGCCGGCTTGGGCGTCCGCGGCCGCGGTTGGTCATAGTCAAGAGACGGTCGTCCTCATTGTCATACGCGTTTCTTCAATGCGTCGATGCCTGCGCGACAACGACACGGGTTCAGGCTACGCCCATTATACGTGTTCCGTGAAGCAGAACTTGCTCCCCTCCTGACGCATTACGGGACCATCCTTCGATCAAGACAGTGCCCGAGACTATAAAGGTCGACCACATTTCAGCCCATATCAAACCGTCCCGGACGCAGGTCAGCCACGCGAATTTTTGCGGACTCGGGTAGAAACGCCATGATTCGCCACGAAATCCGTATGAAATTCATATCCCATCCTCAATTTTCGCGTCCGTTTCCGACGAATCGGCATCAAGTTCCAGCAGTCGGTCCGCCTCTCCCGCCTCGATCGCCTCGACCCCGCGCAAGGTACGGCCAACGGCTCGGGTACGCCGCCGAGCGGTTTCGATTGTTGTGCTCATGGTTCCCGCCTGACGCGCCAGCCGGTCCAGCACCTGGTCCATCTTCAGCATTTCCGTCCGGGTCGCGCCCAGCAGGTCACGGATGTGATCGGCATTCTGTTCCAGCGCGAGCGTCACGAACCCCAAATGCACCGTTCTCAGCAAGGCCGGCAGCAGGCTCGGCCCCATCACCAGCACCCGGCACGCCCGCCCGATATCGTCGATCAGGCCGGGAATGCGCGCCACTTCGGCATACAGCGCGTCGGTCGGCAGGTACAGCACCGCGAATTCCACAGTGACAGGCGGGAAGATATACTTGGCGGCGATCTTGCGGGCCTCGTCGCGGATCCGCCGATCCAGGCCACGCACGGCCTGGCGCTCCCCGTCCGCGTCGCCCGCCTCCGACGCCGCGAGCAGCCGCTCGTAGTCCTCGACCGGGAATTTCGCATCGATCGGCAGAACCGGGCGGGTGTCTCCGCGCATCGGCATGATGACGGCGAATTCCACGACGTCGTCGCTGTCGGGCCGGATGCGGCGGTTCGTTTGATACGAACCTGGCGGCAGGATGTCGTCCAGCATGGCACGCACCTGGGTTTCCCCCCAGCCGCCACGCGTCTTCACGTTGCTGAACAGCCGCTTGATGTCGCCGATCTGCGCCGTTACCGCCTGCACGTCACCCATGGCCTTCTGCACCGCGGTGAACTGGTCGATCACCCGGTTGAAGCTCTCGGCCATCTGCTTCTCGACCGCGGCCTGCAACTGTTCGTTCACGGTCTTCTGGATTTCGGCCAGGCGCGCCTCATTGCCCTCGCGCATCTCGCGCAGCTTCGCTTCCAGCATGGCACGGGTCGTTTCGAACTGTCGGCGAAGCTGCTCCCCGCCTTCGCGCTGCGCGTCCGCCAGGGCCAGCCGCAACGCGCCCTGCTCGCGCGTCAGCAAGCCCCGCATCTGCTCGATGCCGGTGTCGAATGCCGCCCGCACGGTCGCCAGCCGGTCAGCGCTGTCACGCGCCACGGCTTCCAGCACCGTCCGCGTCGTTTCCGACTCGGATCGCATTCCGGCCAGGAGTTGTTCGGCAAGCAGGCGCTGGGAATGCCCGCGGCGGGCCTGCCCGGCCATCACCATGGTCAGGATCACCAATACGGCGGCCATCGCTGCCAGAGCCGTGGAGAGCAGCAGGAACTCAGTTTGCATCATCGTTTCCCCAGCCGCCTTCCGGCCCGGAGCCGGCAAGCGCGATCATCGGATTGTTTCGGCCCCCTGCCCGCCAGAGGCGGGCGCGGATTCCGGCCGGCCGGGCGGCTGCGCGCGTCATCAACGGGATGCTGGCCGGCCGCCATACTTC
Organism: Acetobacteraceae bacterium; assembly: GCA_050181195.1. Taxonomy (GTDB): domain Bacteria; phylum Pseudomonadota; class Alphaproteobacteria; order Acetobacterales; family Acetobacteraceae; genus Rhodopila. The sequence continues at coordinate 52,448 of JBFXDK010000010.1, read as the reverse complement.
GCTTGGGTCAATGCCGCGGGCGGCCGGAATCAATCGGCGGCTTCAGCCCGCGTGCTCTGAAGGGCAAGGTCCGGCAGCAGCGGCAGCAGGGTGCGAAGGTCGCGCTCGGCGACGCAGACCAGGTAATGATCGGACTGCGGTGTCTCATCCGGCGCTTCCGGCAGCGGCAGCCCGTCGGGGCCGAGTGGCAGCGCGGTCAGGCCCAGATCGCTGTAGATCTTCAGATGGCCCGGCCCGGCGCGCCAGACGGCAGGGTCCAGCCCCTCCTGATGCGCATAGTCGCGAAAGCGCCAGATCGCGGACACCCGATCCGCCTCGGCGCCAACGGGATCGCCCAGAGCCAGCAGCACCGGCCCGACCCGCCGGAACGCGATCGCAGCGCGTTCCGCCTCGCCCATCACCACGCCCTCGGGTACGCCCGGCGGGACACGGCCCAAGACGAGCATGTTCCGTCGCGCCGTCTCATCCCACGGGCGGGCCTGAACCCGTCCCGGTCGCACCAGCAGCCAGAGCGCCGTCAGGGCCAGGATTGCCGCCATCGCGACCACCAGCCGCACCGAATGCGACACGTCCGGCGACAGCACCATCGCCCACCAGGCATCGTTGCTGAGGAAATGCGATTGCGTATGCGACACCGCGATCGCGAGCAGGCAGATCAGCAGAGCCAGCAGCAGCACCGCGTTCGACGGCTCCAGCGGGCCGCTCAGCAGGCGCGCATGCCGATAGAAGCGCGTGCGGAAGGGCGCGAGCAGCAGGGTGGTCACGACCAGCACGCCCGCCACCCATCGCGCGCTGTCCTGCGCCGCGGTGACGCCGGTGCCCAGTATCAGCAGGATGATCGTCGCGCCCCAGGCCAGCATGACGCGATGCGCAAGACCGATCGCCATCACCAGCAGACCGGCCCCGATCAGGGACGGCACGAACTGGCTCGCCTGGGCGGCAATCTGCGCGTAGTCCGGATCCAGCCAGGAATAATCGGGGGACGGCACGATCACGCCCAGCCCGAGGAGCAGGATGCCGCAGAGGACAACGGCGCTGGCGGCGCTGGTAACGGCGAAGTCCGGTTCGCTCCATCGCCCTACCGATTGCAGGCCGGTCACCCGGCCGACGGCGCGCAGCATTGAACCGCCGCGCAGCAGGATCTCATTGCCGGCGAACATCGCGCCCGCCAGGAACAGCGGGATGATGTAATAGTACAGACGGAAGACGACGATGGCGCCGACGATGTGCGGCGCGTCCAGATAGGGTTCCAGGCCGAACAGCATCGCGGTGTCGAACACGCCGATGCCGCCCGGCAGGTTGGCGGCCAGACCCGCGGTATAGGACGCGACATAGACGCCCAGGAAAACCGTCCAGGTCAGACCCGGCGAGTCCGGCAGCAAGGCGTAGAAGATGGTGGCGGTCACCGCGACATCGACGGTGGCAAGGATTACCTGCACCACGGCCATGCGGGCACCCGGCAGCTCGATCTCGTGGCCGAACAGGCGGAACGGACCGATCAGGCGCGAGAGCGTGACATAGCCGATGACGATGGCCCACAGCAGTGCGCCGACGGCATACATCACCGGCACCGGCACGCGTGGACCGAAGAACGGCACCGCGTAGGGTTCTATGAACAGGATCGCGCCACCCAGGACCATGCCGCCCAGGGCAAAGGTCAGGCTGCAGAACGCGACGATCTTGCCGATCTGCAGCGGCGTCAGGCCCCAATGCGCATACAGCCGGAAGCGCACCGCGGCCCCCGACACCGCGGCAAAGCCCAGATTGTGCGACAGCGAATAGGCGCAGAACGAGGCGAAGGCGACCCGGCCATAGGACACCTTGTGTCCGGCATAGACGGTCCCCAGCCGGTCGTAGAACGTCAGGATGAAATAGGACAGCACGGTCCAGATGAACGAGAATACCAGCGCCTGGGTGGAGATCGCCGACAATGCGTCGCCGATATCCTTCATCTTCAGGTGGCGGAATTCCTTCTGCACGACATAGATCGCGCCGACCAGCAGCACGACGCCCAGCAGCGCCGGCAGGTTCCGGCTGACGGTCCGCAGCAGACTCCGGAAACGATCGATCATCCGCTCAGGCCGCGTCCGCCTGACGCACCAGGGCCGACCGGATCAGCGCGATGGTTTCCTGCACGCCATACAGCGCGACGAACCCGCCGAAGCGCGGGCCTTCCTGCTGGCCCAGCAGCACCTGATACAGGCAGCCGAACCAGGCCCGCAGTTCGGGGAACTCGTGCCGCTTGCCGACCTCGAACACCGTGTTCTGGATCGTCTCGGCGTTGGCGTCGTCCGGCAGCGCGGCAAGCGCCCCGGCCAGTTCCTCGAGCGCCGCACGCTCGACATCGGTAGGCTGGCGGTAGTGCTTCTGCGGGCGGACAAAGTCCCGGTAGTAGACGATGGCGTGGTCCACCAGACGAGCAAGCAGGGGTTCGGTTTCGGCCGTCGCGCCGGGGTTGTAGCGGCGGATGAAGCCCCAGAGGATATCGGGCGTATCTGCGTTCACCACGCTGGCCAGGTTCAGCAGCATGGTGAAGGAGACCGGGCTGCCGGCATGGTTCGGCAACTGGCCGCCATGGATGTGCCAGGCAGGATTGACCTGCCGCTCCATCGCCATCTGGGCGCGCGCCTTGTCGGTATTGGCGATGTATTCGTCCACGGCGCGCGGGATCACATCGAAATAGAGACGCTTGGCCCGTTGCGGCTGGTTGTACATGAACTGCGCCAGGGATTCCGGGGGCGCATAGCGCAGCCAGTCCTCCACCGACAGCCCGTTGCCCTTGGACTTGCTGATCTTCTGCGCGTGCTCATCCAGGAAGAGTTCATAGGTGAAGCCTTCCGGCGGCTGTCCGCCCAGAATGCGGCAGATGCGCCCCGACAGGCGGACGGAATCGATCAGGTCCTTGCCCGACATTTCATAGTCGACATCGAGCGCGTACCAGCGCATCGCCCAGTCGGCCTTCCATTGCAGCTTGCAATGGCCACCCTTCACCGATGTTTCGTGGAATTGCCCGGTGTCGGGGTCCCGCCAGGTGACGGTGCCGGCCGCGGGATCGCGCGCCTCCATCGGCACCTGCATCACCACGCCGGTCTTCGGATGCACCGGCAGGATCGGCGAATAAGTTGCCCGCCGCTCGCCGCCGAGGGTGGGAAGGATCACCTCCATCACCTTGTCGTAGCATTCCAGGATGCGCACCAGCGCCGCGTCGAACCGGCCGGAGGCGTAGTAGTCAGTCGAGGAGGCGAATTCGTATTCGAACCCGAAGGAGTCGAGGAACGCCCGCAGCCGCGCATTGTTGTGCGCGCCGAAGCTCTCATGCGTGCCGAACGGATCGGGGATGCGGGTCAGCGGCTTGCCCAGATGCTGTGCCAGCATGTCCCGGTTCGGAACATTGTCGGGAACCTTGCGCAACCCGTCCATGTCGTCGCTGAACGCCAGCAAGCGCGATGGCAATCCGGTCAGCGTCGCGAAGGCGTGCCGCACCCAGGATGTGCGCGCGACCTCCCCGAACGTGCCGATATGCGGCAGACCGGACGGGCCATAGCCGGTTTCGAACAGGGCGTGCCCCTTGCCCGAGGCGGCCAGCCGATGAGCGACCTTGGCGGCTTCCTCGAACGGCCACGCCTTCGGGACCTGCGGCAACTGGTTGCGTGTTGTTTCAGACATCCGCCGGAAGCTATGGACGCCGGGGCCCGAGGTCAATCGGAACCATGGGACCGGCGGAAGGGTTTCTTGACGCCTGGCGGACAGGGTCCACGGCGCGGCGGCATGGTGCTGGACCGCACCATCGGCAGGAAGGTAGGCTGGCGGCATGAACGCGGTGCCTTTCGATACACTGAAGCTCGCCCGACGGCTGGAACAGGCGGGCATGGCCGCGCCGGTGCCCGAGGGAACGGCCGCGGCGCTGGGGCGGCGGGACATGGAGGTCCTGCGCGGGGATACCACCATCCGCTTCGGCAGCATGCTGGTGATCGCCGTCGGCGTCATGCTGACCGCCATGCGGTATTTCCCGCCGCACTCATAGGCCCTACCGTCCTTGCGCCGTCAGGCCACCAACCGGAGGACGTCCATGCCCCGCATCCCGCTCGTCGATCCCGCCGCCATGACCCCGGCCCAGCGTCAGGCCTTCGACGCCATCGTGGGCGAGCGGAAGACCGCGCCGGTCGGCCCGCTCGCCATCGCCATGCACCGGCCCGCACTCGCCCAGGCGATGTCGGCGCTGGGCCTGGTGCTGCGCTTCAACTCCAGCTTCGAGCCGCGGCTGCGCGAATTCACCATCCTGATGACAGGCCGGCACTGGGACTGCCAGTTCGAATGGGCTTCCCACGAAGGCGAGGCGCGCAAGGCCGGCCTGTCCGAGACCTCGATCGCTACGCTGCGCGCCGGCGGATCCACCTTCGCCGCGGCCGACGAACAGGCGATCTTCGACTACGGGACCGAGTTGCTGACGAAGCGCTTCGCGAGCGATGCCACCTACCAGCGCGCGCTGGCATTGTTCGGCACCGCCGGCGTGGTCGAGCTCACCGCCCTGATCGGCTATTACTGCCTGGTCGCGCTGACCCTGAACGCCGCCGAGTTCGAGGTTCCGCCCGGCATGCCAACCCTGCCACCCCGGACCTGACTCGCCCGCGGAGCAACGCACGTCCGGCCACAGGATCGCCGCGCGGGCAGCCGCGCCAGCACGCGCACCACGCCGGAACAGGGAAACGCAGGCAGCGGATCGGCGAACGCTCCCGCGCGGTGCCAGCTGCCGCCATCAGCGTCCGCCTCGCCGCGACCGAGGCCCATCGAGGAAACATCCGACATGAAGATCACCAGCATCGAGGTCAGCGTCCTGCAAGTGCCGCTGGACAAGCCCTATGTGGCGGCAGGCCGGCCGGTCACCGGCAACTGGCACGTCATGGCCGAGGTCACCACCAGCGACGGGATACGCGGCTTCGGCTACATCGTCGCTCTGCGGGAAATGTTCGTGCGCGCCGTCGCGTCGGCCACACGGGAACTGGCACAGATGCTGATCGGCACCCCGGTCCTGGACACCGAGGCGAACTGGCACCGCATGGCCCGCGCCGGAGACTGGGTGGGACCCGGCGGGCTGCTGAACTATGCGATCGCCCCGCTCGACATCGCGCTGTGGGACGCCGCCGGGAAGTCCCTCGGCCAGCCCGTGCACAAGCTGTTCGGCGGGTTCCGCGACCGGCTGCCCGCCTATGCCAGCGACGGGTTCTGGTATTCGCTCAGCCTCGACGACCTCGCCGCCGCGGCCCGCAAGGCCGCCGACGAAGGGTTCCGCGCGGTGAAGCTGCGCGTCGGCCACGAGAAGCACCCATCAGGCGAGGTCGCCCGCGTGCGCGCGGTGCAGCAGGCGGTCGGGCCGGACATCGCCGTCATGGTGGACGCGACCGAGACCTGGACGCTGGACCGCGCCATCCGCACCGGCCGAGCGCTGCAGGACGCGGGCGTGGTGTGGATCGAGGATCCGGTCGTGCACACCGACATCGCCGGCATGGCGCGCGTCACCGCGGCGCTGGACGTTCCGGTGGCGACCGGCGAGCATCTGTATCAGCTGAGCGACTTCACCCGCCTGCTGGAGGCCCGTGGCACCGCCATCGCGCTGATCGACCTCGGCCGCATCGGCGGCGTCACGCCCTGGCGGCATGTCGCCTCCCTGGCCCAGGCATTCGGCGTGCGCGTGGGCGGGCATGTCCTGCCGGAAATCCACATCCACCTGCTGTGCGGCGTTCCGAACGGCCATCTGGTGGAATACGTGCCGCGATCGGCGCGGCTGCTGCAATCGATGCCGGCGATGACGGACGGCGACATGGTCGCGCCGACCGGCGCCGGCTTCGGGCTCGATCTGGACCGCGACGCGGTGCGGCGGTTCACGGTGAGCTGATCAGTTCTGCTGTCAGCTGGCAAACCGAACGGCAGGCATGCGACAAGGGTCGGCAGCAATCTGAATGGCCCAGGTGGAACCGACTTCCACCACGACTGGCACGCCACCAGCTAGAGCGTGATCACGTTGATCGGACCGCATCAGCGTGTGAATCACGCGACAGCCAATACGTTAGAGTATTTTCGCCCTGCACAGTCCGGGCGAAATGTTGTAGTCTGCATCAATTGATCAATCAATGCATTGAGGACAGGATGGACCGCCGCATTGACGCCCACATCGCCCGCACCCAGCTCGGCCAGATCATGGATCTCGCGGTCAAGAACAACCAGCGCTTCATTGTCGACCGCCGCGGCGAGCCGGCGGTCGTCATCATGAGCGTACAGGATTTCATCCGCACCGCCGCACCGCCGCCGGATTGGTTGCAAAAGGCCTGGACAGGCGCGAAGCGGCGCGGTCTTGAAGCCTTGTCCCTGGACGAGATCAATGCCGAAATCGACGCTGTCCGTCAGGAGAAGGACCACACACCGCAGCGCGATGCCAAGTGATTCGAGCGGTTCTTGATACCAATGTATTGGTATCGGCGCTGCTCTCACCAGCCGGCAACGAAGCGCTGATCCTGCTCGCCGTGCATCATGGCCTGATCCGACCGTGCTTCTCGGAGCCAATCCTGGAAGAATACGCCCTTGTTCTCGGTCGCCCGCGCTTCGCGTTTCCGCGCGACGAGATCGAGGCATTGATCGCCATGCTGCAAGGCAAGGGCGAGCTGCATTATGCCGTTGCCGCCGGGGTCACGTCGCCCGATCCTGGTGACACGAAATTCCTGGATTGCGTGATGACAGCCAGGGTTGATTTCCTCGTTACCGGGAACAAGCGCGACTTCCCCGGGTCTCCGTAGGGCCCAACCCACGTCGTCAATGCAGCCGAGCTCCTCGATCGTATCACTCTGGAGATCTGACCGCGCCGCCGGAATTCCCTTCTGTCTCAGGCTTCCCGAATTGCCCGCGCGCGCTTGCCCGCCCGCGCCGTTGCGTGGCGGCCCACCCTGACCTGGATGCGCCCGACGGGATCGCCAAGACAGGCGGGGGCCACCCAGCCGAACGAGCGCCGCTACTCCGCCGCCCGCACCGTCCGCGGCCGAGGCACCGTCACCATCCGCTGCACCGCCGGATAATCCACCTTTCCCGTCCCCAGTAGCGGCACGGACGCCACTTCCCGGACCGTCCGCGGCACCGTGATCTCGGGGATCCCGCGCGCCCGTGCCTCGGCCAGCAGCAACGCCACCTCGGCCCCGGACCGACTCGTCACCAGCAGCAGCTGCTCGCCCTTGCGCGGATCGGGCAGGCTGATCACCGCATGCTGCGCATTCGGCCACACCGAGGCCACCAGCGCCTCGGCCGCCGCCATCGACACCATCTCGCCGCCGATCTTGGCGAACCGCTTCGCCCGCCCGACGATCGTGACGAACCCGGCGGCATCGACCGACACGATGTCGCCCGTGTCGTACCAGCCGTCCACCGGCGGCTCCAGCACGCCTGGCTCGCTGTCGCGCACATAGCCCCGCATCACGTTCGGGCCGCGCACCACCAGCCGGCCTCCCGTTTCGATGCCGGCCACCGGATCCAACCGCCATTCGATGCCGGGAAGAAACCGCCCCACCGTGCCGGGCCGGCAATGCATCGCCGTGTTCATCGCGATCACCGGCGCGGTTTCGGTCGCGCCATAGCCTTCCAGGATGCGCACGCCGAACCGGTCGGCGAACAGACGCCTGGTTTCATCCCGTACCTTCTCGGCCCCGGCGAAGATGTATCGCATGGCATAGAAGTCGTAGGGATGCGCATAGCGCGCCCAGCCGTTCAGGAACGTGTCCGTGCCGAAGCAGATCGTTGCATCGGTATCATAGATCAGGGCCGGCACCACGCGGTAGTGCAGCGGGCTCGGATAGTGGAAGGTGCGTACACCGGAAACCAGCGGCAGGATCGTCCCGCCCGTCAGGCCGAAGGAATGGAACATCGGCATGGCATTGAACACGATGTCCCTGCCGTGGAAATCCACCACCGACGACAGCTGCGCACAGTTCGCCATGATGTTGTGGTGGCTCAGCACCACGCCCTTGGGGCTGCCCTCGGACCCGCTGGTGAACAGCACAACCGCCGACCGTTCCGGGGGAAGCCGAGCACCCGGCAGCCGCCGCGCCCACCAGGACTGCAGGATGCCACGCAGCTTCGCGCGCCGCCCGATCGTGGCCGCGACATCCTCCAGCCAGATGAATCGCACCTCCGGCGCCATCCGCTCGATCACGCTCCCCAGCCGCCCGCGCTCCACGAACGCCCGGCTGCAGATAACCGACCGCACCCCGGCCGCTCGGCATGCCGCCAGCATGGCAGCCGCCCCGGCAGACGCGTTCAGCATGCAGGGCACGATGCCGAACGCCTGCAGCCCGACGAACGCCACCACGGTTGCATTGGCGTTGGGCATCAGGATGCCAAGATGCGTCTGGCCGAATGTCAGGCGCCGCAGCGCCCGGCCCAGCACCACCGATCCCACCAGCAGGCGCGCGTAGGTCAGCGGTGCGCGCTGGATGTCCTCGACGATCACCGTGCGCCGCCCGTGCTGGTCGGCCGCATCCAGCACGGCCGAGAACAGCGTGCGGCGCATGCTCTTCGTGCGGAACACGCCCGCCACCATGATGTCCTGCAACGTGCGGCCGATCACCTCGCGCCGCTGCCGAGGCGTCAGGTGCGCCGTCTGCTCCGGCGTCAGGTCCACCGGAGGATGGATCTCCACCGTCACCGGCGGGAACCAGCGCAGACGCAGCTTGCCGCCCATCCGGCTATAGGGCGTGAATTGCAGCCCGTCGATCGAGACCGGGACGATCCGCGCATGCGCCCGGGCGGCGACCAGGCCCGCGCCCTCGTACACCTTCATCAGCGTGCCGGTCCGGGTCAGACGCCCCTCCGGGAAGATCATCAGCTTGCGCCCCTGGTCGCGCACGGCCTCGATCATCCGCTTCACCGAGTATGGATTTTGTGTATCGACGGCAAAAGTTTCAACGAATACCAGAAACGGCCGCACCCACCATTCCCTCGCCCGATTCATATCGATCGCGAAGCTCGGCGCGTCCGGCAAACACGCCGCAATGACCGCGGCATCCAGATAGGACTGATGGTTGGCAACGATCACGACACGGTCGCCGGCGCTGGCGTAGTGGTGCAGGCCGCGCACCTCCAGCCGGTGGAATGTACGGAAATACCACAGCAGGATCGAGCGGAAGGTTTCAAGCGGCAGGATCCGCACGATCCAAAGCGCCACCAGCAGGTTCGCCGCGGCGGCGATGTGCAGCACGGTCGGCGGTGCCAGCCCCGCCCCCGCAAGGCCGGCCGCCGCGGCGGCGCCCGCCACCATGAACAGCGCGTTCATGATGTTGTTCGCCGCGACCATGCGCGACCGCTCATCCGGGCGCGAAATCTCCTGGATGATGGCATAGAGCGGCACCGAGAAGATGCCGCCGCAGGCCGCCAGCAGGAACAGGTCGATGACGATGCGCCAGCCGGCCCAGCCCGCCAGCACCGCACCGGCATTCGCCAGCCCGCCCGCTGCCTGCGCCGCCTGCGAGGCCGAGGCCAAATCCCAGCAGAACAGGGAAATGCCGAGCGCGGCGAAGGGAACAAGGCGGGGGGAGACTTCGCCGTGGAGGAGATGCGCACAGCCGATCGAGCCAGCCCCCACGCCCACCGCGAACACCGCGAGCAGCAGCGTGAGAACCGTGCCGTCACCATGCAGCGTGTCACGCGCGACGACCGGAAACTCGGTCATCAGCGTCGCACCCATGGTCCAGAACCAGGATAAGCCCAAAAGCGACAGCCAGATCGCGCGTATCCCCGCGGCGTGGCGCACCACGCGCCAGGTCTCGCCCAGCAGGTTCGGGCTGATCCGCAATGCCGGATTGGCGGCCGGCAGGGCGGGAATGCGCAGCGCGGCGAACAGGCCCAGCAGGGACAGCGCCAGCCCCACGGCGCTGACCACGGCGGTGCCGTTCCCCAGCAGGATCAACCCGCCGCCCGCGACGGTGCCGCAGACGATGGAAAGGAACGTGGTCGCCTCGATCACGCCGTTGCCGGCGATCAGTTCCTCATCGCGCAGCAACTCCGGCAGCACGCCGTACTTCACCGGCCCGAACAGGGCGGACTGCACGCCAAGGCCGAACAGCACCGCCAGCAGCATCGGCACGCTCTCGACCAGGAACGCCGCCGCGGCCAGTGCCATCAACGCCACTTCCGCCAGCTTGTAGGCCGCGATGATCCTGTGCTTGGGAAAGCGGTCCGCGAGGTTGCCCGCGGTCGCCGAAAGCAGGATGTAGGGCGCGATGAACAGCGCGCCGGCAAGCGCCGACAGTCCGGCGCCGCCGATGCCCAGCTGGAAAAGAGCGAGCACGACCATCGCGTTCTTGACCAGATTGTCGTTCAGCGCCCCGCAGGACTGCGCGACGGCCAGTGGCCACAGGCGGCGGGTCTTCAGCAATCCGATCGGGGTAGCGGTCATCGGCCATCCTTTCGGGCTTCAACGCAGACAGGCGTTCCGGGGGTCATGACAGCACCCGCCGGCACATGCCGACGATTTCCTGCCGTCGTTGCATCAGGCCGCCCTGCAGGCGTCCATACAGGCGACCGGTCGCGGGCTGCACGATCAGGCCGATCAGCGCCATGGCCATCAGATCGGGTTCCCGGCGCGGGATCTCGCCCGCGTCCATCGCGGCGGTCACGGCCTGCACGATGACCTCGACCGGGTTGCGGCGGTCCCGCGGCACGCTGGCCAGGAAGCCATGCTGGGTCATGATCAGGAAGCGGAACCGTAGATTATCCTCGTCGTGCAGGCGGCAGATCGCCTCAACCATGCGCGCCAGGCGGTCGTGGAACGGGCCGGGTTCGTCGGCGATCGCGGCCAACTGCGTGCCGTAGTCGGCATAGCCGTCGTGGAACAGTTCCGCGATCAGCGCATCCCGGGAAGGGAAATGCGCGTAGAGGTTCGACGGTTTCATCGCGCAGGCCTGGGCGATGTCGCGCACCGAGACGGCGTCGATGCCGCGCTCCACGAACAGGCGCAGCGCCTCTCTTCTGATCACGTCCCGCTTGCCGCCTGGTTCGCGCATTCGGCACCCGAAAATGAACGACCGTTCGTTAAGTTTTAGATCAGTCACCCCGGCCTTGTCAACGGCGCATACGGGGCGAGGCAAAGTTTCTGCTGGTGTCTAGATCTGCCGTGTCTGCAGGCAGTCCGGGGCCACGCCTGATGCCGAAAGGGCAGGTATATGCCGCCTTTATCATCCCGCCGGGAAGCGGAACGAACCCCCGGCAGATGCGCATGAAATCGTAACGAATAACTGGCCATCCCGCATGAAATTGCAATGAACTCCCGCGTCGTCCGCTCCCTCGCCGATTTCGCGTCTTTCGGAGAAAGCCACGTGCTGTCAGGGGGATGACGTTCGATGCTGTTACGCGGGTGCAGCATGACGCGTCCCGGTCGGCCGGAAAAATCGTTGCGAATCGCGTATTGCCCCAGATGCTCAAGTCATGGGCATTTGACCGCGAAACCCCCTGGATTACCCGTGAATTTTGGGGAAAGTCGCCGTTTTTTCGCATTTTTCTTGGCGCGACCGCCGGTTCGGGACTATCTGCTCGCGCCAAATGCCCCCCGTGCGCCTTGCGGGGGCACTCGGCGAAAATCGCACGCGTGTGTGCGAAAATGCCGTCTCCCGCCGCAGCGGCGGGCAGAGCCGGGTTCCTCGGTCGGCAGGGGATGGCGAGGCGGGCACCGATTGGACTCGGGGAACGCGCGCCGGTATTCAGCCGCTTCCGCAGCCGATCCGGGTCCGGCCCGGACAGGAATTTGAAAGTCGCAGTCGTGGCCTCCTCCCCCGGCGAGCCGGTTCCCCGACGGGCACTGATCACCACGTGCCTGATCTTCGCCACGACGATCCAGGCGCTCGATTCCACGATCGCCAACCTGGCGCTGCCGTACATGCAGGGCAGCCTGGGTGCGACGATCGATCAGGTCGCGTGGGTGCTGACGTCGTACATCATCGCCACGGCGATCATGACCGCGCCGATGGGCTGGCTCGCCAGCCGGTTCGGCCGCAAGCAGCTGCTGATCGTCTGCCTGGCCGGGTTCGCGACCTTCTCGCTGATGTGCGCCATGGCGCAGTCACTGCAGCAGATCGTCATCTTCCGGCTGGTCCAGGGGATGTTCGGCGCCGGGCTCGTACCGCTTGCGCAGTCGGTGCTGCTGGACATCTACCCCGTGGAGCAGCGCGGCTCGGCAATGGCGGTCTGGGGCATGGGCCTGATGATCGGCCCCATCATCGGCCCGCCGCTCGGCGGGCTGCTGACCGAATACTACCACTGGCGCCTGGTGTTTGTGGTCAGCCTGCCCTTCGCCCTCATGGCGATCCTGGGGCTGCTGGTGCTGCTGCCGCGATCGGTGCCGCAGGCCAGCCTGCGCTTCGACTGGCTGGGCTTCGCCGTGCTGGCCATCGCGGTCGCCAGCTTCCAGCTGATGCTGGACCGCGGCCAGACCGAGGACTGGTTCGACAGCACGCAGATCCGGATCGCCGCGGTCCTGGCCGGACTGGGGTTCTTCCTGTTCGTCGTGCATATCGCGACCGCGGACGCCCCGTTCATCAGCCCGGCGCTGTTCCTGGATCGGAACTACGTGACGGCGACCTTCATGCTGTTCTGCTTCGGCGTCGTGCTGATCTCCTCCAACGCGCTGGCCGCGCCCTGGCTGCAGACGGTCTCGCGCTACCCGGTGGGGGATGCGGGCATGCTGCTGGCGCCGCGCGGACTTGCCTCGATGTTCGGCATGATGCTGGTGGGCAAGCTGTCCAGGCACGTGGATCAGAGGGTGATGGTCGCCGCCGGCCTGCTCTGCACCGCTTGGTCGTTCTGGGACATGACCTCCTGGACCCCCGATGTCGCGCCGGACTGGGTCACCTGGGTGATGTCAGTGCAGGGCTTCGGCCTGGGGATGACGTTCATCCCGCTGCAGGTGATCGCCTTCACCACCCTGGCCCCTGCCCTGCGCACGCAGGGATCGGCGGTGATCAACCTGTTCCGCAATATCGGCGCCGCCCTCGGCGTATCGATGGTCGCCGCGATCCTGGTATCCCACGGCCAGGTGCTGCACGAACAGATCGGCGCCGCCATCACCCCGTTCCACCGGATGCTGAACCACCATCCGACGCTGGAGCGCCTGCTGGATACGGACACCGCGCGCGGCGCCGCGTTCCTCGACAGGATGGTGACGGCCGAGGCCACCGTGATCGCCTATCTCAACGACTTCCGGCTGCTGCTGGCGGTGACGCTGCTGACCCTGTGCCTGGTGCCGCTGATCCGCCGCCCCGCACCCGGCGCCGCATGACCGCGGCCCCCGGGTGCCGCGGACAGGTCCACCCGCGACCGGCCGGACGCGGTTTGATCCCGTGGCCGGGAAGACCGGCTCATGGCCGGGGCGCCCGGCGCACGACGCCGCCGCCGCGCGGGATCACCGCCCCAGCCTGGCGTTCAGCCGCTTCGAGGCGAATTCCGACAGCAGCAGGCCCGTCACCGCCAGCAGGATGGAGATCAGCGACAATTGCGCCGCCTTCGCTTCTCCCCCGGGCGCCTGCAGGGCGGCGTAGATCGCGAGCGGCAGGGTCTGGGTCTCCCCGGGGATGTTGGCGGCGAAGGTGATCACCGCGCCGAACTCGCCCAGGCAGGTCGCGTAGGCGACGATCCCGCCCACCAGGATGCCGGGCGAGGCGAGCGGCAGGGTGATGTTGAACCAGCGGTCCAGTCGCCGGGCCCCCAGCGTCCGGGCCGCGGCTTCCAGCCCCGGATCGACCGTCTCCAGCGACAGGCGGATCGCGCGCACCATGATCGGGAAGGTCATGACCGCACACGCCAGGCTCGCGCCCGCCGTGGTGAAGACCAGCCGGATGCCGAACCAGTCGTGCAGCAGCGATCCCACCGGCCCGCGCACGCCGAAGGTGATCAGCAGCAGCCAGCCCGTGACCACCGGCGGCAGCACCAGCGGCAGATGCACCAGCGCGTTCAGCAGTCCGTGCCCGGGAAAGCGGCAGCGCGCCAGGATCCACGCCATGACCACGGCCAGCGGCAGCCCGCCGCCCACCGCCTGCGCCGCCACCATCAGCGTCAGCCGGACGGCATCCCATTCCTCGGGCGAGAGGGTCAGGTCACGCCTCCGCGCCCGGTGCCGCAGCCGCCTGGCGATCCCGTCACGGTGCGTCCTCGTTCACGCCATCCGGGCATAGCGGATCGACGGCGCCGCAACACTGCCCCGAACCCCCGCATTGCCGGCTTCACCCGCATCGGCCATCCAGCGGACCGGATCCTGTTCAACCCCATCATGCCAGGACGATATGGCCACATGACTATAACCACAACCGCCGGACGACACGCCCCGCGCCCCCTGGCCCACAGCCCGCCGCGTCCGACGATTGATCCCGCCGCACCGGGCGTGTTTGGCTGCGCCATCATGGCCCCGCGCAAGACCATACCCTCGAATCCGGGCAAGACCGGCGACCGGCTGAGCATCCGGGTGGACCTCGCCTCCGGCACCCGGATCGGCCCGGGCAAGATCGCGGTGCTCGAGGAAATCGCCCGCTCCGGCTCGATCTCGGCCGCGGGACGCGCGCTGAAGATGTCTTATCGCCGCACCTGGGAACTGGTGGAGGAACTCAACCGCGGGCTGGGCACGCCGGTGGTGGACACCGCCGCCGGCGGCAGCGGCGGCGGCGGGGCGGTGCTGACCAAAGCGGGCAAGGCCATCGTCGCGCGCTACCGGGCGATCGAGATGGACGCGGCCGCCGCCGCGCGCAAACACATCCAGGCGCTCAACCGCGCCTGCACGCCGAAATAAACGTGCGGCTGCGCGATCCGGCGCCCCCCTCAGGCCGCCGCCCGCGTTTCCCCGGCCAGCACCTGCAGCGCCCGCGCGATCTGCGGCGGCGTCAGGGCCACGTCGGCGCCCCCCAGGTCCAGGGCCGCCGCCGGCATGTCGAAGTGGCCACACCCCGTCTCGTGCTGCACGATCGTCATGCCGCCCTGCCGGACCACGGACGCGATCCCGGCGGCGCCGTCCCACATCATCCCGCTGAGCACCACGGCGATCGTCCGCGCCCCGTGCACCTCGGCCGCACTGCGGAACAGAACGTCGACCGCGGGGCGCCACCAGCCGGCACGGGGCGCGTCGGACAGGCCGACCCGCCCGCCCGGCCTGACCACCAGATGCCGGTCCGGCGGCGCAACCTGCACCACCCCCGGCTGCATCCGGGCACCGTCCTCGGCCCACACGACCGGCAGGCGGGACCGCCAGCCCAACGCCTGCGGCAACACGCTGGGCGCGGCCGCCGGCAAATGCTGCACCGCCAGAATCGGCAGCGGGAAGTCCGCCGGCAGGGCCGACAGCAGGTGGATCAGCGCCGGGATGCCGCCCGCCGATCCGCCAATCACCACGACGTCATAGGCCGCGGCCGAGGCCGGCTGAACGGGACAGGCAGGGATGGGTTCTGGGAAGGACATGGCGATGTGTTCGCCACCTGACATAGCCCCTTATCGTTCTGTCCGCCAGATGACAGATCGCCGGGGCGGAGACAGACATGCCCGATTCCGCTCCGGCCGGGGCGATCACACCGGCCGAGAACCGCATCCTCGCCGCGCTGCCGCACGAGGAAATATCCGTGCTCCAGCCGCATCTTGTGCAGACGGACCTGCCGCAAGGCGAGCCGCTGTACGCGCGGGACATGCCGATCGAGCAGGTGTACTTCATCACCAGTGGAGTCGCCTCCATGGTGACCGAGGTGGAAGGGGGCATGATCGTGGAGATCGCCACCGTCGGTCCCGAGGGCATGATCGGTGTGCCGACCTTCCTCGGCGATATCCAGACGGCCAGCAAGGCGATCATGCAGATCTCCGGCAGCGCCTTGCGCATGCCGACCGCCGCCTTCAAGGCCGCGCTCGTCACCTGCCCCACCCTGCAACGCGTCCTGCTGCGCTTTACGCTCGCACTGATGAACCAGATCGCGCAGAACGCCGCGTGCAACCGGACCCATACGGTCGAGGAACGCTGCGCCCGCTGGCTGCTGATGACCCAGGACCGGGTCCGCAGTCCCTCGTTCTTCCTGACCCAGGAATTCCTGGGACAGATGCTGGGCGTGCGCCGGCCCACCGTGTCGCTGGCCGCCGGCATGCTCGCCCGGGCCGGGCTGATCTATTATTCACGCGGCCAGGTCACGATCCGGGATCGCCCCGGCCTGCTCGATGCATCCTGCAACTGCTATCGCCTGATCACCGGAGAATTCAACCGGTTGCTGGGCAGTACCGCCCAGGACCGGGATGTCGCCGAATCGTAAGGACGACGCCACGCCGCGCTCCGCCGCCCCGTCCGGCATGCCTGACCAATCCGGCCGCCGCCGGTGTTGCAGATCCGGTGGCACCCAGGCCAGCCGAACGGCATAATCCGGACCGGCGGGGGCTGCATACGCACAATGCGTGTGCAGCCCTTCCGTGTGACGCAATGACGGGTCTGATTGATGGAATACGATTTCGACTGCCTGCACATGACGCTTCTCAGGCTGTGGAGCTCCCACGAACGGCTGGCCAAGAGCCGCCAGACATTGGACAGTGCCGCAAGGCTGATGCAGCAATCCGCGGTGCTGATGGAACGACAATCCTTCAGCAAAGCCGAATGTATCGCGTCGGGGCAGGCAGACGGACCAGGATAACGCGCCGCGAACGGCGTCGGGCAGGACGTAGCCTGCGGGAAAGACGCCGCGCAGGGCCATGCAGGAACACCAGACACCGCCGCGTTGCAACAGACCCTGCCGGGCACGAAATCACCGCGCCCGGATATCGCGGCGTCAGGCGTCCAAACCCGGCGGCGGCCAGCGACAGCGAAGTGGCTTCTACAGAGGTCAGGTCCACGATAGAAAAGCGACCTGATGTTGATCCAAGTCAGAAAGTAAAGCCTTCCGCACGAGACTGTGATCAAGCGGACTCACACAGTCGGCAACGTATGAGCGCGCCTGGCGTAGAGTTCAGGCATGAACCGTTCCGGAAACAGGGGAAGAAGTTGCATTTCATAACGCGATACTTCTCCCACACCGGCCGGTCCGCATTCGGAATCCGGCAAGGCTGCAGGGATGCGCCCTATACGGCCACATTCTTGGTCCGGGGCGGCGGCATGTCGTTGCAAACGATAACGCCCATATCTGCCTCCCGACCGGCAATCCACAAATCCGTCATCCCGCCCGTGCCGATCAAACACGTTAGTGAGGATCCAACAGGCGCATTGGTGCGGCCGGCCGCCTGTCGACCTGAACAGGGGCATTCCCGACCACACGGCTTCGGCATCTTGGCAGGCCCAGCTCATGCCTGACAGCGGTGTCGTCAACCCGGTCCAGAATCGCGACATCATCGTCATGGGCGCCTCGGCCGGTGGTCTCGACCCGCTGCGGCAGATCCTGCGCGCTCTGCCCGCCGACCTGCCGGCCACGGTCTTCATCGTTCTTCATATGGGGGCGAAAAGCCATCTTGCGGAAATCCTGGCGCGCGACACCGCGCTTCCAGTCCTGCGGGCAGAAAGCGGCCTGCCGATCCACAGCGGCCACGTCTATGTCGCCGTTCCCGGCTGCCATCTGCTGCTGCATGACAGCCACCTGCTGTTGCGCCGCGGACCGCGGGAAAACCTTTGCCGCCCGGCCATCGATCCGCTGTTCCGGTCGGCCGCCTGCACCTTCGGCAGCCGCGTCATCGGGGTGGTGCTGTCCGGGTCCCTGAACGACGGCACCGCGGGGCTGCGGGCGATCAAGCGATGCGGCGGCATTGCGGTGGTGCAGGACCCCGACGAGGCCCTGGTCCGGCACATGCCGGAAAGCGCGCTGCGTTTCACCGACATCGATCATATCGCGCCGGCGGGCGCCATGGGGACGGTTCTGACGGAACTGACGCAGGAGAAGGCTGGCAAGACGCCCCCCATACCCCCGGAAATTCGATTTGAAACCATGATTGCCGCGCAGGAGTTGGCTGGCATGGCAGCAGAGGATTCGCTGGGCACGGTGTCGCGCTTCACCTGCCCCGAGTGTCATGGCGCCTTGTGGGAAATCGATGACGGACGCCTGTTGCGATTCCGCTGTCATGTCGGTCACGCCTATACGGCGGACTCAATGGCCGCAGCGCAGGACGTGAAGGCCGATGAGATGCTATGGAGTATCCTGCGGTCCCACCAGGAACGGGCCGCCCTGGCCCGACGCATGGCGGAACACGAACGTCACCTGGGCCGGCAGGCGCAGGCCGCGGAGTACGACCAGCGCGCGACGGGATATGCCGAGGACGCCGACGTCATCAGGGACCTGCTGCGCACCTACAATGCGTCCAACGGGACAGAAGCCCTGGAACAGGATAGCCCGTGACCGAAGATGCAGACGCGACGCCAGGAAAGACCCCGGCCACCGATGCCGCCCCGACCCGCACGGTGGATCAGGCGCACTTCCCGGTCGTCGGCGTTGGCGCCTCGGCCGGCGGCATCCAGGCATTGCAGACATTCTTTGCCGCGGTGCCGCCGGATTGCGGCATGGCGTTCATCGTGGTGCTGCACATGGACCCGGCGAAACCAAGTTTCCTCGACGAACTGATCGCCCGTGCCTCCACGCTGCCGGTCACGCGGGCCGAGCAGGGGATGACGGTGGAACCCGAGCATGTCTATGTCATTCCGCATGGTTCGGTCCTGACGCTCAATGATGGACGGCTGAGCCTGTCACCGCGGGACCACCTCAATACGATCGATGAATGCTTCCACTCGCTCGCCGCGGACCGGGGGGAGAACGCGGCGTGCGTGATCATGACCGGGACCGGCACCGATGGCACGATCGGCCTTCGCGCCATCAAGGAACATGGCGGTGTCGCGGTCGCGCAGTCGGATGCCGAATATGACGGGATGATGCGCAGCGCCGTGGCCACGGGCCTGGTGGATTTCATGCTGCCGGTCCAGGACATTCCCGACAAGCTGGTCGACTACTTCGGACATCTCGATCGAGTCGTGGGAGAACGCTCGGGCATCGAAATAGGCGACCATCTTCGCCAGATCACGGAACTGCTTCGCGCCCAGACGGGCCACGATTTCAGCGGCTACAAGGACCGCACGATCATCCGCCGCGTGCAGCGGCGCATGCATGTCCTGCAGATGACCGATCCGTTGGCCTTCATCGACAGGATGAAAAAGGATGCGGGGCAGGTAACGCTGCTGTTCCACGACCTGCTGATCGGCGTCACCAGTTTCTTCCGCGACCCGGAGGCGTATGCCGCGCTGGAACGCGAGGTGATTCCAAAACTGTTCGAAAACAAGGGACCCGAGGATGCGGTCCGCGTCTGGGTTCCCGGCTGCGCCAGCGGCGAGGAGGCCTATTCCCTTGCCATCCTGCTGCGCGAGCATGCGCCAAAAACCAAGCGCGGGCTACGGCTGCAGATTTTTGCGAGCGACATCGACGAACAGGCGATCGAGGCAGCCCGGGCCGGGCGCTACCCGGCGGCGATAGGGTCCGACATAGCGCCGGAGCGCCTGGATCGGTATTTCGTGCGGGAGGATGGCACCTACCGGATCGCCAATGATCTGCGGGAGATCTGTCTGTTTTCGGTGCACAACCTGCTGCAGGATGCGCCGTTTTCCAAGCTGGACCTGATTTCCTGCCGCAACCTGATGATCTACCTGGGCAACGACCTGCAGGACCGGATCATTCCGCTGTTCCACTATGCGCTGAATGACAATGGTTATCTGTTCCTGGGCACGTCCGAGAACGTGACCCGTCATGCCCGATTGTTCACGGTGCTGGATCGCGGCCATCGGATTTTCCAGCGCCGTACGCAAATGGACCGATGGGTGCCGCAGTTTCCGCTGACAACACCGGACCCCACCCGCCGTGCCGCGATCCGTCATCCCTATCGCGCCCCGATGGTGGAGCCAACGCTGAAGGCGGCGGCGGATCGGCAGGTGCTGGAGAATTTCGCGCCGGCCTATGTGGTGGTGACCGCCGAAGGCGATCTGGTGCAGTCCTCGGCCCGCACTGGCAGATATCTGGAACTGCCGGCCGGGGCACCGGACACGAACCTGTTCAACATGGCACGTCCCGGGCTGCGGCTGGAACTGCGCGCCGGCCTGCACAAGGCCACCGGCGGGCAGACCGCCGTGCAGCGCAACGTCGTCGTGGGCGTGAATGGCGGGCGGCAGGAGATCGACCTGATCGTCCAGCCCCTGCGGTTCGGTTCCGGGACGGATCCGCTGTACCTGGTGGTGTTCCAGGACCTCGGCGGCCTGAAGCCGGCCACTGATCCCGACCTGGCGCGGGCCGAGGACGATGTGGCGAACGCCAATGTCCGGCAACTGGAAGCCGAATTGCGGCTGACGCGGGAACGGCTGCAGACGGCAACCGAGGAGCTGGAATCCTCCAACGAGGAACTCAAGTCGAGCAACGAGGAACTGCAATCCATCAACGAGGAGCTGCAGTCGACCAATGAGGAGCTGGAAACCTCGAAGGAGGAACTGCAATCCATCAATGAGGAGCTGCAGACGGTCAATGCGGAGCTGAATGCCCGGGTCGACGAACTCAGCCGGGCGAACAACGACATGCACAACCTGCTGGAAAGCACGCAGATCGCGACGGTCTTCCTGGACCGCAGCCTGTCGGTCAAGAGCTTCACGCCGGCGGCCAAGGACATTTTCCGGCTGGTGGAAAGCGATACCGGACGGCCGATCATGCATGTGCTGCCGCGGGTCGAACTGCAGAACCTGCAGGAGGACGCCGAACGGGTGCTGCGCACGCTCGGCACCATCGAACATCCGGTCAACAGCCTCGAGAAGGGCGCGCGCTACATGATGCGGCTGCTGCCCTACCGCACGGCCGACAACGTGATCAGCGGCGTGGTGATGACGTTCACCGACATTACGCGGATCGCCGAGGCCGAAGCCCGGATCGAGCAGCTGGCCCACGACCTGCGCGCGCGGATCAATGAGTTGGAGACGCTGCTGGACCTGGTGCCGGTGGGCGTGATGATCGTGGAGAGCGGGCCGGCCGCGCAGGTGCTGATCAACCCGTATGGCGCGCGGCTGCTGGGCGCGCCGGACGGGCACAAGGGGCTGATGCCCGCGCCCATGCCGTTCCGGCTGTTCGAGGGCGACCGCGAGGTTGCGCGGGAGGACCAGCCGCTGCAGCGCGCGGCCCGTACCGGCGAAGCGGTGGCGAACTGGCAGGGCCGGTTGGATGACAGCGGGGCGCGGACGGACGTGATGATTTCAGCAACGCCGCTGTTTGCCGAGAACGGCCGGGTACGCGGGGCGATCGCGGCGATCGTGGATATTTCCCGCCACATGGAGTCCGAGCGGCACCAGCAGTTCCTGCTGCATGAGCTGCAGCACCGGGTGAAGAACATCCTGGCGACGATCAGTTCCCTTGCGATGCGGATGGCTCGCCGGCATTTGTCGATCGAGACGTTCGAGAGCGCCTTTCTAGCGCGCCTGACGGCGATGGGGCGGATGCACGACCTGCTCGCCAGCGGCGCCTGGAGCGGGGCGAGCCTGCAATCCTTGGTCGAGGCGTCGATCGGACCGCACTCGGTCGTCGGGCAGCGGGACGTCCGGATCAACGGGAACGAGGTGCGCCTGGCCGCGAACACCGCGGCGACGATCGGGATGGTGCTGCACGAACTGGCGACCAATGCCGCGAAATATGGCTCGCTGTCGACGGCCAATGGATCGGTCGATATCGGCTGGCGGGTGATCGAGACGGCGGGCGCGGGCGAGCCGCGCCTGCACTTCACCTGGACCGAGCGCGGCGGCCCGGCGCCCGACCCGAACCATGTGAAGGGCTTCGGGACCGGCTTCATTATCCGCAGCGTGGAGTACGAGCTGGGCGGAACGGCGACGCTGGACTTCGCACCCGAGGGTCTGTCCTGCGTGATCGAGTTCCCGCTGAATCGCAACCTGGAGCACCCGCCGAGGGAATAGGGGAGAAGAACGATGCCTGCCACATCGGACTTGTCAGGACTGCGCATCCTGGTCGTGGAGGATACGCTGCTGGTGGCGGACACCATTGTCGACGGGCTGGAACTGGAGGGTTGCTCGGTGGTTGGCCCGGCGCCGCGTGTCGAGCCGGGCCTTGCGCTGGCGCGCGCGGAGCCGTTGGATGGCGCGCTGCTGGACGTCAACCTGGGCGGTGAGGCGTGTTTTCCGATCGCCGAGGCGCTGTCGCAGCGCGGCATTCCGTTCATGTTCCTGACGGGCTATGGCGAGACGGTCTTGCCGCCGGCGTATCGGCGGGTTCCGCGGCTGACCAAGCCGTTCAGCCTGGATGATCTGATGGAAGCGATGCATTCGCACTTCTGTAAGGCGGCCTGAGGCGGCGGTTTCCCGCGCGCGACGGCGCGCGGCCGCGACTGGAGTGCGTTGAGCGCCGGATTTTGCCACCGGCGGATAGCGGGCAGCGAAATTGCCCGCATCTCGTTATTGACGCGGCAGGGCAACGGACAAGATAGTCGGGCGCGTCGTCCGGTCTGAACGCCAGGAGGGTTCCATGGCACGTTCCTCGAGCGCCTACACGCTGACAGGTTTGAAGGGCAATTTCCCCGGCAAGGGGAGTTACGACCCGTATGAGCACACGCTGCGCCCGACCGACCAGACGGCGCCGGTCAAGGGCAAGGACCCCCGGACCAAGATCAACAAGAGCGGCCCGTCGCTGTTCAAGCACAAGGATGATCCCGCGGAATGGAGCCTGCCGGCGGAAGCGGAAGCGGAAGAGGCCGCGACGCGGCGCCGCTTCGCGTTCCTGCCCGTGAAGCTGTGGCGGCTGGAGAACGGGGTGCGCGCGCCGGCCGGCCGCAGCGTCTGGCTGCGCCGTGTCACCGAGGTGCAGACCGCCTGGGGCGAGTGGTGGGCGTGGGAGCATATGCAGGAAGGCTGATACCGCGCTTGCCGTGGATGGAGCTTGCCACTGGCCGAACCGATGGATGCCGCGCGGCGCCGCTGCTTCGTCTGCAGCGCCGGATTTTGCATGCGCGCCGGCGGCCAGCGCCGTGGCAGGGTGGGCGATGACGGGGAGGCAGGATGGTGGAGCTGAGGGGAATCGAACCCCTGACCTCCTCATTGCGAACGAGGCGCTCTCCCAACTGAGCTACAGCCCCATCCTGCGCGGCGAGACGCCGATCCGGCCCTCGCAGGGCGCGGACAATGCTCATGCGACCCTGGGAAGTCAAGCGTCGTTGCGGGGATTTTCACGGCATCCGCACGCGCCCTTGTCACGCAACCCGCCGGTTGCGGATGGTCCGGCGCGCCGGTAGCTTCGGCCGACCCTTAGGAGACTTTGCTCAATGATCAGGACGCTGTTCTGGCTCGCGGATCAGCTGCTCAGTCTGTATATCTGGGCCGTCATTCTGGCGGCGCTGTTCAGCCTGCTGGCCGCTTTCGGCGTCCTCGATACGCGCAATCGCATCGTGTGGACGATCGGTGACTTCTTCTATCGGATCACCGAGCCGGCGCTGCGGCCGATCCGGAACTTTCTGCCGAACCTGGGCGGCATCGACATCAGCCCGCTGATCCTGATCCTGCTGCTGCAGGCGGCACGCATGCTGCTGAGCAGCATCTACGAATCGGTGATACTCGGCTCGCTGCGGCCGCTGCTTTGACCGGCTTCTGGCGACCGGTTGCGGACGGCGTCACGCTGATGGTCAAGGTGCAGCCGAAATCGCGCCGGCCTGGGGTGCAGGGCACCGCCCCGGCGGCGGACGGGCCGCGGCTGCGAATCGGCGTCACCGAAGCGGCCGAGGGCGGACGCGCCAACCAGGCCGTCTGCGCCCTGGTTGCCCGCACGCTCGACCGGCCGCGTTCGGCGGTTTCGGTCGTGGCCGGCGCCGCCAGCCGGGAAAAGCTGCTGCACGTCGCCGGTGATCCGGCTGCGCTCGCCGAAAGGCTGGATGCGCTTTGACCGCGCGCATCCTCGACGGCAAGGCGCTTGCGGCCGCGTCGCGGGCGGACCTCGCCGTCAAGGTTGCGGCACTGCCGTTCCAGCCCGGCCTTGCCGTGGTGCTGGTCGGCGATGATCCCGCCAGCGCGGTCTATGTGCGGTCAAAGGATCGGGCAGCGCAGCAGGCCGGGATCGCGGCGCGTACCATCCGCCTGCCCGCCTCGACCAGCGAGGCCACGCTGCTGGCGGAGGTCGCGTGCCTGAACGCCGATCCGTCGGTCGACGGCATCCTGGTGCAATTGCCGCTGCCCGACGGCATCCGCGCCGCTGCGGTGATCGAAGCGATCGATCCGGCCAAGGACGTCGATGGATTCCATCCGATGAACACGGGGCGGCTGGCGGACGGGCGGCCGGGGCTGGTGCCGTGCACGCCGGCCGGGATCATGCGACTTCTGGCGCTGGCCGGCACGCCGATGCGGGGCGCGCGTGCCCTGGTGCTGGGCCGCTCGACCATCGTCGGCCGGCCGGTCGCCGCGCTGCTGCTGATGGCGGACGCGACCGTCACCATCGCGCATTCCCGCACGCGCGATCTGCGGCAGGAATGCCGCCGTGCCGAGATCGTGGTGGCGGCGGTCGGCCGGCCGGAGATGGTGCGCGGCGACTGGATCGCGCCCGGGGCGACGGTGATCGATGTCGGCATCAACCGCCTGCCCGACGGGAGGCTGGCCGGCGATGTGGCGTTTGCCGAATGCGCCGAGGTCGCCGGCGCCATCACGCCGGTGCCGGGCGGCGTCGGGCCGATGACGATCGCCTGCCTGCTGGAGAACACGGTGACCGCGGCGATCGCCCGCCGCGGCGGTGGCGCTTGAACTTGCGCTATTTCGGCAGCAGCGACGGATCCCGCAGCGTGGTGTCCTGCCCGATCACCGGATCGGCGATCGCCGCTTCCAGGCTGGATGCGCCCTTCCACTGGTCGGCGGGGCGCGCGATGCCCTCCGAGCCGATCTGGTCGATGCCCCAGTAGATCTCCAGCCGATGCCCGTCGGGATCGCGGAATTCCACGGCGATCTGCACGCCGGCCCGCCGCCGCCCGTCGAAGTCGATGGGCACGTTGTGCCGGCACAGATGTTCCCGCACACGCACGACTTCGTCCAGCGTCGCGACCTCGAACGCCAGGTGGTGCAGGCCCACGCTGGCGTGCGGATCGCCATTCGCCTTGAACAGGGCGATCCCGTGGTGGTCGGGATTGCAGCGCAGGAACACCGCCCCGCCCGGCATCATGTCGTCGCCGTAGATGTCCGAGATGCTGAACCCCAGCACCTCGACATAGAACCGGGTGGACCGCTCGATATCACCTACATACAGGGCTATGTGGCCGAGCTTGCCGATACGGAACGGCAGGCGGGGCGGACGGCGCATGTGGCGCAGGGCTTCGACATCCATCGTCTGTTCCTCCGGCTCAGCGTTGCAGCAGCGACGGGTCCATCACCGTCGTGTCCTGGCCCACGACCGGGTCGGCGATCGCTGCTTCCAGGCTGGTGGCGGACTTCCACTGTTCCGGCGGGCGCGCCTTGCCATCCGAGCCGATCTGGTCGATGCCCCAGTAGATCTCCAGCCGATGGCCGTCGGGATCACGGAATTCCACGACAAGCTGGATGCCGGCACCGCGGCGGCCATCGAGGTCGATCGGCACGTCGTGGCGGCGCAGATGATCGCGCACGCGCAGCACCTCATCCAGTGTGCCGACTTCCAGCGCGATATGGTGCAGTCCGGCCCCGGCGGGCCGTTCCGCCGTGGCCTGGAACAGGGCGATCCCGTGGTGATCGGTATTGCAGCGCAGGAACACCGCCCCGCCGGGCAGCTGGTCCGGCGGGATCACATCGGTGACCTGGAAGCCCAGCACCTCGGTATAGAACCGGGCTGACCGCTCCAGATCCTGCACATAGAGGGCGACATGGCCGATCTTGCCAATCCGGAACGGAAGGCCGGTCGGACGGCCCAGGCGCGCGATGGTCTCGGGGTTCATGGCTTCCTCCGCTGTAAGCGCGAGCCAGACTAGCATCGCAGCGCCTGACCAAACATCAAGCTCGTGCATTCCGCGCGCATCCGCCGCAAACCGGCCGGGTTTGTTGAGGGGGCGGATTCAGCCGCCATGGCCGGTTCCGCGCCTGCCTGATCCGGCCTAAGCTCGCCTCGGGTCGTTCAGCACAAGGGGAGGCACGCCCATGGGACGCGTCGCATTGGTCACCGGCGGAACACGAGGCATCGGCGCCGCGATCTGCCTGGCGCTGAAGGCACAAGGGCGGACGGTCGTCGCCAACTATGCGGGCAACGACCAGGCCGCCGACGCATTCCACAAGGAAACCGGCATCTACATCTACAAGTTCGACGTCGGCAAGATGGACGCCTGCGCCGAGGCGGTGGAGCGGATCACCACCGAAGTGGGGCCGATCGAGATCCTGGTGAACAACGCCGGCATCACCCGCGACGGCACGCTGCTGCGCATGAACCGCGACATGTGGGACGCCGTGATCGATACGAATCTCGGGTCCTGCTACAACATGTGCAAGCTGACCTTCGAGGGCATGCGCGAGCGCAAGTTCGGCCGCGTCGTCAATGTCGGCAGCATCAACGGCCAGGCCGGTCAGTACGGCCAGGTGAACTATGCCGCCGCGAAGTCGGGCATCCACGGCTTTACCAAGGCGCTGGCGCAGGAAGGCGCGCGCTATGGCATCACCGTGAACGCCATCGCGCCGGGCTACGTCGACACCGACATGGTGCGCGCGGTGCCGGGCGAGGTGCTGCGCAAGATCGTGGCAAAGATCCCGGTCGGGCGGCTGGGCCACGCCGAGGACATCGCCCGCGGCGTCGCGTTCCTGACCGCGGATGACGCGGATTTCGTCACGGGGTCGACGCTGTCGATCAATGGCGGCCAGCACATGTACTGATCGCGGGCAGGTCGGGGAATGCCGGCCTGCGCATCAGCGCAAGGGTTGCGCGGTTCTGTCGATGCAGAGGTATTGACGCCGACAGATCGACGGGCCGGCAACCCTCGGTCGTGGCCCGCGCAGGCGGGCCATCCACGACATGCGGCGTGTGTATCGACAGACGTCATGGATGGCGGGACCGACTGCCGCCGTCACTAGGACAAAGTGTTGGCCGGGACGAACCTGATCCCGGCCACCCACCTGGTTGATCAGACCGGCGCCCGTTAGCCAAGCCGTTTCTTCACCGTTGCGACCAGATTTTCCGGCGTCAGGCCGAAATGCCTGTACAGATCGTCGTAGTTCGCCGAGGCGCCGAAGCCGTGCAGGCCGATGAACACGCCGTCAGGGCCAAGCCAACGGTCCCAGCCGAACGGGCTGGCGGCCTCGATGCCGATACGGGGCGCACCGCCCAGCACGGCGTCGCGGTAGCTCTGGTCCTGCAGCTCGAACAGCTCCCAGCACGGCAGCGACACGACGGCGATCGCGATCCCCTCGCCCGCCAGCGTCTCGCGCGCCGCCATGGCGATCGGCACTTCCGAGCCGGTGGCGATGACCGTCGCCTGGCGCGGCCCGTCGGCCTCGGCCAGCACATAGCCGCCGCGGGCGCAACGATTTTCCGCCGTATCCGTCCGCAGCGCCGGCAGATTCTGCCGCGTCAGCACCAGCAGGCTCGGCCCGTCGGCCCGCCGTATCGCCAGCTCCCAGCACTCCGCCGTCTCCATCGTATCGGCGGGGCGATAGACATGGACGTTCGGCATGGCGCGCAGGCTCGCCAGGTGCTCGACGGGCTGGTGCGTCGGCCCGTCCTCGCCCAAACCGATCGAGTCGTGCGTCAGCACGTGGATCACCCGCTGGCGCATGATCGCGCCCATGCGGATCGCCGGGCGCATGTAGTCGCTGAACACGAAGAACGTGCCGGTGTAGGGGATCACCCCGCCATGCAGCGCCATGCCGTTGGCGGCGGCCGCCATGCCATGCTCGCGGATGCCGTAATGGATGTAGCGTCCGCCGTAGTTGCTGGCGCTGACGGCACCCATGCCCTTCACCAGCGTCAGGTTCGATCCGGTCAGGTCGGCCGATCCGCCGATCAGTTCCGGGATTGCCGGCACCAGGGCTTCCAGCGCCTTCTGGCTCGATGCACGGGTCGCGAGCTTCGGCTTGCTTTCGGCGATGTCCTGCCGCAGGGCGGCAACGGCTTCGTGCCAGGTGTCCGGCAGCTTGCCGGCCATCACCCGCTCGAACTCGGTGCGCTGGTTATGCCGCGCCAGGCGCTTCAGCCAGGACCGGCGCGCGGCGGCGCCGCGGGCGCCTACGGCGTGCCAGCGCTCCTGCACATCCTCGGGCACGGTGAAGACCGGCGCGTCCCAGCCCAGCAGCGCCTTCGCCGCGGCGGCTTCCTCGGGCCCCAATGGTGAGCCGTGCACACCGGCGGTGCCGGCCTTCTTCGGCGCGCCGAAGCCGATGATGGTGTTGCAGGCGATCAGCGTCGGCTTCTTGGACCGCACGGCGAAGGACAGCGCGGCGTGGATCTGCGCGGGATCGTGCCCGTCCACCCGCTTCGTGGCCCAGCCATAGGCGGCGAAGCGCTTCAGCACATCATCCGACCACGACAACGCCGTGTCGCCGTCGATCGAGATGTGATTGTCGTCGTACAGCACCGTCAGCTTCGACAGGCAGAGATGCCCGGCGAGCGAGGCCGCCTCGTGGCTGATGCCTTCCATCAGGTCGCCGTCGGATGCGATGACCCAGGTGCGGTGATCCACCAGCGACTTGCCGAATCGCGCGGCCATGTGGCGTTCGGCCAGCGCCATGCCCACCGCGGTGGCGATGCCCTGGCCCAATGGACCGGTGGTGGTCTCGATGGCGGGATGCTCGCCGAATTCAGGGTGGCCGGCGGCGGGGGAATGGAGCTGCCGGAAGTTGCGGATGTCATCCATCGTCATGCCGGAATGACCGGTCAGATGGATCAGCGCGTACAGCAGCA
This sequence comes from Acetobacteraceae bacterium, assembly GCA_050181195.1. Lineage (GTDB taxonomy): Bacteria > Pseudomonadota > Alphaproteobacteria > Acetobacterales > Acetobacteraceae > Rhodopila. The sequence continues at coordinate 23,586 of JBFXDK010000010.1, read as the reverse complement.
TCGACCCGTGGCCGGCGGACAGCACGAACCGGTCGCGGTCCGGCCAGCGCGGGTCGGCCGCGTCGAATTTGTGGAACCGCGACCACAGCGCGGTCGCGACATCGGCCATGCCCATGGGCAGGCCTGGATGCCCCGACTTCGACTTTTCGGTCGCGTCGATGGCAAGGGCGCGGATGGCGTCGGCCATCCTGCGGACGGGGGTCATGGGACGACCCAGGATTTCCGCCTGATGAACCAGGGCGGGGTTCTCGGCGGCGATTTCGGCTATGGCGGCCATGGTGTCTCCTCGAACCCAGCCGCTATAGGCGGCGTGGGGAGTGGCGGCAACCCCGGAGTGGCCTGCTTGCAGGGCAATGGCATGAACGTCGGTCGTGTGGTGCCGGCTGCAGAAATCACCGTCCGCAGCCCCGTTCATTGTCGTCCCCGGCCTTGTGCCGGGCACCCATCGCGGCACACGTGCCGGGATTGATCCCCGTGACAAGCACGGGGATGACGATGAATGAGTGGGTGATCACCGTCGGTATCTTCAAGCGATTGCCCTGGGCGTGTCTTCCGGCTCGCGGACGGGCCATCGCGGAACACCCGAGGCAGTCACGATCTACGCCACGGGAACGACCGTCGTCACGCCGGCATGCGTGCGTGGGGACCCGACGAGGCTGTCTACCGCAGCACCGCCTGATACGCCGCGAGGCAGGCCATATCGACGATCTGGCTCACGGAGGCGTCCATCGGCAGGATCTGCGCCGGTCGCTCCATCCCGATCAGCAGCGGGCCGATCATGGTGCCGGCGCCCAGGTGGTGCGCAAGGCGTGCGGTGATATGGGCCGAGTGCAGCCCGGGCATCACGAGGACATTCGCATCTTGCGTCAGGCGGCAGAACGGGTACAGCGCCCGGATGGACGGCTCCAGCGCGACGTCGGGACTCATCTCGCCATCGTATTCGAAATCCACCTTCCGCTCATCCAGCACCCGCACCGCATCGTGCATCGGCACCGCGCGTTCGTTCTGCGGGTCACCGAAGGTGGAATGCGACAGCAGCGCAACCCTGGGTTCGTGGCCCAGATGGCGCGCGGCGGCCGCGGCGCCGATGGCGATATCGGCCAGTTCCTCGGCGCCGGGGCGGAAATTCACCAGCGAATCGGCGATGAAGATCGTCCGCCCGCGCACGCCCAGCAGCAGGGTCAGGCCGAACGGGATGGCGCCGCTGGCCGGCGAGATCGCATGGCGCACATCCGCGAGGCAAACCGCGGCGGAGCGCGTCAGGCCGGTGACCATCGCATCGGCATCGCCGGTCGCGACCATGCAGGCGGCGAAGACGTTGCGGTCCTGGTTCACCATCCGCTGGCAGTCGCGCTGCAAGTATCCTTGGCGCTGCAGCCGCCCGTACAGGAACTCCATGTATTTGTGGTTGGCGCCGGACAGGCGGGCATTGTGGATTTCGATCCCCTCGACCATGCCGAGTCCGAGGCTCGCGATCGTTGCCTCGACGCGATCCTCCCGCCCGATCAGGATCGGCCGTCCATAGCCCGCGTTGCGAAAGGCGACGGCGGCGCGCACCACCTTCTCCTCCTCGCCCTCGGCGAAGACCACGCGGCGCGGGTTCTCGCGCACCGATTCCATGATCGCGTCCAGCGCCCCGGCGGTCGGGTCCAGCCGGCTGGACAGCGATCGCCCATAGCGGCGCAGATCGTCGATCGCCCGGCGCGCGACGCCCGCGTCCATCGCCGCCCGCGCCACGGCCGGCGGCACCCGGGAGATCAGCCGGGGATCGAAGGCGTTGGGGATGATGTAGTCGGGACCGAACATCAGCCGCCGGCCGGAGGAGGAGCGGTGCACCTCGTCGGGCACATCCTCCCGCGCCAGGTTCGCCAGCGCCTCGGCCGCCGCGATCTTCATGGCATCGTTGATGGTGGAAGCGCGCACATCAAGCGCGCCGCGGAAGATGTAGGGAAAGCCCAGGACGTTGTTGACCTGGTTGGGATAGTCGCTGCGGCCGGTGGCGATGATCGCGTGCGGACTGGCGGCGCGGGCTTCCTCGGGCGTGATCTCCGGGTCCGGATTGGCCATGGCGAAGATGATCGGCTTGTCCGCCATCGAGCGGACCATGTCCTGGGTCAGCGCGCCTTTCACCGACAGGCCGAAGAACACGTCGCTGCCCTCGATCGCCTCGGCCAGGGTGCGGGCGCCGGTGACGGCGGCGTGCGCGGACTTCCACTGGTTCATGCCGTCTGTGCGGCCCTGGTAGACCACGCCCTTGGTGTCGCACAGGATCACGTGCTCGGGCCGCATGCCCATCGCCTTCAGAAGCTCGACGCAGGCGATCGCCGCCGCGCCGGCGCCGTTCACCACCAGCTTCGTCTCGCGCAGGTCGCGCCCGGTCAGGTGGCAGGCGTTGATCAGCCCCGCCGCGGCGACGATCGCGGTGCCGTGCTGGTCGTCATGGAACACCGGGATGTCCATGATCTCGCGCAGGCGCTGCTCGATGACGAAGCACTCGGGCGCCTTGATGTCTTCCAGGTTGATGCCGCCGAAGCCGGGCCCGAGGAAGCGCACGGCGTTGACGAATTCATCGACGTCCTCGGTGCCGACTTCCAGGTCGATCCCGTCCACGTCGGCGAAGCGCTTGAACAGCGCGACCTTGCCTTCCATCACCGGCTTGGACGCGACCGCGCCCAGGTTGCCCAGGCCCAGCACGGCGGTGCCGTTGGAGATGACGGCAACCATGTTGCCCTTGGTCGTGTAGTCGTAGGCGAGCGAGGGATCGCGGGCGATGTGCAGGCAGGGTTCCGCGACGCCGGGCGAATATGCCAGCGAGAGGTCGCGGGCGGTGGTGATCGGCTTGCTGATCCGGGTCTCCAGCTTGCCGGGCCGCCCGCTGGCATGCAGCGCCAGCGCCTCCTCCGAGGAAATGCGCGCAGTACGGGTGTCGATCGAACCGTCGGCCATTCTGGCCCCTCCCCTTATCGCTGGGCTTACCGGGACGGTAGCGATCCCATGATGGGCACGGAAAGGCAGGGGAGGAAAGCGGCAAGTTTGGTTTTCGGCCCCCTTGCGGATCGCTATATCGCCCCCATGAGCAAGCGATTCGACGTGGTGGTGGTGGGCGGCGGGCATGCCGGCTGCGAGGCGGCAGCGGCGGCGGCGCGCATCGGCGCCCGCACGCTGCTGCTGACGCATCGGCTGGAAACGATCGGGGAGATGTCGTGCAACCCCTCGATCGGCGGGATCGGCAAGGGGCACCTGGTGCGCGAGGTCGATGCGCTGGACGGCGTGATGGGCCAGGCGGCGGATCGGGCGGGGATCCATTTCAAGCTGCTGAACCGCAGCAAGGGACCGGCGGTGCGCGGCCCGCGCGCGCAGGCCGACCGCGCCCTGTACCGGCGCGCGATGCGCACCCTGCTGGAGGATACGCCGAACCTGACGCTGCGCGCCGCCGCGGTCGAGGACCTGGAAACCGGGCCGGACGGCGGCCTGACCGCCATCATCTGCGCCGACGGCACCCGCGTGCCCTGCGCCGCCGCGGTGCTGACCACCGGCACGTTCCTGCGCGGCGTGATCCATATCGGCGAACAGCAGACCGCCGCCGGACGGGTCGGCGAGGCCCCGTCCATCGGGCTTGCGCGCACGCTCGTCCGCCTGTCGCTGCCGATGGGCCGACTCAAGACCGGTACGCCGGCGCGGCTCGACCGCCGCACGATCGACTGGGACGGGCTGCCGGCCGATCCCGGCGATGGCGAGCCTGAACCGTTCAGCACGATGACACGGCGGCTGTTCAACCGGCAGGTGGACTGCCGCGTCACCGCCACCACGCCGGCCACGCACGCGATCATCCGCGAGAACCTGCACCGCTCCGCCGTCTATGCCGGCACGATCGCGGGCGTGGGTCCGCGCTATTGCCCCTCGATCGAGGACAAGATCGTCCGTTTCGCCGACCGCCAGCGGCACAACATCTTCCTGGAGCCGGAAGGGCTGGACGATGTCACGATCTACCCGAACGGCATTTCCACCAGCCTGCCGGCGGAGGTGCAGCAGGCGATCCTGGAAACGATTCCCGGGTTGGAACGCGCGCGCATGATCCGCCCGGGCTATGCCGTGGAATACGACTATGTCGATCCGCGCGCGCTGGATGCCGGGCTGGAGCTGCACGCGCTGCCCGGCCTGTTCCTGGCCGGGCAGATCAACGGCACGACGGGATACGAGGAAGCCGCCGCGCAGGGGCTGCTGGCCGGGGTGAACGCCGCACGCAAGGCGGGCGGCGGCCGGTCGGTCAGCCTCAGCCGGTCGGAGGCGTATCTGGGCGTGCTGGTCGACGACCTGACGACGCAGGGCGTCAGCGAGCCGTATCGCATGTTCACCTCGCGCGCCGAGTTCCGCCTGTCGCTGCGGGCCGACAACGCCGATCTGCGCCTGACCGCCCGCGGCCTGGACTGGGGCTGCGTCGGTCCGGCGCGCGCTGCCGCGTTTGCCGACCACCGGGCGGCGGTGGAGGAGGCGATCTCCCGCGCCCGCGCCGATGGCGCAACGCCGGCGGAGCTGATGGCGTTCGGCATCACGGTCCGCGCCGACGGGCGGCGGCGGTCGGTGCTGGATCTGCTGGGGCATGATGGCGTGGGCTGGGACGCGCTGGCGCGGGCCTTTCCCTGGCTGCGCGACGTGCCGGAACGCGCCGCGTCGCAACTGCGGACCGAGGCGCGCTATGCCGGCTACCTGCAGCGGCAGGAGGCGGATATCCGCATCACGCGGCGGGAGGAGGCGGTGTCGCTGCAGGACGTGGCATTCGACCGCATCGGCGGGCTGTCGAACGAGCTGCGCGACAAGCTGCTGCGTGTGCGCCCCGGGTCGCTGGGGGCGGCGGCGCGCATCCAGGGCATGACGCCGGCGGCACTCGCCTCGATCGCCGCGCATCTGCGCAAGCGGAACACCGAGGTTCGCTCCGGCTGATCCACCGGCGCGCATGAGCGCCGGTTCACCTGTTGCGCGCCGGACGGATTCACCCCACGTTTCGAAGCAAGATCACAATCCCGGCGGGAGACCCAGCATGAAATTCGGTGCCTCGATGTTCTTCACCGACTACTCGATGGGACCCGCCGAACTGGCGGTCGCGGCCGAGGAGCGGGGCTTCGACATCGTCTGGGCGCCCGAGCACTCGCACATCCCGCTGTCGCGCAAGACGCCCTTCGTCCTCGGGGGCGAGCTGCCCAAGCGCTATTACGACGTGATGGACCCGTTCGTGACGCTGACCGCGGCGGCGATGGCCACCAAGACGATCAAAATCGGCACCGGCGTCTGCCTGATCGCCCAGCGCGACCCGATCCAGACCGCCAAGCTGGTGGCCTCCATCGACCAGGTCTCCGGCGGGCGCTTCGTCTTCGGGATCGGCAATGGCTGGAACCAGGACGAGATGGAGAACCACGGCACCGCGTTCAAAACCCGCCACAAGCGGGCACGCGAGAACATCGAGGCGATGAAGGAGATCTGGACCAAGTCCAAGGCCGAGTACCACGGGGAATTCGTCAATTTCGACCCGATGATGACCTGGCCGAAGCCGGTGCAGAAGCCGCATCCGCCCATCCTGATCGGCGGTGCATTCCCTTACTCCGCCAGACGGGCGGTCCGCTACGGCGATGGCTGGATGCCGCAGGTCACCGAAGGCAACCCGACGCCGCTGACCGAACTGATCCCCCGCTTCCGCCAGATGGTGGCCGAGGCGGGCCGCGACCCGAACGCCATGGACATCTCCATCGGCGGCCAGGCGCCCGACGCCGACCTGGTGAAGCGCTACCAGGAACTCGGCGTTAACCGCGTCTCAACCAGCCTGCCGTCAGAAAAGGCCGACAAGATCCTGCCGATCCTGGACCGGTGGGTGGAGATCATGCGTCAGGTCAACGGCTGATGGACAAACCCCTGCACGAGACACTCACGCGCTGGCGTCGGCACCTGCACGCGCACCCGGAACTGACGCTGCACGAAAAGCAGACCTCGGCCTTTGTGCAGGAACGCCTTGGCGAGCTCGGCGTGCCGTTCGTTGCCGGCGTGGGCGGGCATGGCGTCGTCGCAACACTCTCGCGCGGTCAGTCCAACCGTTCGGTCGGGCTGCGGGCCGACATGGATGCGCTGCCCATCACGGAAACCAGTGGCGTGACGCATGCCTCCACCAACCCGGGCGTGATGCATGCCTGCGGGCATGACGGGCACACCACCTCGCTGCTGGGGGCGGCCGCGCTGCTGTCGCGGGACACGTCCTGGACCGGCACCGTGCATTTCGTGTTCCAGCCGGCCGAGGAAGGCGGCGGCGGCGCCAAGAGCATGATCGCCGACGGGCTGTTCGAGCGTTTTCCGATGGAGCGCATCTTCGGCTACCACAATTGGCCGGGGCTGGAGGCCGGCACCGTGGCGGTGCACGACAGCGCCGTGATGGCTTCCGGCAACCGCGTCTATTTCACGGTGAAGGGCCATTCCGGCCACGCCGCCCTGCCGCATATGACGAAGGACCCGATGGTCGCCTCGGCGCACCTGCTGCTGGCACTGCAGTCCATCGTCTCCCGCAACGTCGATCCGCTGGACAGTGCCGTCGTCACCATCGCCACCATGCAGGCCGGATCGGCCGCCAACCAGGTGCCCGGCGAGGCGGTGATGCGTGGAACCATGCGCACGCTGCGCAACGCGGTGCGCGACCAGGTCGAGGATGCGATCCACCGCATTGCCGCCGGCGTCGCCCATACATTCGGGGTGGAGATCGATACGCAGATCCCCCGCGGCAACCCGGTCACCGCCAACGCCCCCGCCGAACGGGACATCGCCGCTGAAGCGGTGCTGGCATCGGGGCTGCCGTTGCGCCGCGATATGGCCCCCGCCATGACCGGCGAGGACTTTGCGTGGTATCTGGAACAGCGGCCCGGCGCTTTCGTCTGGATCGGCAACGGCCCGGCTGAGGGCGGGCGCGAACTGCACAATTCGAACTACGACTATAACGACGCTATCCTGCCGGCCGCCTCCACCTGGCTGGCCGCCGTGGCCAGGCGGGCCCTCGGCGCTTGAAACCGGTGGGGAAAACAGTGACGGACCGCCGGTGCCCGCCCGTCATGGCCCGCGCAGGCGGAACGTCGACGGCTTGCGAGGTCCGCATCGGCGACGCCCTGGATCACGGCGCCAACGCCCGCCATGCCGCCGTAACTCCGCCGATACATCGCATGCACCGGACGCCGGTTGCAGCCCGACCCGGGCGTCGGCCATGACCGAGCAGATTGCCAATCGCTTCCGTCGCTTCGCCGAACGCGAGGCGCACGGCCATTCGCCGCTGTATGAGGCGCTGGCGAACGGCGTTGCCGGCGATGAGCGAATCCTGCAGATCCTGGCCGCGCTGCCGCCGGAAAAGCAGCAGCCGAACCTGCTGTTCGCCGCGGTGCGGGTTGTGTGCGGCACGCCCGCCGACTTCGCCGATTTTCGCGGCAAGCTCCTGGCGCGCACCAAGGACGTGCTGGCCGTGATCCAGCAACGCGTGACGCAGACCAACGAACCCGGCCGCTGCGCCGTGCTGCTGCCGGTGCTGCGGCGGATGCACCAGCCTGTGGCACTGATCGAGGTCGGCGCCGCCGCCGGCCTGTGCCTGCTGCCGGATCGCTATGCCTACGACTATGACGGACGGGTCGTGGCACGGCCCGGCGCCAGCCCGGTCTTTCGCTGCCACGCCGGCCCGGGCACGCCGGTTCCAGACCAGCCGCCCGACATCGCCTGGCGGGCGGGCCTCGATCTGCGCCCGGTGAACCTGCGCGATCCGAACGAGGTCGCGTGGCTGGAAGCCCTGGTCTGGCCCGACCAGCCTGACCGCCTGGAACGGCTGCGTTCGGCCATCAGCGTCGCGCAGACCTACCCGGTGCGGGTGCGGCAAGGCGATTTGACGAAAGACCTGCCGGCCCTGCTGGCGGAGGCACCGGTCGGTCCGACACTCGTCGTCTGCCATACCGCCGTGCTTGGCTATGTTGCCGCCCCCGATGCTCGCGCCGCCTTCGCGCACACGCTGTTCGAGCACGGCGCCGTATGGATCAGCAACGAGGTGCCGAGCGTGTTTCCCGAGATTGCGGCGCGGGCGAAGCGGCAGGGACCGCCTGGCAGTTTCCTGCTGGCGGTGAACGGGCATCCGCTTGCCTGGACCGACCCGCACGGCGCCTGGATCGACTGGCTGGAGCCGGCCTGACCGCAACCATCACCCAGCCGCGCTCGGCACCGCCGCGGGATCCGGCGTGATGAACGGTCCGCTACAGATCCGGAACCGATACCGGACCAGCCACGCGGGGCGTAATGGCCGGCCAATTGGCCGGCCGGTGTCACATCACGAATCGCGCTGCACCTGGGCCACCTTCACCGCCTGAGAGACGCGCCCGACCTCTCGGGGATCGACGGTCACGGTATCCCCCTTGTTGGGAATCGGTTGCATGCCCGCGCCTGCCGAGGATCCGGCGACGGGCTGATGCCGGACCTGGTTGGCCCGCTTCATCTCCAAGGCGCGGCGGGCATTCCGGACCAGGCGGCTTTCGCCCTGCTGCTTGCGCTTGATCTCGGAATTGAGCCGCTTCATGGCCGACGCGAAGATCCGGCTTTTCATTGCGGTCCCGCTCTCGCTGGGCGCGGGGCCGACGCCGCGAGGCTCCGCCTTCCCCCGCTGTTCGCGCCGCCGATGCCGGGTAATGTCCCGCGCCTTGTCGCGGTACTCGCGAACCCGCCGCGCGAGGTCGATCAGTTCGCCCGTGGGGTGCTCGCAGATGGCCGGGTAATGCGTCCTGCTCACGGCCTCGAACTCCGACGCCGTGAGCATGCGCTGTTCCTTCGCCCGCGGAATACTCATGCACTCCTCCTCTCTCATGACGGGTTGCACACGGAGACGAACGCGAACCGCCCGCGCTCCGTTCGGATCGACGGCAATCAGTCGTCATGCCGCTCGAAAGCTGCCCACCGCCCGGCGCGCGCGCCTGCCTGTACGTTGCCGGCCCAGATCAGCCGAGGCAGCTCATGGTCGACGGCATCGTGAGGCGCGGGCGCTGACCGGTCAGGACATGCATCCAGACCCAGCAGTGCCCGGATCCGTGCCACGGCGGCATCGAACCCCAGATCCTCGACCGCGACACC
>JBFXDK010000010.1:0-14363 GCA_050181195.1 Acetobacteraceae bacterium | reverse complement strand
CTCCTCGCTTTCCCCCGAGGACCTAGGGACCACCGATCCCGTGCTGGTTGAACCGAACAATCCGGGAAGACGGCCGAGCGCTGATGCATGAGCCTGCCGCACGCGGTTCCCCGGCGCGTGCCGGTTCCGTGGTCTGCATACGCCCACCGCTTGCCCGGCATCCATTGTCCGGCAAAAATGAAACCAAATGGAGCGGGGAAACGCCATGGCCGGCAACGACGAGCAGATCAATCCCGCGACGCTGGAACTGCTGGAACGGCGCATCGCCGACCGCGTGACCGACCAGGCGCGCACCCGCGTCATCGCCTACTACGCGATCGTCGGCACGACGCTCGCCGCCCTGGCGGGACTGCTGGGCTGGAACGCCGTGAACTGGATCGAGCGCGAGGCGCAGCGGGCGATCGACGCCGAGATCAAGGCCCTGACGCAGGAGGCGGAAAAGACCTCGCGGGAGGTCGCGATCAACCTCAAGGTCCTGGAGACCCTGGCGCAGCGGGCCGGCAAGACGCTGGACAGCGTCGAGATGACCCTGAAGAACTTCGAGCCGAAGTCCCGCAAGCTGGAGGAAGAATCCCACAAGCTGGAACAGGCGATTCAGGATATCGGCGACCTGGAGACCCGCGTGCGGCCGGTCCGCGGCACCGTGGAGATTACCGACCAGAACCGGGCCGACATCGCCCGGGTCAGCCGCGAACTGGCGGACCTCGCGAGACAGGTGAAGGAACTGATCGCGCTGGCGCAGAAGACCGCGTCACCCAACGCCGCTTCGGCCGGCACCCCGTACGCCGATCTCGCCGCCGCCACCGCAAGGGTTGCGAGCGGCAGTGAATCGCTCACCCGGCAGATCGCCGCGGCGCGTGAGACGACGACGGTCTATGTCCAGTTCGCCAACATGGCGCGCGAGACAATCGACCAGCTGCGGCAGATCCTGGGACAGGAGGGTTTCACCGTCCCTGCCGCAGAACGCACCAGTGCCGCGGACGGGCTGTTCGAGGTGCGGTACTTTCACCAGACCGACCGCGAAGCAGCCGAACGGCTGGCTGCGCTCGTCTCCGAGGCCGCACACAAGAGCATTCCAGGCGAAACCCGCACCGCCAAGGTGCAGGACCTGACCGCCTATCCCCGCACCAAGCCGAAACCCGGCACGGTGGAACTCTGGTATGGCCGCCGCGGCTGAGCCGGCCCCGGTCGCTCGGCTTCAGTCCGCCGCCATATTGTCGATCAGGCGCACGGACCCCAGCCGCGCCGCCGCGACCACCCGCGCGCCCGCCCGCCGCGCCTCGATCGGCGCCAGGTTCGGCCCGTCGACCAGCGCCAGGTAATCCACGGCGAAGCCGGCCGCCGCCAGCCGCTCCCGCGCCGCGGCCAACACCGGTTCCGCGGGTCGTCCGTCCGCGAGATCGGCGATCGCCTCCTGCATCGTGCGAGGCAGGACCGCGGCGAGGGCCCGTTCCTGGGGCGTCAGGAAGCGGTTGCGCGAAGACAGGGCCAACCCGTCCGCCTCCCGCACCGTCTCGACGCCGACGATCTCCAGCGGCAGCAGCAGGTCCGCGACCATGCGGCGGACGACCTGCAGTTGCTGCCAGTCCTTCTCCCCGAAATACGCCCGGTCGGGGCGCACCTGGCCGAACAGCTTGGCGCAGACGGTCGCGACGCCGCGGAAATGCCCCGGCCGAGCATCGCCCTCCCAGCGTTCGGCGGGGCCGGTCAGGCTGATCGTGGTCGCGCCGTCCGGCGGATACATCGTCTCGACGTCCGGCAGCCAGGCCAGCGCGCAGCCGGCGGATTGCAGCGCCGCCAGGTCGCCCGCCTCATCGCGCGGGTAGCGCGCCAGATCCTCGCTGGCCCCGAACTGCAGCGGGTTCACGAAGATCGATGCGACCGTCGCCGCGCCGGACTCCACGGCTCGGCGCACCAGGGTCCGGTGACCTTCGTGCAGGGCGCCCATGGTGGGGACCAGGGCCAGATTTCGGTTCCCGGCACGCAGCGCCGCGCAGGCGGCGCGAAGATCAGGCAGGGTGCGAGCGACTTGCATGCGGGGAAATTGATGCAGCGCGCGCAAACGAGCAACCGGCATCGTCACAACACCGGCATCCGTCCATCGCAGGACGCCGCGTCGGCCCGGCGTTCCCGGCCCCGGGCCGGTCGTCCTGCATCCCCGGCCCGAGCCGGCCGTCCGGGATCAGCCCGCCCTCGGTGCCGCCCCACCGACGCATTCCACCGCATGCACTACTTCACGCTGCGCCAAATGGTGGACCATATGCCCTGCCCCGCGCACGATCCGCAGGGATGCGTGCGGCAACGCCGCCTGCAGCCGTTCCGCCTGGCCAAGTGCCACCACCTTGTCCCCGTCACCCGCCAGGATGACAACGGGCAGCCGCAGCTCCCGGTAGTGCGGGCGCAATCGGCTTACGCCAGGTATCATCAGAGCCCCGTCGCCGAACGTCGCCCGCAGCTGTGACGGACGCAGCGCCATGGCCGGCGAATACGCCTTGTGGAATCGCGGCGGCACCGGGGCCGGGTCGAACAGTATTCGCTTCAGGAACGGCGTCTGCAGCCAGCCCAGCACGGGGACGATCGTGTTGCGCAGCAGATCGCCCAGCACGGGCGACACCCCCACGCCCGCCTGCAACGCATCGAGCCGCATGGATTCGAAATAGTAGCCGGACACCAGGACCAGCCCGGCGACATCGGACGAGTGGCGTTCCGCCATCGCCAGCGCGGCCAGCGTGCCCCAGGAATGACCGACGAGGACGGGCCGCTCGACCCCCAGCCGCCGCAATGCCGCGTGCAGCAGGTCTGCCTGCGCATCCGCCGTCCAGCTGCGCCCGCGCGGGCGGTCGCTGTGGCCGAACCCCGGCCTATCGAAGGCAACCACCCGATGCGACCGCGACAGGATTGGGGAGATCAGGCTCGTTTCCCAGTCATCGCCGCTGACCGCGTTGCCATGGATCAGCACAACGGGACTGCCCTCGCCGCGATCAGTGTAGTGCAGGCGGATGCCATCGACCGTCAGAAACCTGCCCTTCGGCGGATGCCGGCGCTCCGCCAGCCGGGCGGAGAGTTGGTTCAACAGCCCGAGGCCAGCCAGGCCAAGCGCAGTAGCCAGGAGTGCCCGCTGGCGGCGGGTCCTGGAAGGTTGCATGGTTTGATGCTCCTCAGGGTGTCCGGGCGAGGCCCTGCCCCGGCCTGCGACATGCAATGCCCGCCGACCCTGCGGGTTGCACGCCGTTCGGGGCACAAGGCGGTCAGTCCCCTCCCGTCTTGCCAAACCAGACCCCAAGCAGTGCGCCGAAGCAGACCAGCACCAGAAACCCGTTGACGGTGATCAGCATGGCGGCAGGCAGACGTCGTACGTCGGGACGCGGCGGCGCGGCGCCCGGCCGCAGCTCCCGCCATACCGCCGCCGCGAAGCTGAAGGCGCCGAACAGCACCAGGACCGAACCGGTCACGAGAACGCCCCATTCCGGCAGCACGCCGCCCAGGACCTTCTTCGCCCCGACGCCTGCGGCGAGCGCGGTAAGTCCCGTACGGACCCAGGCGGCATAGGTGCGTTCGGCGGCGAACACCGTCCGGTTTGCCGCGAGCTGCGTGCGACGGTCGGCCTCGGTGGCGGCGGGCGGGGCGTGATCGGATGACATGCACCGCTAACGCACCGGGGCGGAGCCGGATCGTTACACATTAGCTATTAATCGAACGGGTCCCGGAAACGCTATGCGTCGGCCAGGCCCCAGAAATGAGCGATGGCGGACGTGGCGGCAACGGGCGCGGCAAGCATGAAGCGCGCTTTCGGACGCGTTGCCGGACCAACCGGATAGCCATGCGGCTGGGCCGGCAGCACCCATTGCTCGACCGCTGGTTGCTCCGGATCCCCCCAGACGCGCCGCGAGACACCATCCAGTATCTCCTCGCCCGCGGGGGCGTCGGGCAGCCCATGCAGCGCACGCCATTGCGCGGCGAGGATGTCGCCATTTCCGGGCACCACGACGTCATCGGCCAAGCCATGCCAGACGGACAGGCGCGGCCAGGGTCCCGCGTATCCGTCCGGCGCGAGAAGACGCGCCTGGTTGCCCAGGGGATCGGTGGACAGCGCCGGGGCGGCGTGCGCCATGCGCATCAGCGCCTGGACCGCGCCCTGCGCCGAACCGACCGGCATGCCCGCCACGACCGCGCCGGCACGGAACAGGTCCGGGTAGGCGGCCAACAGCGCCGCAGCCATCGCGCCCCCGGCCGACAGCCCGGCGACAAAGACCTGATCTGGCGCGGCGTCAAACCGCTGGATCGCCCATCGTGTCATGGTGGCGATCGACGCGCCCTCGCCGCGGCCGCGCACCGTGTCGTCGGCCTGAAACCACCGGAAGCAGCGGCTGTGGTTGTTGGCTTCCACCTGCTCGGGCAGCAGCAATGCAAACCCGAGCCGGTCGGCCAGGGCGGCCCAGCCCGAGGCATGGGCAAAGGCGGCGGCGGTCTGGCCGCAGCCGTGCAGCAGTACCACCAACGGCCGATTCGGCGGCGGACGCGCGCCATGCGCCAGCAGCCGCAATCCGCCAGGATTGGGGCCGACCTCGCCGAAGTCGACGACACCCTCCCCGGCAGACCGCCTGGCCGCGGGCGTCTTCGAAGCAGTGTCGGCCAGGTTCGCGCGCGCGATCCGGGCCGCGAGCCGCATGCCGCGCCGGACGGATTTCAGCGTGTGGGCCAATGTCATGCCCCGAATTCCTGATGTTCCCGACACACATTGCTGCACCGCAGCATGCGGTCAAGAGCATCGTGGCAATGTCGGTTGCGGATGCCGGTCGCACTTGCCATATAAACCGTCCAGACGGTACAGTAGGACCATGGCAGAAGCACCCACCGACGCACGGACCCGTATCCTTGATGCCGCCGAGACTCTCGTGCGCAACCGCGGCGTGAGCGGCCTCACGCTCGACGCGGCCGCGCAGACGGCCGGCGTGTCCAAGGGCGGGCTGCTGTATCACTTTGCGTCGAAGGAGGCGCTGCTGGACGCGCTGCTGAAACGCCTCGCCGCCTTCATCCACGAGGACTTCCAGGCTGGCGTGGCCGAACAGCCGGACGGCCCCGGCCGGGTCGCGCGCGCCATGCTCACCTGGGCGCTTGGCCTGCCGCCGGAGGAGACGAATGAGCGCTGCGATCGCGCCGCCGCCGTGTTTCTCGCGGCTTTCCATCATGACCCCGCCTTGCTGGGACCGGTGCGCGAGCAGTTCGCCCGGATGCGGGAGGCGGTGGCGCAGGATGGGCTGCCGCCCGGTCACGGTATGGCGATCATGGCCGCGGGCGACGGGTTGTTCATGGCCCGCATCTTCGGCCTCTACACGCTTGCACCCGAGGAGCGCGACGCCGTTCGCGCCGCCCTCAACCGCCTGATCGAGCCACCTTCATGACACGCCGCGCCACTCTCCTGACCGCTGCCCTCGCCGCCGCCCTTGGCCTCGGTGCATGGCATGTCTGGCAGGACGGATCGAAAGCGCCTGTCGCCACTGCTGTCGCCGCGCCCCCGGCCGGGGTGGGCGCGCTGGGGCGCGTGGAGCCGGCGTCGCGCGTGCGCAAGCTCAGCCAGCCCGGCGGATTTTCGGTCAACCGTGTGGAACAGCTTCTGGTGGCGGAAGGCGACCGCGTCGAAGCCGGCCAGGTCCTGGCCGTGCTGTCCGATGCCGTGCAGAAGGATGCCGCCGTGCTGCAGGCCGAGGCGGCGCTGGCCGAGGCGCAGTCGACGCTGCAGAAGATCCGTGCCGCCGGGCGCCCCAGTGAGATCGCCGCGCAGCGCGCCCGCATCGCCGCCCTGGCCGCCGTCGAGGACATGAACCGCCGCGACGCCCTGCGCAGCGAGGAGCTGGTGCCGAGCGGAGCCGGTGCGCGGGCGGCGGCGGAACGCAACAGGGCGGCGGCGGCGCGCGCGGCGGCCGAACGCGTCGAGGCGGAGGCGCAGCTGGAAACCCTGTCGCACCCGCGGCCCGAGGACGTCGCCGTGGCCGAGGCCGGCGTGAAGAGTGCGGCCGGCACCCTGGCGCGCGCCCGGGCGGACGCGGCGCTGTCGCGGATCACCGCGCCGATCGCCGGCACCATCCTGAAGATCTACGCCCGTGCCGGCGACCTGATCGGTTCGGATGGGCTGCTCGATCTTGCCGATCTCGACCGGATGGACATCGTCGCCGACGTCTATGAAACCGACCTGCCGCGCCTGCGCACCGGGCAGGACGCTCAGGTGATCGTGCCCGGCGAGACGCGGCGCTTCACCGCGCAGGTGCGGGAAATCGGCTGGATGGTGCGGCGGACGACCCAGGCCGGCTCCGACCCGGTCGCGGCGGTGGACGCACGCACCGTCGAGGTGCGGCTGACCCTGGGCGAGGACGGGCGCGACGCCCTGCGCAATCGCACCAACATGCAGGTGCAGGTGGCGATCCGGCCATGACGCCGATGCCGAACGCCCTGCTCCCGGCCCGCCTGGCCTGGCGGCAGTTGCGGGCGGAACGCGCGCGCCTGCTGTCGGCCATCGCCGGCGTGATGTTCGCCTGCGTGCTGGTGTTCATGCAGCTGGGCTTCCGCAGCGCCCTGTTCGACAGCGCGACCGCACTGCCGCAGGCGATGCGGGGGGAGCTGTTCCTGATCCACCCGCTGACCACCGCGCTGTTCCGGCCGGAGCCGCTGCCGCGGGTGCGCGCCTTCCAGACGCTCGCCGACCCCGCGGTCGCCAGCGCCGTGCCCGTCTATCTGGCCCAGGGGACCTGGCGGAACCCGGAAAGCGGCGCGCGCCGGGCGATCCAGCTGATCGGCTTCGATACCGAGGCCGGCGCGGTCAGCTTCACCGGACTCGCGCCCCTGACCCCGGCCCTGAAACGGCCCGACACGGTGGCGTTCGACTCGCTTTCCCGCCCCGAATTCGGCCCCGTGCCGGCGATGTTCGCCGAACGCGGACCGTTTAACGTGCAGATCGCCAACCGGGAGGTGGAGATCGTCGGCATCGTCTCACTCGGCGCGAGCTTCGGGGCCGACGGGAACGCGGTGATGAGCGAGGTCAATTTCCTGCGGCTGGTGAAGGAGCGCCAGGCCAGCAACACGGACCTTGTTGCGTTGCGGCTGCATCCCGGGGCCGACCCGCTGGCGGTGCAGGCGCGCCTGAAGGCGCTGCTGCCGCCCGACGTCACCGTGCTGACCCATGCGCAACTGGTGCAGTGGGAACGGGACTACTGGGAGAACACGACCCCGATCGGCTTCATCTTCGCCTTCGGCAGCCTGATGGGGCTGATCGTCGGCATGGTCATCGTCTACCAGATCTTGTTCGCCGACATCGCCACCCACCTGCCGGAATACGCGACGCTGAAGGCGATGGGCTATTCCGGCGCCTATCTCAGCCGGATGGTGCTGGCCGCCGCCGCCATCCTCGCGCTGCTTGGCTTCTTGCCCGGCCTCCTCGCCTCCTCCGGCCTGTATGACCTCGTCGCCAAGGCAACGCTGCTGCCGCTACGGATGGACGCGACGCGCAGCGCGGTCGTGTTCGGGCTGATCTTCGGCATGTGCGCCGCGGCCGGGCTGCTGGCGATGCGGAAGCTGCGTGATGCCAACCCCGCGGACATGTTCTAAGCCGATGGACGCGCCGGTCCTGCTGCAGGGCGTCTCCTATGCCTTCGGCGAAGGCACGCTGCGCCGCCCGGTGCTGCGCGATCTCAGCCTGACGGTGGAACCGGGCGAGGTCGTGCTGCTGACCGGCCCGTCCGGCAGCGGCAAGACCACGCTGCTGACGCTGATCGGCGCCTTGCGGGCGATGCAGGAAGGCAGCTGCCGTGTCCTGGGCAAGGAGTTGCTGGACGCGTCCGAGGCCGACCGTGTCATGACCCGCCGGCGCATCGGCTTCATTTTCCAGAACCACAATCTTCTCGGGTTCCTCACCGCCCGGCAGAATGTCGCCATGGCCCTGGAACTCGACACCGGCACCACGGAACGCGAACGGTTGGACCGCGCGAACGCCATGCTGGAATCGGTGGGGCTGGGCGAGCACGCCGATTCGGTACCGGCGAAACTCTCGGGCGGGCAGCGCCAGCGCGTCGCGGTGGCGCGTGCACTCGTCGCCGGCCCCGGGCTGATCCTGGCCGATGAGCCAACCGCGGCCCTGGACCGGCAGACCGGCCAGGATGTCGTGCACCTGATGCGCGATCTGGCCAAGCGCAACGGCATGCCGATCCTGCTGGTGACCCATGATCCGCGCATCCTGGACATTGCGGACCGGGTCGTGGCGATGGAGGACGGGCGGATCCTGGAGCCGGCCGGGTGAACCGGCGGTCAGATCTGGATGTGCTGCGCATCGTGCTCTGCGCCAGCGTCATTCTGCAGCATGCGATCCTGATCTACGCCGCCGAACCGCGCTACCACGTCAAGGCCGCCACAGTGTCCGCGGGTGCGACCGCAGTCTACGAGGTGCTGCGCATTTTCGCCATGCCGCCGTTCTTCGCCATCGCCGGCTGGGCGGCGGTGGCGTCGCTGCGCCGGAGGAGCGCGGCGCAGTTCCTGCGGGAACGGGCGGTGCGGCTGGGCATTCCGCTGCTGGTCGGCATCTTCCTGTTCGGCCCGGCGATCAAGTATCTGGAACTGCGCGAGGGGCGGGACATGGGCCTGGCCGGGTTCCGCCTGGTCGAGCCGATCCAGACCGGCTTCCTGGACTTCCTGCCGCGCTACTACACCCGCAGCGTGCTGGTGACCTGGTCACATCTGTGGTTCGTCGCCTACCTGCTGCTGTACAGCATCGGGTTGCTGCCGCTGCTGCGGCGGATCGCCGCTCGGCCGATGTCCCAGTGCGTTCCGTCACCGGCGTGGGTCTACCTGCCGGCCGCGCCGCTCGCGGCCGTGCTGGCGCTATTCCACGGCTACTGGCCGTATCTGCCGAACCTGGTCGATGACTGGACGAATTTCGCCTATTTCGCGCTGTGTTTCCTGGCCGGCGGGATCATTGCCGCCTGGCCGGGGTTCGAAACCCGGCTGCGCGCCCAGGCGCCCGGGCTCATCCTGCTGGCAGCCATTGGCTACACCGGGGTCCTGACCTTCGGGGAATCGATGATCGGACGCCTCGCCGTCGGCCTCGCCGCCTGGGGCTGTATCGGAGGTGCGTGGGCGCTGGCTGGAATGTGGGAGCCGCGGCCCGCGCCGTGGCTGACGCGGGCAGCCGAGGCCACCCTGCCCGTCTATGTCGTGCATCACCTGCCGCTGCTGTGGATCGCGGTCTGGATGACGGGGACCGGACTGCCGGTCGCGGTTCAGGTCGCGCTGATCGCCGGAATCGACACGCTGCTGGCCGTGGCGCTGTATGTCTGGCTGATCCGGCCCTGGGCGGTGCCACGCGTCCTGTTCGGGCTGCCGCCCCGTCGCGCATAGATCCGCACTCCGCGCAACGCCCCCCGCGCCGCCGCGTTCCGGTGCCACATCGGAGAGGGGACGGCCCCGCATGAGCACCACACTACGACGCTTGCAACCGCACGATCCCGTCCCGGAGACGGGCCGCTATCTGATGGTGATGCGCCGCTTTGCCGAAGACGAGCCGTCGCTTGTCCTGACGGAGCTGATCACCGCCGACGGGCGCGACCCGCCGCAGCTGAGCGTCCCAACCGACCGGGGCGGCCAGCCGCTCGACTTCGAGCAGTCGGTCGCCGCCGCACAGGCCCAGGCCGAACGGGAGGGGTTCGAGAACGTGTATGTCGTGGACCGCACGGCCGGGCCGCGGGAGCGCGACGTGCTGTCGCATCATGGCGACCACAGCGTCCACATGGACCGGCTGGTGGATGAGGACGGCGACCGGGCCTGACCGGCCGATCGGGATGTTCTGGCGCCGGAACCGCGGCCGACGTTCAGGCCGTGCTACGCCGCGACGTCCCGCTGTACCTTGGGATCATAGTTCGCATTGGTCCACTGGGTGATCCATTGCTCATACGTGATCGGCTCCCAGCGCGGGGGGTTCGCGGGGCCGGTGCATGTCGGCAGGCAGGCGATTATGGTGTCGATGTGGGGGGCCAGGAAGAACGGGATGGCATAGCGGTGCCGGCCCACGGGCGGCAGGGCGCGATGCGGTGTTGACAGGAAGCGTCCGTTTGTCCAGCGCCGCAGCGTGTCGCCCGCATTGACCGCGAAGGACCCCGGGATGCACGGCACGTCCACCCAGTCACCGGACGGCATGCGGACCTGCAGGCCGGGAACCTCGGACTGCGCCAGGAAGGTCATGAAGTTTGCATCGGTATGGGGGGCAATGCCGAACTGGTTGGCTTCGGCCGGCACCGGTGGATAATGCGACAGGCGCAGGTTGAACTGGCTGTCAACGAAGTGCGGCAGAAAGAAGCCCGGATCCAGGTCGAGCGACGCCGCCACCGCGGGCAGCAGCCGGTTCGTGAAAGCCTCCATGGCCTCCAGGTACTGCAGCACGTGCTCACGGAAACCGGGTAGATCCCGTTCCTCCGGCCACATGTTCGGGCCGGTGAAGCGGCGGCCGGATCGGCGCAGCGGGCTGTCCGGATCGCGTTCCTTCTTGACGAAGAAGGCTTCGTTCAGGTCCGGCTTGTCGTTCTTGTTGACGTCAGAGGTCCACACCGCATAGCGGCCCATCGCCATGTAGCCGTTGTTGTGCTCGTTCAGCCGCAATCGGAGCTTCTGTTCCATCGGCAGCTCGTGCAGCCGCCTGGCTTCGCTGAAGGTCTGATCGATCAAGGTCTGCGGAACGCCGTGGCCGGTCAGGACAAAGAAACCGACCTGGGTCAGGGCCTGCTGGATTGCCTGCGCGGTCGATTGCATGGCCCCTGCCCGGCCCGCCAGATAGTCCGTCAGGTCGATCACGGGTATGGCATGAGTCATGGCAACGTCCTCGCTTGCGGCAGATGGAACCATGCGCGGCAGCCTGCGTCAGATCAAGCTGCAACAGGCTGTTTCGCCGGCATGCGTCCGACGGCGCCGGCGCCGCGCCTCTATGACCTGATGGGGGCGGGAATCCCGATCCGTCGATCGAGGCGCTGATCTATGTGGTGGTCGAGCGAGGTTGATCCCGTGGCCCGGCAGCCGGACCGCAGCCGTCAGTCGGCGTTGGCCAGGCGGATCTTGCTCGCGACCGGGCCGGAATCCGAGGCTTCCTCCACATAGTGCACCGCGTCGCCCTGCTTCAGGTCCTCGAAGCGGGCGTTGGTCACGCTGTCACGATGGAAATAGAGCTGGCTGCCCGTGTTCGTCAGGATGAACCCGTGATCGGCTCCCGGCTCAATCAGCGTCACCTGCCCGGTCATCGCATGCGCGATGGGCTGCGACGTGTCCTCCCGCAGCTTGCCCTTGTAGGATTCCAGCTGCCGTTCAGCCGCCTCGAACGCATCCCGGATCGAGGTTCGCGCATCCGGATTGGCATAGCGTTCCTTGGCGCGGTTCGGCTCGCGTGACACGGCAAGGTCCCGGCCAGGCACCGACATGGTGATGTGCACTTCGTATATGTTGCCGGTGCGGTGCTGGCGGTGCAGCGCCTCGACGGACACGCGGCAGCCGATCAGGTGGTCGAACCGCCGCTCCAGCTTCTCGGCATGGCCGCGGATCATGGTTTCCAGTGATTCGGACGGCGACATGTTGTGGAAGGCGATTTCCAGCGGACGATCCATGGCGTTGTCTCCTGCAAGCGCGGCGGCACGCGGCCCCGTCGGATGGCAACCCGAAAGCACAGGCCTGGTTGCAGGCTGCCCGACGCCATCGCCGCCAAACGCGCGCTCAAACCCTCGACGCTTCGGATGAAAAGGCCCATGTCTCTGGCCCGAGGAGACCCGCATGTCCCAGACCCTGCTCCGCCCGCCGCCCATGCTGTTCATGCCGCAGAAGCAGCCCGCCCGGCCCATGACGCGGGCGCTGCGGGTCGTGTCGGAGTACCAGCCCGCCGGCGACCAGCCGACCGCCATCACGGAACTGGTGCGCGGCGTGCAGCAGGGGGAACGCGACCAGGTGCTGCTGGGCGTCACCGGCTCGGGCAAGACCTTCACCATGGCGAAGGCGATCGAGGCGGTTCAGAAGCCCACGCTGATCCTGGCGCCGAACAAGACGCTGGCGGCACAGCTGTATGGCGAGATGAAGAGCTTCTTCCCCGACAATGCGGTGGAATACTTCGTCAGCTACTACGACTATTATCAGCCGGAAGCCTATGTCCCGCGCACCGACACCTACATAGAGAAGGATGCGCAGATCAACGAGCAGATCGACCGCATGCGCCACGCCGCCACCCAGGCGCTGCTGGAACGCAACGACGTCATCGTGGTCGCCTCGGTGTCCTGCATCTACGGTATCGGCTCGGTCGAGACCTACGCCAAGATGGTGGCTCGGCTGGAGGTCGGCGGCCGTATCGACCGCGACGTGCTGGCGAAGGCGCTGGTGGACCTTCAGTATCGCCGCAACGATGCCGCCTTCCAGCGCGGCACGTTCCGCCTGCGCGGCGAAACGGTGGACATCTTCCCCAGCCACTACGAGGACCGCGCCTGGCGCGTGACGCTGTTCGGCGACGAGATCGAGGCGGTGCATGAATTCGATCCGCTGACCGGCGAGAAGACCGCCGTGCTGAACGAGATCACGGTCTATGCCAACAGCCACTACGTCACGCCGCGCCCGACACTGACCCAGGCGATTCGCGACATCAAGGTTGAGCTCAAGGCGCGACTGGAGGAGCTGACGGCCGAGGGTAAGCTGCTGGAAGTGGAGCGCCTGAGCCAGCGTACGACCTTCGACATCGAAATGATGGAGACCACCGGCTCCTGCAAAGGGATCGAGAACTATTCACGCTATCTGACCGGACGGAACCCGGGCGACCCACCGCCCACGCTGTTCGAATACCTGCCGGAGAACGCGCTGCTGATCGTGGATGAAAGCCACGTCACCGTGCCGCAGCTCGGTGGCATGTACCGGGGCGACTATAACCGCAAGACCGTGCTGTCCGAGTTCGGCTTCCGCCTGCCTTCCTGCATCGACAACCGCCCCCTGAAGTTCGAGGAATGGGAGCGGTTCCGGCCGCAGACGATTTTCGTCTCGGCCACGCCAGGCTCGTGGGAGATGGAACGCACCGGCGGCGTGTTCGCCGAACAGGTGATCCGTCCGACCGGCCTGATCGACCCCGTGACCGAGGTGCGCCCGGTCGAACATCAGGTGGACGACCTGCTGGCCGAATGCCGCACCGTCACCGCACGCGGCGGGCGCGTGCTGGTGACGACGCTGACCAAGCGCATGGCCGAGGACCTGACCGACTACCTGACCGAGCATGGCGTGAAGGTGCGCTATCTGCACTCGGATATCGACACGCTGGAGCGGATCGAGATCATCCGCGACCTGCGTCTGGGTGTGTTCGACGTGCTGGTGGGCATCAATCTGCTGCGTGAGGGGCTGGATATTCCCGAATGCGCGCTGGTCGCGATCCTGGACGCCGACAAGGAAGGGTTCCTGCGCTCCCAGACCTCGCTGATCCAGACGATCGGGCGGGCGGCGCGCAACGTCGATGGACGCGTGATCCTGTACGCGGACACGATGACCAACAGCCTGCGTGTTGCGATCGAGGAAACCGAGCGGCGGCGGAACAAGCAGCGTGCCTGGAATGAGGCGCACGGGATCACGCCGCAATCCATTCGACGGCAGATCGGCAACGTGCTGGAGAGCGTGTTCGAACAGGACTACGTCACGGTTGCGCCGGTGAAGAACTCGGGCACGACGGAGTTCGTCGGCAAGGACCTGAAGGCGACGATTGCGGAACTGGAGAAGCGGATGCGCGCTGCCGCCGCCGACCTGGAGTTCGAGGAAGCGGCACGCCTGCGCGACGAGGTCAAGCGGCTGGAGGCGCTGGACCTGGGGCTGGAGCCGCCGCCGGTTGCGAGCGCCTCGCTGCGGCCGAAGCGTGACCGCACGCCGGAGCCGATGGGGCCGGGCGGCGGCGGGTATGATCCGTCGAAGCGGCGCGGGCGCGGCGGCATGCGGCGAAGGGGACCGTAGGCGGGGCTTCCGCCCCGGACCCCGACCAGGAGGCGCTGCCTCCTGGACCTCCGCAAAGGGCCTCAGGCCCTTTGATCCCATTCGGTTTGTTGGTTTGGGGACAGGGGGCCTGACGCAGCCGTTGCACGGTCCGGGTCAGGCCCCCTGTCCCCAAACCAACCAATGGATCGGTTCCAAGGCCCGAGGCCATGGTGGGAGGGTTCAGGGAGGGCAGCGCCCTCCCTGGCGGAGCGCGAGGCAGCGCCCCCCTTCATGAACCCCATGTTAGGCGTTTCGATTCCGCTCAGATCCTGCTAAGTGCCCGGCGCACCGCATGAAGGACTCTGCCGTGAAGACCAGGATTTTCGCCGTGATCCTGACCCTTGCCATATCCGGGGGCA
>JBFXDK010000009.1:0-77704 GCA_050181195.1 Acetobacteraceae bacterium | reverse complement strand
CTATGCGACCTTCCGGATTTCAACGGTACGGGTCTGGACCACCGTGCGCACCCCGACCACCTGGCGCAGATTGCCTTCGACCAGGTGCACGACTTCGGCGGGCATCGCATCCATGGCGATCTCGACCTGCATCGTGTCACCCTCACGGCGCGAACCCAGATGATCGGGCACGAGGTCGCGCTTGGCGAAGGGTTGCAGCAGGCGGGGCAGAAGACCGGGCGAGGGGACGGCGTCCAGGTGAAAACGCACGGCCACGTACAGGCGCGCGTTGGCCGGCAGCTCAGCTGACATGGGGAAACTCCGTGGATCGCGAGGGAAGAGGCTGGGACCCCGGCTGCTAAGCAGCCGGGCAGCTAATTCGCGCGGTCGTGAGGAGCATTTTCATGCGGGAACCATAGCATTACCGGGACGGCCAGTCGAGTTCCGGCAGCCTGATCAGCGGTACCTGACGCATCGATAATGTGCGATATTGCAGTGTCAGCGGTACATCTACCTCTGACGCTTCGTCGGCCGTCGGCGCGCTCGCCATCAATGAGAGCACCGCCTTGGCCGCGGTGGCCGCCGATTTGGTCAGCACGCCGTTGCTGGCGAGCGCATCGAGCGTCGCTTCATAGCCGATGATCCGGCTGGTGCCGGCGCCCATCGGCTGCAACTGGTCATCCACGGCCAGCGTGGCCGTGGCGCTGAGATTGAGTGGCCCCCAGACCACGGAGAATTTCTGGATCTCCAGCGATCCGCCGCCATCCCGCCAGGCCGCGAGCGCAGCGGCCGGCGGCGCGGGCGGGGGCAACGGACCGTCAAAGGCGCCATCCAGTGTCATCGACGCGATCGAGCCGCCAAGCGGCCAGCGGCCGCCGCGCGGCAGGGAGATATCCGCGGCCGAGATAACAAAATCGAGCGGGGATCCCTCGGGCGTCGGCGTGACCGCGATCTCGGCATGGGCTTCCAGCCGTCCTATCGTCACGCCGCGTTCGGCGATGGCCTCATCAGGCAGCATCACGCGAACCCCGTGGGTCTGCAGATCGACCGGCAGGGTCTGTTCGGCGTTCAGCGGCAGGCTGGCGTGCATGTCCTCGGCCACGAACGGCACTTCCGCGCCATCGGCGAAGCGCAGGCGCTGCACGCCTTCGGGCGCGATGTCCACCATCCAGGGATGCAGCAGGTCGACCCGAAGCACGACCCGGCTGGCATCCCAGGTCATGCCGCCCGGAATGGCCGGCGCGCCGCCGCTGACCACCGCATCGGTCATGGTCAGGGTCGCTGCGAACGGCCATCCACCCGCGGTGGTACTGCCCGTTTGCACCGTCCACCCCCGCGCCCGGCTCTCCGTCACCCAGGCATCGAAGCCGGATTGCAGCCGGCTGACCGAGTAGCGCCAGACGATGACGTCCGCCGCCACCAGCACAAGCGGGATCGCCACCAACAATACCCAGATCCTGCGGCGCATCCTGCCTCACGTTGCCCCCACCAAACCGGCCCATAGAGCCTGCCGAGCGGGATAAATCAACGCCTGGGGGGCGAGGTGACCGCAAGACACGCGCGCGGCGCCACAAATTCATCCCCACCGGGGCCAGCCCCGCGGATTTTCGCTAGAGAAACCAATTTCATGTTGTTTTTCAATGGGGAAGCACGGTTTTTTGCGACGAGTCCATAGGTCCGGGAGCGCTCAGTCCACATCGTTATCCACAGGTTTGCAGGCGTTTTCCCGGGTGAACACCGGGTTCTACCGCGGGTTATCCCCCGGCTCGT
Organism: Acetobacteraceae bacterium; assembly: GCA_050181195.1. GTDB lineage: Bacteria > Pseudomonadota > Alphaproteobacteria > Acetobacterales > Acetobacteraceae > Rhodopila. The sequence goes on along the minus strand of JBFXDK010000009.1, from coordinate 75,955 downwards.
CCGGGACCATGTCCAGCGGGCGCGACAAATCCGCGCGCAGGCGGTGCATCAGGTCCTCCCGCTTCAGGCCAGCGGGAATCGGCGGCAGGATCACGATGTGGATGGTGCCTTTCCGCTTGTGGAAGGCGCGCCGCCCCCACAGTCGCCCCGAATCGGTGATGACGGGGATCACGGGCAGCCCCGTCCGCGCCGCAAGTGCCGCGACTCCGGGCTGCAGCGGCAGCAGGGCGCCGGGTTCCGCCCGGGTCCCCTCGGGAAAGATGATGATCTGCCGGTCATCGCGCACGGCCTCCTCGCCATCCCGCACCAGGGCCCGCAGCGATGCGGCACCCTTGCTGCGATCGATGGCGATCATCCGCGCATCCCGCATCAACTGTCCGATGACCGGAATGCGCAGCAGCTCCTTCTTCAGCACGTAGCAGCAATCCGGAACCAGGGTGAGCCAGATCAGCGTGTCGAACGCCGACTGGTGGCGCGATGCGATCAGGGCCGCGCCGCGCGGCAGGTTCTCCCGCCCGATCACCTGCACCCGGATGCCGCACAGCACGCGCAGCAGGGTCATCGTCAGCCGCGCCCAGACTTCCGCGAGCTTGATCGCCCGGCCGGGTGCAACCAGGTGGAGCACCGCGCCGTACAGCGCCAGCAGGAATGTCGCGCCGAAGAACGCGACGTTGAAGAGGAACGAGCGCAGGAAGGTCATCAGGTGCGGCCGCCGCGCCCCGCCTCACGCGAAGGGAACCAGCCGGCAAGGCCCGACGCGGTCACCAGATATTTGCTGTACTCCTCGATCAGCAGCCGGAACGGGACGTGGCCGTTCGCAATCCGCCGGTCGCCCATCAGCACCGGATAGGGGTACAGCCGGATCTCCGGCATGGCCTGGGCGAACTCGGTCATCGTTCGCGGCATATGGTAATAGGCGGTGACCACGATCAGTGACCTTATGCTGTGTTGGCGCGCCCAGGCCGCGGTTTCCACCGCATTGCCATGGGTCGAGGCGGCGTTGCGACCCAGCGTCACGCGATCGGCGAACCGGGCCGGGTCGACCCCGCCGCGGTGCGCCAGGCTGGCCAGGTCGGTATTGCCCCCGATCCCGGAAATCAACAGGCGTTCAGCACGGCGGTCCGCCAGCAGCGCGAACGCGGTTTCGATGCGCCCGGCGCCGCCCGTCAGGGCGACGATCCCGTCGGCGATCGGCGGCAGCACGCCCGGCCGTCCGGCCACGCCGATGAACCACCACAGACCGCACGCCCAGGCGATGAACAGGCCGCCCACCACCATCAGGGGAATGGTCCACCACCGGGCGCGGCGCACCCGCGTCATCGGGCGCGTTCCGGCCCCGCTCATGGCAGGCGGCGCAGCCAGCGCCGGACGGTGCCCTGCGCGGTGAGGAACCCGATCGCCGCGGCGCAGGCGGGAAGGCCCGGCAGCGCCAGCCAGAGGCCCAGGGGCAAGGCGGCGAAGGCTTCCGACACCGTTTCCACCTCCTTCGGTACGCCGCCGAACGGTGCCGCCAGGCGCGCCAGCGTCAACAGCACCGGCATCGCCACCACCGCGCCGGCCAGTGCCCCGGCCGCGGCCAGCATCGTCGCGCGCCTGGCAAAGCGGCCGGCGATATAGCCGTCCGTGGCACCGAGCCCATGGACGATTTCGATGGCTTCGCGGCGCGCGGACAATCCGGCGCGGGTGGCAACCGCGATCACCGCGGCAGCCACCACGGCCACCAGCAGCAGCGCAAGGCCGGAGCAGGCCTGCAGGCTGCGGGCGAGCGCGGCGAGGCGGCGAATCCAGATTCCGTGATCCTCCAGCAATGTGCCGGGTGCCGCTTCCTCCAGCCGTCGGGCGAGCGGCGGGATTTCGATCTGCCCGGCGAGCCGCACCGCGATCACCGCCGGCAGCGGCACGGACAGCCGGTCCGCGCCCTGTCCCAGCCAGGGCTTCAGGAGTTCGGCGAGCTCGCCTTCCTGCAGCGCGCGGGCCGATGCCACGCCAGGCGTGCCGGTCAGCAATTCGATGACCCGGGCCAGGCGCGAATGGCTGGATTTCACCGCCGGGGCGTTGGGCTGGGGCACCTGCACGGTCAGGGCCGATCCGGCGCCCTGCTGCCACTGGCTTGTCAGGGCCGCGGCGCCGATCCAGCCGGCCAAGGCAAGCGCCGCCAGGAAGGCCATCGCGGCGACCAGGAACGGCAGCATGCGATCGGACAGTGCCCGTCGCAGCCCCAACTCGTCGAACCCCACCGGGCGAAGCGAAATACTCGCCATGGGTCAGGCGTAGCCGGCCAGCCGTCCGTGTGACAACCGCAGCCCCATCGCGGGATAGCGTGCCACCAGCATGTCGTTGTGCGTCGCGACGATGACGGTGGTCCCAAGGCGCTCCATTTCCTTGAAGAGCTGCATCAGGCGGTCGGCCTGCTCCTCGTCGAGATTGCCAGTCGGCTCGTCTGCCAGCAGCAGGCTTGGCCGCGTGATCACGGCCCTGGCGATGGCGACGCGCTGCTGCTCGCCGCCCGACAGCTCAGCCGGACGGGAAGCGATCTTCCGCGCCAGCCCGACCCACCGCAGCATCTCCGTCACATCGGCGCGCACCTGTCCCTCGGGCCGCCCGACCAGGCGCAACGGCAGCGCCACGTTGTCGAACGCCGACAGATGCGGCAGCAGCCGGAAATCCTGGAACACGACCCCGATGCGGCGCCGCACCGGCGGCAGGTCCCGCCGCCGGGCGGCATGGATATCGGTGCCCAGGACCGTCAGGCGCCCGCGCGTTGGTCGGATGGCCAGATACATCAGGCGCAGCAGGCTGGTTTTGCCCGCTCCCGACGGGCCGAGCAGCCAGCGGAAATCGCCTTGGGGAATTGTGAAGGTCAAGTCCTGCAATACGTCCGCACCGGCGCGCGCGCGGCGGGACTGGTCATAGCGCAGGCCGACCGCTTCGAAACGAATCATCGCGTTGCTGCTCCGCCGTCCGCTCCTCCAGTGAGACTCGCGCAGTCGTCAGAACCGTGCGGCCTCCCGCCCCGATTCCATCGGGCCAGATGGTAGCGAAGATCGGAATTCCCATTCCAGGGCGTTTTGCCCACAGTGGAAAATCGATCGTGATGGAGGACCGAAACAGACTTGTATAGAGTTGCCTTGGTTCCGGAGTGTGTCTCTCTTGTTCATTGCGTGTCCGTCTTGTTCGGCCAGCTACGACGTCCCGGACCGTCTGATGCGGGCGGGTCGCGAGGTCCGCTGTACGCGCTGCGGCAATCAGTGGGTGCCGCTTGCGGAAGACGAACCGCAGCCTGTCGAGGCCATCGAAGCGGAGTCGTCCCTGGAGCAGCCGCCACCGCCCGAGGCGATGACGGTGGCCGGGCAGACAGCGATGGACCGGCTTGCGGCGGGCGCCTCACCTCGGGTCAGGGACCGCACGCTGGTTGCGGCCTGGGTCGCCTCGGTCGTCGGACTGCTCCTGCTGGCAACCGCTCTCTACGTGTTCCGCGCGGATCTCATGGCCGGATGGCCGCCCAGCGCGCGGCTGTTCACAGCATTCGGCCTTGGCGGCCCGCCAGCGCATCCATAGTGTGATCTTTACCAATTGTTACCAAATTTTCGGCAAATTGTCACGCTCTGCCGGCAAAATACCGGAGATTCGCCTTTTTGATGCCGTACATCCGGGCGTTTGATCACATTCTGCTGCGTGTGACGAAATGGTTGCCGCGAGGAAGTCAAACATGCTTCGGTGCGGCCTTATGATCACTCGAAGGTGAGACGGTGGACCTGGACTTCGACGCGTCGGCTTCGGCCAGGACTGGTGAAATGGCAACGCGCACCGGCGCGGTTGATGAGCAGGCGACCGCCACCCTCCAGGCCGCCATTCTGGAAAAGCTCACCTACCATGTCGGCAAGCGGCGCGCGATCGCGACCGACCGGGACTGGCTGCTCGCCACGGCAATCGCGGTGCGCGACCGGGTCGTCGATCGCTGGCTGGCCGGCATCGATGAGGCGTACCAGCAGGGTGAGAAGCGGGTCTATTATCTCTCGCTCGAGTTCCTGATCGGCCGGTTGTTGTTCGACAATCTCAACAATCTCGGCATGAGCGAGACGATCCGCGCGGCGCTTGCGGGACTGGGTGTCGATCTGGACCGGCTGCGCGCCCTGGAACCCGATGCCGCCCTGGGCAATGGCGGTCTTGGCCGGTTGGCCGCCTGCTTCATGGAAAGCATGGCGAGCCTCGGCATCCCCGCGCACGGCTACGGCATTCGATATGAACACGGGCTGTTCCGCCAGGTCATGAAAGGCGGCTGGCAGCAGGAATTCCCGGAAGACTGGCTGTCCTTCGGCAACCCCTGGGAGTTTGAGCGGCCGGAAGTCTGCTACGACATCGGGTTCGGCGGTTCGATCGAGGCCGTGCCGATCTCGGAAGCCGCCATGCGGCATGTCTGGCACCCCGCGGAAACCGTGCAGGCGGTGGCCTATGACACGCCCGCGGTCGGTTGGCGGGGGAACCGGGTCAACACGCTGCGGCTGTGGTCCGCCCGCCCGGCGGATCCGCTGCGCCTCGATGCCTTCCAGCACGGCGATCATGCCGGTGCGCTGGCGGAGCAGGTCCGCGCCGAGGCGATCTCCAAGGTGCTGTACCCGTCGGATGCAACGCCGGCCGGCCAGGAATTGCGGCTGCGGCAGGAGTATTTCTTCGCCTCTGCCTCGCTGCAGGACCTGGTGCGGCGGCATATCAAGGCGTTCGGCACGATCAATACACTGGCCGAGAAGACCGCGATTCAGTTGAACGACACGCATCCCGCGATCGGCGTCGCCGAACTCATGCGGATCCTGGTCGACATCCATCAACTCCCCTGGGAGGAGGCGTGGCGGATCACGCGCGAGACGTTCAACTACACCAACCACACGCTGCTGCCCGAGGCGCTGGAGACCTGGCCGGTTCCGCTGATGGAACGGCTGCTGCCGCGGCACATGCAGATCATCTATCTGATCAACGCGCTGCATCTGGGCCAGGTCCGGCGGGAATGCCCGGGCGACGAGCGCCTGCTCTCCAGCGTGTCCCTGATCGACGAATACCAGGGGCGGCGCGTGCGCATGAGTCACCTGGCATTCCTGGGATCGCGGCGGGTGAACGGCGTGTCGGCGCTGCATACCGGCCTGATGCGGGAAACCGTGTTCCGTGACCTGCATACGCTGTTTCCCGAGCGCATCCTGAATGTCACCAACGGTGTGGCGTTCCGCCGCTGGCTGCACGAGGCGAACCCGAAGCTGACGCGCCTGCTGATCGAGGCGGTCGGGCCGCGCGTGCTGGACGACGAGAACGCGCTGGAGGCGCTGCGGCCGCTGGCCGACGATGCGGCGTTCCGCCAGCGGTTCGCGGCCACCCGCTACATGAACAAGCTGGCGCTGTCCGACCTGATCCGGCGCGAACTGGAAATCCGTGTCGATCCGGCGGCGATGTTCGATGTGCAGATCAAGCGCATCCACGAATACAAGCGGCAGTTGCTGAACATCCTGGAAACCATTGCGCTGTACGACGCGGTGCGCGCGCAGCCGATGGCGGACTGGGCGCCGCGGGTGAAGATCTTCTCCGGCAAGGCCGCGGCCAGCTATCATCAGGCCAAGATCATCATCAAGCTGGCGCATGACGTCGCGCGGGTGGTCAACAGCGATCCCACCGTCCGCAACGTACTCAAGGTCGTGTTCCTGCCGAACTATTCCGTCAGCCTGGCCGAGGCGATCATCCCGGCTTCCGACCTCTCCGAGCAGATCTCGACGGCGGGCATGGAAGCCTCGGGCACCGGCAACATGAAGCTGGCGCTGAACGGCGCGCTGACGATCGGCACGCTGGACGGCGCCAATGTGGAAATGAGTGAGCGGATCGGCGCGGAGCACATGTTCATCTTCGGCATGACGGCCGAGGAGGTGGAGGCGCGCCGGCGCCGGGGGATGGACTCACGCGACGTGATCGACGCCTCACCGCAACTGGCCGAGGTGCTGGACGCAATCGCCGGCGGCGTGTTTTCCCCCGATGAGCGAAGCCGCTATCACGGGCTGGTCGATTCGCTGCGCTACCACGACTATTTCATGGTATGTGCCGATTTCGATGACTATTACCGCACCCAGCGCGCGGCGGCGGCACTGTGGCAGCGGCCGGACGCGTGGTGGCGCAGCGCGGTGCTGAACACGGCGAATGTCGGATGGTTCTCTTCCGATCGCTCGATCCGCGAATACGCCGCGGATGTCTGGCGCGTGCCGGTGCGCAGGAGCGTATAGGGCAACCGCAGGGGCGCCAGAGTCGCCTCTGGCGGGCAGGATCAGCCTACGACGTGCGGGCGGCCTGGATCGCCCGCCAGATGCGGCTTGGCGTGGCGGGGCCGTCGAATTCGGCCACGCCCAGAGGTGCCAGTGCGTCCATGATCGCATTGCCGATCGCCGGGAACATGCCCACGGCCCCGGCCTCGCCGGCGCCCTTCACCCCAAGCGGATTGGTCGTGCAGCGGGAGCCATTGAAGTCGAGGTCGAAGGACGGCAGGTCATCGGCCCGAGGCAGCGCATAATCCATGAATGACGCCGCGACCGGTTGGCCCGAGTCCATGTCGTAGACCGCGGCTTCCAGCAGCGCCTGGCCGGCGCCCTGGGCGATTGCGCCATGCGCCTGTCCGGCCGCGACCGTCGGGTTCACCAGCACGCCATAGTCGTCGACCGCGCTGTGCTGGACCAGGAACACCTGTCCTGTCTCGGGATCGATCTCCACCTCGGCAACATGCGTGCCATTGGGGAAGGTCATCGCTTCGCGCGTCCAGTGATGATACGTGTTCAGCGTTTCGCCGGTGCGGCGCGCTTCCGCGGCGACGTCCAACAGGCCAATCGAGCGGTTCGTGCCGGGCAGAAGGAAATACCCGTCCTGGAAGCGGATGTCGGGTTCGGCGGCGTCCAGCAGCCTGGCGGCGATGCGTGTGCCTTTGGCGATGATCTCCCGCGAGGCGCGCCAGATCGCGGTGCCGCCCATGTAGGTGGCCCGCGAACTGCCATGGCCGCCGCCCATCGGGATCAGGTCGGTGTCGCCCTGGCGCAGGCGGATCAGCGCATTGTCGACGCCGAGACAGTCCGCAAGGATCTGCGGGAACGTCGTTTCATGGCCCTGGCCGATCGTCTGCGTGCCGGTGATCAGGGAGACGGTGCCGTCGTCCTCGAAGCGGATATCGACGTTCTCCTGCGGCGGTCCGCCGGTGCCCTTGATGTGGTAGGCGAACCCGAGTCCGCGCAGCCTGCCCCTTTCCTGGCTTTCGGTCCGGCGGGTATCGAAGCCGGGCAGGTCGGCGCGGGACAGGGCACGGTCGAAGGTTTCGGCGAACGTGCCGCTGTCCACCGTGAACCCGAATACGTTGGTCATCGGCATGGCGGAGGCAGGGATGAAGTTGCGCCGGCGGAGCTCCGCCCGGTCGAAGCCGCACTGGCGAGCGGCGGCATCGATCAGGCGCTCCAGGATGTTGACGGTTTCGGCGAAGCCTGGTGCGCGCGTGACGCCGATCGGAGTGGTGTTGGTCAGCACCGCTGCGACGCGGATCTCGATCGCCGGAATGGCATACACGGTGCCCTGCAGATGCACATACTGATAGGTCTGCACGCCGCCGGCGCCACCGGCCATGTAGGCGCCGATATTGGCGGCGCTGGTCACGCGCAGCGCAAGGAAGCGTCCGTCGCGATCCAATGCCAGTTCCGCCTCGGCCTGATGATCACGGGCCTGATGATCGCTCAGGAATCCGTCGGTGCGGGTGGCGATCCACTTGACGGGACGGCCGACGCGGCGCGCGGTCCAGGGGATCAGCGCCTGTTCGGCATAGGGGAAGTTCTTGGCGCCGAAGCCGCCGCCGACATCGGGGGCGATGAACCGGACGCGATCGGGCGGCACGCCCAAAGCGCGCGCGGCGTGATCGCGGTTGACATGGATGCTCTGCGCCGACACCCAGGCGGTGTAGCGGCCCGCCTCGGCGTCGAACGACGCGACCACGCCGCGCGGCTCCATCGGATTGGTGACGATGCGGTGGTTGCGCAGCCGGATCCGGACACGGTGCGCCGCGGTCGCGAAGGCCGCGTCCACGGCGGCGACGTCGCCATGTCGCCAGTCGAGGCAGACATTTCCAGGCACTTCGTCAGCGATCAGCGGCGCGCCCGGCGCGCGGGCGGCATCTTCCGTGGTGACCGCGCGCAACGGGCGGTAGTCGATCACCAGCGCCTCGGCCGCGTCCAGTGCCTGGGCGCGGGTCTCGGCCACGACCACGGCCACGGGTTCGCCGACGAAGCGCACCTTGCCCGCGGCCAGCAACGGCTGCGGAATGAAGCGGAACGGCTCGCCGGTCTGCACATTGGCTTCGACATTGGGCCGCAGCGGCTGCAACCCATCGGCCCGGACGTCGTCCGCGGTCAGCACCGCCAGCACGCCGGGGCAGGCCCGGGCCGGCGCGGTGTCGATGCCGGCGATCAGCGCATGCGCATGCGGTGAGCGCACGACGACGGCATGGGTCAGGTCTGCGAATGCCAGATCGTCGAGGTAGCGCCCGTGGCCGGTGACGAAGCGTTCATCCTCCCGACGGCTGGGTGCATCACCGATCACCGCGGGCATGGCGGCAGGCCTAGCCGCCGAACGCCGAGATCCCGGTCTGCGCGCGTCCCAGGATCAGCGCGTGCACGTCATGCGTCCCTTCATACGTATTGACGGTTTCCAGGTTCATGACGTGGCGGATGACGTGATACTCGTCCACGATGCCGTTGCCGCCGTGCATGTCGCGCGCCGTGCGGGCGATATCCAGCGACTTGCCGCAGTTGTTGCGCTTCAGCAGGCTGATCATCTCGGGTGCCGCGTCGTGATCGTCCATCAGCCGTCCCAGGCGCAGCACGGCGTGCAGGCCCAGCGTGATCTCGGTCTGCATGTCCGCGAGCTTCTTCTGGATCAACTGCGTCGCGGCCAGCGGGCGGCCGAACATCATGCGCTGCAGCGTGTATTCGCGGGCGGCATGCCAGCAGAACTCGGCCGCACCCAGCGCGCCCCAGGCAATGCCGTAGCGGGCGTTGTTCAGGCAGGAGAACGGTCCGCGCAGTCCCTTCACCTTGGGCAGCATGTTCCCGGCCGGGACGAACACGTCCTGCATCATGATCATGCCGGTGGCCGACGCACGCAGCGAGAACTTGCCTTCGATCTTCGGCTGGGTCAGTCCGGCCATCCCGCGTTCCAGGATGAAGCCCCGGATGTCGCCGGCGTCGTCCTTGGCCCAGACCACGAGCACATCGGCGATCGGGGCGTTGGTGATCCAGGTCTTCGATCCGTTCACAATAAAACCGCCGTCAACCGACTTCGCGCGGGTGCGCATCGAGGCCGGGTCGGAGCCGGCATCGGGCTCGGTCAGGCCGAAGCAGCCGACCCATTCGCCGGTGCGCAGTTTCGGCAGATACTTTTCCTTCTGCGCATCCGAACCGAACGCATGGATCGGGAACATCACCAGCGAGGACTGGACGGAAAAGGCGGACCGGTAGCCGGAATCGACGCGCTCGACCTCGCGGGCGATGAGGCCGTAGCTGACGTAGTTGACGCCGGCGCAGCCGTAACCTTCCAGGGTCGCACCTAGGAAGCCCATCTCGCCCATTTCGTTCATGATCTCGCGATCGAACAACTCATTGCGGTTGGCCATCAACACGCGGGGGAACAGCTTCTCCTGGCAATAGGCGTGGGCGGCATCGCGGATCGCGCGTTCATCCTCGGTAAGCTGCGCATCGAGGCGCAATGCGTCGTCCCACTGGAACGGGGTGAAATGGCTGGCCTGGCGGGCGGGTGCGTCGTTCATGCGTCCGTCTCTCTGTTTTCCGTCGCCCGCGTGGTGCGGGGGCGCAGCATCATGAACGCCGGTACATCGTCGCCGAAGCCGACCACGGCGGGGCCGAGATCATCATCACGGCGGTAGCGCTCGCGGCGCACATCGTCGCGGCGGAACTCGTCACGCCGGGGTGCGCGGTCCCGCGCCGCGGGTTGTTCCACCCGTTCCGGTGTCTCGGTTCGCCCACGGCTGCGCCGCTCATCATCACGGGCCTCCGCCGCCTTCATCGGGCGGGCGCGTTCGCGTGCCGGCCGTTCCGCCGGGGCTTCCGACGCCGCCTTGCCGCGGGCCGGCCGCGTGCGTTCGGACTTGCGCGGTTCCGGTGCCGCTGCCTTGCGGCCACGGCCGCGCCGCTTGCGGGAATCGGCCTCGGCCCAGTCGACGGGGTCGAGGCCCTCGACATTCATCGGCGGAATGGCATGGCCGATCAGCTTCTCGATGGCATCCACCGCGAACCGGTCTTCCGGCTTCGCGATCGTGAAGGCGTGCCCTGCCATGCCCGCGCGCCCGGTGCGGCCGATGCGGTGCACGTAGTCCTCGGCGTGGATCGGCACGTCGAAATTGAACACGTGCGACAGGCCGCCGATGTCGAGGCCGCGCGCGGCGACATCCGAGCACACCAGCAGGCGGAGTTCGTTGGCCTTAAACTTTTCGAGCGTGGCGAAACGCACGGTCTGCGACATGTCGCCGTGCAGCGCGCCGACATCGAATTTGTGCTTCGTCAGCGACTTATACAGGATATCGACGTCAACCTTGCGGTTGCAGAAGATCAGCGCGTTCTGCACGTTCTGCGTCCGGATCAGCCGGCGCAGGGCCTCGCGCTTGTCGTGCTCTGCGACCAGCGCCAGACCTTCGGTGATGGTCGTCGCCACCGAGGCCGGGCGGGAGACCGTGATTTCTTTGGGATCGCGCAGGAACGCATCCGCGAGGCGGCGGATTTCCGGCCCCATCGTGGCCGAGAAGAACAGGGTCTGGCGGTTGGTCCGCAGCAGCGAAACGATTCGCTCGACATCGGGGATGAAGCCCATGTCCAGCATCCGGTCGGCTTCGTCGATCACCAGCAGACGGGCGTCGGACAGCAGGATCGAGCCGCGTTCGAACATGTCGATCAGCCGCCCCGGCGTCGCGATCAGCACGTCGACGCCGCGCATCAGCACGTCCTTCTGATCGGACATGCTCTCGCCGCCGATGATCAGGGCGTGGGTCAATTTCAGGTACTTGCCATACTGGACGAAATTCTCGGCGACCTGCAGGGCAAGCTCGCGCGTCGGCTCCAGGATCAGACTGCGCGGCATGCGGGCGCGGGCGCGCGTGCCGGTCAGGATGTCCAGCATCGGCAGGGTGAAACTGGCCGTCTTGCCGGTGCCGGTCTGGGCCACGCCCATCACGTCGCGGCCGGCCAGGACCGACGGGATCGCCTGTTCCTGGATCGGCGTCGGATGGCGGTAGCCCATGTCATCGATCGCCCGCAGCACGGCTTCCGAGAGGCCGAGATCGGCAAAAACCGGGCGGACCGCTTCGACGGGCGGCGGCGGTTCAGCTTCCGTCGTGGCATCGGCCGATGTGATGGCCGGGGAATCGTCCGCGGGCTCAGCCGCGAGAAGCGGTTCGGCGGCGGCATCGCCGGATGGCGCGTTGGCTGTCAGGGACGGCAACGCGGCGACCGCCCAGGCTTCTGCCGCGACAGACGGGGCGGCCGCTTTGGTGCGATTGGTGCCAGCCCTTGTCCGCGACGGCGAGCCGGCGGAGCCCGGTGCCTCGGTCGCGGCCGCACGTGCCGCGTCCGACGCAGAACCTCGGGGTTCGGCCGAGGTCGTCAGCGCAGGCAGGCCGGCGGTCGCCCACGCTCCGGGATGGGTCGCGTCATCGGTCGTGGTGCCGGATGGCGCCCGGTCGCCGGTCGTGGTGCCGGATGGCGCCCGGTCGCCGGTCGTGGTGCCGGATGGCGCCCGGTCGCCGGTCGTGGTGCCGGATGGCGCCGGGTCGCTCGGCCCGTCGCTGGATGCGGCGCTGCCTTCCGGGGCGGATGCATGCGCCTGATCCGCGCTTGCGGGAACATTACTGGCGGGTACATCGGCGGCTGCCGCGGCCGGATCGCGGGTGTGGTGGCCGGCGGGACCATCGGCAACCGGGGATGGGTGGCTCGGAGCGTGGCCTGTCGGGTCCGCGTGAACGGTCGTGGTTTCAGTCAAATCGGATCCAGTCGCTGGCTGCGCCGTGGCCTGTGCCACAACGGCCGCGGAAGACGAGCCATATGGCGATGGGCCGGGCTTCGCTCGCGCGGTACACGGGCGGATATCACGAGAAAGCGGCCGAAAGTCAAGGTCAGCGCAGGAAAACTCACCCGATTCTCCGCGTCCGACCGGGCATCGTGCGGCGACGCGACCGACATGCCGCCCGCGCATCCGGCACCTGCAGAAACCGATGTCGCCCGGGTGCCGAATGGCCGATGATGGCGGCACGGACGGGCAACCGGCCGGTCGTGATGGAACCGGGCAGGGGAGGATGAGGACCATGCCTGATGGTCTGGAGGGTGGATGCGCATGCGGCCAGATGCGCTACCGGCTTCTGTCGAAGCCGATCTTCGTACATTGCTGCCACTGCAAGGATTGCCAGCGCCAGTGCGGGACGGCGTTCGCGCTGAATGCGATCATCGAAACCGATCGAGTCGCGCTGCTGCAGGGGGAGACACGGGCGTTCCCGATGCCGACGGACAGCGGACAGGCGCACGAGATCGTGCGCTGTGCCGTCTGCGGGACCGCGGTCTGGAGCCATTACGCCGGGATGCAGCCGTTCAGCTTCATCCGCGTGGGCACGCTGGATGATCCGCCCGCGACGCCGCCCGACGTGCACATCTACACGCGCTCGAAACTGCCATGGGTCCGGCTGCCGGACGGCGTGCCGGCGTTCGACGCCTATTACCGCGCGCGCGACGTCTGGCCGGCCGAAAGCCTGGAACGGCGCCGGCTGGCCCTGGGACGAAGCTGACCGCGGGATGGCAGGGTCCCGGACGGGGCGGGGCCGTCCCGCCCGGGAGCAGGCCGGCTACTCCGCCGCCTTCGCGCTCGTCTGTCCGAGCCCGCCCGATGCCATCAGCCGTGAGACAGTGTCCTCATCGAAGCGCAGCACGTCGCGCAGGATTTCCGCGGTGTGCTCACCCAGCAGCGGGCTGCGTCTGACGTCCGCCGGGCTGTCCGACAGCTTGATCGGATTGCCGACGGTCAGGTACTTGCCGCGGGTGGGGTGATCCACTTCCACCACCGTGCCGGTGGCGCGCAGCGAATGGTCCTCGGCGATCTCCTTCATCGACAGGATCGGCCCGCAGGGGATGTCGTACTTGTTCAGAATCTCCATGGCCTCGAACTTGGTCTTGGTCATGGTCCATTGTTCGATCGTGTCGAAGATCGCCTTCAGCTTCGGCAGGCGCGCCGCCGGCGTCGCATAGCCCGGATCGGTCTTCCAGTCCGGCTTGCCGATCACGTCGCAGATCGACGCCCAAACCGGCGCCTGGGTAATGAAATAGATATAGGCGTTGGGATCCGTCTCCCATCCCTTGCATTTCAGGATCCAGCCCGGCTGCCCGCCGCCCGACGCGTTGCCCGCGCGCGGCACCGCCTCGCCGAATTCACCGTCGGGGTATTGCGGGTATTCCGTCAGCTTCCCATACGCCAGGCGCTGCTGGTCGCGCAGCTTGACGCGGCACAGGTTCAGCACGCCGTCCTGCATGGCGACATCGACCTTCTGCCCACGCCCGGACGTGTTGCGCTGATACAGCGCGCAGACGATGCCGAGTGCCAGGTGCAGGCCGGTGCCGGAATCGCCGATCTGCGCGCCGGTGACCAGCGGCGGGCCGTCGTCGAAACCGGTGGTGGAAGCCGAACCGCCGGCGCACTGGGCGATGTTCTCATAGACCTTGCAGTCTTCGTACGGGCCGGGGCCGAAACCCTTGATCGAGGCGAGAATCATGCGCGGGTTCAGTTCCTGTACGCGTTCCCAGGTGAAGCCCATGCGGTCCAGCGCGCCCGGGGCGAAATTCTCCACCATCACGTCGCAGGTCTTCACCAGCGCCTCCAGCACCTCCTTGCCGCCGGGATTGCGCCCGTCGATCGTGATGCTGCGCTTGTTGTGGTTCAGCATCGTGAAATAGAGGCTGTCCACACCCTTGATGTCCTGCAGCTGGCCGCGGGTAATGTCGCCCGTGCCGGGACGTTCCACCTTGATCACGTCGGCCCCGAACCACGCCAGCAGCTGCGTGCAGGTCGGGCCGGACTGGACATGCGTGAAGTCCAGGATCTTGACGCCGTCGAGTGCTTTCATCTCAGGCTCCTCCCTTCTTGGTCAGGGCGCTCTTGGGGTTCAGATTGCCGATATTGCCGCTCTCGCTGCCGGCGGCGGGGTCGATGACGGCGTTGATCAGCGTGGGCTTGCCCGAGGCGATCGCCGCATCGACGGCGGCCTTCAGTTCGTCGGGCGTGGTCGCATGACCCCCGACACCGCCGAACGCCTCGATCATCCGGTCATAGCGGGAACCGGGCACGAAGGAGGTGATGGCCGGGTCCTCGAACCCGCCGGCATTGACGTGGTCGCCGCGATAGATGCCGTCATTGTTGAACACGACGACACAGACGGGCAGCCGGTAGCGGCAGATCGTCTCGACCTCCATGCCCGAAAAGCCGAAGGCGCTGTCGCCGACGATGGCCAGCACCGGCTTGCCGGTCTCGACCGTGGCGGCGACGGCAAAGCCCATGCCGATGCCCATCACGCCCCAGGTGCCGACATCCAGGCGCTTGCGCGGCTGGTAGATGTCGATCACCCCGCGCGCCTGGTCCAGCGTGTTCGCGCCTTCGTTCACCAGGATCGTGTCCGGCCGCTCCCGGATCACGTCGCGCAGCACGCGCAGCGCGGAATGGTAGTCCATGGGAACGGAGTTCTTGCCGAGACGCGAGGCCATCCGCGCGACGTTCTGTTCCTTCTTGGCATTGACCGCATCGGTCCATGCGGCCGGCGGCGGTGCCCAGTCATCGCCCATGGCCTTCAGCAGCGCGGCGACGCACGATCCGATATCGCCCACCACCGGCGCGGCGATCTCGATATTGCTGTCCATCTCGCGCGGCTCGATGTCGACCTGGATGAATTTCTTCGATCCCGGCGGTCCCCATTGCCGGCCCTTGCCGTGGCTCAGCAGCCAGTTCAGGCGCGCGCCGATCAGCATGACGACATCGCTTTCGGCCAGCACGGTCGAGCGGGCCGCGGCGGCGGATTGCGGATGCGTGTCCGGCAGCAGGCCCTTGGCCATGCTCATGGGCACGTAGGGCGCGCCGCTCCTTTCGACCAAGGCACGGATGTCGTCGTCTGCCTGGGCATAGGCGGCGCCCTTGCCCAGAATGATCAGCGGCTTCTTCGCGCCGCGCAGTACATGCAGGGCGCGATCGATGGCCGCGGGCGCCGGGATCTGCGCCGGCGCGGGGTCGATGACCTGGACCAGCGAATGTCGGCCGGCCTCGGCGGTGATCACCTGTCCCAGCAGCTTGCCCGGGAGGTCCAGATACACGCCGCCCGGACGGCCCGATACCGCGGCGCGGATGGCCCGCGCGATGCCGATGCCGATATCGGCGGCATGCAGCACGCGATACGCCGCCTTGCACAGCGGCCTGGCGATCGCGAGCTGGTCCATTTCCTCATAGTCGCCCTGCTGCAGGTCGACGATCTCGCGTTCCGAGGAGCCGCTGATCAGGATCATCGGAAAGCAGTTCGTCGTCGCGTTCGCCAGGGCGACAAGCCCATTGAGAAAGCCTGGCGCCGAGACGGTCAGGCACACGCCCGGCGACTTCGTCAGGAAGCCGGCGATGGCCGCGGCATTGCCGGCGTTCTGCTCGTGGCGGAACGAGATCACCCGCATCCCTTCGGCCTGCGCGAGGCGGCCGAGATCGGTGATCGGGATGCCGGGGACGGTGTAGATCGTCCGGATCCCGTTCAGCTTCAGCGCGTCGACGACCAGGTGGAACCCGTCCGTCAGTTCGGCTTCAGCTTCGGCGGCGGTGGGTTCAGTGGCTGCGGACATCGATCCCTCCAGGCCGGACCATGGCCGCCTGGGCCGTGGTGGTGGACGACATGGCGTTCTCCTCCCTACGCATAACGTCGCCGGCGATCCGTCGCTCCGGCCGCGTGCGGCCCGTCGAGGAAATCGCCGTGCTGTTCCACATGGGCCGCGAGGCCCATCGTGTGTTCCCGCACCAGCCGTTCGGCGCGATCGGCGTCGCGCGCGGCCAGGGCGGCGATGATGGCGCGGTGATCCGCGATCGAGCGCTTCGCCCGGTTGTCCTGGGTCATGGTCACGGCGCGGACCGCGCGCATATGGATGAACAGCGTGTCCGTCAGGCTGGACATCAGCCCGACGCCGCCCATCCGGATGATGGCCCTGTGGAAGGCCATGTTCGCTTCGGAATACTCGCCGATCTGCCCGCTCGGGTCTTCCCGGAACGCCTCGACGAAGCCGCGGAGCTCGGCAAGATCGGCATCCGTGACGCGCGGGGCGGCGAGGCGGGCGGCCATGCTTTCGATCGCCGCCCAGACGGTGATCATCTCGACGATTTCCCGCTTGGTCTTGCGCACCACGTGGATGCCGCGGCGCGGGATGGAGCGCACGAAGCCTTCCTGTTCCAGCACCGACAGCGCCTCGCGGATCGGCGTGCGGGAAACGCCGAGATCCTGGGAGAGCTGACGCTCATCGAGGCGGATGTCCTCGGTGTGACCGTAGATGTCCATATCCATGATCGCCCGCTTGATCGCCTCGCAGGCGCGTTTGCGCAGGCCCAGGCTGACATCCAGCGGTTCGATTCGCAGGCGCGGGGCGGGCGGTTCGGGATCGGGCAAGGGCGCGGGTCCGGTGTGATGCAGGCATTTTGTATATTGTATACCACGCTGTCAATCCAGCCCGCCGGGACCGCGAACCGGCATTCCCGGGTCATGAGACAAACCGCAACAATCCGGACATCCCGTCGCGTCCCGGGAAGGTTGCATCACCGGAAGTGAGTCGTTAGAGGTTTGTGACAACGTTCACTGCCGGAACGGCCGCAGGATACCAACGATATGTCTGTTGCGCGGAGCGTCCACCGGACGGGATTCCCCACATCATGAGCGGCACCGAGCGGCGCTACCGCCGGCGCCGGATCGGCTCGACGTCCCGCCGCTACAAGCCCTCGGGCCTCGTCCCGATCGAGCACCACCAGCCGCTCAGCCGGGAGACGGTGGTGACATCCGTCGCGGTCACGGTGGTGATGGCGGCGCTGGTCGCGCTGATCTGGATCGTCGCGATGGGTGCGGTCGACGAACATCGGGCGGCGATCCGTGCCCAGGCGGAACGCATGGTCTCGGCCGCCGCCGCCACGCTGGCCGAGGCTGCGCGCCTGGAGATCCTGCTGGTCGACCAGAGCATCACGATCCTGCAGGAAGCCTGGAACCTGGATCCGTCCGGCACGAAGCTGTCGGACTGGCATGATCGTCTGCCGGCGCTCACCGCCGTCGCCGACGACATTTTCGTTGCCGACGGTGCAAAGGTGATCCAGCAGGACATCCTGCCGCAGGCGCACGGACAGGCGATGGGCGGGGCGTATCTGAACGTGCCGCACGGCTCGCTGGAATTCCTCGATCCGGACGGCGAGGTGGCGCGGGAAGGACGGGTCATCACGCCGCAGATGGGACCCGGCGTCGAAGCGCGTCGGTTCCTGATGTATGTCGTGCGGCCGCTGGCCACCCCACAGGGCTGGATCATCGGCGCGTCCTACCGGTCCCATGAACTCACCCGCATCTATGCCGATGCCAGGCTGGGCGTGAACGGCATGGCGGCAATGATCGATACACGCCGCGGCGGTGTGCAGTCGATCGCCGGCCCCTCCGCCCGCCGCCCGAAGATCGACGTCGCGCGCACCGACATGTATGAGGCGTTCACGCGATCGCCGGCCGGCGTGTGGACCGGCCCGTCCGGCATGGATGGCGTGGAACGGATCCATGGCTTCAACCACGTGGCGGGCCGCGACATGGTCGTGACCGTGGGCGTGCTGAAGTCGCAGGCAATGGAGCCGGCCAATGCGCTCGCCGCGGCTACCTATATGGTTGCGATCGTGGCCTCCGGTCTTGTCGTGGCGATCTGCGGCCTGCTGATGTGGCATCTCGGCCGGCGTCGGGCGAACCGGCGCCAGCAGCGCATGTATGAGCGTGGCAAGGTCGAATGGGAGGCGGCACAGGGCGACCTCGCCGTTGCCCGCGCCCGTCTCTTCGCGACCACCAGCCAGGTTCGCGCGCTTCTGGACGGCGCACCCGATGGCATCGCACTGCTCGACGGCGAGTTGCGCCTGCTCACGTGGAATCAGCGCTTTGTTGGCGGTGCCGGTATTGATGCGGCGGATCTGCGCGAG
This sequence comes from Acetobacteraceae bacterium, assembly GCA_050181195.1. Taxonomy (GTDB): domain Bacteria; phylum Pseudomonadota; class Alphaproteobacteria; order Acetobacterales; family Acetobacteraceae; genus Rhodopila. The sequence continues at coordinate 57,691 of JBFXDK010000009.1, read as the reverse complement.
GGATTGCCGCTCGACGAGTTCCTGCGGCTTCAGGCACACTGCGGCCTGTTTGGCGAGGTGGCCGATCCCGAGGCCGAGATTGCCCGCCGGATGATGATCCTGCGCGAAGGCGATTCCCGGACGCTCATGACCCAGGCCGGCCCGGAGGGCAGTCAGATCGCGGTGCGGGCCGACCGGATCGCCGATGGCGGGCTGGCGCTATACCTGGGCGGAATGACGTATCGGCAGCCCGACCCGCGTTCCGTACAGCCGGGAACGTGTCCGGCGGGTGTCCCGGCGGGATCGTCTTCCGCCGAGGAGCAGACCGCAACGATTGAGTGGTAGGCGGAGCCTTCCCGGACCCGTCTACGCCGCGCCCTGTCCGCCGCTGTCCCCCAGCAGTTCCCGCGCCAGCGCCTCCCATTCCTCCTCCAGCGATACGGTCGCCGGGGTGCGGCCGGCGCGGCGATACCAGTAGCCGGCGTTGTTCAGGTCGCCTTCCCTGCGATGCAGGTAGGCGTGCACGCTCGATCCGGTCTGCCCCTCATCCTTCTGCGCACAGGCATGCGCGGTATCCCAATCACCCTTGGCGTCCCACCACAGGGTCTGCAGGGCGAGGCTCAGTCCCTCGGGCGGGGATGGCTGCGCCAGGCTGGCGCGGAAGCGGGTCAGGTCCATGACGGGTTCCTCCGGATCATGCGCGGTGACGGGGCCGCGCGTGGCGTCCCCGCGTGAGCTTGCCCCAAGCCACGGCAGTCTTCCACTGGCGGAAGGGGGAGATGCCCCAGGCCGGTCTCGCAGAGCAGGAAGATGTCGAGGAACTGGAACCAGCCTGCACCCATCGGCAGGGCCGTGAATCCCACGCGGATGGTCTCGCCGCGACGGCCATCGCGCGTTCCTGGTATCGCGATGGCTTTGTGCTCGCGAGCGCTCGCCGCTTGCGTACGCTGGTCAGTCGGGCTCGCGCTCGACGATTTCCAGCGTGCCAGGGCGCAATTTCAGGTCGAACTCCTCGCCGCCCGGGCCGATTGCGTCGTCGATCTCCCACATGCCGGCCTCCAGCTCGATCCCCTCCCATTCGGTGAACGCCATTGCGCGCAAGGCCGTCTCGATGCGCAGCCGTTCCTCTGCCGTGGGTTCCCGATCGGCCAGGGCCGGCTGCAGCGACGAGACTGCGACTGCAAGCGCGCCGATCAGGAACACACGGAACGGAACACGGAACATCGGGTCAACCTCCTGTCACGGGTGGTGGCGACGGTTAACGGCGCTGCCGCATACCGGTTCGGTATTTTGGCGCGCGCGAGCGTGGCGGGTCCGTGATGATGGACCGTTGCCGGCCGTGCCGGCATGCACCATCCGCGTGCATGGTCATGGAAAATGATCAGCCCCATGCTCGCGCTTTCGCATTTTTTCGGCGAGGGCGGCTGGACCATTGTTACGGCGGTGGCAGACGCAAATTTTTCAGGAGGTACTTGCTCGCGCCGGCACTGGCGCGCGCGGTCCACCCGGCAAATCTCAAGCTGGGTGGTGGAGCATCTCTGCCGCAGGCGACGTCTCGTCATGTCCGTTCTGTTGCGTATATCCATCCGTATGTCCTGACACAAAGTCATTGCCAACCCTGTCCGCTCGGCGGCCGGTCACTCCGATCCCGGCCCATGTGTGTCAATGCGGCGGAGGCAATAGGATCGTATTCATACGAAACAAAATATATTTGCCCTTCGGCGCGACGGTGGTGCGAAGACTTGCGCGACCATCAGAGCCGGATCAGCCGCAGGGAACAGCAAACGTCGATCGGCGACGCAGGCTCCGGACGACAGGCCGCCTGATCGTTGAACCGCGGAACGAATACGGCAGCCGGCAGATCTTCGCCCCCACAGACGGCAGGCCCGCGACAAGCGGCCCCACGTTCCGCTTGCCCGCGATCTGTTCTACGCTTCCGATCAACCCACCAACCGGGAGCGTCCGATGCGAACAGCCGATGCCATTGTCGAGATCCTCAAGCAGGAAGGCGTCTCGACCCTGTTCTGCTTTCCGACCACCTCGATCATCGAGAATGCGGTGGCGGCTGGCATCCGGCCGGTGATCTGCCGCCAGGAGCGGGTCGGCGTCGACATGGCCGACGGGTTTGCCCGCGTGACCAACGGCCGCCCGCCCGGCGTGTTCGCAATGCAGTACGGTCCGGGATCCGAGAACGCATTTCCGGGCATCGCGACCACGTTCTCGGATTCGGTGCCGGTCCTGTTCCTGCCGCTCGCGCAGGCCGTCGACCAGTCACAGATCTTCCCGATCTTCCGCTCTTCCGTGACCTATGCCTCGGTCACGAAGCAGGTGGAGGAAATCCGCACCGCGGCCTCGACCGCCGATGTGATGCGGCGCGCCTTCGCCGCGCTCAAGAACGGGCGGAAGGGCCCGGTGATGGTCGAAGTGCCGCGCGACCTGGTCGACCAGGAGACCGGCTTCGACCAGCCGGCCTACACGCCAATGCGCCCCACCGTCTCGGCGCCCGATCCGCGCGACGTGGAGGATGCGGCGAAACGCCTGGTCGCGGCGCGCTGCCCGGTGATCCTGGCCGGGCAGGGGGTGCTGTACGCCGAGGCGACGGACGAACTCGTGCAACTTGCCGAACTTCTGCAGGCACCGGTGATGACCACCGTCGATGGCAAGTCGGCCTTCCCCGAGGACCACGCGCTCTCCCTCGGCTCCGGCGGCAACACCTTCAACGGTCCCGGCCGGCTGTTCCTGTATGACAAGGCGGATCTGATCCTGGGCATCGGCACCGGGCTGAACCGCCATCCGCTGACCACGCCGCCGCTGCCCAAGGGGGTGCCGGTCATCCACGCCACGAACGACACCCGCGACCTGCACAAGACCACGCACACCGAGGTCGCGATGCTGGGCGATGCGAAGCTGACGCTGGCGCATCTGGTGCTGGCGGTGAAGGATCGCCTGGGCGGCAGGCTGCCGAATGCGTCACCCGCGGCCGAGATCGCGGCCGAACGCGCGGCCTGGCTCGCGCGCTGGGAAGCCAGGCTGAACAGCCGGGAAGCGCCGATCACGCCCTATCATGTCATGAACGAGTTCATGCGCGTGATCGATCCGGCCGGGGCGATCGTCACCCATGATTCGGGCAGCCCGCGCGACCAGCTGCTGCCGTTCTACCGGGCGACGAAGCCGCGCGGTTATCTGGGCTGGGGCAAGTCGCATCAGCTTGGCACCGGCCTCGGGCTGATCATGGGGGCGAAGGTCGCCGCGCCCGACAAGTTCTGCGTCAACTTCATGGGCGATGCGGCCTTCGGCATGACCGGCCTCGATATCGAAACCGCGGTGCGCTGCGGCATCCCGTCGCTGACCATCGTGCTCAACAACAACACGATGGCGATCGAGATCCCGCACATGAAGCTGTCGCACGACGTGCACAAGGCGCGCGACCTCGGCGGCAACTTCGCCGATCTCGCCCGCTCGCTGGGTGCCTGGAGCGAGCGCGTGGCCGATCCCAACGACGTGGCCGCCGCCATCCTGCGGGCCCGGCGGGCCACCGAGGACGGCCGGACCTGCCTGCTGGAGTTCATCACCAGCGCGGAGACGGCGTTCAGCCATCGCGGCGGTCGCAAGGACGACGCCGGAGCGGGAGATCACTGACATGACCGAGGACATCCTGACGCGGGTCGAGAACGGCGTTGCCGTCATTACCCTCAACCGGCCGGATCGCTACAATGCGCTGACGCGGGAGATGCTGTCGGACCTCGGCGGCACGCTCTCCGCCTATGCCGAGGACCCGGATATCGGCTGCGTGGTCCTGACCGGCGCGGGCAAGGCGTTCTGCTCGGGGGGCGATGTGCGCGTGCAGGCACAGATGGCCGGCGGCGGCTCCACGCAGTCCCCTGAACAGCGGGCGGATCAGCTGCGCCGCACCATGATGGCCTCGCAGCTTCTGCACGACATGCCGAAGCCCACCATCGCGATGGTGAACGGCGTGGCGGCGGGCGCGGGCATGTCGCTGGCGCTGGCCTGCGATCTGCGGGTGATCGGCGAGTCGGCCCGCATGACGACGGCCTTTGCCAAGGTCGGCCTGTCCGGCGACTATGGCGGCACCTATTTCCTGACGCAGCTCGTCGGCCCGGCCATGGCACGGGAGCTGTATCTGCTGTCCGAGGTGCTGGACGCCAGGCGCATCCAGGCCCTGGGCCTCGCGACCCGCCTGGTGCCCGATGCCGACCTGCAGCCAGAGACGATGGCGCTGGCGCGTCGCTTCGCCGAGGGGCCGCGGCTCGCCTATCGCTACATCAAGCGCAATCTGAACACGGCCGAGAAGGGCGTGCTGAGCGACACGCTGGACGCCGAGGCACTGGGCCTGATGCGCACGCGCATGACCGAGGACCACGCCGAAGCGGCGCGAGCATTCGTGGAGAAGCGGGCCCCGGCGTTCAAGGGACGGTGACCGGGCGGCCACGGCTTCGCCGCGATCGGGTCACGGAATCGCCGCCGGCCGGCACCAGTCTCAGGACCTACCCGAAGCAACAGGGATGGTCCGATGGCAGGGTTCCTCCGTCCGCGCGTTCTGCTTCCGCTGCTCGTCGTAATGGCGGCGCTGGGCGTTGGCGGATGCGTCGCCTATCCGGCGGCTGATTACGGTTATGGCGGCTATTATCGGCAGCCCACCTACGGTTCGGCGGTGGTGACCTACGGGGGCGGATACGGCGGCTACTATGCGCCGCCGCCTCGCTACCGCCACCACCATTACCACGGCTACCGGGGCTGGTAGGCCGCCTACAGGCCCGCCCGTTCCAGCCGCAGGATGGCCCGTGCGCAGGCCTGTGCACGCGGTACCATCGTGTCGATGCGCAGGAACTCCTCGGGGCTGTGCGCCTTGCCGCCCACCGGCCCCACGGCGCAGATGGTCGGCGTGCCCATGGCCGCGGTGAAGCCGGAATCGGCGCAGCCGCCGGTGAACTCGCCGTCGGTCTGGAAGCCAGTGTCGGCCGCCGACTGGACGTAGATCTCGAACAGGCGCTTCGCCGTGGGCGTCTGGGTCAGCGGCAGGAATTCACCCTTCACCGACCACTCGGCTCGCGTGCCGGGCACGAAACTGCGATCGATGATGCCGCCGATCCGCGCCATGACGTCGTCCTTGTCCTCGGGATGGACGTAGCGCAGATCGATCTGCCCCTCCGCCCAGGGGGCGACGGTGTTCACGCTCTGCCCGCCGCTGATCAGCCCGACATTCAACGTGATGCCGCGCTCAAGGTCCGTCAGGGCATGAATCGCCTGGACCTTGCGGGCGAGTTCCTCGATGGCGCTGATACCGTCGGTGAAGGCGCCGCCCGAATGCGCGGCCTTGCCGCTGATGCGGAAGCTCATGAACACGCCGCCCTTGCGCCCCGTGACGACGTTGCCGGACACGCGGCCCGGCTCGCTGTTGAAGACCACACGGGCCCGGCGCGCTTCGGCCTCGATCATCGGCCGGCCCTCGGGGGAGCCGATTTCCTCATCGCCCGTGAACAAGCCGACGAGCGGGGCGGGGGAACCGCCGAACTTCGCGAAGGCGGCAAGGATGAAGCAGTTCATCACCAGCCCTGCCTTCATGTCGGCGACGCCGGGCCCATACGCGATGCCGTCACGGATCGTGAACGGTCGGTTCGCGACCTCCCCGTCCGGGAAGACGGTGTCGCGGTGACCCATCAGCACGATGTTGCCGCCGGTATTGCTCGTCTGCTGGCCAACGCCGCCACCGGCCGGAGCCAGCCCGTCCTGCGGGACCATCGCGCGCAAGGTGTCGCCGTGCCTCTGCTGCGGGACGACCTCGATCGGGATGTCGTGGCTTTCCAGGAACCGCCGGACCACCGCGCCGACGGCGTCGATGCCTGGTTTGTTGTAGCTGCCGCTGTCGATATCGACCATCTCCCGCAGCATGGCGACCATCGCGTCCTGCTGGCCGGCGAGCCAGGCGGTAATCCGTGCTTCCGACATGGTGTTGCGCCTTCCTGTAGCCGGACCGAGTTACCGCACCGCTTGCCACATGTCACGGCGTCCGCCTGGGCCGGTTTGCCACTTGCCCGCCTACACTTGGTGTTTCGCAACGACAAAATGAAAGCGAAGCCGGCGCTTGAATGTCCTACCCGTTTCGGCAGCAATGCGAGATTGATTTTTGAATATTGGCAGTTTTATTTGACGATCGACCAATCTGACTTGCCCGCCGCGCCGGACTGACAGTCGATGACAGGGCGGAAGTTCCCGGGGGCGATGAATGTCGCCCGCACGAAAGCCAGTCGGGGCCGGCGCCTGATGTTACCGCCTGCTGGTCTAGCCCCGCCCCGCTTAGAAGCACGATCCGCTCGGCATTTTTCCGCCAGGCGTCGGCTTCCCGCAAAATCGCGATTCCCGTCACCGCCTGGCCAACCTCTCCTGGCGGAGGGAGAAGGAGATTACCGGAAGAAACCGGTCCCAGGCGGTCGAAAACACACAATCGGATCGGTGGCGACTAATCCGATGAAAGGAAACGCGTAGACATCAGCGCCATTTTGAAGGTGCAACACCCAGGCGCGGATCACCAGGATTTATCAGGCGCTCGCAGCGCGTCTGGAACTGCCCTTTTCGCTGCTGCCACCGCCTTTCTTGCTGCCGGTGGAGGCTTCGTTCATGATCGAGCGAAGGTCGCGGAGGAAGGCGGCACCCTTCACGGTGCGTTGCACAAGAACGCTGCGCCGGTCGAGAGGATCCACTTTGCGCCGCGCCAGGTCGAGCTCGCCCAGGCGGTCCAGCGCCCGCGTGATGGCAGGCTTGGAAACATTGAGTTCCGCGGCGAGGCCACGCACCGTGTGGGCGCCGTCCCGGAGATAGCAGGTGAGGAATACCCCAAGCTGCCGAGCGGACAGATCGGGGCCGTCACGACGAACCAGGGAGACGACGGTATCACGCATGATACCGACCAGCTGGTCCGACGGAGGGTTGGGAGTAGCCACCGGGAATCCTTTCATGATGCAGCCGCGGTGTTTTGATGACGCTGCCCAACCAGTTAAGTGCAGTACGGTACGAAGTCAACCTTATTACGATGTGTTAGAGAGCGGCCGGATCACGGCCGCGTGACAGCATCTGGCGCAGGGTCTACGCATTCATAAACCGCTTATGCAGAAACGCGAACAATGCCCGCATTGTCTGCGCCTCTCCGCCTTCCGGCCGCCCCGGCCGCGTGCTGTCGTTCCAGGCGTAAAGATCAAGATGCATCCACGGCACGCCCGCGGCGACGAAGCGCTGCAGATACAGCGCCGCGGTGACCGCCCCGGCCTGTGGGCGCGTCGAGACATTGTTCATGTCGGCGACAGGGCTTTTCAGCCAATCATCATAGCCCGGCCATAGCGGCAGGCGCCACATCGGATCGGCAGCCTCACGGCCAGCGCGCAGCAATTCTTCGGCCGCGGTGTCGTCGTTACAGAAAAGAGCCGGCAGGTCGGGGCCCAGCGCCACGCGCGCGGCACCCGTCAAGGTGGCACAGTCGATCAGGATCGCAGGTTTCGCCTCGCAGGCCTCGTGCAGAAGGTCGCACAGGACAAGCCGGCCCTCCGCGTCGGTATTGCCGATCTCCACTGTCTTCCCGCTTCGCGTGCGGATCACGTCCAGCGGCCGCATCGCTGTGCCGGACACGGAATTTTCGACGCAACCGATCCGGGTTTCCAGTCGCACGGGAAGGTCCGCCTCCATGATCAGGCGGGTCAGGCCCAGGATCGTTGCAGCACCACCCATATCTTTTTTCATTCGCAGCATGCCGCTGGATGGCTTCAGATCGTAACCACCGCTGTCAAAACACACGCCTTTTCCACACAATGAGACAATGGGTGCGTTTTCATCCGCTGCGCTGCCGCGCCAGCGCAACGTCGCGACCCGCGGCGCACGCACCGAGCCCCGGCCGACGGCCGCAACCGTGGGATAGCCGGCCGCCAGTGCTTCCCCCGTTGTGACCTCGGCCGTGGCGCCATGGCGTTCAGCCAGCGCCACCGCGGCGGCGGCCAGTTCCTCGGGTCCCAGCAGATTGGCGGGCGTATTGATCAGATCGCGCACCATCCAGGCGGCGCGGGCCTGCGACAGCGCGCGCTCCTGCCCTTCGATCATCAGCCGCGCCGGTTTCCGGCTCGCCGGCTTGAAGCTGCCGTAGTGATAGGCGCCCAGACAGAAACCCAGGGTGGCAGCGGCGGGATCGTAGTCGCCTGGCTGCAGCCGCCACAGGCTCTCGGCGGGTAGTCGCGTGGCGAGGCCGCCGAACGCGAACGGGGTGCGATCGTCACCCAGGCCCAGAACCGCCCCGGCGATCCCCGCGGGGCCGGGCAAATACTGCAATTCATTCTCTTTTGCGGTGAAATCGACATCGCGCAGATACCCGGCCTGTGCCTCGGTCAGGCCTGCCAGGAAGGCATCGCGTCCGGATGGCCGCACCGCATGCAGCGGCCGCGACTCAGCGCCTGTGTCAGAGGTGCAGGGAAGTGTCTGGTCGAGCATGGAACCTACTCCTGTCGCGAACCGGGGATGTCATGGCATGGTCTTTTGCCCGGCATTTCACCGCCGGGCTAGGCTGCCAGGGAAGGGACGCAGCCCGCGTTTCCGCGGGGCGGGCGGAAGCCGGACCGTTGCACACTGGGTGGCGCCCGCGATGAATGCCGGGCGCGATGGACGATGGGGGGACGAATGTCGCAGGACCGCGCACAGGAACTGGCCGATCTAATCGATGGCAAGGGTCATCACCGCTACGGGCTGCACGACCTGAACCAGCGGGCGCATGCGTTGCAGGCGGCGCTGCTCGCCGAACAGGCGGGCTGCGACGCCGCCCTGATCACCGCGTCGCTGCTGCACGATGTGGGCCACATGGTGCACGAGCTGGGTGAGAACCCGGCCGCCCGGGGCATCGACGACCGGCACGAGGAGGTCGGCCACGCCTATCTCGTTCGTCTGTTCGGTCCCGAGGTCACGGATCCCGTTCGCCTGCACGTGGCGGCCAAGCGATATCTCTGTGCCGTCGAGCCGGACTATTTCGGCCGCCTGTCACAGGACAGTGTGCTGAGCCTGAGCCTGCAGGGCGGCCCGATGTCGCCCGGGGAGGTCGCGGCGTTCGGCGCCGAGCCGCACGCCGAGGCCGCCGTGCAACTCCGCCGGTTCGATGAGGGCGCGAAGGTCAAGGACCTGCCCACGCCGCCGGTCGCGCACTTCCTGCCCTATATCCGCGCCTGCCTGAAGCCGGCGTAGCCGCAGCGCCCGCCGGCCCGGCGCCGCCGTCCCCTCTCCGGCACGGGGCCGGGGAGGGGACGGCGGTCCTGACGCCCGCGTCCCGGGAACGCGCGGATCAGCGGCCCAGGCGGCCGGCCAGCAGATGCGTGACGCGCCGCGCGAAGGCGCTGGCGTCGCGCGGCAGGTCGCCTTCCTGAACCCGCGCGAGATCCAGCAGGGTTGAGGCCGCTTCGGCGATCAGATCCTTGTCGTCCAGCTTCGCCGACAGGGCTTCGATCAGCGTGTGGCGGGGGTTCACCTCCAGAACCGGCAACGTCGGCATCATCGGGCGCCCCGCCCGCCGCATCAGCCGCATCATCTGCAGGTCGGGTCCCTTGTCGTCGGCGGCCAGCACCACGGCGCTGTCGGTCAGGCGGGCGGTGGCGCGCACCTCCTGTACACTGTCCTTCAGCGCTTCCTTCATCGCGGCGAGCAGGGGCGAGATGTCGGGCTGGTCCTCTCCCTTGCCCAGTTCCGACGCGGCCTGGGTGATGCTGCGGAGCTTCTTGCCCTCGAAACTGTCCAGCCGCTCGGGCCAGAACGCATCGAGCGGGTCCGCCATCAGCAGCACCTCGAACCCCTTGGCGCGCGCACCCTCGAGCTGCGGCGACGTCTTCAGCGTGTCGGTGTCATCGCCCATCAGGTACCAGATCGTGTCCTGGTCGGGCTTCATGCGGGAAACATAGTCCGGCAGCGACACCCAGCCATCCTGCGCCGAGGAGCGGAAGCGCAGGAGCGGCGCGATCTCGGCACGATGTTCGCTGTCCTCCCACACGCCCTCCTTCAGCATCGTGCCGAAGTCGGACCAGAACCGCGCGTAATCCTCCGCGTCCTTGCTGCGGGTTTTCAGTTCGTTCAGCACCCGGCCGATCAGCGCCTTGCGGATGCGCCCGACCACCGGCGTGGACTGCAGCATCTCGCGCGAGACGTTCAGCGGCAGGTCCTCGGTATCCACCACGCCGTGCACGAAGCGGAGCCAGAGCGGCAGCAACTCGGCCTTGTCGGTGATGAACATGCGCCGCACATGCAGCCGCACCTTCGCCTCGCGCTCACCCTCGACCGCCTCGAACGGCTTCATGCCGGGGATGAACAGAAGCGAGAAATATTCGAGCGTGCCTTCGGCCTTCCAGTGCAGCGTGGCCCAGGGCGAGTCGAAGAAATGCCCCATGTGGCGGTAGAATTCCGCATAGGACTGTTCGGTAACCTCGGACTTCGGCTTGCGCCACAGCGCGGTGCCTTCGTTCGCCGGCTGGTCCTTGCCGTCATGGGCGATGGTGATCGGCAGCGTGATGTGATCGGCCCATTTCCGCACGATCGATTCCAGGCGCCAGGGTTCCAGGAACTCGAGCGCGTCGGCTTTCAGGTGCAGCACGATGTCGGTGCCAGCGGTCTCCCGCTCGGCCGGGGCCAGCGTGAACTCGCCGGCGCCTTCCGACGTCCAGGTGAACGCTTCCTCGCTGCCGGCCTTGCGGGATGTCACCGCCACGCGGTCGGCCACCATGAACGCGGAATAGAAGCCGACGCCGAACTGGCCGATCAGATTGGGCCGCTCCTCGGGCTTGGCCGAGGCGAGCGCCTCGCCGAAGGCGCGCGTGCCGGACCGGGCGATGGTGCCGAGGTTGTCGATCATGTCCTGCCGCGCCATGCCGATCCCGTCGTCGGAAATCCGCAGCAGGTTGGCCTGCTTGTCCGGGACGATGCGGATCTTTGCCTCGGCCGGGGGCGCGAGATGCGGATCCGTCAGGCTCTCGAACCGGCGACGGTCCATCGCATCGGCGGCGTTGGCGACCAGTTCGCGCAGGAATATTTCACGCTCGGAATAGAGCGAGTGGACGACAAGGTCCAGAAGGCGGCCGACCTCGGCGCCAAATGCATGTTTCTCCAAAACAGTATCGTTCATACCGTCCCTCCTTGCGCGCGCGGATATCGGATTGCGCCCGTCGCGGTTCAATGCGTCCCGTCAAGGAACCAGCACTGCGCCTGTCGCGGGACCCGCGGCGTCCGCGAGCAGGATATCGCGGCGGATCGAGGCGCCCGGGGGATGCCGGTGTCGGACGGACATGACGGGGCGTCGCTGTGCCGCCTCCGAAGCTGAAACACGGGAAAGATCATCGGGACGGCGTCGCAAAATCGCCACACGGGCGTCCTTCTGAAACATGATTGGCGCTTGCATTCCGCGTCGCAGCATCCAAACATCAGACCCATGCCCGGTTTCGACTCCGGTTTCGCCGCCCGCGTCAAGGCTGTTCTCGGCCCGACCAACACCGGCAAGACGCATCTCGCCATCGAGCGACTGCTGGCGCATTCCTCCGGTATCATCGGTTTCCCCCTGCGTCTGCTGGCGCGGGAAAACTACGACCGGATGGTGGCGCGCAAGGGCGCCCGCCATGTCGCCCTGATCACCGGTGAGGAGAAGATCATCCCGCCGGAGGCGCGCTGGTTCTCCTGCACCGTGGAGGCCATGCCGCTCGACCGCGACGCCGAATTCGTCGCGGTGGATGAAATCCAGCTCTGCGCCGATCCGGACCGCGGGCACATCTTCACCGATCGTCTGCTGCATGCCCGCGGGATGGTCGAGACCATGTTCCTGGGCTCCGAGACCATCCGCCCGCTGCTGCAGCGCCTGGTGCCCGGCGCGCAGGTCGAGACAAGGCCGCGCCTGTCGCAGCTGAGTTATGCCGGGCCGGCCAAGCTGGTCCGGCTGCCGCCGCGCAGCGCCGTCGTCGCCTTCAGCGCCTCCGAGGTCTATGCGATCGCGGAACTCATCCGCCGCCGCAAGGGCGGCTGCGCGGTGGTGATGGGCCGGCTCAGCCCGCGCACCCGCAACGCCCAGGTGGCGCTGTATCAGGAACGGGAGGTCGATTTCCTGGTCGCCACGGATGCGATCGGCATGGGCCTGAACATGAATGTCGACCATGTCGGCTTCGCGGGTCTGGGCAAGTTCGACGGCCATCGGCCCAGGCGCCTGACGCCGGCGGAAATCGGCCAGATCGCCGGGCGCGCCGGGCGCGGCATGCGCGACGGCACCTTCGGCACCACCACGCAGTGCCCGCCGATCCCCGACGAGGTGGTGAGCGCCGTCGAATCCCACAGTTTCGAGGCGCTGGGGCAGTTATGCTGGCGCAACAGCAACCTCGATTTCGACAGCCTGGACGGGCTGATGGACAGCCTTTCGGTCCCGCCGCCACGCCCCGACCTGATCCGTGGCAATGAGGCTTCGGACCAGGAGACCCTGACGACGCTCGCGCGCGAAGCCGAAATCCGCGGCCTGGCGCGCGGACGGCGGATGGTGCGTCTGCTGTGGGATGCCTGCCAGATCCCGGATTTCCGCAAGCTCAGCGACGACACGCATGCTCGTCTGTGCGCGCGGGTGTTCCAGCATGTCGCGCGCGACGGGCATCTTCCGACCGACTGGCTGGCGAACCAGATCGCCGCGCTGGACCGCGCCGACGGTGACATCGACACCTTGATGCAGCGCCTCTCGGGCGTACGCATCTGGTCCTATATCGCCGCGCGCGCCGACTGGGTCGCGGATTCTCCGCACTGGCAGGGCATGGCGCGCGATATCGAGGACAAGCTCTCGGACGCGCTGCACGAACGGCTGATCAGCCGCTTCGTCGACCGGCGCGCCGCGCATCTGATGCGGCGGCTGGAAGCGGGCGAGGGGCAGGAGCTGCTTTCGGCCGTCACCCGCCGCGGCGAGGTCGTGGTGGAAGGCCACCCGGTCGGCCGGGTCGGCGGCTTCGCCTTCCTGCCCGATCCGGCGGCCGAGGGGGACGAGAAGAAACTGGTCATGCGCGCCGCGCGCCGAGCGCTGCGCGATGAGATTCCGCGGCGCGTCGCCACGGTGGAATCCGCGCCCGACGCCGCGTTCGGCCTGACCCCGGACCACCGGATTGTCTGGGACGGCGCCCCGGTGGTCCGGCTGGAGCCGGGACCCGGTCCGTTGCGGCCGCGGGTGCGGGTGCTCGACAGCGAATTCCTGGATGGCGCGCAGCGGGAGCGGTTGCGCCAGCGCCTGCAGCGCTATCTGGACGAGCGGGTCCGCACCGACCTGGCGCCGCTGTTCGCCTCGGCTGATGCCGCGTCCGGCTGGTCGGAACTGCGCGGGCCGCTGCATCGCCTGTCCGAATCCCTGGGATTGGTATCCGGCGGTGCAGACGAGCCGATGCCGGCAGCGACGCGGCAGAAATTGCGGGGGCTTGGCGTGCGGGCCGGCCGCTTCGCGCTGTTCATGCCCGCGCTGCTGAAGCCGCAGGCGGCCGCCATGCGGGCGCAGCTCTGGGCGCTGGCCCGCGGTCTGGACACGCCGTCGCTGCCGCCGCCGAGTGCCATCGCGTTGCGGTCGGTGCCGGACTGGCCGGCAGGCTTCGCCGCTGCCATGGGCTGGGTGGAGGCTGGTCCGGTGCTGCTGCGGCTCGATGTCGCCGAACGCGTTGCCGGCGAGCTTGCCTGGCTGACGCGCAAGGGCGCGAGCATGCTGCCGGCCGGACTGGCGTCCAGGCTGTCGGTCAAGGCGGACTTGCTACCGGCGGTGCTGCGGCCACTCGGCTTTCGTGTCGCGCCGGGCGGCGGCCTTGCGGCGGGTCAGTATGGACCGCCGGCGCCGCCGACGCTGCATGCGCTGCGCCGCCGGCGGAATGCCACACCGGCCCCGGCGCCGATGCCCGAGTCGGTGCGGCACGGACTCTTCGCCGCGTTGGCGGCGCTGAAGCGTTAACCCTGGGCCGGGGAGGCGAGCATGGCGGACCAGGAAGACCGGGACTGGCAGAGGCTCGACAAGTGGCTGTGGTGCGCCCGGTTCATGCGCGCCCGCGGTGACTGCGCCTCGCTGGTGCAGCAGGGATCGGTGCGCATCAACCGCCAGGTCACCGACAAGGCACATGCCCGTCTGCGGGTCGGCGATGTGCTGACCGTGCCGCTGCACGGTGCGGTGCGGGTGGTACGAGTGCAGGCGCTTGCCGCCCGTCGCGGGCCGGCCACGGAGGCGCGTCTGCTGTACGAGGAAATCGTCGAGGCGCCGGGCGGCTGAGCATCGTACGGCGGCGGCCGACAGATGCGCGGGCGTGACGATTGCCCGGTTCTTCACCCGAATCCACCCCAAACCGACCCGCCCCGTGTTGCGGGTCCGCGAACCCCATGCTAGACGCGCCGCGCCGGTTCGGCCGGCCAGTGTCTGTCCACGCCCGCGCCTCGCGCGGCCCAACATATGGAAACGCACGTGGCGTCTGAGGCTACGACAATCGCATCCGGCGGCGGCCTCGCCGACCGATATGCCGCTGCCCTGTATGCGCATGCAGACGAACAGAACGCGCTCGATGAGGTCGTGTCGCAGATGGAGGACCTGGGGCGGCTGATCGATGCCAGCCCGGATTTCCGCCGCCTGCTGGGATCGCCGCTGATCGACGTCAACCACGCCTGCAAGGCCGCGCTGGCGGTGCTGGAGCAGGAGGGGTTCGGCAAGCCGGTGCGCGATTTCGTGGGCGTGGTCGCGACCAATCGCCGGCTGCGCTCGCTGCGTGACATCGTCACTGCCTTCGCGAACCTGGTGGCGGACCGCCGCGGCATCATCACCGCGCATGTCCTGTCCGCCCATCCGCTGAGCGACGTGCAGCGCCAGCAGCTGCGGGCGCGCCTGATCGAGGCGGGCTACGGCAACGTCAACATCAACGAGCAGGTCGACCCCGACCTGCTGGGTGGTCTGGTCGTCCGGATCGGCGCCCGCCTTTATGATACCTCTTTGAAATCCCGGCTGCAGCGCCTGCAGTACGCCATGAAGGGAGCCGCCTGATATGGAGATCCGCCCCGCCGAGATCTCGGAGATCCTGAAGAAGCAGATCGCCGCGTTCGATACGGAAGCCAATGTCGCCGAGACCGGCCAGGTCCTGTCCGTCGGTGACGGCATCGCCCGCGTGTTCGGGCTGCAGAACGTCATGGCCGGCGAAATGGTGGAGTTCCCCTCCGCCGGCCTGCGCGGCATGGCGCTGAACCTGGAAACCGACAATGTCGGCGTCGTGATCTTCGGTGACGACCGGGCCATTCGCGAAGGCGATACGGTTTCGCGCACCGGTTCGATCGTGGACGTGCCCGTCGGCACCGGGCTGCTGGGCCGCGTGGTCGACGGCCTCGGCAATCCGATCGACGGCAAGGGGCCGATCGCCGATGTCACCCGCGCCCGCGTCGAGGTGAAGGCGCCCGGCATCATCCCGCGCAAGTCGGTGCATGAGCCGATGCAGACCGGCCTGAAGGCGATCGACGCGCTGATTCCGGTCGGCCGCGGCCAGCGCGAGCTGATCATCGGCGACCGCCAGACCGGCAAGACGGCGGTGATCGTCGATACGATCATCAACCAGAAGGGCATCAACGCCGGCGACGACGAGAAGCGGAAGCTCTATTGCATCTATGTCGCGGTCGGGCAGAAGCGGTCCACCGTGGCGCAGCTGGTGCGCACCCTGGAAGAGCAGGGGGCGATGCAGTATTCGATCGTGGTGGCCGCCACCGCGTCGGACCCGGCGCCGATGCAGTTCCTGGCGCCCTATACCGGCTGCACGATGGGCGAGTATTTCCGCGACAATGGCCGCCACGCGGTGATCTTCTACGACGATCTGTCGAAGCAGGCCGTCGCGTATCGCCAGATGTCACTGCTGCTGCGCCGCCCACCGGGCCGCGAAGCCTATCCGGGCGACGTGTTCTATCTGCACTCCCGCCTGTTGGAGCGGGCGGCGAAGATGAACGACGACATGGGCGCCGGTTCGCTGACCGCCCTGCCGGTCATCGAGACGCAGGCCGGCGACGTGTCGGCTTACATCCCGACCAACGTGATTTCGATCACCGACGGCCAGATCTTCCTGGAAACCGAGCTGTTCTTCCGCGGCATCCGCCCGGCGGTGAACGTCGGCCTGTCGGTGTCGCGCGTGGGGTCGGCGGCGCAGGTCAAGGCGATGAAGCAGGTCGCCGGCCGCATCAAGCTGGAGCTGGCGCAGTATCGCGAGATGGCGGCGTTCGCGCAGTTCGCTTCCGACCTCGATGCCTCCACCCAGCAGCTGCTGGCCCGCGGCTCCCGCCTGACCGAGCTGCTGAAGCAGCCGCAGTACCGGCCGCTGCCGGTCGAGGAGCAGGTGGTGGCGATCTTCGCCGGCGTGCGTGGTTACCTCGACAAGATCGATGTGGGGCGGGTCGGCGCGTTCGAATCGCAGTTCGTCTCGGAACTGAAGGCGAAGGAGCCGGGGATCCTGGACGCGATCCGCACCGATCTGGAACTGAAGCCGGATACCGAAAAGAAGTTGGTCGCGTTCCTGGACAACTTCGCCCGCTCGTTCAGCTAGGGGGCACACGGCGCCATGCCCAGCCTGAAGGCACTGCGGACACGCATCAACAGCGTGAAGTCGACGCAGAAGATTACCTCCGCCATGAAGATGGTGGCGGCATCGAAGCTGCGTCGCGCGCAGCAGCAAGCCGAGGCCGCCCGCCCCTATGCGGAGCGGATGGAGCGGATGATGCGGGCGCTGGCCGCTTCGGTGGCCGATTCGCCCAGCGCACCCTTGCTGCTGGCCGGAACCGGCAAGGATCAGGTGCATCTGCTGATCGCGGTGACCGCCGATCGCGGTCTGGCCGGCGCGTTCAACGCAAGCATCGGACGCGCCACCAGGCTGCTGGCCCGCAAGCTGGAAGCCGAAGGCAAGACGGTGAAGATCCTGGCGGTGGGCCGCAAGGGGCGCGACTTCCTGCGCCGCGAGCTGTCCAGCCGGATCATCGGCGACATCTCCTATGCCGGCAAGCGGCGGATCGAGTTCGCCGACGCGACCGAGATCGGCCAGCGCATCACCAACATGATCCTGTCCGGCGAGATCGACGTCGCAACCATCGTCTACAACCGTTTCGTGTCGGTAATCTCGCAGGTGGTGACCGAGCAGCAGCTGGTGCCGGCCCCGCCGCCACCGGACGCCGAGGCCGCGAGCGATCAGGGCGCGATGTACGAGTATGAGCCGGATGAGGAAACCATCCTGGCGCGTCTGCTGCCGCAGGCGCTGGCCATCCAGATCTACAGCGCCTTGCTGGAGAGCTCGGCCGGCGAGCACGGTGCGCGGATGACCGCGATGGACAGCGCCACGCGCAACGCCGGCGACATGATCAAGCGCCTGACGCTGAACTACAACCGCGCGCGCCAGGCCAACATTACCAAGGAACTGATCGAGATCATCTCCGGCGCCGAAGCCGTCTGATCCGAACGCACAAGAGGAACCCACAGCATGGCAAGCAACATCGTCGGACGCGTGACCCAGGTGCTGGGCGCCGTGGTGGACGTGCAGTTCGACGGCGACCTGCCGTTCATCCAGAACGCCCTGCACAGCAAGATCGAGGATCGCACCCTGGTGCTGGAAGTCGCCCAGGAACTGGGTGAACGCACGGTCCGCTGCATCGCCATGGACAGCACCGACGGCATGGTGCGCGGGCAGGAAGTGGTGGACACCGGCGCGCCGATCACGGTGCCGGTGGGGCCGGAGACGCTGGGCCGCATCCTGAACGTCGTCGGTGACCCGATCGACGAAAAGGGACCGGTCGCCGCCAAGAAGCGCTACCCGATCCATCGCGAGGCGCCGTCCTTCGACGAGCAGGCGACCTCGGCGGAAATCCTGGTCACCGGCATCAAGGTCGTCGATCTGCTGGCGCCATACCTGAAGGGCGGCAAGATCGGCCTGTTCGGCGGTGCCGGCGTGGGCAAGACGGTGCTGATCCAGGAACTGATCAACAACATCGCCAAGGCGCATGGCGGCGTGTCGGTCTTCGCTGGCGTGGGTGAGCGCACCCGCGAGGGCAACGACCTGTATCACGAAATGATCGACGCCGGCGTCATCAAGGTCGATGACAACGGTAATCTGGTCGAGGGGTCGAAGGTGGCCCTGATGTATGGCCAGATGAACGAGCCGCCGGGCGCGCGTGCGCGCGTCGGCCTGTCCGGCCTGTCGCTTGCGGAATATTTCCGCGACGAGGAAGGCCAGGACGTGCTGTTCTTTGTGGACAACATCTTCCGCTTCACCCAGGCCGGCGCGGAAGTGTCGGCGCTGCTGGGCCGCATCCCGTCGGCGGTGGGTTATCAGCCGACGCTCGCCACCGATATGGGCGCGCTGCAGGAGCGGATCACCTCCACCACCAAGGGCTCGATCACCTCGGTGCAGGCGATCTACGTGCCCGCCGACGACCTGACCGACCCGGCGCCCGCCACGTCCTTCGCCCACCTCGATGCCACCACCGTGCTGTCGCGGCAGATCGCGGAGCTGGGCATCTACCCGGCGGTGGACCCGCTCGACTCGACGTCGCGTTCGCTCGATCCGCGGATCGTCGGCGAGGAGCACTACCAGGTCGCGCGCGAAACCCAGCGCATCCTGCAGACCTACAAGTCGCTGCAGGACATCATCGCCATTCTGGGCATGGATGAGCTGTCGGAAGAGGACAAGCTGGTCGTGGCGCGCGCGCGCAAGATCCAGCGGTTCCTGTCGCAGCCCTTCCACGTGGCGGAAGTGTTCACCGGCTTCCCCGGCAAGTTCGTGCCGGTGGCCGATACGGTGCGCAGCTTCAAGGCGATCTGCGCCGGCGAGTATGACCACCTGCCGGAAGCCGCGTTCTACATGGTGGGGACCATCGAGGAAGCCGTCGCCAAGGCCGAAACCCTGAAGGCGAACGCCTGACCGAACGCCGGACAAGGATCAATACCATGCCGGTCGCGTTGGAAATCGTCAGCCCGGAGAAGCTGCTGCTCTCCCGCTCGGTGGAGATGGTGGTCATCCCGGCGGCGGAGGGTGACATGGGTGTGCTGGAAGGCCACACACCCATGATCGTCATGCTGCGCGGCGGCACGATCGCGCTGTATGAGGGCGAACAGGTCACCGATCAGTTGTTCGTGGCCGGTGGCTTCGCCGAGGTTACCGGCGATCGGTGCACCGTCCTGGCCAGTGAGGCTTTGCCGGTTGCCGATCTCAGCAAGGATGAGGCGGAGCGGCGTCTGCGCGAAGCCGAGGAAGAGCTGACACAGTTGCAAGGCGCCGACATCGAGGAGCAGTTCATGGCGCTCGATCGTGTGCATGCCGCACAGGCAATGATCGAGGCGGCGGAAAGCCTGCTCACCGGTTCGCGCTGACGCCCTGATCCGCGCAGGAATGCCGGGACGGACCGACCTGCGGGTTGGTCCGTTTTTGCTTCGTGTCCATCCGCTCGCCGGAGTCCGCCGCACGCGGGATGAAGGAGCGTTCCCAGGCTGACCCTAAACGGTCAGCGCGCTCCATCTGTTCGTCTGATGGAATGACTTACACGCTGGAACGATTCCGCTCAGCGCGATCATACTCCAGCTACGGCACCTCTATTGCCTTCGCGCAACGGCATTGATCGGTCAGATGCCGGCCGCGTTGCTTCCCGCCGCACGTTCCAGAATTCCTTCGGGGCCATGAACATCCGTCCTCGCCGGCCACGGGACTGACGACCTTCGCTTGAATTTCTGTATAAAGTACGTAATAATGATGGGTAAACAAGTGTCCGGTTCGCTATGGCCGGATCCTTGACGATCTGCTGATATAAGCTGGTGTATGTAATGAAGATGACGCGAACAGGTACACGTTTCGCCGGATTGCTGGCCTACAACGCCTTGGCACTCGGCCTGCTGGTAGGAGCCAACATGGCGGGCTTTGCACAAACCACCAGTACCACTGGCAGCGGGATCACCGGCACGACCGGCAGTGGGACGACCCACAGCACTGGCAGCGGCACATCGATTCCCGAACCCGCCTCCATCGCCCTGCTGATCACCGCGGCATCGGCCCTGTCTTTCGTGCATGGCCGGCGTGGGACCAAGGCAGCGTCTCAGAATGAACGCCATGGGGGAGATCGGTAGCGGACAGCCTGCCGCAGCTGCGGTATCGCATCCTGCCAACGGCCCCCATCGCCTGATGGGGGCCGTTTGTATGGAGGGCCAGGGGCACCAAGCGTCAATCGCCTGCGTGTCCGCCATATGCGCAGGAAGCGGGTCAACCGAAGTGTGGCCGTATTGTCACCCCGCCGACGCCACGCCTGTTCGGACACCACCTCGGTTCATTCGATGGAGCGGCGTCGCGTCTCGCGACACGTCTCGATCCCACGGGCAGCCGCAATTCCCAGACACGCGACGGCGATGCCTCCGACGGCGTCCATCAGGTAGTGTCCGCCCATCCCCTCGCTGATCGATGCCACCGCCATGGTCGCGTTCAGGACCACTGCCAGCGGCATCAGCGGTGTCCCGCGCGCGGCGTTGATCAACAGAACGGCCGATGCGACGTGAAACGATGGGAACGTGACCAGCCCGTCGAGTTCGTCGAAGTTGATGATGGTGAACTGCCCCGCCCGCAACGCCCGTAGAACCTGCAGATAAGAAAGGTCCGCGGGATCTCGGATCGCGTGCTGCACCCACGCGCCCTCGGCCGGGAAGGTGCCGAACATCACCGTCGTCAGCAGCAGGGCAACTGCCAGGCTGGCGATGAACTCCCGCAAGCGAACGAAACGGCCGGTGATGGGCAGCAGGAACAACGCGCACAGGATCTGCGGCTGCATCGTCCAGTATGCGAATAGCAGAACCCGCAGCAGCAGGGGATGGCCGTGCACGAAGCGGTACCAGCCCACCCAGTCAAATCCCAGCGCCGCGTCCGCCGCCGCCAGGTACGGGTCGATCAGGGGCCTGTTCAGCGTCGCGGCGAGGTACATCAGCGATGTCAGGCCATAGGCGATCACGACAAACGCCGCGAATCCGCCTGCCAGCGCACTGGCGCGCTCTCCGCCAGAACGGCCGTGATACAGGACCAGATTGCCAATCAGGGTCGCGACGGCGATCAGCAGCCCGTCCGCATGGACGAGCTCGATGCCTGACCAATAAGACCATGCAACGATCACCAGCCAGACGGTCGCAAGGAACAGAAAAGCGGCAGAATTTCCGCCGGCTAGAAACGATTCCGGAATGGTCCGCTGCATGGTGCGGGAGGGATCGGGCCAAGGCATTCGGAATGATACGTTGCAGGCCCTTAACATGCCACGGTTCGGAGCTGATTCTCCGGCAGCGATTGGGATTGATGCGCCTGCGCAGCGCTTCCTTGCCGGCAATCTGTTTTCCCGGACCGGCTCGCGGGCGTGGAGATGCCAATGCAGTCGGAAGGCGTCTCGAAAAGCACGGGCGGATCCAGCGGGACAGCTCTGCTATCGGTGATGGTGTGCGGATCGGTAGCGGGACCAGCATCGCGGAACCGACGATGCTCGCCTTGTCGATCCGCGCGGCTTTGGCAGTGTCCTTCGTTTACACGCGTCAGCGCACCAGAACGGCCCAGAACACCGGCGGGGAGCGGCGGACATTGCTTTCCGCCCCATGCGCCGTCGGGATGATACTGTCGCGGACCAGTCCCATGCAGAGGGCTGGGTCCGGAATAAAAAAGGGCGGTGCGGCTGGTGCCGCACCGCAGTTTTCGTCACGCGGGTACAGGCGTGACATCGGGGAGGAAACAGGAGACCGGCACGCCGGCTCCATGACTGCGACTGTAGTCCGATATTCTTTATGAATGATTAACAAAAACGTGTTCGGCACGTCTTTTTTCGCCATCTGCTCTTATGATTGCCGCGGAATGAGGCCGGTGAGCGCCGATCGAGACCGCCCCCTGCCCGACGCGGGCAGGTGCGTGCCAGTTTCCGATGCTGCCTGATGTAAGGCATCGCACCCGAAGCCGTCACGACTTCGAGTGCGATGCTATCACGCGGTGAGTTGGGTGGCCGGAGTCGGCGACGCCTTCCAGGGCCGGCTTAAGCCGCCTTCTGTGACGACAGCTGGCTGATGCGGTCGAGGCAGCGGTCCACACGGCCGAGCGTCTCGGCGTCCTGCTGGAAAGCTATGGCCACGATCCCGTTTTCGGCCCTGACAACACGCGCCCGGACGGCCTGCTCGACGCCCGGCAGCACCACGCGTACCTCGGCGCCGCTGGCCGGTCGGGCGTCACAGTCCAATGCCAAGCCGCCACGCGAGATGTCTCGGATCGTGGCCGTCAGTTCCGGCTGATCGGGCAGCGCAAGGCGGGCCTGTTCCCTGTTGCCGTCGATGCGCTCATATCGCCGCCGCTCGCCGTCCTCGGTCCGGCTCATCGCGGTCAGGAAATGATCGACTTCCACCCGCAATGTCTCCGATGTCTCGCCCACCGCGTCCGCGCCCTGCAGCACCGCTCGGCTTGCCTGTTCCGCGGTGGCCGACATGGTGGAGACATCCTGCATGGCCTGCGTGGCACGTTCGGTGGCGACAGCAACGGTCTGCACGCTGGCGACGATATCGCGCGTCACCGCCCCCTGTTGCTCCACCGCGGCGGCGATGGCACTCGCGACTTCATCCACCCGCCCGATTGCGTTGCTGACTTCGCGCACCGCTTCCACCGCCTCGGTGGTCGCGCCCCTGATGGCGACAATCTGCGCGCCAATCTCGTCGGTGGCCTTGGCGGTCTGTGCCGCCAGCGCCTTTACCTCCCCGGCAACCACGGCGAAGCCCTTGCCGGCCTCGCCAGCACGCGCCGCCTCGATCGTGGCGTTCAGCGCCAGCAGATTGGTCTGCCCCGCGATGGCGGTGATCAGCCTGACCACGTCCCCCACCTTGTCCGCGGCGCTCGCCAGGCTTGCCACCTTCGCGTCAGTCGCATTCGCACTGTCCACCGTCAGTCGCACGGCGTCCGTCGCCCTGCCGACCTGCTGGCCGATTTCGTTGATCGAGGCCGACATTTCCTCGGCGGCCGAGGCAACCGCGGCCAGGTTCTGCGCGGATTCGGTCGCCCCCACGGCCGTTTCGCGCGCCAGCGCCATCGTGCGGCTGGACGCTTCCGACATTTCGGTGGCGCGCTCTCGCATGGTCGATGCAGAGGTCGTCAGTCCGGCCATGACGCCGCTGACCGAGGTGCCGAAGTCGTGGGTATGACGGTCCATCGCCGTCTGTCTCCGGTCCTTCGCTTCACGCTCACGCTCCGCCGCATTCTGCAGGTCCCGCGTCCGTTCCGCGTTCTGCCGGAACACCAGCAGCGCCTGGGCCATGCGACCAAGTTCGTCCTTTCGGTCCAACGCGGGAATTGTGACTTTCAGGTTGTCGGTCGCAAGCTCACGCATGGCGGCTTCCATGCCAAGCACAGGGCGGGAGATCGCGCGTGCGATGAGCCAGGCGAGCCCAAGGCCTAGCGCGATGCCGATGGCGCCGATGGCGATCAATGTGATCTCGGCGAGGTGGGACTCCTCATCCAGGGCGCTCAGCGTCACTTCGGCCTCGGTCGTGGCGGCCTGATCCACCGTCGCCATGGTCTGGGCGACCGAATCCCCCATCTGCCGCAGCGGGCCGTTCACCGCGGTGTGAAGGTCTGTCACCGCTTTCAGCAACGCATCCAAAGTCGGGATATAGGCGCTGAAACCATCCCGGAACTCCTCGAACGATTTCCGCCAGGGTTCGCCGCTTGTCGCCGCGTCCAACGCGGTGATAACGCGGCGCATCGCGGCATCCAGGCGTCGGTTGTCCTGCCCAACGTCTGTATCGACGCCGGTGACTGCCTTCAGCGCGTTCAGCCGCACCTGCATCAGCAGATAACGGGCGTCGGTGGCCAGGGCGTATCCCGCGGTGTCGCCCGCCTTTTCCGTCTCGGCTACCAGCCTATCCAGTGCATTGCGCGCACGTGCCCCGGTCGGGGCCAGCCGTTCGAATTCCAGCCGATCGCGTTCGGCGCGCAGGGCAATGATAGGCTCAAGGTTTCTACGGTAGTCGGCAAAAGCCTCGGCCACCTTGCGAATCCGCGCACCTTGGTCGGCCGTTTCGACCGCCGACGCGGCACTCGCGATATGCGCCTGGACCGTATCCAGGGAACCCGGAAGCGCGGCTCTTGCCTGCTGGTCGCCGGTGGTCAGGTACTCCCGTGCGAAGCGCCGCGTCAGAAGGAACTCCCGATCGATGCTGGTGACGACGTCCGAAATTCTTGACGTGCTGATGATCGCATCTATCCCGCCCCCCATTCTCCAGACCTGCAGGAGCCCGCTCGCGGTGCTGGCGACCAGCAGCAGCAGGACGCAACCGAATCCCATCAGGAGCCGGCCGCGGATTGAAAGGGAGGAGAACCAAGGCAGTCCGGACATTCTATCGCTCCACGGATCGTCGCGTGTCGTGGCCCTCTTGATGTCAGAACTTTACGAACAGGTCGTAAACGGATGCTGATTTTGCCTTGGCGTTTGCTTGGGCACGGGGACGCGTTATCGCCGCTGGCTGAGCTTCTCGTGCGATGTCCTCCGCAATGGCCGGGATGGCGCAGCGGTGTCATGCGCGATGAAATCAGAGCGGACCGGTATTGAAGCCGCGGACGGCCGGTCGGGTCGCCAAGGACGCCACCTCCGTGGAACTCAGGCGCCAAATCAGATCATGGCAGTCCGCACGCCGCCGCTTCCGACGTGTTTCCCCAGCCAGGCACCGATGCGGCCAGCGCCTCGAAACCAGGCCGGCAGGCATGATCGAGCGCCGCCGCCTCGTCGGCCCGCAGCATGCGCCAATCGGCATTCGGACGCCGCACCATGGCGGCGAGGCGTTCGACATCGATCCCCGGGTCGCCGCGCATCAGGAACCGAAAGAACCGGTCCAGTGTTGCAGCCGGCGCGCGCAGCAGGTCCTCATAAAGTAGGGTCAGCAGGTGGCCGTCCGGCAGCCCGGCCAGATCCTCGAGTCCGGCGCGGATCTCTCCTGCCCAGTAATGGCCGCACAGGGGCAGGGCGGTGCTGTCCCGACGGAACCAGTCCGCATCGAAGCGCTCGGGCAGATACGCCAGCAGCTCGTCTGGCAGGTCACATTCCCAGGTGCGATCGGCACTCTCATAGGGATCGGCGCCCAGGATCTCGGTCATCGCGGCATTGGCGAGCGCCATGCGGAACCCGTAGTGCCGGCTCATGGACAGCGCGGTGTCGCGGCCGTCGCGCACGAGATGGACGAAGCGGGCGTTTGGAAAATGGAGGCGCAACCGCCGCACCAGGCGCAGTGACCCGCCCGAGCGCTCAACCCACATCCTGGCGCCTTGCCGGTCCCGCATGCGGTCGAACAGCGCCGCATAGGCCTGCCCGATCGGAACTGGCGGCAGGGCGCGTGCGATCGCTCCCACTTCGTCGAACAGCGCGTCGGGATCGTCCGACAGATGCGGCAGCGTCGTGGCCAGGATGGCGGGAATGCCGGTTGCGGCCGTGAAGCGTCGGCCGGGACCTGGCCGGTACAGCGCCTCGTCCATCATCACGTCATGACGCAGCATCAGGGTCTGGCGCGGATGGATCCCCGTCAGGATCTGCCAAAGCCGTTCTCCGCCGATATCGCCGTCGGGGAATGTCGCCTCGATCCGCCCGCCCAGGTCGGTGGCGAAGACCCACAGCTCCGACAGGCTGAGGACATCCGGATGCATCGCGAGAAACCGCGACAGCAGTGTCGAGCCGCAGCGGCCGGTGCCGACGATGAATACTGGCGCCAGCGTTCCCGCGGCCATTATCGGGAGGCCGGCAGGCAGCGACGCTGCGATTGCATCAGATCCATGTACCAGGACAGCAGGCTGTCGACCGAAGGCAAAGCGCGATGCAGATCGAGCCGGTTGCCCAGCGCCGCGTCAGCGCGCGAGCGATCGAAGACGCGCCTGGTCCGGATATAGCCGCTGTAGAATTCCAGCCGCTTGTCGAACTGGTCATCGAGCCATTCGAGCGGCGTGTCCGCATCGACGAATTCCGGCTCGGGGAAGCCGGCGTGGCGGGCAACCGCGCGGATCGCTTGCCCAACCGTGGGCGGGTGCGTCTGGGTCAGGTGATAGATGCCCTCCGAGCATGGTTTCAGCCCGATATGCACCGCCTGTGCCGCCACGGCATCGACCGGAATCAGATCCAGCGGCGCGTCGTCGCCGGCCCGGATCTTCATGCGCCGGTTGCGCGCCAGGCCCTTCTGCATCCGCTCCAGGATGCCGTGATAGGCCAGCATCTGCCGGGCGAAGCCATAGAGACCGGAAAATGTGGTGGCGGCGCGGGTGGCGGAATGGCCCACCACGATGCTGGGCCGCAGGATGCGGACCGCGAAATCCCGCGCGGCGCGGACCATCGCCTCGGCCTCGATCTTGCTGCGCTCGTAATGGTTTTGCGCGGCTTCGTGCTGCTGCGGCACCTCGGCCAGGATGCCTTCCTGCCGGCCGGCCACATAGGCGGTGGAGACGGCGTTGATCACGGCAACACCGGTCCGGCGGGCCAATGTCAGGACATTCGCCACACCATCGACATTGGTCGCACGGATCTGCGGCGCATAACGGTCCTCGTAGCGCAGCGACGCGGCGCTGTGCCACAGCATGTCGGCACGCAGGTCGGAGACGGCAACACCGCAACCCGGCTGGGTGACGTCTCCGGGGATGCCGATGACACGCCCGAGCGGCACCGTATCCGGATCACGGCCATACGCGAGGGCGGCATGACGCAGGGAGGCGATCAGCCGCTGGTGCGCATCCTCACCACCGGGGCGCGCCAGCCCGATGACCGGGTCGTCGGTGCGGTCGAGCAGTTCGAGGATGAGCGCGCCGCCGACAAATCCGGTGCCGCCCGTCACGAGATGAATGGTCATGGCGTATTCCTGCTGATCCGTGCCGCCGGGTTGGGCGTCCGCCCGCCCGTTCCAACGACAAACCGGCCGGCATCCGGCTGGCGCCTGGCCAGGCGTCGGATGATCGACGCCGGGGCGCTGGCGTCCGGCTGCGGTCCTGTTCGTTGCATAGGGAGTGACAGACGTCGTTCACGCGCGGAATATCGTGGAAACGTAACTGTATATCAATCGTATCGTGTTGGTTGTGACGCCGTTCACAGGGAACCGCCCACACCTTTCGCACCCTGCCTCTGGTCCATCAGGTGCTCGGCTTCGCCGCCGGGGTGACCAGCCTGGCGAAGGCGGTTATGGGTGACCTTTCCCGGGCAGGGGCCGGTGCCCGACAAGCTTCGGCCGTCCCAGTCCCTTCCGACGTCACGTGGAGCCGAGTTGCCGATGAACGCCGAACGTACCGCTGACCACACCCGAGCGGCCGGCCCGCTCTCCCGCCTCAAGGTGATCGAGATCGGCCACTACATCGCCGGGCCATTCTGCACGCGGATCCTCGCCGATCTCGGCGCCGAGGTGATCAAGGTCGAACCGCCCGGCGGCGACCCGTTCCGCGGCTGGGGCGCCGCCGTGAACGGGCATTCGGTCTGGTTCAGCATCCATGGCCGCAACAAGCTGTCGGTGGAACTGGACCTGAAGCGCGACCGGGACATCGTGCTGAAACTTGCGCAGCGCGCGGACGTGCTGGTCGAGAACCTGCGCGCCGGCCAGCTGGAGCGGTTGCAGCTGTCTCCGGCCGAACTGCATGCGGTGAACCCCCGCCTGGTGATCGCGCGGATCTCCGGCTACGGCCAGGACGGACCCTATCGTGACAAGCCGGCCTTCGGAGCCATCGGCGAGGCGATCGGCGGGCTGCGCCACCTGACCGGGCATCCCGCCGGCAGCTCGGACCTGCCGCCGCCGCGTTGCGGCATCTCGATCAGCGACGACCTCGCCGGGATGTATGCGGCGATCGGGCTGCTGTCGGCACTGTGGGAGCGCGACGCGACCGGCACGGGAAAGGGGAGGGTGATCGACGTCAACCTCATCGACAGCGTGTTCAGCCTGATGGAAGGCATGCTGCCCGAATACGCGATGGACGGGCGCATCCGCCAGCCTGCGGGGGCGGCGATCCCGACCGCGTCGCCCACCAACACCTATCCCTGTGCCGACGGCAAGTGGCTGTGCATCGCGGGCAATTCCGACCTGATCTTCGCCCGTCTGATGGCCGCAATCGGGCGGCCGGAGATGGCGCGCGATCCCGCCTACGCCACCAACGGGCTGCGCTGCGCCAACCGTGCGCCGCTGGACGAGGCGATCGCCGCCTGGACCCGCACGAAGCCGGCGAAGCAGGCCGAGGAAATCCTGGATGCCGCGGACGTCCCGTGCTCCCGTCTTTATGACATCGCGGACTGCGCGAGCGATCCGCATTTCCTGGCGCGCAAGGCGGTGCAGACGATCGAGGACCCGTTGATCGGCCGCACGCTTCATCCGGGTCCCACGATCCGCCTTGATGGCGAACGGCCCGAGGATGTGGTGCGCTGGACCGGTCCCGCCGTGGGTGCCCATACGAAGCATGTGCTGCACACGATTCTCGGGTTGCCGGAAAACGTCGCCTGATCAGACAGTTCTTGCATCATTTTGCCATGGTGTCGGATAACCATCGCGTAAAGGTATCCGATACCGAGGGTCCATGCGCCGCCTTGCATTCTCCTGCGTTCTGCTCCTGCCGCTGGGCCTGGCTGCCTGCGGCGGCGGTCCGGCGACAAGCCGGGTCGGGGACTATGTCGGCGGTCCCGTCAGGGTGGAATGCGCGCCATTCGCCCGCGCGCTCAGCGGCGTTCGGCTGTACGGCCACGCCGCGGACTGGTGGTGGCAGGCGGATGGGCGCTATGCGCGCTCCGTCTCGCCGGAGGTCGGCAGCGTGCTGGTATTCCAGCGCTCATCGCGGCTGCCCAGCGGGCATGTCGCCGTCGTGTCGCAGGTACTGTCGCAGCGGGAAATCCTGGTGACCCAGGCCAACTGGGTGCGCAACCGGGTCTCGGCCGACCAGCCGGTGATCGATGTCTCCCCGCGCGGGGACTGGAGCGAGGTGCGGGTCTGGTGGCCGCCCACTGGCCAGATGGGGACACACGAATACCCGGCCCACGGCTTCATCCGGTCCACCTCGCCATCGTCGCGGGACCAGTTGATCACGGCGACGCCACGCGCCATCAAGGTGGCCGCGGCGGGCGGATGACGCGTGCGCAAAAGAAAATCCCCGGGACGAGCCCGGGGATGATCGGATGTCGGCGGATCGTGGTGGTTCAGCGGACCGGGATCAGGCGGCCCTGCGTGCGGCCAGCGCCGAGGGCAGCTGGCTGATCGCGGAATCGATCAGCTTGGCGCCGGCCTCGGCCGTCAGGCCTTCGGCAATGACCTGGCGTGCGGCGGCGGTTGCCACCTCGGCCGCCATCAGCCGGACTTCCTCGACCGCCGCCTTCTCCGCGGCGGCGATCCGGTCCAACGCCATCTGTTCGCGGCGTTTCGCCGAAGCCTGTGCCTCGGCCGTGGCGGCCGCGGCAACGCGGGCAGCTTCCGCCTTCGCCCCTTCGATCAGGCTCTTGGCATCGGCCAGGGCGTCCCCCCGACGCTGTTCGGCGTCGCGCAGCATGGCCTCCGCTTCCCGGCGCAGCTTGGATGCCTCATCGAGCTCCGCCCGGATGGTGGCGGTCCGGTCATCCAGCATGGTTGACAGAGCGCCCCAGATCTTCTTGCCGAACAGCAGGAAGAACAGCAGGAAGGAGATCAGGACCCAGTTGAGCGGGTTGGCGAAGAAGCCGACGTCATGACCGTGCATGGCGTTCTTCCTTTCAGCCGATGCCGCGGGCGGACAGCGCAGCGCCGACGGCGCGATCGACGCGCTGCTTGTCGGCGGCGGAGCCGGTCAGCCTTGTGACGACCGTCTCGGCCGTTTCGGTCGCCACCTGCCGCAGCGCGCCCATGGCGGCGGACCGCGCCTGGTTGATCTGCGCCTCGGCGTCGTGCAGCTGCTTTTCCAACCGCGCGTTCAGCTGTTCGGCCTGGGCGGCGGCGGCCTGCTTGGCCTCCTCCAGCGCGGCGTTCACCTGCGCCTGGGAATCCGCGCGTGCCTTGGTGGTCGCCTCGGCCGCCTCGGACATGCCGGCATCGGCGCGGGCCTTGGCGGCGTGAGCCCCTTCAAGATCCCTGGCGATCATGCTCGCCCGTTCCTCCAGAACCTCGCTGACCATTGGCAGCGCGACACGGGAGGTGACGATATACAGAACGACGAAGATGATCGATCCCCAGACGACCTGGCTGAGGGTCAGGGGGTTGTTGAAGTCGAGCTGCGGCATGCCCTGCGCGTGGGCCACGGCGGGCAGGAACAGGGCGACCCCAAGCAGAGGCACGATCCGGTGGAGCGGCGACATGGCGTTCATTCGGGTGCGCGCGAGTGGCGCACCCGCTCCCGGTCAGACGAACAGGATGATGAAGGCGATGACCAGTGCGTACAGCGCGACTGCTTCCGTCAGCGCGAAGCCCAGGATCGCCAGGCCGAAGACGCGGTCACGGGCGGCCGGGTTGCGGGCCACGCTGGACACCAGCTGGCCGAAGATTGTGCCCATGCCGATGCCGACGCCGGCAAGAGCGATCATCGAAATGCCGGCACCCAGCATCTTGGCGGAAGCGACGTCCATAGTCCGGTTTCCTTTCGTTATCCGGTTGCGGCGGGCAAGTTTCACCACCCGCACAGGTCAAGGGGGAAGAAGCGATCTCAGTGCAGGTGAACGGCGTCGTGCAGATAGATGCAGGTCAGGACGGCGAACACATAGGCCTGCAGCGTGGCGACCAGCAGTTCGAACCCGATCAGCAGGGTGTTGACACCCAGCGACAGGCCGGCGGGGACGTAGCCCAGGAACCCGAGGCCGCCCAACATGACGATGAAGGCGCCGAACACTTCCAGCATCACGTGACCGGCCATCATGTTGGCGAACAGACGAACCGACAGTGAGATGATGCGCGAAAGATAGGAAATCACCTCGATCAGCACCATCAGCGGCATCAGCAGGGCCGGCACGCCGGGCGGCACGAAGTAGCTGAAAAAATGCAGGCCATGCTCGCGCAGCGCCACCACGGTGACCAGCACGAAGACGAACAGCGACAGCGCCAGCGTCACCGCAATATGGCTGGTGAAGGTGAAGAAGTAGGGGAAGACGCCCAGCAGGTTGCCGAACAGGATGAAGAAGAACAGCGTGAACACGATCGGGAAGAAGCGCTTGCCTTCCGGGCCGATCGTGTCGATGCACATCGACATCAGCGTTTCATAGCCCATCTCGGCCGCGGCCTGCAGCCGACCCGGCACCAGCGCGCGCGGACGCATGCCCAGAATCAGCAGGCCGAGGGTCAGGCCGGCGGCGATGACCATCATCAGGTTGGATTGGGTGAAATTCACCGAGGCGCCGATGGGCCCCAGATGGGTGGCCAGTTCGAACTGCCCCAAGGCGTCGATGCCACCAGATTCGCTAGCCACCCTGCTTGTCCCCCGTCTTCGACCGAACCGCCTTCGTTCTGCCCGTCGCGCTGCTGTCCGCCGGTTTCGGGGAAAGCAACCGCCATACGTTCATCACGCCTGCCGCGCCGCCCAGCGGAACGAACACGGCCATCAGGATGGGCGTGGTCCCGAACAGCCGATCCAGCCCGTAGCCGATGGCGACTGCCACGACCATGGCTGCAACCAGTTCCAGTCCCACCCGCAGGCCAATCCCCCATGGGGACATGCCAAGCCCGCCAGAGTCATCTGGCCGCTTCGCCGGGGCATCCAGTCCCCGCCTGCCTCGGGCTGCCTTGAGACGCTCCTCGAATGAGCGGTCGGAGCTGCCCGGTTCCTCGGTCATGTTCTCTCCTGGGATTCCCGTGTGGCAACCCCATTGCCGGAAAGCGGGGGCTAGCTACAAGGGGGGTGGGCGGGTGTCAAGAACGCTCGACCCCTGGAAGCGGGATGGAAATCCCGCGCCGGGACGGACGATCCGGATGTGGCGCGAGGGCCACGCTCATGCCCGCAAAGCCCCGTTCGGCCGCCCCGCGTCATCCCGCCATCGTACCCGTCCCAGGCCGTTATTCCCCGGCTTTCGGCGCGCTCGTCTGGGGTGCGGACCCCCGCCGCCCTGTCAGGTCGTCGCCGGCCGTGCGGGGCATCAGCAGCGCGATCGGTGCGGCACTCAGGGTCATCAGCGCGACCACCAGGAACGCTGCGCTGAAATCGACGGGCTGCGGCTCGACATGGCCGGAGAACAGGCGCGCGACCTCCAGCGACATCGCCCCGGCCGATACGCCGATCGTGGTGGCAAGCTGCTGTCCGGCGGTATAGAGGCTGGTCGCCGCGCTCATGCGTGACCGCGGCACATCGCCATAGGCCAGCGTGTTGTAGGCGGTGAACTGCAACGACCGGAAGAAGCCGCCGATCAGTAGCGCGGCATAGATGGCGGCGGCCGGCCAGGTGGGGCGGAACGCCGCGCACAAGGCGAGCATCACGCCGGAGATCATGCCGTTCCACACCAGCGTGTCGCGGAATCCGAACATCCGCAGCGCGGTCTGCGCCGCGGGCTTCATCACCAGGGCGCCAGCCGAACTGGCGAACGTGATCAGCCCGCTTGCCACCGCCGTCTTGCCGAAGCCCACCTGCAGCATCATCGGCAGCAGGAACGGAATCGCGCCGATTCCGGTGCGGAACAGCATCATGGCCGAGAAGGCAACGCCGAAGCAGGGCAGCTTCATCAGCGTGAAATCGAGCAGCGGCGCGGGATGGCGGCGCGCATGCCACCAGTAGCCGCCGGCGGCGGCGAGACCGATCGCGACCATGGCCTCGCTCAGGCCGGGCGGCATGATGCCGCGGCCCAGGGTCTCCAGGCCGAACATCAGGCAGGACAGCGACCCGCCGGCCAGCACCAGGCCGCGCAGGTCGAAGGAGCCGCGCGGCGGTTCGCGCACGTCCTCGACGAACAGGCTGACGAGCACGAAACCCAGGATGCCGACGGGGATGTTGATGTTGAACACCCAGCGCCAGTCCAGATAGGTGACGATGAAGCCGCCGACCGGCGGGCCGACCACCGGGCCGAGCAGGGCGGGCGTGGTGAGCCAGGCCATGGCGGCGACGAGTTCGGTCTTGGCGGCGGTCCGCAGCAGCAGCAAGCGCCCGACCGGCACCATCATCGCGCCGCCGAAGCCCTGCAGCACGCGGGCGCAGACCAGGAATGCCAAGCTCTGCGACAGGCCGCACAGCACGGACGCGACGGTGAAGATGACGATCGCGGCACGGAACACGTTTCGCGCGCCGTAGCGGTCGGCGATCCAGCCGCTGGCCGGGATGAACACCGCCAGGCTGAGCAGGTACGAAGTCAGCGCCACGTTCATCCGCACCGGGTCATAGCCGAACGTCTCGGCCATGGTCGGCAGGGCGGTGGCGACGACGGTGGAATCGAGGTTCTGCATGAACAGGGCGCAGGCCACGATCACCGCGGTCAGGCGGGTGCGGGGCGCAACCCGGATTCGCGCCGTCTGAGGCTGTGCCGGCTCCGACATGCCTATAGTTTCCACCGCATTTTGCAGCGCGAAAACCCCCGGGCGCTACGTTTCCGCAACGCCGCAAGCAGGGCAGACCTGTCCCGGCCGCTCGTCTGAATAGTGTTGACGGCGATTCGGCGCTGCCGCTAGACCCCGCACCGGGTCACGCCCCCCCAACGGGGCGCTTCTCTTCTGAAAGGGAGAGCCGACATGACAGCGCCTGGGGTTTTGTCCCCGAAGCCGGACCTGCGTCCGGCCAACCCATGCTTTTCCTCCGGTCCCTGCGCCAAGCGGCCGGGATTTTCCCTGAATGATCTCGCGGGTGCCATGCTGGGCCGCAGCCATCGCGCCGCGGCGCCGAAGGCGCGTCTGGCTGAAGTGATCGAGCGTTCGCGCACGATCCTCGGCCTGCCCGCGGACTGGCGGCTGGGCATCGTGCCGGGGTCCGATACCGGCGCCGTGGAGATGATCCTGTGGTCGGTGCTGGGCGCGCGCCCGGTCGATGTCCTGTCGTTCGAGAGCTTCGGCGAGGGCTGGGCCAACGACATCGCGCAGCATCTCAGGCTGCCGGATGCGCGGGTGCTCGCCGCGCCCTATGGCGCACTGCCCGATCTCGGCGCCGTCGATCCGGCGCATGACGTCGTGTTCACCTGGAACGGCACGACATCGGGCGTGCGCATCCCGCATGCCGACTGGCTGGCGTCGAACCGGGCGGGGCTTGCGATCTGCGATGCCACCTCGGCCGCCTTCGCGATGGACCTGCCGTGGGACCGGCTGGATGTGGTGACCTGGTCCTGGCAGAAGGTGCTGGGGGGCGAGGCGGCGCACGGCATGCTGGCGCTCTCGCCGCGGGCCGTGGAACGGCTGCAGACCCATACGCCGCCCTGGCCGTTGCCGAAGCTGTTCCGCCTGACATCGAAGGGCAAGCTGTCGGACGGCATCTTCCGGGGCGAGACGATCAACACGCCGTCCATGCTGTGCGTCGAGGATGCACTGGACGGGCTGCGCTGGGCCGAACGCATCGGCGGCCTGCCGGCGCTGATCGCCCGCAGCGAGGCGAACCTGGCCGCGGTCGCGCGCTGGGTGGACCGGACGGCGTGGGTGGATTTCCTGGCTTCCGACCCCGCGACGCGTTCCTGCACCGCGATCTGCCTGAAGATCACTGCGTCCTGGTTCACAGCGCTGGCGGCGGCGGATCAGGCAAAGGCGGCGGCGCGGCTTGCTTCGCTGCCGGAGCAGGAAGGCATCGCCTACGACATCGGCGCCTATCGCGACGCCCCGCCGGGGATCCGGATCTGGGGCGGGGCGACGGTGGACACCGCCGATATCGAGGCGCTGCTGCCCTGGCTCGACTGGGCGCATGCCGAGGTCGCGGCGACCTTCGCGTCCGCCGCCCGCTGACCCCGTTTTTCCGACCGTTCGAGAATTGCCATGCCCAAGGTGCTGATCAGCGACAAGCTTTCCCCCGCCGCGGTGGCCATCTTCCGCCAGCGCGGCATCGAGGTGGACCTGAAGCCCGGCCTGTCCCCGGCCGATCTGCGCGCCATCATCGCGCCCTATGACGGGCTGGCGGTGCGGTCGGCCACCAAGGTGACGCGCGAATTGCTGGACGCCGCGACCAGCCTGAAGGTGGTGGGACGCGCCGGGATCGGTGTCGACAATGTCGATGTGCGGTCGGCCACGGCCCGCGGTGTGGTGGTGATGAACACGCCGCACGGCAACACCATCACCACCGCCGAACACGCCATCGCCATGATGTTCGCGCTCGCGCGTCAGATCCCCGAGGCATCGGCCTCAACCCGGGCCGGCAAGTGGGAGAAGAACCGCTTCATGGGCGTGGAGCTCACCGGCAAGACGCTGGGGCTGATGGGTTGCGGTAATATCGGCTCGATCGTGG
Organism: Acetobacteraceae bacterium; assembly: GCA_050181195.1. Lineage (GTDB taxonomy): Bacteria > Pseudomonadota > Alphaproteobacteria > Acetobacterales > Acetobacteraceae > Rhodopila. The sequence goes on along the minus strand of JBFXDK010000009.1, from coordinate 22,367 downwards.
CCGACCGCGCGATCGGCATCCGGATGAAGGTGATCGCCTACGATCCGTATCTGTCGGAAAAGAAGGCGCTCGACCTCGGGGTGGAGAAGGTGGAGCTGGACGTGCTGCTGGCGCGGGCCGACTTCATCACGCTGCACACGCCATTGACGGACGCGACCCGCAACATCCTCTCGCGTGAGGCGCTGGCGAACACGCGGAAGGGCGTGCGGATCATCAACTGCGCCCGCGGCGGGCTGCTGGATGAGGCGGCGCTGGCCGATGCGATCCGGTCGGGCCATGTCGCCGGCGCGGCGCTCGACGTGTTCGAGGAGGAGCCGGCCACGAACAGTCCGCTGTTCGAGCTGGAGAACGTCGTCTGCACGCCGCACCTGGGCGCCGCGACAGCCGAGGCGCAGGAGAACGTGGCGCTGCAGGTGGCGGAGCAGATGAGCGATTTCCTGCTGACCGGCGCGATCTCGAACGCGATCAACATGCCCTCGGTCTCGGCCGAGGATGCGCCGCGCCTCAAGCCCTATATGGAACTCTGCCGCCTGCTGGGCGGGTTCGCCGGGCAGATGACCTCGGCGCGCGAGGGCGTGATCCGGCGCGTGGTGATCGAGTATGAGGGCCAGGTCGCACAGCTGAACACCCGCCCGCTGACCGGCGCGGCGCTGGCCGGGCTGATGTCGCCCCTGATGGAGGGGATCAACATGGTCAACGCGTCGGTGGCGGCGCGGGACCATGGGATCGATGTGGCCGAGACGGTGCATGACCGGCCCAGCGAATACCTGACGCTGGTGCGCGTCACGGTGGAGACGGACAGCATGAGCCGCTCGGTGGCCGGCACGCTGTTCGCCGGTTCGCGGCCGCGGATCGTCGAGATCAAGGGCATCAAGGTCGAGGCCGATTTCGCGCCGCACATGCTATACGTCACCAACCAGGACAAGCCGGGCTTCATCGGCCGGTTCGGCGCGACGCTGGCCGGGGCCGGGATCAACATCGCGACCTTCCACCTGGGACGGGCGGAGCAGGGCGGCGATGCGATCTGCCTGGTGTCGGTCGATGAGTCGGTGCCCGAGGACGTGCTGGCGATGGTGCGGACCTTGCCGCTGGTGGTGCAGGCAACGTCGCTGGCGTTCTGAGCAGCGGGCGCCGGCCGTCGAGGATTCAGTCCGGCCCCGCGCCCCGTTCCATGGCGGGAGTCCGCCATCGCGCCCATTGCCGGGCCTGGCGCCTGCGCGATTTCGCCGCCGCGAGCCGGCATGAGCACGGAAATCCGCAAGCGTCGCCGCGCGGATCGATGCTAATCTGTGCCGATGCGGGCGGGAGTCTGGTCAGATCATGGATACGGCGGGTTGATGGCGGATTGCTTCAGGGCGATGCTCATGGCGTTGGGGCTGGCGTTGGGGGGCGTGGTGCCCACGCTGGCGCAGGCCGAGGCACAAGCGCCGGCGCAGGAGAAACCGTTCCTCATCACCCCGCCCCTGCAGTGGGAAGCCTCCCTGCTCGGCTTCCGCTCGGCGTGGGTCCAGACGCAGACGGACCTGCTCAACGCCACCGGCGGGATCGCCTTCGGCATGAACCCGCGCGAGGTGAATGCGGTGCTGCCGGTCCCCGTGCGCGGCCTGGACTGGACGACGCTGCCGCTGGCCACCGAATTCCCCGAGGATGTGCGGTATTTCTGGTTCAAGCTGCCCGGCGCGAAGGCGCCGCTCGAGCAGTCCGGCGCGACCGCGCCGATCGCACGCCTGAATGCCTGCGCCGGCGGCACAAGCTACGTGACCTTCCTGTTCCGCACGCGCGGTCTGTTCCGCATATCCTTCCGCTTTGCGCCGGATGCGACCTGTCCGTCGACGGCGGATGCCGCGACCGAGGTGTTCGCGCGCTATGTCGGCCTGAGCCGCGATCTGGTGCTGAGCATGCATTACCGCAATGGACCGTTCGAGGTCGTGGATCTCGTGGACCCCGCGGCGGGCTATCTGATCCCGATGCGCTGGCAGCAGCGGGTTCGCTGAGATGCGCCGCCTGATCCCGTTCCTGACTCTGCTGCTGCCGGTCGCCGCGGCGCCTGGGCTGGCGGGTCCGTTGCCGCTCGTCCCGCCACCCGAGGTGCAACTGCCGCCGGTCATCGAGGACTCGACCGCGCCGCATCCATGCACGATCGCCTACCTCGTCGCCGATGTGCGGATGAACGACGTCTACGCGGCGCGGATGCGGATCACGCCGGCCGCGAATGCGCGCGCGGTCGACGGACGCATGTCGTGTCCGTCCGCGGTGCCGCCGCGGCTCGCCGCACAGGCGATGGTGAACTGCAAGGCGCGTGTCGCGGATGCGAACCAATGCGTGTTCGCCGACATGGCCCGGGGCTTCGAGAGCGAGCCGGAGGAGCGCAACACGGCGGAGAACACCTCGCGCTGCGCATCCGACCGGTTCACGCATATCGGCATCGCCTGCTGGAAGGCGGAAGGAATGGACGTGTGCAATGTCGGCTGCGGGCAGAGCGGCGACGACGCACGCAGCGAGGCCCGCCAGCGGTGCGAGGACAAGCACCAGCGGTCATGTGCCATCACCGGGGCGATGACGATCCTGCTGCCCTGAGCACAAGGTCCACACCGTCCGGCTGGGGGCCGCGCTGGTCCAGCAGGCGCCGCAGCGCGTGCGCAACCAGGCGGGAATGGGCGATCTGCGCATCCTCGTGCAGGTGGTCCGGCGTGTCGAAGAACCAGCTGCGCGGATAGCGGCTGCGATTCGGCAGCATCAGGAACTCGGCGCCGCCATCGCGGTAGACGGACTGGATGGCATCCAGGGTTGCATCCGGGAGGGGGGCGTCGGCGAACCCGGTCGGCAGCCCGCCCACCACGCGTACCCCGTTCGCGTTCGCCCATGCCAGGAATGCCGCCACGATGCGGGTACCATCGCCCTGCGTGATCGAGGCAGCCGATACGGACACCGGCCCCGCCGCCGCCAGGATCGCTTCATTGGCGGCGGCGCGGGCCGCGGTATGACCGACATGGTCACCCCAGGCGTTGGTGCCGCCGGTCACGCCCGCGCGCGGGTCATGGAACCCGGCGGCGAGCAGGGTCTGTTCGATCAGGCTCATCACCAGGGCACGCAGATCGAAGGCGAACAGCGCGCCCAGCCAGCGATCGGCCGGCAGGCGGGCCAGCGTGTCCCGGTCGTGGCGCAGCATGATGGCGGCGTCAGGCCCCAGCGCGGTGGCCGATCTGGTTCGGCTGTATTGGACCTGCTCCAGCGGCAGGTAGACGACATCGCCGGCGCGCAGCAGCGTGCGCCAGCGGGCGAACAGGTAATCAAGGCCGATACCGACCGCGACGCCGGCATTGACGCAGGGGCGGGCCAGGATCGGCTCGATCGTCTCGCAGCGATGGGAATAGGGACCGTTCGAACCTGCCAGGATGACCAGTTTCGGGGTGCCGATGGCTTCTCCGCGGAGGATCGCGGCGTCCACGCCCGCGCGCAGCATGCCGTGGCTGAGCGGGCGGTCGAGGATCATGCCGAACAGCACCGCATACAGCAGTAGAGACAGCAGGCAGGCCGCTGCGATCCGGGCCATCAGAACTGGAAATACAGGAACGGCGCCACATTTGGCGCGAAGAACAGGGCCTGGACGGTCAGCGCGAACCCCGCGGTCAGACCCCATGCACGCGCCGGCGGGCGCCAGAGATGCAGATGCGGCAGGGCCAGGACGATGATCCAGCCCAGCAGCAGGCAGGCTGTGACCTCGGGAAAGCTGAGCGTGCGCGCGTCGCCGAGGAACGGCAGCACCGGCACCGGCGTGGCGATCGCGCCCAGGGCCGGGACGGCGGAGATGATCATCTGCGGCAGGGCGATCCCGTTCAGCCCGGCCAGGCTGCGCGTCATATGCCAGGCGGTCGGCAGGTCGGCGGCGCGGAACGGCACCCAGGCCAGGACCACCGCGAGCAGCGTCAACCCACGCGCCAGCACGCCGGGAAGCGGCGGACCGATGCGGCGCCAGGCCGCATGCACGGCCAGGAACACGCCGTGCAGCCCGCCCCAGACGACGAACCGCCAGGCCGCGCCGTGCCACAGCCCGCCCAGCAGCATGGTCACCATCAGGGCGGCAAGGGTGCGCGGCATCCCGTGCCGGCTGCCGCCGAGGGGGATGAAGACGTAATCGCGCAGGAACAGGCCCAGTGTGATGTGCCAGCGCCGCCAGAAATCGCTGATGCTGCGCGCCTGATAGGGGCTGTTGAAATTCAGCGGGAAGCGGATGTTGAACATTCGCGCCAGCCCGATCGCCATGTCGGAATAGCCGGAGAAGTCGAAATAGATCTGCAGCGCATAGGCGAGCGTTGCGTACCAGGCCTCGAAGAAGCTCAGGGTCTCGCCGCGTCCGGCCGCGTCGAAGCCGACATCGGCAAATCCGCCGATCGTGTCGGCCAGGACGAGTTTCTTGCCAAGGCCGAGCAGGAAGAGGGAGAGGCCGACGGAGAGGTTGTGGGGGACGGGGGAGGAGAGGTGGCGGAACTGCGGGATGATCTCTCGCGGCGCGACCAGGGGGCCCGCGATCAAATGCGGGAAGAAGGTGACGAAGGCGGCGTAGGAGAGCGGGCCGGCGGCGGATTCGGGAGCGCGATGGCAGTCCACCAGGTACATGATCTGCTGGAACGTGAAGAAACTGATCGCGAGCGGGAGGAAGATCCCAAGTGCCGGCTGGTCCGGCGCGACGATCGAAAGCAGGAAGTCGGCATACTTGAACCAGGCCAGCAGCAGCAGGTTGGCGGCGATCGCGGCGATGAGCCACAGGCGTGCGGCGCGCGCCGGCGCTTCGGTGCCGCGATGCAAGTCCCCGGATCGGGAGAAGGGGGCAGGGTCCTCGCTGCCCCGCGCCGCCAGGGCAAGACAGCGGATGCGCTGCCCCAGCAGGTAATTTCCCGCCACCGACCCGATCAGCAGCAGCGTGAAGGGCGGGTTCCACCAGCCATAGAAGAACAGGTTGGCGGCGATCAGCCATCCCAGTGCGGCGGTTCGTCCCGCGACCTGGCCGGCCAGGAAGAACCCTGCCACGCAGACGGGCAGGAAGCCGAGGATGAAAGCGGGCGTGTGGAACAGCATGGGCGCGAGCGATCATCGTTCCGCACCCGCTAACGCCTGGTAAACGGCGCGGCTCAGGCGTCCGCGGCGAAGGCGCCGGCCAGGCGCTGCACGGCGTCCATCGACTGGGCCTCCGGGATGTTCGTGAAGCCCAGCAGCAGACCCTGGCCCGCGTCATGCGCCATCGCCAGGCCCGACAGCGCCGTCGGTCCCAGGCCCGCGCGCGCGGCGCGTCTGGCCAGTACGTCGTCCGAGCCATCGTCGAGGAATCGGGCCAGCAGGTGCAGGCCGCCTGACTCCAGTTCAACCGCGACCCGTTCGCGGAACACGACCGCCAGCGCGAGCGCCAGGGCCTTGCGACGGGCGGCGTACAGGCTGCGCATGCGGCGGAGGTGGCGGGCGAAATGTCCCTGCTGCATGAAGGCGGCGACGACCCGCTGCTCCATCGCCGGCAGGCCGCAGCTTTGCAGGCGGCTCGCGCGCAGGAAGGCCGTGGACAGTTCGTCCGGCACGATCAGGTAGCCAAGGCGCAGACCGGGGAACAGCACCTTGGAGAAACTGCCGGCGAACAGCACGCGCTGGCCGCGGTCGAGGCTTTTCAGTGCCGGCAGCGGGCGGCCGGTGTAGCGGAACTCGCTGTCGTAGTCGTCCTCCAGCACCCAGGCGCCGGCTTCGGCGGCCCAGGCCAGCAGCGCCGTGCGGCGCGGCAGGGCCATCGCCACGCCCAGGGGCGACTGATGCGTGGGGGTGACGACGGCAAGCCGGGCGCGGGGGGCGGCGACGATGCCGGCCGCGACCCGCATCCCGTCGCGATCGACCCGTACCGGGACGAGACGCGCGCCGCCGGCTTCCAGCGCCTGGCGGGTATTGGGATAGCCGGGATCCTCCACCCAGACGGCATCGCCCGGACGGACCAGAACCTGCCGGACCAGCGCCAGCGCACCCTGGAAGCCGGCGGTGACGATGATCTGTGCCGGCGAGCAGATGATGCCCCGCGACGCCCCCAGATACGCCGCGATCGCCTGGCGCAGCGGCGGAAAGCCCGCGGGATCGGCCGAGGCAAGGTCGGCCGGCGTGATCGACCGCGCGGTCCGCGCCATGAGGCCGGCCCATTGCTTGGAAGGAAACGCGTCGAGCGCCGGCAGCCCCATGCGGAAGGCGAGCGGCGCTGCCGCCGGCGCCTCGTCGGTCAGGGCCAGCGCACTTTGTTCCGGCGCGTCGACGCGGGTGTTCAGATGCGGCGAGATGACAGTGCCGGACGGTCCCCTGGTTTCCACGGCGCCCTCGCCGGCAAGCACCGCGTAGGCGGCGTAGACGGTGCCGCGGGCGACGGAAAGCTGGCTCGCCAGGCTGCGGGCGGATGGCAGGCGCCCGCCGGCCGGCAGTGTTCCCGCGATGGCGGCGGCGCGGAGATGGTTGGCGATCTGCAGATAGAGCGGGTCCGCCAGCGACGGATCCAGCGTGATGGGGATGGCCATGGCCTAGTCCGTCTAGCCGTTCATGCGGCTGACGGCTAGGCCATTCCCGATGCCAAATGTGTCCGTCGCCTGAATGGGTCCCCGGAGCGGATCGGGCCGGCCGATCAAGGCAGCCCGCGTTCGGCAACCAGGAACGGGGGCGGGGGGTTGGAAGGGAGCACCGCCTGGGGTTTGCTGATCGACATGCCAAACATTGCCCTGAGACGCGAAACGGATTGGGACGGCTGGCGTCACGCCACCCGGGCGCTCGTCCTGGCGGGCGTCGAGCCGGCCGACATCCAATGGTCTGTCGGCGGACAGAGCGGCGCGCTGCCCGACGGCAAGGGCACGTTCAACGTGCCGCGGGCCCTTGTCGATGTCGCGATGCTGGCGATCCAGGCCCGCCATGCGGACCGGTTCGGCCTCCTCTACAGCCTCGTCTGGCGGGTCAACCAGGGCGAGAAGCTGCTGGAGACCGAGGGCGATCCCGATCTGCTTCTCGCCCGCCGGCTTGCCTTCGCCGTTCGTGCCGAAGCGCATCGCATGCGCACCAACATCAGGTTCCTGCCGGCCGGCAACCGGTTGCTGGGCTGGTACGCGCCGGCGCATTACGTCCTGGAAGCCAATTCCCAAGTGCTGGTCCGGCGGTTTCCGGACAGCGTGTTCTCGATCATCACGCCCGACGCCAGCGCGCACTGGGACGGATCGACGCTGCGATTCGGCCCTGGCCTGCCGCAGGCGGATGATGATGACATGCTGCAGGCGTGGTGGAGCGATCACGGCATGTCGGTGCTGGACGAAGCCGCGCCCGGCACCTCGGTCGCGGCGGCCGAGGACCTGTCCGAGGTGCCACGCCCGCCGGACCGGCCGGCGATCGGACCCGTGGTGCTGACGGGTGGCACCGATCCCGGCCTGCTTGATGCCATCCGCGAGGCCGCGACCTGCCGGCGCTGCGATCTGTATGCGAACGCCACGCAGACCGTGTTCGGCGAGGGGCCTTCCGACGCGCCCGTCATGTTCGTCGGCGAACAACCCGGGGATCAGGAAGACGTCATCGGGCGCCCCTTCGTGGGACCCGCCGGCCAGTTGCTGGACCGTGCGCTGGAGGAAGCCGGCATCGACCGGCGGACGGTCTACATCACCAATGCGGTCAAGCACTTCAAGTTCACGCCGCGCGGCAAGCGGCGGATCCATCAGGCGCCGGATGCCGGGGAGATCCGCATCTGTCGCTTCTGGCTGGATGTCGAACGCGTGCATGTCCGGCCGAAACTGCTGGTCCTGATGGGTGCCAGCGGCGCCCGCGCCGTTCTTGGCCGCGCGGTCACCGTGACCCGGGAACGGGGCCGTCCATTGCAGCTGGAAGACGGGCAGCAGGTCTTCATTACCGTCCACCCTTCCTATCTGCTGCGCATTCCAGACGGCGAAGGAAAAGAACGGGAATACAAAGCGTTCGTGCGGGATATGCAGGCGATACGCGAACTGATGCACGCAACCTGAGTAGGTATTCCCGGCCTGGGCCGCGAATGCCGCTCGCAACACAGGACAGGCGCATCGCCTGACTGGCGTCGCATCCGTGGCGCTCCGCCGGATCATGCTCGGACCGGGCGGCCCGCGGCGCTTCGCTTCACCCGTTCGTCACGGGTCGCGTTGACCCGACCCCGTGGCGAGGGTAAGCAGCCGCAACGGTTCGGCACCGCCGCTGACGTCAACCAGGTGCCGGCAAGACTGGAGCAATCCGTGAGAGACGTACGCGACGCGCTGATGGTGGCGCGGAACACGGACGGGAAGCTGGTCCACCGTCCCCTGTCCCCCCATGTGCAGGTCTATCGCTGGCCGCTCAGCATGGCCTTGTCGATCGCCCATCGCATCTCCGGCGTCGGAGTCGGGATCGGCACATTGCTGCTGACCTGGTGGCTGGTGGCGGCCGCGAGTTCGGACAACGCATTCGCAACCGTGCAATCGTTCCTGGGCAGCGTGATCGGTGTCCTGATGCTGCTCGCCTGGGTCGCCGCGCTGATGTTCCACATGTTCAGCGGCATCCGTCATCTGATCTGGGACGCCGGCTACGGCTTCGATGCGCGCCAGTACAATACGTCCGGCTGGGCGGTCGTGATCGCCACCGTGGTCAGCACGGTGCTGATCTGGGTCGTCGGCCTCCTGGCCTGGTGAGGGGCACCATGTCCGACACACGCAATTCGCCGCAGGTCGACATCCTGCGTTCGCCGCTGGGCCGCGCGCGCGGCCTTGGCGCCGCCAGGTCCGGGTCGCGTCACTGGTGGGTGCAGCGCCTCAGCGGCATCGCACTGGTGCCGCTGACGCTGTGGTTCATCTTCGGCGTCATCGGCATGGCCGGCGCGTCCCGCCTCGATGTTCAGGTATGGCTGGCATCGCCGATTACGATGACACTGATGCTGGCATTGATCATCGGCACTTTCCATCATCTGCAACTGGGATTGCAGGTGGTGATCGAGGACTACGTCCACGACGACGGGACCAAGCTGATTGCGGTGCTGCTGATGAAGGGGCTCTGCATGTTCCTGGCGCTGGCCTGCATCGTTTCCGTGTTGAGCCTCGGCCTGTAGCGCGAGGGGAAGGGGATCATGAACGCGATCACGTTGCCATCGTCGCGCGCCTATAACATCGTCGATCACACCTATGACGTGGTCGTGGTCGGCGCCGGCGGCTCCGGCCTGCGGGCCACGTTCGGCATGGGCGCGGCGGGGCTGAAGACCGCCTGCATCACCAAGGTGTTCCCGACACGCAGCCATACGGTGGCGGCGCAGGGCGGCATCGGCGCCGCGCTGGGCAACATGGGCGAGGATGACTGGCGCTGGCACATGTTCGACACCGTGAAAGGGTCGGACTGGCTGGGTGACCAGGACGCCATCGAATACATGTGCCGAGAAGCCATTCCGGCGGTGTACGAGCTGGAACATTTCGGCGTGCCGTTCAGCCGCACCGAGGAAGGGCGCATCTACCAGCGCCCGTTCGGCGGCCACATGACGCAGTATGGCGACGGCGCGCCCGCGCTGCGTGCCTGCGCCGCCGCCGACCGCACCGGCCACGCCATCCTGCACACGCTGTACCAGCAGAGCCTGAAGCACGACGCGGAATTCTTCGTCGAGTATTTCGCGCTGGACCTGATCATGGACCAGGAAGGCGTCTGCCGCGGCGTGATGGCATGGAACCTTGAGGACGGCTCGATCCACCGCTTCCGCGCGCAGATGGTCGTGCTGGCGACCGGCGGCTATGGGCGTGCGTACCTCTCCTGCACCTCGGCGCATACCTGTACCGGCGACGGCACCGGCATGGTGCTGCGCGCCGGCCTGCCGTGCCAGGACATGGAGTTCGTGCAGTTCCACCCGACCGGCATCTTCCCGGCGGGCTGCCTGATCACCGAAGGCGCGCGCGGCGAGGGCGGCTACCTGACCAACAGCGAAGGCGAGCGGTTCATGGAGCGCTACGCCCCGTCCGCCAAGGACCTGGCGAGCCGCGACGTCGTGTCCCGCTCGATGACCATGGAAATCAACGAAGGGCGCGGCTGCGGTCCGAACAAGGACCACATCATGCTGCACCTGGAGCATCTGGGCGCGGACCTGCTGCATGAACGCCTGCCCGGCATTTCCGAAACGGCGAAGGTGTTTGCCGGCGTCGAGGTGACGAAGGAGCCGATCCCGGTGCTGCCGACCGTCCACTACAACATGGGCGGCATCCCGACGAACCACCACACCGAGGTGCTGCGCCCGACCAAGGACGATCCGGACGCGATCGTGCAAGGGCTGATGGCGGTGGGTGAGGCGGCCTGCGTGTCGGTGCATGGCGCCAATCGCCTGGGCACCAATTCCCTGCTCGACCTGGTCGTGTTCGGCCGAGCCGCGGCGCATCGCGCGGTGGAAGTGGTGCGGCCCGGCGCCAGCCAGGCCCCGCTGCCGCCCAAGGCGGGCGAGGCGTCACTGGATCGTCTGGATCGCACCCGCCATGCGCGTGGTGGCACGCGGGTGGCCGATATCAGGCTGGAGATGCAGCGGGCCATGCAGGGGCATGCGGCGGTGTTCCGCAACTCCAACAGCCTGGTCGAGGGCTGCGACAAGATGAAGAAGGTCTGGAGCGGCATGACCGACATGTCGGTGTCCGACCGCAGCATGATCTGGAACAGCGACCTGATGGAGGCGCTGGAACTGCACAACCTGATGGGCAATGCCAGCACGACGATGTTCGGCGCCGAGGCCCGCAAGGAGAGCCGCGGCGCGCACGCGCACGACGACTTCCCGGAGCGTGACGACGATCACTGGATGAAGCACACGCTGGCCTGGTGTGACGATGACGGCAACGTGAAGCTGGATTACCGCCCGGTGAAGATGCAGACGCTGACGAACGAAGTGTCGGTGTTCCCGCCGAAGAAGCGCGTTTACTGATCGATCGGAAAAAGCCGCAATGGTCGCTTTCAACCTACCCGTCAACAGCCGCATCGGTCAGGGGCGCACCTTCAAGGCGCCTTCCGGGGCGAAGCGCGTCCGCGAGTTCAAGATCTATCGCTGGAATCCCGACGACGGAAAGACACCAAGCACCGACACGTACGAGATCGATCTGGACGCCTGCGGGCCGATGGTCCTGGACGCGCTGATCAAGATCAAGAACGAGGTCGATCCGACCCTGACTTTCCGCCGCTCCTGCCGCGAGGGCATCTGCGGCTCCTGCGCCATGAACATCGACGGCGGCAATACGCTCGCCTGCCTGAAGCCGATCGAGGAAGTGACCGGCGCGGTTCGCATTTCGCCGCTGCCGCATATGCCCGTGGTGAAGGACCTGGTGCCCGACCTGTCGCAGGTCTATGCGCAGTTGCGCTCGATCGAGCCGTGGCTGCAGGCCGACAGCCCCGCCCCGCCGGATGCCGAACGCCTGCAGAGCAAGGAGGAGCGGGCGAAGCTGGATGGGCTGTGGGAGTGCATCCTGTGCTTCTGCTGCTCGACCGCCTGCCCAAGCTATTGGTGGAATGGCGACCGCTACCTGGGGCCGGCCGTGCTGCTGCAGGCCTATCGCTGGATCGCCGACAGCCGTGACGAGGCGACCGGCCAGCGTCTGGATGCGCTGGAGGATCCGTTCAAGCTGTATCGCTGCCATACGATCATGAACTGCACGGATACCTGCCCCAAGGGGCTGAACCCGGCCAAGGCGATCGCCGAGATCAAGAAGCTGGTGGTCGAGCGGCAACTGTAGGGGCGGGGCTGTGCCGCCCTACTTATGTGCCTCGAACAAGTCATGCAGGCGGTTGAACAGGCTGGAGATGTCCGCCAGGGCAGTTTGCAGGGCGGTGTCTCTGGGTGGCACTTCGGGAAACGCCTCGATACTCGGGTATCGATATACCGTGTTCCAGATCGTCAGCGGGGCGAGGCGGGCCAGCAGGTCCGCCCAAGGCGCCATATGGGGCAAGGCCAGGCTGCCCAACTCCACGAGATCATGCGTGCGCCGAAATGGTACCATCAACCCGGTCAGCAGGCCCTTGATGCCCTTTTCGGCTGCCTGCCGCAGGTGACAGGCGGTGCCAGTGAGCGAGGGATCGCCCAGACCGAGACAGGCTCGGCGACTCGGACATCCTCTCGCGCCACCGGGAGCCAGCGTTCAACCTCCAACCAATGGCGCGGTGCAGTGTCCGTCATTCGCCCGGGCGCTGATACACGACAATCCCTTCCGTCGCGGCTTTAAAAGCCAGCGTCCCGGGGATGGGCGCCTTGCTCGCGAATACCGAGGCGCGACAGGGAATGACGTCCGCGCCGCTCCTGCAGGAGCGGCGTGCCTCGAATCCAGCTGCCAATGTCAACATCTCGTTGGGAGCGTCGTCATCCAGGACAACCAGGAGATCGATGTCACTGTCCGGCCCCGCATCGCCGCGGGCACCCGAACCGAACAGGATCACCTGCCGAGGCCGAAAGTAATCGACCACCGGGTCCAACAATTCGCTCGGCACCTTATCGCGGGTTCGATCAATCATCACCGCCGATCCTACGCTGATCTCCGGCGATGCGAAACATCGCCTCACGTAGCGTGGAGAACCGCATCCAATTGCTGATCGTCCTGCGTTCCCGTTGACGGCTCTCCGACCTGGCTGCCACGCTAACCACCTCCCCAGTCAGGATCATCCCCATGACCATCACCGTCATCCGCAACGCGGCCATGGTCGTCGCCTGGGACGCCAGTGCCAAATCCCACGCCTACATGCCGGATGCCGATGTCGCCTTCTCGGGCGGCGCCCTGACCTTCGTCGGACGCGGCTACACCGGTCCGGCGGACGCCACGATCGATGGCGCGGGCCTGATGGTGATGCCGGGCCTTGTGAACATCCATTCCCACCCATCAAGTGAGCCGCTCAACAAGGGCCTAATCGATGAGATCGGCTCGCCCGGCTTCTACAATTCCTCGCTTTACGAATACCTGCCGATCTTCCGGGCGGACGCCGAAGCGGTGCCGCATTGCGTGCGCGTGGCTCTCTCGGAACTGCTGCTGTCGGGCGTAACGACGCTCGCCGATCTATCGATGGCGCATCCCGGCTGGCTCGACCTGCTGGCCGAGTCCGGCATGCGGGTCTGCATCGCCCCGATGTTCCGCTCCGCGCGCTGGTACACGAAAAACGGTCACCTCGTGGACTATGCCTGGGACGAGGCGGCCGGCGAGAAGGCCATGACCGAGGCGCTGTCGCTGATCGAGCGCGCAGAACAGCATCCCTCCGGCCGCCTGTTCGGCATGGTCGTGCCGGCGCAGATCGACACCTGCACGGAAGGATTGCTGCGGGACAGTTTCGCCGAGGCGAAGGCGCGCGGCCTGTCCTGGCAGATCCACGCTGCGCAGTCGGTATCCGAATTCCACGAGATCACCCGCCACGGCTTCACGCCGATCGGCTGGCTGGACCATCTGGGCCTGCTGTCGGAACGATCGATCATCGGGCATGGCATCTTCCTCGATGATCATCCCTCGACGCCCTGGCACACCGAGTCCGACCTGCGGCGCCTGGCCGAAACCGGCACGACGGTGGCGCATTGCCCCACCGTGTTCGCGCGCCGCGGCATCACGCTGAAGGACTTCGGCCGCTATCTGCGCGCCGGTGTCAACATGGGCGTGGGGACGGACACCTATCCGCACAACATGCTGGATGAGCTGCGCCTCGTCGCCTATCTCGCCCGCACCCAGGCAGGCACGCCACGCACCATGAACAGCACCGACCTGTTCAACGCCGCGACCATCGGCGGCGCCAAGGCGCTGGGCCGCGATGATATCGGCCGCCTCGCCGTGGGCTGTCGCGCCGACATGGTGCTGGTGGACGCGGAACATCCGATGATGCGGCCAACCCATGATCCGCTGCGCAACCTGATCTATGCCGCCGGCGACAGGGCGATCCGCACGGTCTATGTCGATGGGCAGAAGGTGGTGCAGGACGGCAAGGTCCTGACGATCGACTACGAGGCGGCGGCCGAGGCGCTGCACCAGGCACAATTGCGTGTGAAGGCCGAGGTGCCGAACCGCGACTGGGCCCGCCGATCGGCTGAGACGATCTCACCGCTGACGTTCCGGACCATCTGACCCGCTTGCCCCTCGGCACCCGGCTTGCTCCAATCCGTCCCGCCGGCCGAGCGCCGGCCACCAACGGGAAGGGGAGCAGACGATGCCAGTCGAACGCATGGTCACCGAAGCGGAGCCTCCGGGCGAACTCATCGGCCGGGTCCTGCAGGAAGCCGGCATCGAATATGTCTTCGGCATCTCCGGCGGCCATACCGGGCGCATCATCTCCGGCCTGCGCAAGTACCAGAACAGCGTGCGCATGGTGACCGTACGCGAGGAATCGCTGGCCGGCGTCATGGCCGAGGTCTATGGCCGCCTCACCCGCCGCCCCGGCGTGATGATTGGCCAGGGTCCCTGGGTGCTGGGCAACGGGCTGATCGGCACGATCGAGGCGTATCTGTCGTCCTCGCCCATGGTGCTGCTGACGGATTTCTCCGACGCCACCGGCTTTCACCTGCACGCCCCCTACCAGCAGGCCACCGGCGATTACGGCAGCTGGGACGGACGGCGGGCCTTCAGCGGTGTCACCAAGCAGGTGATGCAGGCGCACGAACCTGTCGCCGCCGTCCACGCCGTGCAACTCGCGATCAAGCACGCGACCGCGGGCCAGCCAGGGCCGGTCGCCGTGCTGTTCGCGCAGGATTCACTCGCGGGCACCGTGCAGCCGGATTCGCGCCCGGGCCTCTATCCCACCCGCTACTACCTGCCGCCTACGCCGCCTCCGGCCGAGGATTCAGCCGTCGCCGCCGCCGCGATGGCGTTGCTGGAAGCGAAGAAGCCCGTGGTGATCGCCGGCAACGGCGTGCGCATCGCCCAGGCCTATGACGCGCTGCAGGCCCTGGCCGAGGCGGCCGGCCTGCCGGTCGCCACCAGCGCCGCGGGCAAGGGCGTGTTCGCCGAAACCCACCCGCTGGCGCTGGGCGTGTTCGGCACCTTCGGCACGCCCGCCGCCAATGCCTGCATCGCCGAAGCCGACCTCGTCCTCGCCATCGGCACCAAGCTCGGCCCTTCCGACACCGCCTGGGAAAACCGCGACCTGCTGGACCCCACGCGCCAGACCTTCATCCAGATCGACGTGGAGCCGAAGAACGCGTCCTGGACCTTCCCCGCCGAACACGTGCTGATCGGCGACGCCGCGCGCGTGCTGGATCAGCTGCTGGCGGTGGCGCAGCCCAACGCCGCCGGCCGCCGCACGCAGGCAGAGCAGCGGGTCGCCGCGCATCGCCAGGCGCACGGCTACTTCAACGCGCCGGAATACCGCTCGGACGCGGCGCCGATCCTGCCGCAGCGGGTCATCGGCGAGCTGATGCGCACGCTGCCGCCCGAGGCGATCGTCACCTGCGATGCCGGCGAGAACCGCATCCTGATGACGCATTTCTACCAGACCAAGGCGCCGGGCGGGTTCCTGCAGGCCGCCGGCTCGGGGCCGATGGGTTTTGCCATCCCCGCGGCGCTCGCCGCCAAGCTGGTGCATCCGGACCGGCCGGTGGTCGCGGTCTGCGGCGATGGCGGCTTCGCAATGACGATGAACGGGCTGATGACCGGGCTGGAGCACGACATTCCCATCATCAACGTCATCTTCAACAACCAGGCGCTGGGCTGGGTGCTGCACGGGTCCGGCCCGTTCGCCGCCGAGTTCAACGACTTCGATCATGCCGCGATCGCTCGCGCGATGGGCTGCAACGGGGTGCGGGTCACCGATCCGTCGGAGCTCGCGCCGGCGCTGCGCCAGGCGATGGCCTCGCGCATCCCATCGGTGATCGACGTGCGCACGTCGCTGGACGTCACCTTCCGCGACATCACCTCGCCGCTGGCCGCCGCGGCGTCCCCGCGCCGGGGTTAGGAGGAATATCATGGTGGAAACGCTGCTCGATGGCCTGACCTTTCCGGAAGGGCCGCGCTGGCACCAGGGGCGCCTGTGGTTTTCGGACTTCTACAATTACCGCGTCGTCGCGGTGGGTCTGGACGGCAAGGCCGAGGAGATGGCGCGGGTCCCGGCCTGCCCGTCCGGCCTGGGCTGGATGCCGGACGGGTCGCTGCTGGTCGTGTCGATGAACGACAAGCGGCTGCTGCGCCAGGTGAACGGGGCGCTGGTGACGCATGCCGACCTGTCGGCGATTGCCGGCGGGCCGTGCAACGACATGGTCGTGGATGCGCAGGGTCGCGCCTGGGTCGGCAATTTCGGCTATGAACGGTTTCAGGGCGCCGACGCGAAGCCGGCGAAACTGGTTCGGGTGGACCCGGACGGCCGGGTCCATGTAGCGGCCGAGGACTTGCTGTTCCCGAACGGCACGGTGATCACGCCGGACGGCAAGCGCCTGATCATCGGCGAGACGATGGGCAACCGCCTGACGGCGTTCGACATTGCGCCCGATGGCGGCCTGTCCAACCGTCGGGTCTGGGCGCAGGACGCGAAGCTGTTCCCCGACGGGATCTGCCTGGACGCCGATGGTGCGATCTGGGTCGCGGATCCGCGCGGCAACCGCGTGGTGCGGGTGCGGGAAGGGGGCGCGGTGACGGACACGGTCGCCCTGCCGGGGCGGAACGCCTATGCCTGCATGCTGGGCGGCGACGATCGGCGCACGCTGTTCATCTGCACCGCCCCCGGCAGCGGACCGGAACGGCAGGGCAAGACGGACGGCAAGATCGAATTCGTCCAGGTTGCGGTGCCGGGCGCCGGGCTGCCGTAGCAGCGCCTGCCCCAGACCCATAATCGGCCTGCCCCACCCCGACGGCTCCCGACGACGGAACGGACAACGACAGTCCTTCCCGTCGAACGCACCCCAAGCCTGCCTGTTCATCGGACGCTGGGGTCAAGGTCCGCAGCCGCGCAGCGGGCCGCCGCAGGCGGCGACCTTGAGGCCGGGGTCCGATGAACGGACCATCGCTTGGGGCGTCGATGTGGCGATCCGCGACGATCTGGTCCGCCGTCCCGGAACCTTCAGACCAGCCGCACCGGCCCGGGATATTGCGCAACCAGCGGGTCGGCGGTCAGCAATGTGATCCCCTCCACCTGTGCCTGCGCCACCAGGATCCGGTCGAACGGGTCGCGGTGCAGCGGCGGCAGCAGGTCAACGGCCACGGCGTGCTGGCTGAAGACCGGCAGTTCCTCATAGCCGTTGTCCAGCAGGCCGCGCCGCAGCAGGCGGGGGTCGACCTGGAAATCCTCCCGCCCGAGGCCGCGCTTGATCGTCACCTCCCACAGGCTCGCCGCACTGAACATCAGCGCGTTTCCCGCGTCCTCCAGCAGCACCCGTGCGGCGGGCGGCAGGCGCAGGGGCCAGATGGCCGCCCAGAGCAGCAGATGGGTGTCCAGCAGCAGCGTCACGCCGCATCATCGCCGAACAGGCGCGCGATCTCCCCGGACCCCATCGTGTCGAAATCCTCGGGGATTGCGAACTGTCCCTGCATGAAGCCGAGGCGCCGCTGGGCCGAACCGGCAGGCGCGTCGAGCGCCGTCAGCTTCACCAGCGGCTTGCCGGCCTTTGCGATGATCACGGTTTCCCCGCCCGCGGCGCGCTCGATCAGGCGGGACAGGTGGGTCTTCGCTTCATGGATGTTGACGGTGGTCATGATCGATCCTGGTCGAACTTAGTTCATTTGGTTTAGTCCAATAGCATGGTCAATGCCTGTTGGACCAGGAATCGCCGCAATCTTGATTGCCGCTGCCCTGCGGGGCTAACTCCGGACTGGGTATACCGAACACTCGGCCCCGAGGGAGGGACGCGCCGTGACCGAATCCGTCACCCATATCGTCATTGCCGGCGCCGGGCATGCGGGCGGCAGCGCCGCTGCCGAACTTCGACGCGCCGGCTTCACCGGGGCGATCACGCTGATCGGCGACGAGCCCATCCCGCCCTATGAGCGCCCGCCGCTCTCGAAGGCCTGGCTGAAGGGTGAGACCGACGCCGAGAAACTCGCCCTGAAGCCGGCCAGCTTCTACCCCGGCGCCAATATCGACCTGCGGCTGAACACCACCGTCACGCGCGTCGACCGGACCGCCAAGATCGTGACGGTGGGCACCGGCGAGACCGTCCCATACGACGTCCTGATCATCGCCACCGGCGCCCGTGCCCGTCGCATCCCGTTGCCCGGCCTCAAGCTGCAGAACGTCCTGGAACTGCGCAATGCCGCCGATGCCGATCGGCTGAAGGCCGTGCTGGGGCCGGGCAAGCGTCTTGCCGTCATCGGCGGCGGCTATATCGGGCTGGAAGCCGCGGCCTCGGCCCGCGCCCTGGGTGCCGAGGCGGTCGTCATCGAACGCGAAAGCCGTGTCCTGGCCCGCGTTGCCTGTCCGCCGCTGTCGGAATTCTTCCAGAGATATCACCGCGCGCAGGGCGTGACGATCGAGGTCGATGCCCAGGTCACCGCGCTGGAAGGCGAGGGCGGGCGTGTCACCGGTGTCCGCCTGGGCGATGGGCGCCTGATCCCATGCGACGCCGCGCTGGTGGGCGTGGGCGCGGTCGCCAATGACGAACTGGCGCGGGAGGCCGGACTGGCCTGCGACAACGGCATCGTCGTCGATCTCGCCGCCCGCACGGAAGACCCGTCGATCTACGCCATCGGCGACTGCACCCGCCGACCGCTGCCGCTGTATGAGCGCATGATGCGGCTGGAGAGCGTGCCGAACGCGCTGGAACAGGCCCGCCAGGCGGTCTCCACCATCTGCGGCAAGCCGCCGCCGCCGCCCGAGGTGCCGTGGTTCTGGTCCGACCAGTATGACCTGCGACTGCAGATCGCCGGCATTCCCTTCGACTGTACCCACATCGTGCTGCGCGGCGACATGGAGACCGGGAAGTTCGCCCTGTTCCATCTGGCCGGGGACGGCACCGTCCAGGCGGTGGAGGCGGTGAACGCGTCCGCCGAGTTCATGGGCGGGCGGCGCATCATCCAGCAGCGGAAGAAACTGTCGCCCGAACAGATCAGCGATCTGTCGGTCACCATGCAGCAACTCGCGGCGCGGTAGGGATCGGCGGTCCGTACGCTGCGTGTGATGGATGTCACAGCGTCGATGGCGGAAAAGTGCTGAACTTCCCGGTGCAAAACACAGGGGAAACTCGCCATGAGCAGCGGTCTGTTCGACGACGATATCCGCTTCTACCAGAAGGTTCTGCGGCTCGCCGGCCATCACCACGACACGATCGACGGCATCTGGGGACGGAACACCGAAGACGCGGACAAGGCGTTCCATGCGGAATATGAAGCGATCAGGAACAGTCTGGGGACATTCGACCCCCGATCCGAGGGCAATATCCGCACGTTGCTGCCGGCAGCACAGCGGGCCGCCCGCACGTTCCTGAAGACAGCGACTAGCGCGATGAACGGCAAGACCCTCAAGATCCTGTCAGGTACCCGCACGTATGCGGAACAGGATGCGATATTCGCCAAGGGCCGGAATGGTGTCCCAGGCCCGATCGTCAGCAACGCGCGGGGTGGCCAGAGCAACCACAATTTTGGCATTGCCTGGGATGTCGGACTGTTCGACGGTGGGCGTTACATGAACGGGGCCATGGCAGGGGACGAAGACGCCTACAAGCGGCTGGCTGACGTCGCGATGATGCCCAGCCTGGAGTGGGGCGGAGCCTGGACCAGCTTCGTGGATCGCCCGCACTATCAATTACGGACCGGCCTGGCGCTGGCGCAGGTCCGTACCCAGTTCGACGACGGCACGCTCCAGTTCGCCTGATCGGCGCACGGCGGCGTCCGCTTGCATGGGCAGTCAGAATCGGTGACTCCTGCCGCCCACCGGCCAGCAGGAGTTGACCATGCCTCGCAGGACTGTCCTCGTCGCCGGCGCCACCGGCCTTGTCGGCTATGCCGCGCTGAAGCACTTCACGTCGCAGCCGGATACCCGGGTGATCGCCGTCTCCCGCCGCAGGCCGGTGCAGCTTCATGGCGCCGACTTCATCCCGCTGGACCTGAAGGACGCCGACGCCTGCCGGAAGGCAATCGCTGGTCTGACGGATGTATCGCATCTTGTCTATGCGGCGCTGTTCGAATTGCCGGACCTGGTCGCCGGCTGGCGCGACCAGGAACAGATCGATGTCAACGACCGCATGCTGCGCAACCTGCTGGAACCGCTGGCCGCCGCATCGCCAGCGCTGCGCCATGTGACGCTGCTGCAGGGCACCAAGGCCTATGGCGTGCATGTCCGTCCGCTGACCGTGCCGGCGCGGGAAGGGCGGTCGGAGATGCGCGAGCAGCCGAACTTCTACTGGGCGCAGGAAGACTACCTGCGCGCCAGACAGATTGGCGCACCCTGGCATTTCACGATTCTGCGCCCGGTCCTGATCGTGGGCGAGGCCATCGGCGGTGCCATGAACCTGATCCCCGCCCTGGGCGTGCATGCCGCGTTGATGCGGGAAACCTCGGACGTGCTGTCCTATCCCGGGGGAGGCCCCCGCGTTTCCCAGGCCGTGGACGCCGATCTTCTGGCGCGGGCGATCGCCTGGGCGGGCGAGGCGGAGGCGGCGCGAAACGAAACCTTCAATGTCACGAACGGCGACGTCTTTGTCTGGGCGAATGTCTGGCCTGCCATTGCCGAGGCGCTCGGTATGCGCCCCGGACCGCCCGCGCCGTTTGCCCTGCGATCCCACCTGACCGACGCCGGAGAAGCCGCATGGGACGCGATCCGCGGCCGTTGCAATCTGTCAGCACCCGGGCTTCGGGATTTCGTCGGGCTGTCGCTGGAATACGCTGATTACCAGATGCGCCATGGCCACACGGAACCAGGCCCGGCCTCGATCGTCTCCACGATCAAGATCATGCAGGCAGGGTTCACCGAGGTGATGGATACCGAGGCCATGTTCCGCAAATGGTTCCGGACCTACCAGATGCGGGGATTGCTGCCGCGGGTTTGATTGATCTCACCTTCGGCCACAAGCACGTCGGAACGCTCACGCGCTTACGCGCTTACGCGCTGACCGCAGACGGTCAGCGCGTAACATCAGCAAGTCCCGGGGTTGGGGTGGGCTGACGCGAGCCGGCTCTAGGACGCCAGTCCTTGTCCGGCTACGACGAATACCGTGGTATCACCGGTCGTCCCCTGAAACACGTGGGCATTGTTAAGGACAGTGAAATCTTTCAGGCCGGCCGTCTGGAACTCCGAACGGAGCTTCGCGGCATCGACCTGTACAGGCTTGTCGCTCTTCTGAGCGATAAGGTCCTCATCACCTACAATCATGAAGACCGGACCGCTTGGGCCTTGAGCACGGACCAGCTGACCCTTGAACGGGGTATCAGCTTTGATCCCGGCGCTATTCAGGGCCTTCTGAAACTGGTTCTGGTCAAAACTGCCGTTGCCCTTGCTTGAGGCAGCCTGGAACCTGAGGCCGGAAACGGCGAGGACGGCGTCCGTGTTTCCAGCGGATCCCTGAACCTGGCCGTGCACCAGATGGGCACTATCGATCACCTTGACATCTTTCAGGCCGGTCTTGCTGAGATTCTGCAGGAAATCCTTCTTGCCGAAATTTGGTGGTGCCGACGAATTCAGGCTGGCCGGCCCGACCACGACGAAAACCGGCTGACCACCGGACGTCTGTGCCTCGATGACAGTTCCCTGGACGTCGTTCTCCTGCGTCACTCCAGCCTTCTTCAATGCCGTTTTCAATTGTCCGGCGGAAGTCTGGGCGGTGTTGTTAGCCATCGGATGTGCCGTGCTTGCAGGGTTGCTTGCCGGCGCGTGCTGCGCGGTTTGCGCGAAGGCAGGAAGTCCAAGAAAAGCCGTTACAGCCAAAACGGAAACAAAAGTCCGTGTCATCGGTCTCTCTCCTGACAACTGGAACGGTCGATGGACGCTGCTTGGATCAAGACTTGCTCCGTCAGCGGTTCCGCGGGGCTCAACGTGATCGCGGCTGACCGGTTTTCATTACCATCCAGCCACATGCTCAAGATAAAGCGAGGGCTTGCCGGTGTGTTTGGAGAGCGGGATACCAAGATACTTCGCCGCCAGTGGTGCGCAGCGCCTTGCTCTTGCCGCAAGTCAGGGACCGATGTTCCGAGACACGTCAGGCGTTGATGTCGTTACCGCTTTTTGTTCTCCAAATCAGCGCTGACCGGCAGCCGCGCGTTGCCGCGGTCAGGTGGACGACATCAAGACGGTTCCGCTCAGCGCGATCATGCTCGAGAGGTCCATCATGCGTGACGATCATTGCCGACTGATGCCACAGGCGGTGTCCTCACGCATTCTGGTCCCAGTTCGGATCATCGCTCGGGCTCAGCGGGGTTTCAGTGGCGAGCAAGCCCTTGCCCGGGATGTGGTTGATCTCCAGCCGTATCCCGTCCGGATCCTCGAACACGAAGTAG
>JBFXDK010000008.1:69909-80112 GCA_050181195.1 Acetobacteraceae bacterium | reverse complement strand
CGCCACCTCCGTCGGCCCCCCGACCGACAACACAACCAAATGAATCGCGTTCCAAGGGCCGTTGCCCTTGGTGGGGTCCAGGGGCAAGGCCCCTGGCGGAGCGCGAGGCGGAGCCTCGCCCTTCCATCGCCGCTCCGCTACCGTGCCGCCCGGCAGCGCCACGGGAGGCAGGAATGTTGTTCGGTCTGTTCGGCAGTGCGGCGGCACGACGCGGCTCCGGCGAGTTCGACAGCGCCGAGGGGTTCCGCGACTTCATCGACTACAACGTCGAAGCCGAAGCCCTGGGCTTCCACGGCACATTCGTCGTCGAACACCACTTCACCGGCTTCGGCCAGGTCTCGGCCACCCTTTCCCTCCTCACCTGGCTCGGCGCCCGCACCACGACGCTGCGCCTGGGCACCGCCGTCATCGTGCTGCCCTGGCACAATCCGGTGCTGCTCGCGGAACAGGCGGCGACGCTCGACCTGTTGTCGGGCGGGCGGCTCGATTTCGGTATCGGCAAGGGCTACCGCTACAACGAATTCGTGGGCTTCGACGTCCCCATCGCGGAAGCCGACGCGCGGTTCGAGGAAGCGCTGGAGGTCCTGCTGAAGGCCTGGCGCTCCGAGGACCGTTTCTCCCACCATGGCAGGTACTGGCACTTCAACGACATCGTGGTGGAACCGCCGCCCGCGCGCCGGCCTCATCCGGTGGTGTGGATGGGGGCTGGCAGCGACCGCTCGATCCGCGACGTTGCGCGCCGCGGCTTCAACCTGCTGCTGGGCCAGTATGCCTCGCCCGAGGACGTCGCGCACAACATCGCCGTTTATCGCGAGGCGGTGGAGGACGCCGGCCGGGCGTTCGATCCCGCGCAGGTCGGGGTGACACGCGCCTTCTACGTGACTGACAACGAGGCGGAGCGCGAGGCGGCGCTGGAACGGCGGCTGCAGAACCGGCTGCGGCAGCTGACGCTCGCAACCCAGCCCGACGGCACAGTGCTGGGTGGTCCGGATCGCGCGACCGGCGATCCGAATGAAATCAACCTTCGCAGCGCGATGTACGGCACGCCCGAGCAGATCGCCCGCAAGCTGGAGGAGCTGCAGCGCGCCGGCGCCGGCTATATTCTGGTCAATGGTGGCGGGTCTGGCGGCGGCCAGCGCGGCCGCGACAGCCTGCGCCGCTTCGCGCGTGAAGTGATGCCCCTGTTTCCGCAGACGATCGCCGTGCCGTCTGCCGCATAGCCGCATTCAGGGTGGCGTGCATGCTGCCCGCTGGGAAGATCACGCCTGGGCCGGCCGCCGCTCCCGCACGCGGAACCCGCCATTTGCCTCGGCCCAGACGCGGGTGAACTCGGCGCCGAACAGGAAGATCTGTGCGGAATAATACACCCAAAGCAGCGCTGCCAGCACCGAACCGGCCGCGCCATAGCTGGAGGCGATGCCGCTGCTGCCGATATAGATCCCGATCCCCAGCTTGCCGATGTTGATCAGAATCGCGGTCACGATCGCCCCGACAGCGACATCCCGCCAGCGCAGGTCCCGGTCGGGCAACACCTTGTAGATCGCGGCGATCACCACGCCGATCAGGAGAATGGACAGCAGGAAATTCGCGATCTGCAGGAAGACGACCGCGAAGGTGGAAAACTGGCTGAGCGCCTGGCCGACGGTGGCGATGGCGGCACCCAGCAGCAGCGACACCAGCAGCAGGAAGCCCAGCGCGACGACCAGGCCCAGGCTGGTGAGACGCGCCTTGATCAGATTGCCAATGGTGCTGCCTTCGGGTTCCGCCCGCCAGATGGCATTCAGCGCCGTCTGCATCTCGCCGAAGACGCCGCTGGCGGTGATCAGAAGCGAGACGCCGCCGATGATCGTCGCCATGACGCCGGTGCCGCGATTCGACGCACTGCCGATCGCCGCTTCCAGGAAGCGGGCGCTTTCGGGACCCATCATCCCCGTCAGGTGCTGCATCAGGGCGCCGCGCGCGGCTTCCTCGCCATAGACGAGTCCCGCGACCGCAACGACAATCAGCAGAACCGGCCCGGTCGAGGTCACCGCATAGAATGCGATGGCCGCCCCCCGGCTCAGGGCGCCGTCGTCGATGAACGCCATGGCGGCATTCTTGATCAGGGTCCAGGCGTTCCAGGCCATTGCGTCGTGTGTCGGCTTCTTTCAGGGGTGCCGTTCAACGCTGCTCAGCCGGCTCCGGTTGCATCAATGACGCGCAATGACCGGTTCCGCGCCGTCGAACCGCTTGCTGGAGAAGGCCGCGAGCGCATCCGGCAGCTTGCCATCCAGGATCGCTGGCGCCAGCGCCAACGCGTGTGCGCCCGCCAGCGTCACACCGCTGTGGCAGGTGGCGGCGAAGGCGCCGGGAAAGCGTTCGCTCTGCTCATAGATCGGAAACCCGTCCGGCGACATCACCCGCAGCGCCGCCCACATGCGAATGATTGAGGCGTCCTTCAGCGCCGGGAACGTCGCGACGTTGCGGGCGGCGATCTTCTCCAGCACCGAGACCTTCGTGCTGATGTCGAAGCCCACGTCCTCCTGGCTGTCGCCCAGCATCACCGTGCCTTCCTCGGTCTGGCGCAGGACGTGCGTGACATGGCTCAGGAACGGACGCAGCCGCTCGGTCACGATGATCTGGCCCTGCAGCGGTGAGACCGGCATGTTGAGACCGACCATCGGGGCCAGGTCGCGGCTGCCCAGACCGGCGGCGATCACCACCCGCGCGCCGGTATAGCGCTCCTCACCGCAATGCACGGTGAAACTGTGCGGCGCGGCGTCGATCCGGTCCACCTTCCGTCCGGGCCGGTAGGCGGCGTGGTGGTCGTGCAGTGCGCTGTGCAGGCCGCGCAGCAGGAACAGCGGATTGGCATGCCCGTCCATCGGGCAGAACGCGGCGCCCACCACGCGGTCGCCCAGGCCCGGGATCATCGCGCGCACCTCGGCGCGGTCCAGGATGCGGGTGCCGATATCACCGCTCTCGTTGTGCATGCGCTGCACGATGCCGGCGCGGGTCTCCAGTTCCTGATCGCTCAGGCAGAACGCCAGGCCGCCGGGCTGGCGCAGGCCGACATCCAGCCCGGTGGACTGAGCCATGCGCGCCGACAGGTCCGGCCAGAGCTCCGCGGAGCGGCGGGTCCAGTGCGCATAGGGCGGCATGCCGGCGCCCTTGCTCTGCACCCATACCAGGCCGAAATTGCCGCGGGCGGCGCGGAAGGCGACGTCGCCTTCGTCCAGCAGTATCACCGAGGCGCCCTTCGCGGCCGCGCCCCAGGCAATGGCCCCGCCCACCAGGCCACCGCCAATGACGATCAGGTCGTAGGGCTTGGCCATGTCGTTCGCTCCTGCGCAGGAAACCGGCGGCGCGGCGGCGTGCCGTCCGTCCTGTGACCGGTCTCGCATCCTGTCCGGGCCGGCCTGGGCGGGCATACATATGCCATTGCATGCGCCATGCCCGAATCGTTGCCGCCAATCGACAGGGCGTCAATGCATGGCCGCGGGAATTGCCGGATGCCAGAAAGAAATCGTCGCTCCCGCCCCATCCGCCTCGCTATATGCCGCGAGTTCGCAATTCCTCGAAGGCTTTGCATGACCATCGACTTCCTTGCCCTGGTCGCCATCGGGTTCATGGCACAGCTCGTCGATGGAGCGCTGGGCATGGCATTCGGCCTGATCAGCACAACAACCATGCTGTCGATGGGCATCCCGCCCGCCCAGGCCAGCGCCGCGGTTCACACCGCCGAGGTCGCGACCTCCGCCGCCTCGGGCATTTCCCATCTGCTGCATAGAAATATCGATTTCAAACTGTTCCTGACCCTGGGCCTCGCCGGCGTCGTCGGCGGCGTGCTGGGTGCCTTCATCCTGTCGAACATCGACGGACGAGCCATCCGCCCCTTCGTGTCGGCCTATCTGCTGGTGTGCGGGATGCTGATCCTGATGAAGGCGATCCGCCTGTCGCCGACGAATGAGGACGCGAAGGTCGGCTATGCCGCGCCGCTGGGGCTGGTGGGCGGCTTCCTCGATGCGATCGGCGGCGGCGGCTGGGGACCGCTGGTTACGTCCACGCTGATCGGTTCGGGCCACGCGCCGCGCAAGGTCATCGGGTCCGTCAACAGCGCCGAGTTCTTCATTACCGTCGCGGTGGCGACGACGTTTTTCGTCGAGCTCGGCCTTGCGCATCTGTCGCATATCGTGGCGCTGATTATCGGCGGGGTGCTCGCCGCACCGCTGGGTGCCGTCATCGCGCGCTTCGTCCCGGCCCACCGGCTGATGGCGATAGTGGGCGTGCTGGTGTGCATCCTGGCGCTGGTCCAGATCGCCCTGTCGGTGCGCTGGATCTAGAGCAAGGTCACTCCGGCCGGGACGCCGGATGGGCGAAAGTCACGCGACCGACCCGGCGATCCGGCTGACCTGGCCGGCGGTTCAGCGGTCGTCCACCGGCATGTTCGCCATGACGGACGGGCGGGCGTTGAAGGTGGCGTGCCACGCGGCGAGCTTCGGGTGGCCATTGCGCCACGACATGGCATCGAAACGGAAATCCAGGTAGCCGAGCGCGACGCCGATTGCGATGTGGCCGATGGAAAAGGGGCTGGCGGCAAGGGCGTCGGCTTCCTGCTCCAGCGCATCGACGCAGGCGCGCAGCTTGGCGCGCCACAGTTCCATGTGCGGCTCGCTCTGCTTGTCCTTCGGGCGGAAGCCTTCGCCCAGCAGCGGCAAGGCGTTGTCCAGCATGCCCTGGCCGAGGGCGTGGCGGCGAAGCGCGATCAGGCGTTCAGGCCAGGCCGTCGGATAGAGCCTCGCGCCGCTGTGCAGCGTGTCCAGGTACTCGATGATCACCGGAGAATCATAGACCGCCGTCCCGTCCTGCAACTCCAGAGTCGGGATCTTGCCGATCGGGTTGACCTTCATCAGTTCCCAGTGCGGCGTGGTACCGCCGGCCACGGTGCGCACCGTCCGGATGCGGTCCTGCAGGCCCATTTCGTGGATCGCGATCATCACCTTGCGCACGTAGGGAGAGCGCGGGGACCAGTGCAGGATCATTTGTCCGGGCATGTCGGGGGCCTTCTAAGAGTCGGCGGCGCGGGGTACTCTGGCGCCAGGGATTCAAGGGGACGTTCACCATGAAATGGGTCGAAGTCAACGGCACGAGCCTGCGGTATGAACTGACCGGGGAAGGGCCGTCCACGCTGGTGCTGATCCACGAGATGGGCGGCACGCTGGACAGTTGGGAACAGGCGCTGCCGGCGCTGAACAACTCCCGCCGCGTGCTGCGCTACGACACGCGCGGGGCGGGCCTGTCGGAAAAGATCAAGGGCGCGGTCACCTGGAACGAAATGGCGGACGATCTGGCCGCGCTGCTGGACGCGGTCGGGGTGAAGGGCCAGGTGTCGATCGCCGGTATCGCGGTGGGCGCCGCGATTGCCATGCATTTCGCGGTCCGTTATCCGGACCGGGTGGCGGCGCTGGTTCTGCACGGGCCGGCGACCGGCGTGGGCGCGGACCGGCGGCAGGCGACCCTGGACCGGGCGGCCGCGGTGGAGGCCGGCGGCATGCGCAGCGTGGTCGAGACGAGCCTCGCCTTGTCCTATCCGCCGGTGGTGCGCCACAGCCCCGAGGTATTCGCTGATTTCCGAGCCCGCTGGCTGGCGAACGATCCCGAGAGTTTCGCCGCGATCAATCGCATGCTGGCGGCCGAGGAGATCACGCACGAACTGTCGCGGGTGGCCTGCCCGACGCTGGTGACCGCGGGCCGGCACGACTCCCTGCGCCCGACCTCGGCCATCGAGCCGATGGCTCGGCAGATCCCGGGTGCCGAGTTCCTGGAGCTGAACTCGGGGCATTTCGCCTCGATCCAGACGCCTGGCGTCATGGCGCAGGCGATCCACTATTTTCTGCACGCGCTGGGGCAGTAGGGCGGCGCGGCGTCCGTCCGGCGGCCGACCCGGCCGGCCGGACGCCACGACTTGATGATATGCCGTCTGAGTATTCGTCCGGAAGTGTATATGATCATTGATCGACACAGTGCCGGAGTCGTTTCAGCAAGGACCTGATCCGAAATCCGCGCTTTTGCCGGCCCGGGACACAGGCCTGTGGCCGCGGAACCACAGTCTTGGGACAAGTTGTTGGCGCGGCTCGAGAAAGCGTAATGGTAGCCTGATTTCCATTGAGTCCGGCGGGCCGGCGAAGAATAAATCGCGCAACCACCCAAGGGCCGAATGCTTCGCTCGAAGACCATCGTGCACCGGCGTGGATTCCATGAGGTTCCCCCATGACTATGGTCAGGTCCGTCAATGCCGGCGCGCTGCGAGGTCTTGCCTTCGACATCCGCGACCTGATCCTTATCCGGGTCTGGGCTGAACTTAACGATTGGCAAATATTCGTGCAACTCGACCACGGTTTGCCTGACGAAGAGTATGAAGAAGTTGTCAGGTTGCAGACGAAATCACGATCGCCGCTCTGCGTCATCCTGTGGCGCGACGCCGAGGCGGTGTTCATCCAGCCGCTGATCGGGCGCCGCCGGCGCTATGAGACGGTCTCCGCCGCCCTGGAGAGCCTGCTCGGCCCGGGGCGGGGCGCGTCGCGGCCGGTGCGCGTGCCGACGGCTCGGCGTCAGCGCGCGGTCCAGGACTAGCGCGCATCCAGCCTGATTGTGCAGGCTGCAAAATCCAAATCCCTTCGATTGATTGCCTGATTTACGCCCGGCCGGCGTGCCGCCCAGGGTGATCGGGCCCGCAGTGCGGCATCCGGCCGGTCCGGCGGGCGCCCGGCAGACTGCGGCGTTTCTTCCGCGATACGCAATGGTCTTCGCCGGCATGTCACGGCAGCCGCAATCGGTTTGCATGAAATGCGAGCGGTCAGGAACAATGGCGTCGTGATACTGACGCACTTCATGCAATAGATGGATTTATACCTTGCGGTTGAAACATCGACCGGTTGAATGCATGTCCCATGATCGGGAATTCTTTCTCTCTTTCAGCACTTCGGCGGCCGGCACACAGACAAATCGGATGTCATGCGTCGCGGCACGACCCTGCGCACTTGCGATTGGCAGGTTTCAGTGCTCTGCGCAGGCCTGCGTGGCGCCCGTCCGGCCGGATCCGGCGCTGTCGCCCCATGCGAGCCTGAACGCATGGCCGCGCCGCGTGATGAGGGCTTGATCTTGTCGGCGTGTTGGCACGGACCAGCAGCCGGCCGGCGGCTTCAGGCCGGCGGGTTCATCAGCACGTCATCGGCGCTGGCCCAACGCGCGCATTCTCCGCCGGCAAAGCGACGAAGCACGGCCGGATACAGCCGGTGCTCCTGCCGCAGCACCCGCGCCGCCAGCGTGTCCTCGGTGTCGTCCGGCAGCACCGGCACGGCCGCCTGACCGAGGATCGGCCCCTGGTCCATCTCCTCGGTCACCAGGTGCACGGTGCAGCCATGCAGCCTGACCCCCGCGGCGAGCGCGCGCGCATGCGTGTCAAGGCCGGGGAAGGCCGGCAGCAGGCTCGGGTGGATGTTCAGCATGCGGCCGGCCCAGGCCTGCACCAGGAATGGCGTCAGCAGGCGCATATAGCCGGCGAGGCAGACGAGCTCGACGCCGGCGTCGCGAAGGCGGGCATCGAGTGCCGCCTCATGATCGGCGCGCTGCCTGCCGAACGCGCGATGATCGATCACGGCAACGGGCACGCCAGCAGCGGATGCGCGTGCCAGCCCGGCGGCGTCCGGCCGGTTCGACAGCACCAGCACCATCTCGGCCGGATAGTCCGGTGCGGCCGACGCGGCGAGCAGTGCGTCCATATTGCTGCCGCGCCCGCTGATCAGGATCGCGGTGCGCTGCTTCTTCAAGCGGGCCACCCCGGCGGAAGGTCCAGGCGCACGCCCTCGTTGCCCTCGGCGATCACGCCGATGGGGCAGGGGCGCTCACCTTCCTTTTCCAGCAGGCTTACGGCGGACGGCCCATCGGATACGACCAGCACCATGCCGACACCGCAATTGAACACGCGCAGCATCTCCCGCGGGGCAATGCCGCCGGTGTTGGCGAGCCAGCGGAACACCGGCGGCACCGGCCAGTCGGCACGCAGCGAGGCCATCATCCCGTCCGGCAGCATGCGGGGCACGTTGCCCGGCAGCCCGCCGCCGGTGACATGTGCCGCCGCCTTCAACAGCCCGGCCCGGTGCAGCGCCAGCATCGGGCGGACATAGATCCGCGTGGGTTCGGCCAGGGCCTGGCCCAGCGTAACGCCTGGCGCGAACGGCGCCGGGGCGTCCCAGGGCAGTCCGCTCACCGCGACCACCTGGCGCACCAGTGAAAACCCGTTGGAATGCACGCCATTGCTGGGCAGGGCGAGCACGGTGTCGCCGGCCCGCACCTCCCGCGGCAGCAGGGTCCCGCGTTCGGCGGCGCCCACGGCGAAGCCCGCGAGGTCGTAGTCGCCCGCGCCATACATTCCGGGCATTTCAGCGGTTTCGCCGCCCACCAGGGCGCAGCCGGCCTGGCGGCAGCCTTCGGCGATGCCGGCGATCACCGCTTTGGCCGCCGCGACGTTGAGCTTCCCGGTGGCGAAATAATCCAGGAAGAACAGCGGTTCGGCCCCCTGCACGATCAGGTCGTTGACGCACATCGCCACAAGGTCGATGCCGACGCCGTCGTGTATGCCGGTTTCGATCGCGATCTTCAGCTTGGTGCCGACGCCGTCGGTGGTCGAGACCAGCACCGGATCGGTGAATCCGGCCGCCTTCACGTCGAACAGCGCGCCGAAACCGCCGATCCCGCCCATGACGCCGGGGCGGGCCGTGGCGCGGGCCAGCGGCTTGATCGCCTCGACCAGGGCGTCCCCGGCCTCGATGTCGACGCCGGCGGAGCGGTAGTCCAGCCCGTTCCGCTTGTCCTGACTGCCGCTCATGCCTCTATCCTCACGGGGTCGTCCGCCCGGCGGTCACCGGGGCCTGCCGGCATGACGCGGCGGCGATGGTGTGCAAGGCGGTGACGTGGGGTCCCGCCCTTCACGCCGCACCGCCCTGGCTGCGGACCTGCACGCCGGTCCAGCCTTCCAGCACCTGGATCAGCGCGGTCAGGTCCGACTGCCCCAGCCCCTGCTGTTCGCCGAACTTCCAGAGTTGTCCGACCGTTTCGTGCACCCACATCGGCACGCCCAGCGCCTCGGCCTCGGCCAGGCCGAGCTTCACGTCCTTGACCATGGTGGTGAGTTTGGCGCCGTAGTCGAAGGTGCCCGGCAGAACCGAGCGCGGCACCTTGTCCTGCGTCGCGCTGTTCCGCCCGGTCGAGACATTGATCACCTGCACCATCTGGTCCGCGTCCAGGCCGCCCTTGGCGCCAAGAACCAGGGCTTCGAAGGCGGTCGCCATGTTGGCGGCGTTGATCAGGTTGTTCACGAGTTTCATCAACTGCGCCTGGCCCGGGCGCTCGCCGACCTCGAAGACGTTCTTCCCGACCTTCTGCAGCCACGGGCGCACAGTCCCGCGCGTGGCAGCGGGCCCGGCCAGGATGATCGTCAGCGTGCCGGCGCGCGCGCCCTTCGGCCCGCCGCTGACCGGGCAGTCCAGCAGGGTGATGCCATGCCGGCCGACCGCTTCGGCCAGTCCGGCCATGGTGGGGCCGCCGATCGTGGACATTTCCACATAGGTCTTCACCGCCTTGCCGCCGGCGATTTCCGCCGCGACCGCCTCGCTGACCGCGCCATTCGGCAGGCAGGCGAAGACCAGGTCGACGGAATCGGCCACCGACCGGGCCGAGGCATGGTCGACCGCGCCGCGCAACACAAAGGGTGCCACGGCGACCTCGTTCGGGTCATACACATGCAATCTCGCGCCTGCTTCCTGCAGGCGTTCGGCAATGGCCGCGCCCATCTGGCCCAGGCCGAGAAACCCCATCTCCATGACCGTGGCTCCTTCCGTCGTCGCGCCCCTTATGACGATGATCCCGCCGGCGTGCCAGCGGGTTCGGGTGACAGACGGCGGGGTTGGATGGTCGTCGCGGCGGCTTTCTGGCCCCGGCGCGCAGGGTCGGGCGGCCGACGGAGCCTGTCCGGTGCTGGCCGGCACGGGGCGGCGGCGTGTCCGCGGTTCGGTGCACCAAACCCCCGCCGCGCGGGTTGCCTGCCCACCGGGGCGGGGTGACAGGCGGCTCGCCTTGCAGCATTGTGCCGCCATCCTGATCAGTAAGGAGGGAACCCAATGGGTATGATGGACGGGAAGGTTGCCGTCGTTACCGGCGCCGGCG
>JBFXDK010000008.1:62207-69809 GCA_050181195.1 Acetobacteraceae bacterium | reverse complement strand
TGCCTGCCCACCGGGGCGGGGTGACAGGCGGCTCGCCTTGCAGCATTGTGCCGCCATCCTGATCAGTAAGGAGGGAACCCAATGGGTATGATGGACGGGAAGGTTGCCGTCGTTACCGGCGCCGGCGGCGGTATCGGGCGCGCGACCGCGCTGGAACTGGCCGCCAACGGCGCGAAGGTGGTGGTGAACGACATCGGCGGCACCGTCACCGGCGAGGGCCGCGATTCCGGCCCGGCGCAGCGCGTCGTGGCCGAGATCACGCAGGCGCACGGCCAGGGTCGGGCGGTGGCGAATGCCGGCAGCGTTTCCAGCTGGGAAGACGCCCAGAAGATGGTGCAGGACGCCATCGACAATTTCGGCCGCATCGACATGGTGGTGAACAACGCCGGCATCCTGCGTGACCGCATGTTCCACTACATGTCGGTCGAGGAGTGGGACGCGGTGATGAAGGTGCACCTGTACGGCGCCTTCTATGTCTCCCGTGCGGCGGTCACGCATTTCCGCAAGCAGGAGAGCGGGTGCTTCGTGCACATCACCTCGACCTCGGGCCTGATCGGCTCGGTTGGCCAGGTGAACTACGGCGCGGCCAAGCTGGGCATCGCCGGCCTGTCGCGCAACATCGCGATGGACATGCAGCGCTACAACATCCGCTCCAACTGCATCGGGCCGCATGCGTTCAGCCGCATGATCGAGACGGTCCCCGGCCAGACCGAGGAGCAGCTGAAGGCGCGCGCCGAGAAGACGCAGCCGGCGCACATCGCCAAGCTGATCTCCTTCCTGGGGACGGACGCGGCGGCCAAGGTGTCGGGCCAGATCTTCGGCGTCCGCGGCAACGAGGTCTATCTGTACAACCAGCCGCGTCCGATCCGCATCATGGCGCGTCCGGACGGCTGGACGAGCGAGAAGCTGGCCGAACACTGGCTGCCGGCGGTGGAGAAGGCGTTCACGCCGCTGGAGCGCACCCGCGACGTGTATGGGTGGGATCCGGTCTGAGGCATCCATTCGTCCAGGCAGGGGGGCCGCGCGCCCCCCTGTTGCATCTCACCCGTCGCCGCCAAGGAATTCATTGACATGGCCAGCACGCTCCGCGGCGCCGACATCGTCGTGCGCGCATTGGAAAAAGCCGGACACACCAGAATCTTCACCCTGTCGGGCAACCACATCATGTCGCTGTTCGATGCGGCGATCGACTCGCGGCTCGAGCTGTTCCACGTGCGGCATGAGGCCGCGACGGTGCACATGGCCGATTCCTATGGCCGCCTGACGCGCCAGCCCGGCATTGCCTGGGTGACCGGCGGTCCCGGCCATGCCAACGCGGTGGGGGCGCTGTTCACGGCACTCGGCCAGGAAACGCCGATGGTGCTGATGTCGGGCCATACCGAGACCGACCAGCTGGGCCGCGGCGGGTTCCAGGAACTCAAGCAGGTGGAGATGGCGGCGCCGGTCACCAAGGCGTCGTGGATGGCGACGAACACCGCGACCGTCGGCATGGACGTGGCCCGCGCGATCCGCATCGCGACGCAAGGCCGTCCCGGTCCCGTGCATCTGAGCCTGCCGTCCGACGTGCTGGACGCGGTCGTGCCCGAAGACGCGGTGGTCTGGCCGGACGTGTCGGATTTCAAGGCGGAGCCGGTGGAACTGGGGGACGCGGCGACGGATGTGATCCTGTCGCTGATCGAAGGCGCACGCCGCCCGCTGATCATCGGCGCGCCGGTGCTGGCGAACCGGCCCGGGCGCGACCTGCTGCGCCGGGTGGAAGCGGCGCTGGGCGTGCCGGTCTGCATCAGCGAAGGGCCGCGCGGCTTCAACGACGCGACGCTGGGCCGCTATGGCGACATCGCGCGCAAGGCCGACCTTGTCGTGCTGATGGGCAAGGCGCTGGATTTCACGCTGAAGTTCGGCGCGGAGCCGTTCTTCGATCCGGCCTGCCGTTTCATTTCCATCGATCCCGACGGCGCGATCCTGGACCGCGCGGTGCAGGTCAAGGGCAGGCTGCTCGCGTTCGGCTGCGTGGCCGATACCTATCCCGCGGCCGAGGCGCTGATCCGCCGTTCAGCTGGCCGCACGATCGGCGACGTGGACTGGGTGGCCGAGGCGCACGCCGCCTTCGCCTCGCGGCCTGACAGCATGGCGAGCGTCGTGTCCAGGACGCCGGGCAAGCTGCACCCCGCCGAGGTGTTCCGGACGCTGGCCCCGTACCTGGAGCGGCATCCTGATTCGGTGCTGATCTGCGACGGCGGGGAATTCGCGCAGTGGGGCCAGGCGATGCTGTCGAACGACCGGCGCATGATCAACGGTGTTGCGGGGTCCATTGGTTCGTCCTTGCCGATGGCCGGCGGCGCGCGTGTGGTGGAGAAGGCGGCGCCGGTCTTCGCGGTGCTGGGCGACGGCACGTTCGGCTTCCACATGTCGGAACTGGAAACAGCGGTGCGGCTGAACCTGCCCTATGTCGCGGTGGTGGGCACGGATGCGCGCTGGAACGCGGAGTACAACCTGCAGGTGCGGGACTACGGGCCGAACCGCACCTTCGGCTGCGAGCTGGACGACACCCGCTATGACCTGGTGGCCGCCGCGGTGGGCGGGCATGGCGAGATCGTGCGCAGTGCCGCCGAACTGCCCGGTGCGCTGGACCGCGCGCTGGCGAGCGGCAAGCCCGCGGTGGTCAACGTGATGATCGAGAGCATCCCGTCGCCGGTGGTGCGGCGATAGGGACGGCCTCGCCGCGGGCGGTTGTGGCTGCGCCGCGGTGAGTGCTGCGCCGACGCGGCGGTAGGACGGCTTCGCCGCGGTGTGTACCGCGGGCGCCGGTCCGGCGGGCGGACGCTGGTTCGAAGATCGCGGTTTCGTTGTGCCTGGCACCGACGCTGGTCGGGCCGGGCGTATCCGTGGCAGCGCGCATCGGCATTGGCCGCGGTACCGGCGGCACAGGCCGCAATACTATCGTCATGGCGGGCGCAGGCCCGCCATCCACGACTTCTGTCGATACACACTCCGCAAGTCGTGGATGGCCCGCCCGCGCGGGCCGCGGCGGTGAGATGCCGACTGTCGGCCCGAACCGCGGGCCGTGACCTCTGCGGGCTGTGACGAGGTTCGTGCCAGCGGGGTGGTGTCCCTCCCGCCGGCCATCACGACACACAGATGGACACTTGGTCTCTACATACCCGATACTGCGGCCCTACATACCCGACGCCGCGTCTCTACGCGCCGCCGGACGTCGGTGCGGGAATCACAGATCCAGCCGGTAGAACCGCGCCGCGGTGCCGCAGAACAGGTCGGCTTTTTCCTGCGCGCTCGCGCCCTTGGCCATGATCTTGCAGGCGTTCCAGTACGCCTGATAGCTGTACGATCCCTTGTCGACGGGGAAGTTGCTCTCGAACATGCAGCGCGCTGCGCCGAACGCCTCGATGCAGGTGTCGACATAGGGTTTCCACGCCGCGGCCAGCGCTTCCGAGCTCGGCGGATCGGCTTTCTCGTGGAAGTCCCAGCCATTGATCCGCATCGCCATGCCGCCCAGCTTCACCACCACGTTCTGGCAGGCGGACAGCGCCTTGATCGACTTCGACCACGTGGCGAAGACCTCCTGCCGCTTGCCGGCGTAGCTGCCGATCGCCAGCGGACCACCGATATGGTTGAGGCAGATGCCGGTGCCGGGAAACGCCTGCGCCAGGGCGGTCACATCGCCGATCTGCGGATGGTACAGCCAGGCATCGAAGGTCAGGTTCAGCGGCGCCAGGCAGGCGAAGCCCTTGCGGAACGTGGCATCGTTCATCAGCCCGGGCGGCGGGTTGTAGGCCGGGTTCATCAGCGTCGGATCGGGATCGTAGGCGGTGATGTGGCGGATGCCGCGGAACCGCCCGCCGCCGGCGCGGATATGCGCCTCCAGCACATCGCGGGCATGCGCGCCGGTCCGCAGATCCACATGCCCGACGATGCCGGCATTGACCTTGGTGCCGCCATAGCCGCCGCTCGAGCTCATGGCCGCGACGCCGTTCACGAACTCGGTCTCACCCACCGGGCGGAATTCCTCGGGTCCCGTCGCCCGGTGCATCGAGCGGCACTGCACGAAGACGGTGCCCACGATGTTGTGCCCGGAATTGGTGTCCGCCAGCAGGTCGTCCAGCATGTAGCGCCAGCCCGGCCGTTCCCACAGGTGATGGTGCGGATCGACGATCGGCAGGTCCGGTTCCAGGACCGGTTCGGTCCGGCGCGCCAGCCAATCGTCCCGCACGGGGATATACGGGCTGTGGGCGGTCGTGCTTGTGCTCATGGCAACGTCTCCTCCTGGGTCGAGGCGCGATGCTAGACTGATTTGACCGGCGCGCGAATCCTGGGGCCGGATGCGGAGGAAACGGCCAATGCGACTGGATCAGCGGGTTGCCATCATCACCGGCGCGGCGGGCGGCATCGGGGCCGCGGTCGCGCGCCGATTCGCGGCCGAGGGCGCCCGTCTCTGCCTCGCGGGGCGGCGCGGTTGCGCCGCGGTGGCGGCGGAGCTGTCGGCCGCCGGCACACCGGTGATCGATGTCCAGACCGACGTGACGCAGCGCTCGGCCAACCAGGCCATGGTGGCGCGCACGCTCGATGCCTTCGGCCGGGTCGACATCCTGGTGACGGTCGCTGGGGTCGTGTCCCAGGGCAATGCCGAGACGCTGGACGAGGCGGAATGGGACCGCGTGATGGCGGTGAACCTGAAGGGCGTGTTCCTGTCCTGCCAGTCGGTCATTCCGGCCATGCGCGCCGCGCAGTACGGGCGGATCGTCAATATCGGGTCGCTGCTGGCAAAGAACGGCGGCAATCCGCGCCCCTGGATCAACCGCGCGGAGCAGGAGCGTGCCGGCAACGTGGCCTATGGTTCGGCGAAGGCGGGCGTCCACGCACTGACGCTGTTCCTGGCCAAGGAACTCGCGGCCGACAACATCACGGTGAACTGCGTCGCGCCAGGGCCGATCGCCTCCGCGATGACCGTGAACCTGCCCGAGTCGTTCAAGGCGCTGCTGCCGGTCGGGCGGCTGGGCCGGCCCGAGGAGGTCGCGGACGCCGTCGCCTATCTGGCGGGCGAGCAGGCCTCGTTCGTGACCGGCGAGATCCTGGACATCAACGGCGGCGCCTGGATCGACTGAACCCTCGGGCCGTCAGCCGACCGAAGCCGCGGCTGCCGTGGGAGCGGTCCGTGCCCGACGCGGCATTGAAAGCCGGTGCGGCACAGACGTCGCGCACACGCGGCTGGCCGCGGGCTGATCAGGCCCGCCGCCGCGCCGCCAGCGCGCATCCGAATGAGATGGCCGCCGCGATCGCCAGGAACCCCGCGACCGGCCAGGGCGAATTGTCGGTGACCTGCAGCAGCCACAATGCGATCAGCGGCGTAAACCCGCCGACGACCGAGGAGACCTGGTAGGCCACGGACAGCCCGGTGTAGCGGACCGATGTCCGGAACAGCTGGGTGAAATAGGTCGCCTGCACGCTCAGCAGCAGCATCGGCCCCAGGGTGAACAGGATGATGAACGCGAACCACACCTGGCTTTCCTGGCGCGTTTCCATCAGAGCGAAGCAGGGCACCGCGAGCAGGACGAGCCCCACATTGCCCACCAGGGTCAGGCGGCGCGCGCCCAGCCGGTCTCCGA
This sequence comes from Acetobacteraceae bacterium, assembly GCA_050181195.1. Classification (GTDB taxonomy): domain Bacteria; phylum Pseudomonadota; class Alphaproteobacteria; order Acetobacterales; family Acetobacteraceae; genus Rhodopila. Next base: position 64,188 of record JBFXDK010000008.1, on the reverse strand, counting down.
TCAGGCCGAACAGCGGCATCGTGGCCAGGCCCACCAGCGATGCCGCCATCAGTGCCGCCAGTGCCGAACTGCGGGCCAACCCGAGGTGCAGGGTCGCATAGGTCAGGCCGAAGGACTTGATCAGGTTGGCGGAGACGGTTTCCGACAACCGCACGCCGGTCGCCAGGATCACGTTGCGACGGTGCGTCATCCACAGCCGCACCAGTGGCGCGCTGCCCTTCTCGGCGCGTGTCTCGGCGCGCCGGAATTCCGGGGTTTCGGCGATGTTGACGCGGATATACACCGCAACCGCCAGCATCAGCAGGCAGGCCAGGAATGGCAGCCGCCAGCCCCAGGTCAGGAAATCCTCGGTCGGCATCAGCGCGCACAGGCCGAACACGCCATTGGCCAGCAGCAGTCCGGCCGGGGACGCCGCCTGCGGCAGGCTGCCCCAGAAGCCGCGCTGGTGCAGCGGCGCGTGTTCGATCGTCATCAGGCTGGCGCCGCCATATTCGCCGCCAAGGCCGATTCCCTGCATCACGCGCAGGAACACGAGGCAGGCGGGCGACCACATTCCCGCCTGTTCGTAGCTGGGCAGGACGCCGATCAGGAAGGTGCAGAGGCCGATGATCAGCAGCGTGCTCAGCAGGCAGGCCTTGCGGCCGATCCGGTCACCGAAATGGCCGAAGATGATGCCGCCCAGCGGGCGGGCGATGAAGCCCGAGGCGAAGGCGCCGAACGCCGCCATCGTGTTCAGCACCGGATCGCCCGGCGGGAAGAACACGTGCCCGAACACCAGCGCCGTGGCGATGGCGAAGATGTAGAAATCATACCATTCCAGCAGCCCGCCAATAAAGCTTGCGGCCGCAACTTTCGGCATGGAAACCGGGACGATCGGGGTCGCGAGCATGGGAGCGGAAAGGGTCGGCTCGGGCAGCGAAGCGGTCCGGGAGTCCAAGATCAGCGGCCCGGCCGGGAGTGATGGACCATGCGGCCGAAACAAGCCGGTCGCGCAGGCCGTGGCGCATGCTGCGGAACCGGGGCCGCAGGGTGGCCCGGTTCCGGTGCGAAGGTCATACGTTCAGTGCAGAAACGTGGAGTAAGAAAATGCAATGGCCAGATCCGGACAGGAGGTGGATGCGACTGCTTGTCCGCCGACGGTTGCAGTAATCGCCGAAACGAACAGTGATGGTCACAATTGGAAACAACCTCTCGATGGCTGCCGAGCGAAGTGGATCACGGCAAGCTGTATATGTCCGGAATGGAGGTGATATCAAGCAGCCTTTGCAGCCACGCCGCGCCGCAGGTTGGCCAGGATCATGTCGGTATCCTGGACATCGCCAAAAATGTTGTAGAATGCTGTCAGAGATGCATCATGCTCCGCCTGCGTGTTGGCGGCGTTCCCGTCGCTGACCATCACGACACGGAAATTCGTCATCATAGCGTCACGGGCGGAACTCTCGCAGCAGACGTTCGTAACTGTGCCGGTAATCAGCACCGTGTCGAAGCCGCGCGCCCGCAACCGGTCCGGCAGCGCCGACGTCCCCGGCATGAACGCGCTGTAGCGATACTTTCTTACGATCTCATCGCCAGGCCGCACGTCCAGCTCCGGCCACAGCTCATGCCCCTTGGTATCCTCGCTCATGGCCGCAATGCGCTTCACGCGCATCTCGGGCGAGGCGATCTCCTGCGCCACCGACCACTCGGTCAGGCAGGCATCGTCGTGGGTGTTCTTCACCCAGAACACGCCGCCGCCGGTTTCCCGCACCGCGTCCGCCAGGCGATTAACCGCCGGAACGATATCACGCGCAACGGGAACCACGGCGTGCCCCACACCATCAAGCATGAACGCGTTCTGCAGGTCGATCACCACCAGCGCCGTCCGCGCCGGATCGAGGTCGGCGAAGCAGTGCAGGCTGCCGCGGCGGGCCAGCACGCGCTGCACAACCTCGTCGGGTATCGTGGTGCCGTTCAGTTTCATCGGTCGGGTCCTCCTTCGGTC
>JBFXDK010000008.1:33797-62107 GCA_050181195.1 Acetobacteraceae bacterium | reverse complement strand
GCGCCGTCCGCGCCGGATCGAGGTCGGCGAAGCAGTGCAGGCTGCCGCGGCGGGCCAGCACGCGCTGCACAACCTCGTCGGGTATCGTGGTGCCGTTCAGTTTCATCGGTCGGGTCCTCCTTCGGTCTGCAAGCGCGCGGCGGCGCGTTAGTGCCCACGCGCCGTGTGGCGCGATAGTGCTCACGCGCCGTGTGGCGCGGCAAAGCCCACGCGCCGTGTGGCGCGCGGGATCAGGCGTCCACGAGTTCGGGTGCGTCGACAGCGATGCAGGCCGCCATGCGCCCGGGTTCGGGGTAGCGTTCGGCCGGCACCGCGCTGCGGCAACCCTCGCGCCGGCGCGGGCAGCGGGGCGCGAAGGCGCAGCCGGTGGGCAGCCGGCGCATGTCCGGCGGGCTGCCGGGGATCGCGTCGATATCCTGGTCGCGCGGCTGGCCGTGCACGGTCGAGGCCAGCAACCCCGCCGTATAGGGATGCAGCGGGTTCGCCATGATGCGCGCGACCGGCCCACGCTCGATGATCCGGCCCGCGTACATCACCGCGATCGTGTCGGCGACCTCGGCCGCCACGCCCAGGTCGTGGGTGACGAAGATCATGCCCATCCCAAGCTCGCGCTGCAGCTTGCGCAGCAGGATCAACACCTGGATCTGCACGGTCGCGTCCAGTGCCGTGGTCGGTTCATCCGCCAGCAGCAGTTTGGGATCGCAGGACAGCGCCATCGCGATCATCGCGCGTTGCCGCAGCCCGCCCGACAACTCGTGCGGATAGGCGTCCAGCCGCCGTTCGGCCGACGGGATGCGCACCAGGTTCAGCAGTTCCAGCGCCCGGGCCCGCGCCTTCGCCTTGTCGCAGCCGGTGTGCCGGCGCACCGTCTCGCCGATCTGCTGGCCGATCGTGTAGACCGGGTCCAGCGCGGTCATTGGCTCCTGGAAGATCATCGACACGGCCCCGCCGCGCAGCTCCCGCAAGGCGCGGCTGTTCATCGCCAGCACGTCCTGGCCAACGGCCCGCACCGTGCCCTCGATGCGCGCGCGCGGCGGCAGCAGGCGCATCAGCGCCCGCAGCGTGACGCTCTTGCCCGAACCGGACTCGCCCAGGATGCACAGCACCTCGCCCGGATTGACGGTGAAGCTGACGCCGTTCACCGCGTGCACGGTATCCTCGCGGCCGACGAAGCGCACGGAAAGGTCGCGCACCTCGGCCAGGGGTTCGATGTCCGGCATCTCAGGCACTCCCTGCGGCGCTCTGGCTGTGCCCCGATGCGGGAGCCAGCATGTGACAGGCGGCGATATGCGCTCCTTCGGCGCCGGTGGCGGTCAGCGCCGGAACCTTCTCCTCGCATACACCCTCGGCGAAGGGGCAGCGGGTGCGGAACCGGCAGCCCGAGGGCGGGTCGATCGGGTTCGGCGGGTCGCCGGTGATCGGCGGCTCCTCCATGCGCCGCGCCGGGTCCATCGACGGCTGGGACGCCAGCAGGGCGCGCGTATAGGGATGCCGCGGATGCGCGAAGATCTCGTCCACCGGGCCCAGTTCCACGACGCGCCCGAGATACATCACCAGCACGCGGTCGGAGATGTAGCGCACCACGTTCAGGTCGTGGCTGATGAACACATAGGTCAGGTTGAACTGCCGCTTCAGCGCCCGCAGCAGGTTCAGCACCTGCGCTTCCACCGACTTGTCCAAAGCCGAGACCGGCTCATCCAGGATCACCATGCGCGGGTTGGTGGCCAGCGCACGGGCGATGTTCACCCGCTGCTTCTGCCCGCCCGAGAGTTCGTGCGGATAGCGCGGGCCGAACTGGTCGGGGTTCAGCCCGACCTTGCCCAGCATGTCCCGCGCGATCTCCCGCGCCTGCGCCTTCGGCGTGTCCTGCACATAGGGACCGAAGGCCACGGAATCCCGGACCGGCATGCGCGGGTTCAGCGATGAATAGGAATCCTGGAACACCATCTGCACCTGCCGGCGCAGGGCCGAGACGGTGATGCCGCGCGGCTGGTCGACGGGATCGCCGTCGAACACCAGTTCGCCGTCATCGGGGCGGATCAGGTGCAGCAGCAGGCGGGCGAGCGTCGATTTGCCGCAGCCCGATTCGCCCACGATGCCCAGGGTTTCGCCCTTGCGCACCTCGAACGAGACGCCGTCGACCGCCCGCACGAAGCGTCCCGCGGCGCCCTTGACCGGGAAATGCTTCTTCAGGTCCTGCACGATCAGCAACGGCTGCAGCGCGCCGCCGCGGTCGCGCGGATCCTTGTCCTGCGGTGGGGTGGCCGCGACGATCTCGGCGGCCAGCTCCATCTGCGTTTCAAACATGGCGATCACATCCGTACGTCCATGGCCTGACGCAGCCCGTCACTGACCAGGTTGAAGCAGATCGAGGTGAGGAAGATCGCGACGCCGGGCAGGGCGCAGACCTCGGGCACCACGTAGATCGACTGGCGCAGCGTGCTCAGCATCAGCCCCCAGTCCGCGGTCGGCGGCCGCACGCCCAGGCCCAGGAAGGACAGGCCCGAGGCGAGCAGGATGGCCACCGAGACGAGCGAGGAGGCGTAGATGAACACCGGCCCCAGCACGTTGCCCAGGACGTGGTGGCGCACGATCACCAGCGTGCCGGCGCCGGTGGCGCGCGCCGCCTCGATGAAGTCCAGCGCGCGGACCTGCGTCGTCGCGGTTTCCGCCACCCGGCACATCGGCGGGATGAACACCAGCGTCAGCGCCAGCATCCCGTTCACCATGCCGCCGCCCATCGCCCCCGAGATGGCCACGGCCAGCAGAACGGAGGGAAAGGCGTAGAACACGTCCATCGTGCGCATGATGCCGGTGTTCACGCGCCCGCCGACGAAGCCGGCAATCACGCCCAGCATGCCGCCGACGCAGGTGGCGAAGATCACGGGCACGATGCCCATCAGCAGCGACACCTGCCCGCCATACAGCAGACGGGACAGCATGTCGCGGCCGAGCTCGTCGGTGCCCAGCAGGTGGTTGCGCCAACCAAACGGCTTCAGCCGCCCGATGACCGATTCCTTGTACGGATCGAACGGCGCGATCAGCGGGGCGAAGATGGCCGACAGCACGATCAGCAGCACCATCGTGCCGAAGAACATCGTCATCTTGTCGTGCCGCAGCCGGTAGCCGACGGATTGCCAGTAGCTGCGGATACGGGTTTCGGGGGCTGCCTGGTCCTCGAAGGCCTCGGTGGAACCCGGCAGGACAGCGGTCTGGGCCATGGTCATGTCCTTTGCGTCAGCCACGGCGGATGCGCGGATCGATCATCGACTGCAGCAGGTCGATGACCAGGTTGGTCAGCACGAAAGCCACCGACAGGGTCAGGATCGTGCCCTGCAGCACCGGCACGTCCCGGTTGATGATCGCCTTGCTCAGCAGGAAGCCGCTGCCCGGCCAGGTGAACACCGTTTCCACCAGGATCGAGCCGCCCAGCAGGTAGCCGAACTGCAGGCCCACCACGGCCAGCACGCCGGGCAGCGCGTTCTTGATGACGTGGCGGATCACCGCGCTTTCCGGCAGGCCCTTGGCGCGCAGCGTCTGCACGAAATCCTGGTTGCGCATTTCCGCCACCGCGGCGCGGGTGGTGCGCGCGATGATGCCGACCGGGATCATCGACAGCGTGATGACCGGCAGGATCAGGAAGCGGATGTCATTCCAGCGCCACAGGCTGAAATCGTCCGAGCCGCTCGCCCCCATGCCGGTGGCGGGCAGCCAGGACAGTTCCACCGCGAAGACGATCACCAGCACGATGCCCAGCCAGTAGTTCGGCAGGGACACGCCCAGCACCGCGGTGCCGGTCACCGACCGGTCGACCCAGGTGCCGGGGAAGCAGCCGGCGATCGTGCCCATGACGAAGCCCAGGGTGAAGGCGATCGGCACGGCGAACAGCGCGAGCATGCCGGTGTTGGTCAGCGCCAGGATGATCTCATCCAGCACCGGCCGGCGCGTGGCGATCGACATGCCGAAATCGCCGGTCAGCACCTTGCCCAGCCAGATCAGGAACTGGACGGGCAGGGGCTTGTCGAAGCCATAGGCCTTCTTGACGATCTCGATGGTTTCCGCCGTCGCGTCGGGCGGCAGGACCGTCTGCAACGGATCGCCCGGCGCGATGTAGACCAGCGAGAAGCACACCACGCTGACCCCGAAGGCGATCGGGATCGCGTAGAGGATGCGCCGCAGGATGTAGCGGGACATGCGGTCTCTCCGTCAGGGCGAGACGGAAACGGGTGTCAGGTCCTGGAACCAGCTCTGCGCCTGCACGAAGCCCTTCACCTTCGGCGACATGGCGCGCGGGTTGATGTCGTGCGCGACGAACAGCATCACCGCTTCCTCGCTCATGAGCTCGTTCATCCTGGTCAGCAGGACGTTGCGCTTGGCCGGGTCGAACTCGGCCATGACCTCGGCGATCAGCTTGTCCATCTCGGGCGTGCCGTAATGGCCCCAGTTGCTGCCCTTCGGTGCCCATGCGGCTGTCCAGACATGGCGGACCAGGGCGTTGAACGGGTCCTGCGTCTGGCGGCTGATGTTGATGCCGTTGATTTCCGGAAACTTGTCCACGCCGGCGCGACCGACATCCAGCAGCGCGTTCCAGTCCATGGTCTGCAACGTGACCTGGAAGCCGGCCTCCTCCATGTTTGACTTCACCAGTTCATTCATCGGCAGCGGCTGCATCTGGCCGGAACCCGAGGTGGATATGGCGAATGTCACCTTGCAGGGCAGGCAACCGGCTGCCTTCAGCAGTTCCTTCGCCTTGGCGACATCGTGCTTGTACAGTTTCGGGTTTCCGTAATACGGCGTTGAAGGCGGAACGGTCGCATAACCCTCCAGCATCAGGCCGTTCAGCAGCTCCTTCATGTCCGGCCGGTTCAGGGCGTAGTTCGCCGCCTGCCGCACGCGCTTGTCGGTGAACGCACCCTTCGCGAAATTCAGCTGATAGGTCCAGTTGTGCGGGTACGGGTTGGTGACGATCTTCATGCCCGAGGACTTCAGCCGGTCCAGCGCATCGGGTGACGGCGCTTCGATCCAGTTGACCTGGCCCGACAGCAGCGCCGCGGTGCGGGTGGACGCTTCCGGCATCGGGATCAGCACCAGCCGGTCCTGTTGCGGAATGCGGTTCTTGTCCCAATACTCCTTGTTCGGCAGGAACTCCATCCGCTGATGTGGCGTTGCCTTGTCGAACCGGTAGGGACCCGTACCGGACGGCCTCGTCGCATAATCCGTCCAGTTATACTTCACCTCCCGCGCTCGGCAGGGGCTGATCATCATGACATAACTGAGGTTATACTGGAACAGGGAGTCGGGAGCCTTTGTCTTGAAGGCAACCGTGTGATCGTCGACTTTTTCGACGCTCACATAATTGTTCAGATAGGGCCGCGCCTGCGAGAACTGGCCCGGGTCGAACTCCGGTGCCTTTTCATTGGTGGAATGGCTCATGTTCCACAGCACGTCGTCCGCCGTGAAGGGACAGCCGTCGTGCCACTTCACGCCCTGGCGCAGCTTCAGGATCCAGCGTGTATGATCGTTCGGGTCGATCGCCCATTCGGACGCCAGCCCCGGTCTCAGGTCGCTCGCCTTGTCCGCCTTCGACAGATCCCACAGGATCAGCGAGTCGTATAGATTGTAGCCAACGAAACGATAACCCTCGAAGCCCTGGTCCGGGTTGCCCGTGGTGATCGGCAGATCGCCGGCGGTCATGCCGACGATCAGCGTGCCGCCGGCCTGAGCGGCCATGGTCGACAGCGCCATCGTCGCGCCAAAGGCCATCGTCGCACCGAACCGTTTCGCAACGGACTTGCTCATCCTGTACCTCACGAGAAGTCTCCAGCCGCTCTTGGAACCACGCACCGGCGGCGGCACTCCGGCGCGCGTAGGGGGAACGGGATCAGGGCGCGACGCTGACCGGCGTCAGGTCCTGAAACCAGCTTTGCGCCTGCACGAAGCCCTGCACTTTCGGCGACATCGCCCGCGGATTGAGGTCGTGCACGACAAAGATCATCGCGGCGTCGCGGCCCAGCAGCTCATGCAGGTCGGTCAGCAGGGCCAGCCGCTTCGTCGCGTCGAACTCACCGAAGATGCGGGTCACCAGGCTTTCGGCGTCGGGATGGCTGTAGTGGCCCCAGTTCGATCCGGCGGGCGCCCAGTACGCCTTCACCGCCGGCTTGATGATCGCGTTGACCGGATCGAGCAGGCCGCGGGAGAAGTTGATGCCGTCGTATTGCGGGAACTTGTCGACGCCGGCGCGGTACACATCCAGCAGCGCATTCCAGTCCATCGCCTGGATCGTTACATCAAAGCCGGCGGCATCCAGCTGCGCCTTGACCAGCTCGTTCATCGGCAAGGGCTGCATCTGGCCCGAACCGGAGGTGGAAATGCCGAACGTCACCTTGCAGGGCAGGCAGCCGGCATCCTTCAGCAGCGCGCGCGCCTTGTCGGGGTTGTAGTCGTACTTCGGCGGCTTGCCGTAATACGCCATGGTCGGCGGGACGATGGCGTGCTCCTCCATCGCCGTGCCGCCCAGCAGCTCCACCATGTCGGCGCGGTTCAGCGCGTAATTGGCGGCCTGGCGCACCCGCAGATCAGTGAACGGCCCGCGCGCAAGGTTCAGCATGTAGGGCCAGTGATGCGGATAGACATTCGTCACGACCTTCATCCCCGCGCTCTTCAGCCGCGGAATGGCGTCGGGCGACGGCGCCTCGATCCAGTTCACCTGGCCCGACAGCAGGGCCGCGGTGCGGGTGGAGGCCTCCGGCATCGGCAGCAGCACCAGCCGGTCCTGCTTCGGGATGCGGTTGCTGTCCCAGTATTCCGGGTTCGGCAGCAGTTCCAGCCGCTGGTTCGGCACGAATTTGTCGAAGCGGTAGGGGCCGGTGCCCGACGGATGCAGTGCGTATTGCGACCAGTCGCCGTTGAGTGACTTCAGCCGGCACTGGCTGACCATCATCACGTAGCTCAGGCTGAACGGGAACAGCGATTCGACGAAGTTCGTTTCAAAGGCGACCGTCCGGTCGTCGACCTTGGTGACGGATTTGACGTTCGTGAGAAAGCTGCGCGTATAGGCGAATTGCTGCGCGAAGAAACCGGGCGACTTCTGGTCGGTGCGGAACTGCAGGTTCCACACGACGTCATCGGCGGTGAACGGGCAGCCGTCATGGAATTTCACGCCCTCGCGCAGCGTGATGATCCAGCGCTTCGGGTTTTCGGGGTCGATCTTCCAGTCGGTGGCGAGGCCGGCACGGATGTCCGACGGCTTGTCGGACGTCGAGAGGTCCCACAGCACCAGTGAATCATACAGGTTGTAGCCGACGAAGCGGTAGCCCTCGAACCCCTGGTCCGGGTTGCCGGTGGTGACCGGGACGTTGCCCGCGGTCATGCCGACCACAAGCGTGCCGCCGGCCTGCGCCGGTTGCGCGCCTCGAACCGCAAGGGGCGCCGCCAACGCCAGGGCGGCAAGGCCAACAGAGGCCGGCTTTGTCAGTCGGGGCAGGAGGCGCACGTGAGCATTCCCTGATCGAGTTCGAACCGCCGATGCTGCGTTGCAACACGCGTACCAGATCGAGGGGAGGGCGGCTGACAGCGCCGTGATGCCGCCCAGGACAGCGGCCGACTGCCGGGAAAATGCTCATCCGGCGCGTGGATAGTCCCTGCCACCGGTCGGGGAATCAGCATCAACCCGGCATCTGCTGCAATTTGTGACCTGCCGCCTAAAAAACCAGCGGCGTGTGCACCGCCGAGCCGCATGGGCGGCCGCGGCCTAGGTGCGGGAACCCCGGCCATCCCCGCGCCCCGTCCGCCGCAGCCATCCGGCGGCAACCTCGGTCCGGGACGCGCGCCCAGGAAAAGCGCCGCCAGAGGGGCTCGCGCCCGGCATACCCCGGATGCGCGCGATTTTCACCGCCCGCGACATGCGGACGCAGCCGCCCCGGAACAGCGACAGTTTCACCCGTCGCGTGAAACCGGAAGCCGGGTCTTGCCTTTGCGCGCCCGGTGGGCGAGTCTGATCCCCTGTAGGTGTCCAGAATAATCAGGCGAGGGTGCAGTGAACGACACAACCATCGTGAGCGACTCGGTCAAGCGGTTCAAATGGATCGGCACTCGCCCGATCCGGCCGGATGGTGTGCCCAAGGTCACGGGACGGGCGCTGTACGGCGCCGACCTGAAGCTGCCGGGCCTGCTGTATGGCAAGGTCCTGCGTTCGCCGCATGCCCACGCCCGCATCAAGTCGATCGACACCTCGGCGGCCGAGAAGCTGCCGGGCGTCAAGGCGGTGATGACCGCGAAGGACCTGCCGGAGCAGAAGTTCGACTATATCGGCCCCGAGCGCGTGGCGGTGAATTTCTGGCACGTCACCCGCAACATCATGGCGCGCGAAAAGGCGCTGTACGAAGGTCACGCCATCGCCGCCGTGGCCGCGACCTCCGCCTCGATCGCCGAGGAAGCCTGCGCGCTGATCAAGGTCGACTACGAAGTCCTGCCGCATGTCATCGATGTCGATGACGCGATGAAGGACGGCGCGCCGCTGCTGTTCGAGGACATGATCACCCGCGGCGTCGAACCCGCCCCCAGCAAGCCGTCCAACGTTTCCAAGCGTCTGGAATTCGGCATCGGCGACGTCGCCAAGGGCTTTGCCGACGCGGACGTGGTGATAGAACACGAATTCAAGACCGCCGCCGTCCACCAGGCCTATATCGAACCGCATGCTTGCGTGGCGAAGTATGAGGCCGACGGCCAGTGCGAAATCTGGTCATCCAGCCAGGGCCACTTCGCGATGCGCGCCCTGACCGCGCAGATCCTCGGCGCCCGGATTTCCGACCTGCGGGTCACGCCGGCGGAAATCGGCGGCGGCTTCGGCGGCAAGACCGTGACCTATCTGGAACCGGTCGCGGCGATCCTGTCGAAGAAGTCCGGCCTGCCGGTCCGGCTGAACATGTCGCGTGAGGACACGTTCCGCGGCTCCGGCCCGACCTCGGGTTCGTCGATGTGGGTGAAGATCGGCGTCAAGAAGGACGGCACGATCACCGCCATGGACGGCATCTTCAAGTTCCAGGCCGGCGCCTTCCCGGGCTCGCCGGTGATGAACGGCTGCCTCTGCGCCTTTGCCCCGTACGATGTGGCGAACCAGCACGCGGTCGGCTACGACGTGGTCTGCAACCGGCCCAAGGCCGCCGCCTACCGCGCGCCCGGTTCGCCGATCTCGGCCTTCGCGGTGGAAAGCGTGCTGGACATGTGCGCCCACGCCATCGGCATGGACCCGCTGGAACTGCGCTACAAGAACGCCTGCCGGATCGGCACGCCGACCATCGCCGGACCGAAGCACGCACACGCCGGCTACATCGAAACCCTCAAGGCCCTGCTGGATCATCCCGGCTACAAGGCGCCGCTCGGCCCCAACCAGGGACGCGGCGTCGCCTCGGGCTACTGGTTCAACGGCGCGGGTGAATCGAGCGCGACCATCCAGGTGAACGCCGACGGCACCGTCCTGGTCGCCACCGGCAGCCCGGACATCGGCGGCTCCCGCGCCTCGATGGCGATGATGACCGCCGAAACGCTGGGCGTCGACTACAGCCAGGTCCGCGCCATCGTCGCCGACACCGGCACGGTGGGCTACACGCATGTCACCGGCGGCTCCCGCGTCACCTTCGCCACCGGCATGGCGGTGGTGAACGCGACCAAGACCGTGGTGAAGGACCTGTGCAAGCGCGCCGCGATCATCTGGGACGTCGACCCCGAAGGCGTGATCTGGGAAGACGGCTATGCCAAGCCGGCCGGCGCGAACGTGGGCGACTTCAAGCCGCTGTCGCTGAAGGAACTCGCGGCCAAGGCGGCGGCAACCGGCGGTCCGATCACCGCGGCGTCCGGTGTGAACGCCGGCGGCCAGGCACCGGGCTTCTCGACCCAGTTCTGCGACGTGGAAGTGGACCCCGAGACCGGCAAGGTGACGATCCTGCGCTTCGTCGCTGCCCAGGACGTGGGTCGCGCCATCCACCCATCCTACGTGGAAGGGCAGATCCAGGGCGGCGTCGTGCAGGGCATCGGCTGGGCGCTGAACGAGGAGTATATCTACAACGACAAGGGCCAGCTCGATAACGCCGGGTTCCTGGATTATCGCTGCCCGGTCGCCTCGGACCTGCCGATGATCGAGCCGGTCCTGGTCGAAGTGCCGAACCCCGCACACCCCTACGGCGTGAAAGGCGTGGGCGAGGTCAATATCTGCCCGCCGATGGCCGCCATCGCCAATGCGATCGCGGCGGCGACGGGCAAGCGCATGAGCGAGCTGCCGATGTCCCCGCCGCGCGTGCTGGCGGCCCTGTCGGAGAAGTAGGCATGTCCGGTGACCTCGTCCGGGTTGCGTTCACGACCGGCTTCGCCCGCCGCTACACGAACAGTGTGCGGGAGTTCGAGGTCCCGGCCCGCAATCTGCGCGGGGTCATCAAGGCCATGGACCAGATGTTCCCCGGTCTCGGGGAGCATCTGGAGGAGGAAACAACCGTCGCCATCGACGGGGAACTGTACGAGATCGACTTCACGCAACCGGTGAAGCCGGGCGCGGAGGTCTTTTTCATCCCGAAGATCGAGGGCGGGTAGGGCGCGGGGGCACACGGCCCGTCAGCCAACCCTCGTCGTGAAAACGCGCCCGATCCCCCTGGATCGGGCGCGTCCGTCACCACCCCACGGCGTAGGCCGTGCGCCGGGGATCCGCACCGGCCCAGCGCACATCCGTCGCCAGGTCGTGCCGCACCGTCACCACCGACCCCGCCAGATATTTCCGCGCCGGCCACCACTCCACTCGATGCCCAAGCGCCGACAGCGCATCCCCTACGGACGTGCCCACATCCTCCTCGACGCACAGCACGCCCGGCCGGTAGGCATGCGGCAGCGTCGACTCCGGCCAGGAGGCACTCGCGAAGCGCGGCGCCTCGACCGCGCTCTGCGGGTCCATCCCGAACACCGCCTGGTTCAGGAACGCCTGCAGCATCGCCTGTCCCAGCACCTCGCTGCCAGGCGAGCCGAACGGCATCACCAGCTCCCCCGCGCGGACCGCGATGGCCGGATTGGCCGACATGCGGGGCCGCCGCCCGGGTCCGACCCGCCCCGGATGCGTCCGCCCGGAATAGCCGCGCGACCCCCACATCGACGCCGTGATTCCCGTCCCCGGCACCACCGGCCCGCCGATCGTCCCGTCACTCGGCGTCGCGGCGAACACGTCGCCGGCCTTGTCCACCACGCAGAAGAACGACGTCGCGGGCTTCTCGCCCACGATCTCGGCGCCGGATCCGGCCGAGGGATCGGGACGCCAGGCCGGCGGCGATGCGCCCCCGGCGGCTCCGGCCGGCGGCAACCCCGCCCAGGCCTGATCCGGGTCGATCAGCCGCCGCCGCTCCGCGGCGTAATCCCCGGACAGCAGCGTCCGCAGCGGCACGTCCTCGAAGGCCGGGTCGCCGAAATACGCCTCCCGGTCCGCCGCGGCGAGCTTCAGCGCCTCGGTCACCGCGTGGATGTAGGCCGCGCTGTTGTGCCCCATGCCACCAAGGTCGACGCCCTCCAGGATCTTCATGGCTTCCATCACCATCGGACCCTGGGACCACGCGCCGCACCCATAGACATCCAGGTCGCGGAACCGGATCGACACCGGCGCTTCTACCCGCGCCCGGAACCCGGCCAGGTCGCCCTCGGCCAGCCAGCCGCCATTCTCCCGCTGGAAGCGCACGATCGCCTGCGCGATGTCGCCGCGATAGAACGCGTCGTGCGCCGTCTTCAGCCCGGCCTCCCGCCCATCTCCGCCCGCGGCCCGCTCGGCATCCGCCATGTATTGCAGCGTGCGGCCCAGATCCGCCTGCACGAAGACGGACCCCACCACGGGCGGCGCCCCGCCCGGCAGGAAGATCGCGGCCGTCGTTGGATAGCGCCGGATCTCCTGCTGCTTGGACGCGATGATCTCGTGGAAGAACGGGTAGGTTGGGAAGCCGTCGCGGGCGAAGCGGATGGCGGGTGCCGCGACCTCCGCGAAGGACATCGTGCCCCAGCGGCGCAGCGCCTCGATCCAGTTCGCCGGCGCCGCCGGAACGACGGTGTGCAGCAGCCCGTCGGGGATGCGTCCGCCATGGTCGCGGTGAAACACCTCGATATCCGCCGCCGCAGGCCACGGGCCGACGCCGCAGATCACCTGCACCTGCCCGCCGATGCGCACCATGATCGGCGCGACGCCGCCGAACCCGACGAACTGGCTTTCCAGCACGTCGATGGCGAGACCGGTCGCCACGCCGGCGTCCACCGCGTTGCCGCCGGCTTCCAGCACCTGCATGCCGGCCTGGGACGCGTAATAGTGGCCGGACACCACGACATGGCGGCGCGCCATGATGGCCGGCCGCCGGGGCCGGCCCGGTCCGAACAGCCGTCTGGTGTCCAGACGGGCGGTGCCGGTCACAGCGACAGGACCGAGTGCCGCGGCCGGCTCCAGTCGGCGGCGGCCTCGGCACAACGCTCCACGTCCTCCTCCAGCATCAGGCGCTGCGCCACCAGCTCCTTCGCCGCCGCCACGATTGCCGCCTGGTAGGCCCGCTTGTCGGGATAGCGTTCCAGGATCGACGGGCGGGGATCGCCGGTGGCGACCCGTTCCGCCGGGGTTTCGGCGAACGGAATGTAGCTGCCCTCGAACCGCCATTGCAGGCCGTGGCCCCAGCCCCGCGCGCGCGGGTTCCAGCCGGTATAGGTGCCAAGCGGCGCCTGCACCATCGGCGCGCGCACGCCGGGAATGTCGTTGCCGTCGGCATCGACCGATGGCACCAGCACGGTGTAGCGCAACCCGGGTGCCCCGTCCGGGTCGTTTCTTCCATGCACGATGTTCGGCGGTTCCTGCAGGATTCCCCTGTCGGCCTCTGGTCCGAAATCCAACAGCGTCAGCACATTGGGTTCCGTGAGCGTCGCCGTCCCCGGAATGACCGGGTATTGCCGCTTCCAGGTTTCGTAGTCCACCAGCGTGCCATCCGCCCGTGTCGGGATGCGGCTGTTCGGCGGCGGCTTCTGGTCGGTCGCCCACGCATCCATTGCCACCATCATCGCGCGGAAGAACGCCGACGTGGCGACATTGTTGGAGAAATGCTTGCCGATACCCGAAACCGGCGCCTTCAGCAGCGGGTCGGCGCCGTGCTGGGAACTGGACCAGCAATAGATCCGCACCGACTCCGGCTGCGGCAGGTCGTTGCCCTGCGTGTCGGTGTGCGCCAGCGATCCTCGGCGCACCCAGTATTCCGTCGCACTCTGGGTGTGGAACACCAGCGGGTCGGTGTCCGGCCGCTTCAGGATCGCATCCTCCCGGCCCGTCAGGTGGTCGGCCGACCAGGCGTAGGAGAATGGAAAGGAGTCGGCGATGTTGAAATGGTCCTCGTATTGCTGGCCGCCCGACACGATCGGGCTGGCGAAGCGGTGGTTCAGCCACTTGCGGCCGGCACCCGCGACATGCGGCATCACGCCGTCGAACACGCGCCGTCCCTGCGCGTCGGCGTTGTAGCCGCGATAGACGAAGTCCCTCAGGCAGCGTCCGGTCTGCGAGCGTCCCCAGGCATAGGCATGCACGATCCCGCGCAGCGGGTTCGCGTCGGACGTGTCGTATTTCAGGAAGCTGACGGAATCCCGCACCGCCACATGGCCGAGGCCCATCACCTTCGGGTCCCTGGCGGTGTAGACCAGTTCGTAGATCCAGCCGGGCTGGAAGCCGGCGGGGTAGTGGATGTGCCAGTCCGAGGGCACCAGGGCCCGCTCCGGCACCTTCGTCTCGGCGCCGAGCCCCACCTGCTCCACCGCGAAGCACCACTGGTCGGGCGGGATCACCTCGGGCGTGTCGTAGGGGTAGCGGCGGCGGGTGAACACCGCGTCGCGCGTGTCGAGCGAGGCGGTCGGATAGGAATGGGCCGCCCAGCGCCCGCTGAGTGGATACGTGGTCGCGCCGGGACCGTCCGGGATATACTCCACGCGGACCCGCCCGGTGATCGGCGTGCCGTTGTCCGTCGCCACCGGCACGTCCAGCACGAGGCGCCCGTCGCCGCGCAGCATGTCGCCTTCCCAGGCGACCCAGACGACGGAATAGCCGTAGCGCATGAAGAACCCGTTGCCGGCATGCTCCAGCGTGATCGGGTCGTTGCTGTGCGGCGCGTCGTTGAAGAACTGCAGCGCGCGCTTATGGCCGCGATTGCCGTAGTCGTAGAACAGCCGCCGGTTGCCGCGGGCCATGTCGAGCGGCTTCAGGATCATGCAGTCCGCCTCGAACCGAACCAGCCCGCGATCGTCGCGCGGCGCCTTGTCCAGGTCCACGACGTCGCGCTGCGCATCGGCCAGGGGATCGACGGCGAACAGCGCGCGGCCGGAAAGCCGCTCATAGGGGCCAGACGAGCCGAATGCGTGTCCGTTCGCGAACGGGCGGCGGTCGGTGATGCGGAATTCGATCAGGTTGGTCATGCGCGTTCCCCCGGACTGGACGCCAGTGTGCGCGGATGACGGACGTACCGCAACGCGGTGAGGTTTGCGCCCGCCGCGAAATCGGCTACCTCCCGCGTTGAAACCACTGAATGAGCAGGTCCCCGATGCGCTTTACCATCGACCGCATCGACCACATCGTCCTGAACGTGAAGGACGTCGAGATCACCGCCGCCTGGTACCAGCGCGTCCTGGGCATGGAGCGGGAGAATTTCGGCCCGAACGGCCGCACCGCCCTGAAGTTCGGCGGCCAGAAGATCAACGTGCGCCCGGCCGACCAGGACCAGGGCACGTGGCCGACGGGCGTGAACGACCAGCCCGGGTCGGGCGATCTCTGCTTCATCACCGCCGTGCCGCCCGACGAGGTGGTCGCGCACCTGCATGATTGCGGCGTGCAGATCCTGCAGGGACCGGTGGAACGCGCCGGCGCGCTGGGGCCGATCCAGTCCGTGTACTGCCGCGACCCGGACGGCAACCTGATCGAAATCGCGTCGTACCAGGCGTGATCATGCGCCGCCGGCATATCGGCTTCACGGCCTTCGGCTGCTTCCTGCTGTCGATCCCGCTTGCCAACTGGATGATCGGGAATGTCGGCACGGTCTGCGTGCCGAACGGCCCGTGCCTGGTGCCGGTCGCCCCCGGCCTGCTCGCGCCCTCGGGCGTGCTGACGGTCGGGGCCGCGCTCGTGCTGCGCGACGTGGTGCAGCGCTGCCTGGGCTTGTCCGCCGGCCTGATCGCCATCCTCTGCGGCACCGTGCTCTCGGCCCTGGTCGCACCGACGAGCCTCGTCGTGGCCTCGGGGCTGGCCTTCGCGTTGAGCGAACTGGCCGATTTCGCCGTCTACACGCCGCTGCAGCGGCGGCGCCTGATGCTGGCGGTGGTGGCCTCCTCGGTCGTCGGCCTCGTCGTCGATTCCGTGGTGTTCCTGACGCTGGCGTTCGGCAGCCTGACCTATCTGCCCGGGCAGATCGTGGGCAAGCTGTGGGCCGTGGCGGTGGCGGTGCCGCTGGTCCGCCTGCTGCGGCGAGCGGTGCCGACACCGGCGTGAGCAGCGAAAGCCTCGCCGATTTCGACTTCGCGCTGCCCGCCGATCGCATCGCCCAGCATCCGGCGCGCCCGCGCGATTCCGCCCGCCTGCTGCATGTCACCCCGACGGGGCATGCGGATCGGACGGTGCTGGACCTGCCAACCCTGTTGCGGCCGAACGATATCCTGGTCGCCAACGACACCCGGGTGATTCCGGCGCAACTGACCGCGCGCCGCGGTGCGGCCCGCATCGGCATCACGCTGGACCAGCCGACGCCGGACGGCACCTGGCACGCGCTGGCCCGCAATGCGCGCCGGCTGCGGGCGGGCGATACGCTGGGATTCGAGGGATCCGCCGACCTGACGGCCGAGGTGGTCCGGCGGGACCCCGATGGCGGCGTGATCCTGCGCTTCAATCGGCACGACGCCGCGTTCGCGCAGGCGCTGCGGTCGGCCGGCGCCCTCGCGCTGCCGCCCTATATCAACCGTCCCGCCGGGCCGCTGGCCTCGGATGCCCAGGACTACCAGACCGTCTTCGCCCGGACCGAAGGGGCGGTGGCGGCGCCCACCGCCGGGCTGCATTTCACCCCGCGGCTGCTGTCCGCGCTGGACCAGCGCGGCATCCGGCGGATCACCATCACGCTGCATGTCGGTGCCGGCACTTTCCTGCCGGTGCGGGACGACATCGCCACGCATCGCATGCACGCCGAACGGGGCGAGATCACGCCCGAGGCCGCGGCAGTGATCAACGCGGCCAGGCAAGCGGGCGGGCGCGTGGTGGCGGTCGGCACGACCAGCCTGCGCCTGCTGGAAAGCGCCGCCCGCTCCGACGGCGGCGTGGAACCGTTCGCGGGTGACACAACCCTGTTCATCCTGCCGGGATACCGGTTCAAGTCCGTCGATGTCCTCATGACCAACTTCCACCTGCCGCGGTCGACGCTGTTCATGCTGGTCTCGGCCCTCATGGGCACCGGGCGGATGCGGTCGGCCTATGCCCACGCGATCGCCGCCGGGTATCGTTTCTACTCCTATGGCGATGCCTGCCTGCTGGAGCGTCATGACTGACCCTGGCTTCCGCCTCGATGTGCTGGCGACCCACGGCGCCGCCCGCGCCGGACGGCTGCACACCGCGCATGGCACGATCGAAACGCCGGTGTTCATGCCGGTCGGAACCGCCGGCACGGTGAAGGCCATGACGGCCGATGCGGTGCGCGCGACCGGCGCGCAGATCGTGCTGGGCAACACCTATCACCTGATGCTGCGCCCGGGCGCCGAACGCGTCGCCCGCCTGGGCGGCCTGCACCGGTTCATGGACTGGCCCGGGCCGATCCTGACGGATTCCGGCGGCTATCAGGTCATGTCGCTGGCGCAGTTGCGGAAGATGGACGCGGACGGCGTCACCTTCCAGTCGCACATCGACGGATCGCGGCACCGGCTGACCCCGGCGCGCTCGATCGAGATCCAGCACCTGCTGGATGCCACGATCACCATGGTGCTGGACGAATGCACGCCGTTCCCCGCCACGCCAGAGGAGGCGCGGCGGTCGATGGAACTCTCCATGCGCTGGGCCCGGCTGTCACGCGATGCCTTCGTCGCGCGGGACGGCTACGCGCTGTTCGGCATCGTGCAGGGCAGCGTCTATCCGGACCTGCGCGCGGAGTCCGCCGCGGCGCTGACGGGCATCGGGTTCGACGGCTACGCGGTGGGCGGTCTGGCGGTGGGCGAGGGACAGGCGACGATGTTCGACGTCCTGGATGCCACTCTGCCGCGCCTTCCCGCCGGCCGGCCGCGCTATCTGATGGGGGCAGGGACGCCGGACGACATCATCGGCGCCGTGCAGCGCGGCATCGACATGTTCGACTGCGTCATTCCCACCCGCGCCGGGCGCACCGCGCGCGCCTATACGTCCCAGGGGGTCTTCAACCTGCGCAACGCCCGCTTCGCCGAGGACGCGGCGCCTCTGGACCCGCAATGCCCGTGCCCCGCTTGCACCCGCCACGCGCGTGCGTATCTGCATCACCTGTTCAAGGCGGATGAGATTCTCGCGCCCATGCTGCTGACCTGGCACAACCTGACCTATTACCAGACGCTGATGGCCGGCCTGCGTTCGGCGATCCACAGCGGGCATTTCGCGGAGCATGCCGCATCGGTCCGTGCCGGTTGGGCGTCGGGGCGGCCGGAGGGAGCGGCATGACGGACAACCCCTATGCCGGATTGACGCAGCTTGGCCGTCCGGTCGCGCAACCCGTCTCGCCCGACGAGGCGCGGCTGGAGCGGGTGGCCAATCCCGCCACCGGGAAGCACTACGTCATCCGCTTTACCTGCCCGGAATTCACCTCGCTCTGCCCGCTGACCGGCCAGCCGGACTTCGCGCATCTGGTCATCGACTACATCCCGCGCGACTGGATCATCGAGAGCAAGTCGCTGAAGCTGTTCCTTCATGCCTTCCGCAACCACGGCGCCTTTCACGAGGCCTGCACGATGATGATCGCCGACAGGATCATCGCCCTGCTCGATCCCGTGTGGCTGCGGATCGGCGGTTACTGGTATCCGCGCGGCGGCATGCCGATCGACGTGTTCTGGCAGACCGGCGCGCCGCCCGACGGCGCCTGGATCCCGCCGCAGGAGGTCGCGCCGTATCGTGGCCGGGGGTGATCCGCGCGTCCTGATCCGCGACCGCGCCCTGGCGCTGGGTTTCGACGCGATCGGGTTCTGCGAGGCGACGCTGGGACCCGAGGCACGCACCCGGTTGCAGGCATTCCTGGCGGCTGGCCAGCACGGCGATATGGGCTGGCTCGCCGACCGCGCCAGTCAGCGGTCGCAGCCGCGGGATCTGTGGCCGGAAGCGCGCAGTGTGATCGCCCTCGGCCTGTCCTACGCGCCGGACACCGATCCGCTGGAGACGCTCGGCCGGCCGGATCGCGGCACGATTTCCGTCTACGCCCGCCACCGCGACTATCACGACGTGCTGAAGGGGATGCTGAAGCACCTGGCGCAGTTCGTCGTCTCCCGTTTCGGGCCGCAGGTGAAGGTGTTCGTCGACACCGCCCCGGTGATGGAGAAGCCGCTGGCCGCGCGGGCGGGCATCGGCTGGCAGGGCAAGCACACCAACCTGGTGTCCCGCGCGCACGGGTCCTGGCTGTTCCTGGGCGAGATCTACACGACGCTGGCGCTCACCCCGGATGAGCCGCATGCGGACCGGTGCGGGACATGCACCCGCTGCCTGTCGGCCTGCCCGACCGCGGCATTCCCAGCGCCCTACCGGCTGGATGCGACGCGCTGCATCTCCTATCTGACGATCGAGCACGCCGGATCCATCCCGGAGGCGCTGCGCCCGCTGATGGGCAATCGTATCTATGGCTGTGACGATTGCCTGGCGGTCTGCCCGTGGAACCGCTTCGCCCGCGCGACGCCGCACGCGAAGCTGCGGGCACGGCAGGATCTGACCGCGCCCGCGCTGGCGCATCTGGCCGGCCTGGACGACGCGGAGTTCCGCGCGCTGTTCGCGGGATCCCCCATCAAGCGGATCGGCCGCGACCGGTTCGTGCGCAATGTCTTGATCGCCATTGGCAACTCCGGCGATCCGGCGCTGCGCCCGCACGCCGAACGGCTGACCTGCGACCCCGATCCGGTGGTCGCCGAGGCCGCCTCATGGGCGCTTGATCGGCTGGACGCCCCAGCCGCCCCCTCGTGACCGGCGGGATAATCCCCATATCCGTCATATCGTCGAGGGAGATCCGGCATGGCGGGAACACGCACCGAGACCGACAGCCTGGGCAGCATCGACATTGACGCCGATCGCTACTGGGGCCCGCAAACCGAGCGCGCGAGGCGGCTGTTCCAGATCGGCGAGGAACGGTTTCCGCCGGGGCTGATCCGCGGCGTGGGACTGCAGAAGCGTGCGGCCGCGCAGGCGAACCGCGATCTTGGCGAACTGGCGCCCGAACTCGCCGATCCCATCATCGCCGCGGCCAGCGAGATCGCCGGCGGCGAGCGGGATGCCGAATTTCCCCTGCCGGTCTGGCAGACCGGCTCCGGCACCCAGACCAACATGAACGCCAACGAGGTGATTGCCAGCCGAGCGAATGAGATTCTGGGTAAGGGCAGGGGCCAGCGCAGCCCGGTGCATCCGAACGATCATGTCAACCGCGGCCAGTCCTCTAACGACAGTTTCCCGACGGTGATGCATATCGCCGCCGCCGAGGCGGTGGAGCGCCTGGTGCCGGCGCTCGATGAACTCCGAGACGCTCTGAGCCGGCGCGCGCGGGAATGGGACAGCGTCGTCAAGGTCGGCCGCACGCACATGATGGACGCGGTGCCGGTCACGCTGGGCCAGGAATTCGCCGCCTGGGCACGCCAGGTCGAACTCGGCATCGAGCGCCTGCGCGATGCCCGCCCGCGCATCCTGTCCGTGCCGCAGGGCGGCACCGCGGTCGGCACCGGCCTGAACAGCCATCCGGATTTTCCGTCCGCGTTCTGCCGGCACCTCGCGCAGCTCACCGGCCTGCCGTTCGTGCCCAATCCCAACAAGTTCGAGGGCATGGGCGCGCACGACGCCTTCGTGGAGCTGTCCGGCGTACTCAACGTCCTCGCCGTGTCCCTCAACAAGCTCGGCAACGACATTCGCCTGCTGGGCTCGGGGCCGCGTGCCGGCATTGCCGAACTGATCGTGCCGGCCGACGGGCTGTCCAGTTCCATCATGCCCGGCAAGACCAATCCGACCCAGTGCGAGGCGCTGACGATGGTTGCCGCGCAGGTGATGGGTAATCACGTTGCCGTCACCATCGGCGCGGCGCAGAGCTTCCTGGAACTCAACGTGTTCAAGCCGGTGATCATCCATAACGTGCTGCAATCCTGCCGTTTGCTCACGGATGCGGCGCGCAGCTTCGCGCACAACATGGTTGCCAAGCTGGAGCCGAATCATGAACGGATCGCGGACAATCTTGCGAAATCGCTCATGCTCGTGACCGCTCTCAATCCATGGATCGGTTATGACAAGGCCGTTGCGATCGGAAAAAAGGCACTGTCGGAGAACATCACCTTGAAACAGGCAGCCGAGGATCTGGGGTTTGTCGCCCCCGAGGACTTCGACCGCTGGGTCGTGCCGGCATCCATGACCCACCCCGGGGCCACGCTGGCGGGAGGTGGCGGCTGAGCGGCCTCGTCAAACGCAGTTTCTCGCTGGCCGGGCACCGCACGAGCGTGGCCCTGGAGCAGGAGTTCTGGGCGGCGCTGATGGAGATCGCCGCCGCACGCGGGCAGACACTGTCGGCCCTGGTTGCGGCCACCGATGCGTCGCGGGAAGCAGGCAAGCCGCTCGCGTCCGCGCTGCGGATCCTGGCACTGCAGAATCTGCCGAGACGGGATGAGTCCGCCGCAAAAGCGGGCTGATTTTACACACTTGTCACACACCGCCAGGCCGGCGGGCAATATTCCTGACCCCGACGCCCAACAGGGCAGCCGCAAGGGGACAGGCGCGCATGTTGAAAATCGATGGCCTCAGCCGGCGTTTCGGCAACAAGATGGCTGTCGAGGATGTGTCGCTGACGATCGGGTCCGGGGCCTTCGTCGGCGTGATCGGCCGGTCCGGTGCGGGAAAGTCGACCCTGCTGCGCATGATCAACCGGCTGCAGGACCCCAGCAGCGGCCGGATCTTCTACGATGGCGTCGACGTCACCGGACTGCGCGGGGCGGCGCTGTGCGACTGGCGCGCCCGGTGCGCGATGATCTTCCAGCAGTTCAATCTGGTCGGCCGGCTGGACGTGCTGACCAATGTGTTGATGGGCCGGCTGAATTACGTGCCCTGGCATCGCTCCCTGCTTCGGCTCTGGAGCGAGGAGGACAAGGCGGTCGCCCTGTCCGCCCTGGAACAGTTCGACATCGGCAGCCTTGCCGGACAGCGGGCGGACCGCCTCTCGGGCGGGCAGCAGCAGCGCGTCGCGATCGCACGGGCGCTGGTGCAGGAACCCAGTGTGCTGCTGGCAGATGAGCCGATCGCCTCGCTCGATCCGCGGAACACCAAGGTGGTGATGGACGCGCTGCAGCGCCTGAACCGCCATTTCGGCATCACCGTGCTCTGCAATCTCCATTCGCTCGACCTGGCCCGCACCTATTGCGACCGGCTTGTCGGCATGGCGGCCGGACGGGTGGTGTTCGATGGCGCGCCCGCGGCGCTGACCGATGACGTCGCGCGCGACCTGTACGGCCTGGAGGCCGGCGACGTGATCGACCTGCACGGCGCGCCCGAACCGCGCGGTGCCGTGGCACAAGCCGCCTGACTTCCGCTTCGCGATCCCAAGGAGCAACGGACATGCTGAAACGCCGGACCATGACGCTCGCCCTGGCCGGGGCGGCGATACTTCCCGTCGCCGCGCGCGCCCAGGGCGACTGGCGCGCCAAATACCCGGAACTCGTGATGGCCGTCGTGCCGGCCGAGAACGCCTCGGGCGTGACCGAACGCTTCGCGCCCTTCATCGACTATCTGTCCCGCACCCTGGGCACGAAGGTGACCCTGCGCGTCGCCACCGACTACGCCGCGGTGATCGAGGGCCAGCGCGCCGGCAATATTCACCTCGGCTACTATGGCCCGTCCTCCTATGTCCGCGCCTGGACGGTGACCAAGGGCGGCGTCGAGCCGTTCGTCACGACGATCAACTCCGACGGCTCGATCGGCTACTACTCGGTCGCCTATGTGCGTGCCGACGACAAGGCGCAGAAGATCGAGGACCTGAAGGGCCGCAATCTCGGCCTCGTGGACCCGAACTCCACCTCGGGCAACAACGTGCCGCGGTTTTCCATGAACAAGATGGGCATTGATCCCGCGGCCTTCTTCGCCAAGGTGGTCTATACCGGCAGCCACGAGAACGCGGTTCTGGCGGTGAAGGGCGGCACGGTCGACGTGGCGTTCAACTGGTGGAACTCCGAGAAGGACTCGAACCTCTCCCGCATGGTCAACAAGGGCATGGTGAAGTTCGAGGACGTGCGGATGATCTTCAAATCGCCGCTGATCGCCGGCTCGCCCTACGCCTGGCTCGCCAGCCTGCCCGCCGATGCGAAGGCCGCGATCCTGAAGGCGTTCGTCGACTCGCCCAAGGCCGACAAGGCCGCGTTCGAAAAACTGTCGGATGGCAAGGACCTGGGCTTCCAGCCGGTGACCCACAAGGACTACGAGTCGGTCGTGGAACTGCAGGCGTTCGTCGACCAGCTGCGCAAGAAGCGGAGCTGAGATCAGGGGCGCCGACGGTGGCGTCCTGCTGCGGCCTTCTCGTGATGGCCCGCGCCGGCAAGCGATGCACGGCCTGTGCGGTTCGGGTCAGCGAGGCCATGATTGGCAGGGGTCCGCCGCCAGGCGCGGTTCAAGGTGCGCCGGCATGAGACCGGTTCCGCCGGACCGGACCGCCGTGCCTGGCAGATGAGACCCAGGGCGCCCCTGTCTCCCCACCCAGGACCATCGGCATGAGCCTCGCCCTTACGCGCCTGCCCGACATCCAGCTTGCGCCGTTGCGTTCGGCCTATGCCGAGGCCAAGCGTGCAAAGCGGCGGCAGACGCTGTTGGGCGTGCTGGTCTTGGCGCTGGCGGTGCTGATCAGCGGCCATGTCGCCGAGGTGCGGCCGCATACGCTCTGGAGCCATTTCGGCGACTTCTTCAACTACTTCATCCGCCTGGTCTATTTCGACAGCGGTCCGCAGGCGGGGGATCCGGTCTGGACGGATGTCGGGGAATGGTTCTGGGGCCTGACCCACTGGCTGTCGCTGCTTTTCGACACGATCCTGATTGCCTATCTCGCGACACTGGCCGGATCGCTCGGCGCGTTCTTCGCCTGCTTCCTCTCGGCACGCAATCTCGGCCCGAACCCGCTGCTGCGCGGTATCGTCAAGCGGCTTCTGGAACTCTGCCGCACCGTCCCGGAGATCGTCTTCGCCCTGATCTTCGTCGTCGCCTTCGGCCTGGGTGCCGTGCCCGGCGTGCTGGCCATCGCGATCCATACCCTGGGCGCCAATGGCAAGCTGTTCACCGAGGTGGTCGAGAATATCGACATGAAGCCGGTGGAAGGCGCGATCGCCGCGGGTGGCACCTGGAGCGAAGCGATCCGCTTCGCCGTCCTGCCGCAGGTGCTGTCGAACTTCACGAGCTACGCGCTGCTGCGTTTCGAGATCAACGTCCGCGGCGCCTCGGTCATGGGCTTCGTGGGCGCGGGTGGCATCGGACAGGACCTGATCGAGGCGATCCGCAAGTTCTACTACACCGACGTTTCGGCCATTCTGCTGCTGATCCTGGTGACGGTGTTTCTGATCGACGCCGGATCACAGAAGTTGCGGCACACGCTGCTGGGCCTGGAGGAACGGCCATGAGCGGCCGCCTGCGCGACACCGCGGTCGCCGATCTCGACGGGCTGCGCGACCGCCACGCATCGGTGTTCAAGTCCGGTCCTGTCTCGCGGCTGATCACGCTTGGCGTGCTCGCATTGTTGATCGGCCTGGTCGTATTGTCGCTGGTACGGCTGGACTTCTCGCTGGCCCGCATCCTGTCGGGTGTTGGCGAGCTCGGCCGGATTGTTGCCCTGATGGTCCCGCCTGTGCCGGCAAGCTGGGACCAGGGCGTGCTGTATCTGCACGCGCTTGCCGAAACCGTCGCCATTGCCTTCCTCGGCACGCTGATGGGCGCCGTGTTCGGCTTTCCGCTGGCGCTGCTGGCGGCGCGAAACACCACGATCAACCGCGTGGTCCAGTTCCTCGCGCGCCGGTCGTCGGACACGGTTCGTGGCATCGATCAGCTGATCTGGGCGCTGATCTGGGTTAATGTGGTTGGCCTCGGTCCGTTCGCCGGGATGCTCGCGGTGATGACCAGCGATATCGGCAACCTGTCGAAGCTGTTCGGCGAGGCGATCGAGACCGCCGACCGCAAGCCGGTGGAGGGTATCCTGGCCAGCGGCGGCACGAAGATGATGGCGGTCCGCTTTGGCATCCTGCCGCAGGTGCTGCCGGTGATCGCCAGTCAGGCGCTGTATTTCTTCGAGTCGAACACACGATCCTCCACCATCATCGGCATCGTCGGGGCCGGCGGCATTGGCCTGCACCTGGCGGAGCAGATCCGGACTTTGGAATTCCAGGCGGTCGCGTTCATCATCCTTCTGATCCTGGCAGCGGTGATCGCGATCGACTTCATCTCCGGGCATCTGCGCCACGCCATTACCGGGCAGACCGCGCTGACGCGTTGACCCGGCGATGTCTCCGCGGATCGGGATGGCGCGGGCAGGGCAGGTGACGAGGCGCTGCCGACAGCGGGTCCGAAGGCACCTGCGTATCGGCGCCTCACAGCCATGGCGCCCCACGGAGGGGCCATGCCGCGTTCGACGCAAGCGACGGTCCTCACGGGCGGCGAGGTGAAGGCCACGAGAGCGTGCTGGACGGCCGCCGGAAGCCGTGCACGCGATCCCGGGACGCCCCAGTCCAGGACCACGCGAAGCGCCATCGCAATAGAAGTTCGGGCGATGCCCGCTGGCGCCGGGATGCTGATCGAACAACCTTCGTGTCTCTCCGACGCTTTCCCTTCTTCCTCTGTGTGAAATGCCATGCCGGATCTCAACGGCACCAACCTGTCCAGCGAGGCTGCGCATGGGCCGGACCGTGTGTTGCTGTCTCGGGTGTGGTCGTCCGGCCTGTTCCAGGAGTGTGGGCTGCCAGCAGGGTCGTGAACCATCCTCGAGATCAGGGTGTCGGTCGCGCGCATCCTGTGACTGCGCCGGAACTGCCTGCGTTTCGGGCGGTGGAGCGATGGAAGACCGCTTTTTCAGGCATCCGGAACGATTACAATGTGGGCATATGCACAATCTGTGATCTCGCATGAGAGCGAAACAAAACCCCCTTGATTTCGCATGAAATCGCAACGAACCCCTGCCAGTTGCGCATGGATTTGCAACGACCTCCAGTGTGCCGCAGGGTCGGGCGGACAAATCGGTCTGACGTAATAAATGCCGTAAGATCAGACAATTATAGCGTTATTCGAGATTTCTGTCTTAGATTTTGGCGTGCAGCGTCCACCGAAAATTTGTTGCAAATGCCGTTTTGCCCCACTCGGTCAAGAAATGCCGAAATATCAGGCATTCCGCCCCAACAACCTCGGATTTGGATTGAAATTCGCGGGAAATGCGCTCGAATTTCGAAATTGCTTGGCGCGGCACCGCGCCCCGGCATAGGGGTTGGCCCAAATGTCCTGCGCTCACCCTTCCGGACCGGATGCATGAAAAACACACGCGTGTGTCCGAAAATTATTGTGCAATGGCCCGCCGCGGTCGTGGAGGACGTTGTGGATTTTGCGGTGGCTTGGAGGACGGAGTTCATCGACGCGCCCGTCCATTGTCGTCGCGGGCCATCATCCAGGCTCATTGCCCCGTCCACTGTCCCCGGATGTCGTCCAGGAGATCAGTCGCGGCGCCGGTGCTTGGATTGGTCCCCGGAACCAGTCCGGGGACGATCGTGGATGATGTCGGGAGGACAGTGGATCGCGGCAGCAAAACCATTCTTAGCAGCCGGAAAGTCCCCGCGCCGGCGCTCGGCGCGACCGCGCCCGGCTTCCGCCATTGCCCCGGTGCGGCGAAACGATGCCATTGACAGGCGGGAAGCCTCTCCCGAAGGTCGCTGCAACTGCCAAATGGCAAGCAACGCATCGACCGGATAACCGCCATGACCCAACTGCCCCCAGGTGCCATCGACTGCGACGTCCATGTGGGCGTACCCGCCATGAAGGCGCTGCTTCCTTATATGTCAGAGGCTTGGCGGGAGATGATCACCTCCCGTGGCACCGACGGGATGGATCTCGCTTTTTATCCGAACAACGCACCGGTCACCTGCAGGCCGGACTGGCGCCCGGCCTCGGGCAAGCCGGCGACCGATCTCTCGCTGTTGCAGCGTCATGCGCTGGACGGATTCGGCACGCGGGCCGCGATCGTGCATTGCCTGTGGGGCGGGCAGGCGGTGCATTCCGAGGATCTGGCCCAGACCCTGTGCCGAGCGGTGAACGATTGGATGGTGGAGGCGTGGCTGGACAAGGACGATCGCCTCAGGGCCTCGATCGTCGTGCCGGCGCAGAACCCCACCTATGCGGCGCAGGAGATCGAGCGGCTGGCCGGCGACAAGCGTTTCGTCGAGGTGCAACTGCTCTGCATGAACGAGATGCTGCTGGGCCGGCGCTATTACTGGCCGATCTACGAGGCGGCGGTGAAGCACGGCCTGCCCATCGGCATCCATGCCGGGACGGCCTATCGCCACGCACCGACGTCGAACGGCTGGCCGTCGCATCACACGCAGGACTATGTGAACCACACCGCCGGCTTTGAAGGCCAGTTGCTGTCGCTGATGGGGGAAGGCGTGTTCAACCACTTCCCCGAGCTGCGGGTGGTGGTGGTGGAATCCGGTGTCACTTGGCTGCCGGCCTTCCTGTGGCGGGCGATCAAGTCCTGGCGCGGGCTGCGCGGGGAGACCCCGTGGTTCACCCGCTCCCCGGCCGATCTGGTGCGCCAACATGTGCGCTTCACCACGCAGCCCTTCGATGCGCCGGGCGCCGAGGAGGTGCAGCGCATCCTGGCGCATATCGGCAGCGACGACATCCTGCTGTTCTCCACCGACTTCCCGCACTGGCATTTCGACGGGAACGATGCCTTGCCTCCCGGGTTGTCTGCTGATCTGATCCGGAAACTGGCGGTGGATAATCCGCTGGCCACCTATCCCCGCCTGAAGGAGACGCTGTCATGAGCGAGGTTCTGGACCGCGACGCCGCCTCGTCGATCCGCTCGGGAATCGTCGATTGCGACATCCACCCGACGATGCGCTCCAACACCGAGCTGCATCCGTGGCTGGCCGAGCGCTGGAAGCGGCATCTGGCGGAGTATGGCGCGCAGCCGCGCATGCCCTTCACCACCGGAACGCAGTATCCCAAGGCGGCGCCGGCGACCGCGCGGCGGGATTCCTGGCCGCCGGCGGGCGGGCCGCCCGGGTCGGACCTGGCGTTCATGCAGCAGCAGCTGCTGGACCCGAACGATATCGCGGTGGGCGTATTGGCGCCGCTGCACGGCGCCGCGCGCAACAATGACATGGACGCCGCGCTGTGCACCGCGGTCAATGAGTGGCAGATCGAGAACTGGGTGAAGCGCGACCCCCGCCTGCGGGCGTCGGTGGTGGTGACGCAGGAGGATCCGGATCTCGCGGTGGAGGAGATCGCCCGCCGCGCGGATGACAAGCGGTTCATCCAGATCCTGATCCCGTCCAAGACGAACGAACCCTTGGGGCGCAAGCGCTACTGGCCGATGTTCGCGGCGTCCCAGGCCGCCGGGGTGCCGTTCGCGGTGCACGTGAACAGTGTGGGCGGCGGGTATGCGTCCACCGGCGGCGGCTGGCCCAGCTATTATCTGCAGGACCACCACATCAACGTGCACAGCTTCCAGGCGCAGATCGCGAGCCTGGCGCTGGAGGGTGTGTTCGAGAAGTTCCCACGCCTGCGCTTCGTGATGATCGAGGGTGGCTTTGCCTGGTTGCCGGCCCTGTGCTGGCGGCTGGACAAGTACTGGGAGCGGAACCGCCACGAGGTGCCGGAGTGCCGGCGCCCGCCCTCGGAATACATCCGTGAGCACCTCTGGTTCACGACCCAGCCGATGGAGGAGCCGGAGCATCCCGATCATCTGCGCGACACGATGAACTGGATCGGCTGGGACAAGGTGATGTTCGCGACCGACTACCCGCATTGGGACTATGACGATCCGCGGACGGCCTTCCCGATCCGGCTGTCGAACGCGGAACACCAGGCGATCTTCCGCGACAACGCG
>JBFXDK010000008.1:17344-33697 GCA_050181195.1 Acetobacteraceae bacterium | reverse complement strand
GGCTTCCACGCCAGCCGTTCGGCCGTCAGCGCCCGGGCGAGCGACGTCTGCTCCGCCCGGAAGGCGGCCTCGATCAGCGTCAGGTCCAGCAGGTCCCGTTGGGCGTGGCTGCCCCCGAACCGGTGGGCGATCGAGCGGATGGGGCGCAGCAGGTCGACCGCCTTCGCCCAGTCCCCGTCACCGAATGCCTGGATGGCGCGGGTGGCGGGATGACCGACCTCGCGGGTGAAGGCGGCGTTGTCATCGTCGCGCTCCATGGCCGAGCGCTGGGTGTCCAGCAGGGCCGCGGCTTCCCGCGTCCGGCCGGCACCGACGAACGCCATCATGGCGTGCATATCGTTGAATGCGTAGTTGCCGGCCGTGGCGAGCGGTGCCCAGGCGTCGGCGACCGCATTCCAGCGATCCCCGACCGCGATCCCCCGCAGGTGGAGGCGCCAGAGCAGGGCGGCCCCATCGATCATGTCCAGGACAACCTGCGACGTGCCGCGATGGATGGGTCCGTCGAACAGCGCCAGGGCCTGGTCGGGTTCGCCCAGTTCCAGGTGGTACAGGGCGACGTGCCACCAGTTGTGCACGGCGAAGAAACTGTCCCGCGACCAGGCGTCGGGGGTGGCGGTCATCCAGGCGATTCCGTCCCGCTGGCGGCCCTGCATTTCCAGCACATGCGCCACCGCATGCTGCGCCCACCCGTCGCGCGGCTGCAATTCCACCCCGCGGCGGCCGTATGCCTCGGCTTCCCGGTAGGCGCCGGTTTCCTCGAGGCCGAAGGACAGCATGCCCAGGACGGAATGGTAGGCCGGCATCGCACGGTCCCAGGCCGGCATGGCCCGGGCGATCCGGTCGCGCAGCATGCGGGCGTGCCCGGTGAAGAAGTCCAGCTGGTGCCCGACCTGCAAGGCCAGGATGTCAAGCGGGTCCTCGATCGCGATGTCCTCCAGCACGCGCCCGGCCTGGTGCCAGCGCCCGGCCGCCAGGTGCCCGACCGCGGCGACATGCGCCCGCTCCCACGGCGCGCCGCCCAGCCGGACGGCCTGGGCATGATTGTCGCGTGCCACCGCGATGCCCGGCGGTTCGGTTCCCAGCAGGTGCAGATACGCCCGCAGGACATGCGCCATGACAAAATCGGGACTTTCCGCGAGTGCCGCGTCCACGCTGGCAACGGGATCCTCGATATAGCACTGCAATTGCCGCAGCGCGGTCTGGTAATGCGCCACGGCGCCGGTGGATGCGCCGGTCATGTGCGCGGTCGTGCTCGTGCTCATGGTATCCTTCCCCTTCCGATGGATTATGGGCAGCAGCGACGGCCCCGGACCGGCAGGACCGGCCCGGTTCTCTCAAGCCGGGAGTTCGTCGAAAGCCTGCAGGCAGAGCTGCGCCATCGACCGATGACGACTATGGCTGAACGCGCCGAGGATGTGAGCATAATCACTTCGGCCAAGCCCGAAACATCGCGCGATCACGGCGTCCATCGCCGCACGCAGGCGGAGCCGGCCGGTTGCATCCGCAAGCACCGGCCAGTGATGCGCCGTCCCGCCGCACGCCCGCCACAGCGGGGCGTAACCGGGATGGTTGCATGACAGACGCAGCGCTCCATCCGACAGGAAGGCGCGTGCGGACGCATCGACGTCCGGCACCGGCAGCCCGTCGAGCAGATAGAGGCTCAGATGCGCGGCGGCCTTCTGCCGCACCAGCCAGTCGAACGGATGGCTGTTCATCAGCGCACACAGCAGCAGGGCGTCGGTCACGTCGCGTGCCCAGGGCGTGCGCTCCACCGTCGCGGTATGCCCGCACACCACGCCGGACGGCAGGATCGCCGCGATCGCGGATCGTTCGTCGGTCGAGCGGGCGATGTCGCGGAACGCCAGGCGGAAATGTCCGGCGGCCTGCTGCACCAGGGGTTTGCCCGCCAAGCCTTCTGCCGGCACGCAGTAGCGCGGCGCCGTGTCCCAGCGGTCGGTGTATTGGTGGAACGTCTTCCCCTCATGCAGGACATAGCCTTCGCCGCCGCTCACGAAGCAGCCGGCGTCGTCCGTCATGTGCAGGTCCCGCCCCAGCCGGATTCCCCGCGTCCGGCACCAGGCGCCGAAGCTGTGCGGGGCGGCGAACAGCCGACGAGCGATGGCGAGGTCGGCCGAACCGCGCAGTTCCAGGAACGTGGCATGCTCGCCGCCCGAGGCCGCGAGGAACCCGCGGTCGTAGCGCATGATACGATCGGGGTCATCGATCTGCTCGATCCGGTCGAGGTAGAAGCCGCAGCGCACGGCCTCGGCTGGGCCGGGCCGCCGCAGGACGACCAGCGCGAACTTGAAGCGGCTGTCGATGTCGAACAGCTTGCGGCGGTTCTCGAACGACAGGCAGATGTCCAGGCCGTTGTCCAGATACAGGGTGCGGATGCCGGTGGTGCCCTCGTTCGCATGGAAGGCCGACGGCAGCAGCATGCCGATCGCACCCGACGGTGCCGCGAGGTCCAGCGAGCGTTCGGCGAACAGCCGGAACAGGTCGAGGTTGCCGGCGGTGCGGCCGGTCCCGAGCGCGGCCGTCTGGTGGCGGAACAGGCGGGCGGCGATGCGCTTGCGGCGGTCGAAGCCGTCCTTGTAGCGGGTGAACGCCGCCGCCACCGCCGGATCGGCCAGCACAAGCGCTTCGATCGCGGCCCGCTCGCGCTTGGTGGGGGCGTCCAGCACCGCCAGGTCGAACCCGGCCACGAAGTCCTTCGTGCTGTGCTGCACCACGTCCCAGGGCGGGTTGCCCAGCACCGCGTCGAACCCGCCGCCGCCCGGGCGATGGAACACCTCGGGGAAGGCCAGGTCCCAGGGCAGCGCCAGCGCGCCGGCCTCCTCCAGCGCGTGCTGGCGCGCGGTCGGCTGGTCCGGCCAGGCCCCGGTGCCGGCGACGCAGCGTGCCAGCGCCAGGTATTCGTCATTGGCCTCCCGTGCAGCCATCATCGCGGCACCCGACCAGGTGCGCGCCAGGCGCATCAGCGGCGCCTGCACCGCATCCAGCCGCCGCTTGGCCGCCTCCTTCAGCACCAGGTCCGCCACGTCCCGTCCAATCGAGGCTTCCAGCGCCCGCACCTCGGCCAGCGCGGCGGTCCGCATCGCCTCCAGCCGGCCGGCGACGCCACGGGCCAGCAGCGGGTCCAGGGGCGCACCGCCCACCGGCAGCGTGGACAGTGCCTCGAAGAACGGGCCGGCCAGCGAGTCGGCCTGCAGCAGCCGATGATCCAGGAAGGTCAGCGGCAGGCCCTCGGCGTGCGATTCCAGCCACAGCGCGAGCTTGGCCAGTTCCACCGCCATCCGGTTTTGGTCCACGCCATAGAGGCAATGCACCGCGACCAGACGGCGGCAGATCGCCTGGGCCCGCCATTCGGCGACACCGCCGCCCGCCGGACAGCGGGAAGGGAGATAGGCCGCGAGCAATCCGTCGGTATCGGGCAGTGCCGCCAGCCGTTGCCGCAGCACACGGGCGCGGTCCAACAGCGCCGGCCGCTGGTCATCGGGCGCGCTCGCCGCCCTCGCCTCGGCGGACGCGGCCAGTTCGTCGCACCGGACGCAGGCGGTGTGCAGCGCCTCGCCCAGCTGGCGGCACGCCTCCACCAGGAAATGGCCGCTGCCCGTGGCGGGATCCACCAGCCGCAGCGACAGGAGGGACGCCGGGTCCGGATCGTCCCGCGGGCTCAGCCGGTGGACGTGCCGGTCCAGCGCTTCCCGTACCAGGAACCGGACGAAGCCATGCGGGGTGTAGAACGAGCCGGAGGCCTTGCGCTCGCCGCCCGCGCGCAGGAAGAAGCGGCCCGCCGGAATGTCCTCGACGCGCTCGCAGTACGATGCGGGGAGGCGGGCGGGCACCACGATCTCCAGCCGGTTGCGCCGCAGGCGCACCATCGGTTCGGCGGCAATGCCGGGCTCGAGTTCCAGCAGCGCCTCATAGACCCCGCCGAGTTCCTCGACGTCGAGCGCCCCGTAATGCACGCGTTCCCGCGCCCCATCCCGTGGGGCCGTCCAGAGCAGGCGGTCGAGCAGCAGTGCCACCCCGCGCTCACCCCAGGACAGGCCATCGAGCAGGCGCATGGCCGGCTTTCCGAACAGGGCACCCCCCAGCGGCGCGATGCACAATTCGCCGCCCGACAGCCCGTCGCGGAAGGCGCGGAAGGCGGCCCGCAGCCCGTCTTCCAGCATCCGTCCGGTGTCCCGCGCCTGGTCGAGCTGCCCCCGCACCAGCGACGCCAGGGCCTGGTTGGGCGAAAGAAAGCACCGCCAGGGCATCGTGGAGGCGAAGCTGAAACCCTGGCCCCGTTCGGCCGATCCCTCCAGCTTCAGGATGAACAGCAGCCGGTGCACCAGGATCAGCCCGTCCTCCCACAGCGCGCGAGCCGGATCCGTATGCGCGCGCAGGCAAGCGGCATTGTCCTGGCGTTCGACGACGGCACGCAGAAACCCCTCCAGCCCGTCCCGCGCCTGCCGGCGCAGGTCCCGCGTGACCCGCGTCTGGTGCAGCCGCGCGGCATCCAGGATGCCGGGCAGGGCGCCGATACCCCGTGGCGAGGCGAGGGCCAGCAGCAGGCGGAAGGAATCGGGCGTGGCACCCTGGTGCCGCCACCCGTCCGGGCCGGTGAGCGGCATGGTGATGTGACTGTCGGGCGCGGCGGGGGCGCGGACCAGCACGCGCAGCACGTCACCATCCGTCAGCAGCCCCAGGTGCTCGTCTGTTGCGCGCAGCACGCGGAACGCCGACCGGGTCGGCCCGTGACGATAGGCTCGTCTGGCGCTGGGCGGCGCGTCGAGGCCGGATCCCATCGTAAGCGGCCACACGCGCAGACCGGTGCCATCCCCGGCACGCAGAAGCCAGCCGCCGTCCTCGGTGCCTTCCCGCGTCGCCACGGCCGTCTGGCGGACCGGCGACGCATAGCCGAGGACGGGAGCCAGGGGGGCGAGGACGTGCTGGCGCACACGCTGCGGCCCGGCGCTCCGCCCCAGCCGGTCGAGGTGCTGGCGCAGCGTCCGCCAGGCCGCCGCGAGCGCCCGGTTCGGCGCCGGCAGCAGGCCGAGGCGCGCCAGCACGTGTCCGAGCTCGTGGCGGAGGAAAGTTTCGGTCAGCGCCGACCCGTTGAGGACGCAATCATGCGGCTCGATCGTCATGCAGTGCTGTCGGGCGGCACCAGCATCAGCATGCCGATCGTGCGCAACCGGGCGGCGGACAGGGATCCGCGTTCGGTCAGCTCCTGCGCGCGGGCGCGCTGGAGTGCGACAACGGCGCCGGCGTCCCGGCGGCGGTCGGCCGGGATGGCGGGATCGGCCGCGCACCCGGCCAGACGGTCGAGCGGGTCCGGCAGGAGGCGCCAGGGCGGGCCGGGCGGCGGCGCGCCGAACAGGTCCGATGTCGGCGGCCGGTATGCGCCGCACACGTCGTCCGCCCGCACCGTCAGCCAGCGGTCCAGCGCCTCGCGCTGCCGTTCGGCCGCCTGGTCGTGGCGGGACGTGAAGGCGGTTTCCATGCGTCGCATCACCGTCTGCGCCGCCCGCATCGCAAGCGGTTCGCGCGTGGGCACCCAGGAGGCGAACCAGCGTTCCCACGCATCCAGGGGCGGCGGCGGGCCGGACTCGCTCGTTGCCAATGCCAGCCATTCGGCGGGGTTGTCGATGGCGCGCGCCGAACCGGACCTTGGCAGCAGGACGGCGATCATCCGCCGCAGTTCCAGCCGGCGCACGCTGCGGATCTCGATGCCCAGGGTGAACAGCACGGCGGCCTCGTCCCCCGGCCGGCCCCACCCGATCGCAACCCGCCGGTCGCGTGTGGCATCCGCATCCGATCGCAGGGCGGCGCCGGCGGCAAGCCGGACGACGGGATGCGCCGCGCCGAGGAAGCCCAGGGCATGACCGTCCGCATCCATCATCCGGTCCGGATCGACGCTGACCGTGAGGATCCCCGTGTGCGGGTCGTAGCCCGGCAGCCCGTCCAGGCCGGGGCGCCACGCCGGCGGCAGGATCAGGCGCCCGGGCGGCCCAGGATCCTGACCGGTTTCCAGGGCGATCGCGTCGGCGACGAACCGGTCGAGTGCGATTCCGCCCAGCATGCGGTTGCCGGCGACCCGGGCGTTGCAGGCCGAGGCGAGATGCGTTCCCTCGGCACCGATCCCCTGGCCCGCCATCCAGCCGTGCCGCACGGCCATCGGCTCGAACCCGTCATAGGCGCGGTCGATCTCGCGCCGCAGCGCGCGATAGGCATCGCTGTCCGTCTCCTGCCCGGCGCGATCGAGGGTGCGGATCGGCGGCGGCGCATCGGGGAACAGCGTCGCCGGGTCCTCGGCGAAACCGGCGACCAGCCCGGTCGTCCAGGCGTCCTCGTCCGCCGTGACCCCCAGCGTGTCCGGCATGAAGGTGATGCAGGCGCGCGCCTTTTCATACTTGGTGATCAGCCGCAGCAGCAGGCGTTCCTCGAACGTGCCGCCCAGGAACAGATAGCGGATTTCCGGATCATGACGTTGGCCGTAACGGTCGATGCGGCCGTTGCGCTGTTCCAGCCGGTTCGGGTTGTACGGCAGGTCCAGATGGATCAGGTGCCGGCAGCGCCGGTGCAGGTTGAGCCCCTCGGCCAGCGAGTCGGTGCTGACCAGGATCATTCCGTCCTCCGCCGCGAAGCGTTCGGCGGCCAGACCGCGGTCCCGCTCCTCGGTGGCGCCGCTGATCGCCAGCACGGTGCCCGCGATCCCGCGTGCGTCGCGCAGGCGTTCCAGCACGGCGTCCTGGCTGTCGGCATATTCCGTATAGACGAGAATATTGGCATCGGGGTGTTCGGTGCGGATCAGGCGGATTTCCGTGACCAGCGCGTCCAGCTTGGGATCGGCCGGTTCCGCCGCCGCGGCCAGGCGGATCAGGTCGCCCAGTGCCTGCACCGTCGCGTCACCGCCATGATCGCGCAGGTCCGCGGCCATGGTTTCGGCTTCCAGGCGGGCGGCATCGGCCTCATCGACCGCATCCAGCACCCCGTAGCGTGCCACGCGCTGCCGCCACGCCCGCAGCGCGCGCAGCCGCTCCCGCCGGACGGACGCGCTGTCCTCATCGGCGGTGGCGTAGCGGTCGGCGACCACGCGCAGCGTGGCGGCACAGGCCCGGATGGTGGAGACCGACCGTTTCAGCAGGCTGATGAAGGCGAGCGCATCCGCCGCCGGCTTTCCGCCACCCGTCCGCCGCAGCCGGGGCATTACGAACGCGGCCAGCGCCCGGTGGAACGCCCGCGCCGGTTCGGCCTCGGGGACGGACGCGTCGATGCGGACCGGCACCACGGCGCGTTCCCGGAACAGGGGCTCGCCGCTGTCGGGATCGCGGATATGCGCCTTCAGCCGGCGGACGACATGACGCCGGTAGTGCCGTCCGATCAGGCCGCCGTGCCCGTCGGTCAGGCTCGGGTCGAGCAGGGCGACCAGCGAGGCGAAGTGCGCGTCGATCCCGTCATGCGGGGTCGCCGTCAGCAGCAGCAGCCCGTCGGCGCAGCGTGCCACCACCTCGGCCAGCAGCCGGCGATGCGTCTGTGGCGCGCCGTCCGCGGCTGTGGCGACGCAATGATGCGCCTCGTCGATGACGGCGAGGTCCCATTGGCTGCGCTCCAGCTCTTCCAGCACTGGTTCCTGCTTGGCGAAGTCGAGCGAGGTCAGGCACAGCGCGACGGCATCGAACGGGTTGCCGCCGCGTTCCAGCATCCGCCGCTGTGCCCGCAGCGCAGCGGCATCCGCGAGCACGGTGAAGCGCAGGCCGAAGCGCAGCCGCAGTTCCTGCTCCCATTGTCGCAGCAATGGACCCGAGGGGGCGATGACCAGGATGCGGTGCGCCTGGCGGCGGGCGATCAGTTCGGTGGCGATCAGGCAGGCCTGGATGGTCTTGCCCAGGCCCACGCCATCGGCCAGCAGCAAGCGCGGCCGTGGCATTTCCAGCGCGCGCAGCAGCGGCACCAGCTGGTAGGGTTCCACCGTGATCCGGCCCGGGCTCGCCGCGAGCATCGACCCCGGCCCGGGTGCCTGGTCCAGCAGATGCGCGATATGGTGCAGGCGCCAGGCGGCAAGCGGGGCGGGGCTGTCGGGGCGCAGGGCGGCGCGCTGGATCTCGACGGGTTCATGCGGGTGCAGCACCTCCCATTCCAGCCCGACGAGGTCACCCTCGGTGCAGCGCAGCCGCAGGCGTTGCTGCTCGCCGGCGGGATCGACCGAGAGCACGTCCCAGACAAGGCCACGAGCGCGCACCTTGATTCCGACGAAAAATTCCATGCACGTTGCACCGTGGCGGTTGCGTTGGGGCGGTTGCGTCCGCCCAGACGAACACGTTTTGGTTATGAACCGGTTAACGACGGTCGGGAGAGAG
Organism: Acetobacteraceae bacterium; assembly: GCA_050181195.1. GTDB lineage: Bacteria > Pseudomonadota > Alphaproteobacteria > Acetobacterales > Acetobacteraceae > Rhodopila. Next base: position 25,346 of record JBFXDK010000008.1, on the reverse strand, counting down.
CCGGATGGCGATGTCGGGACAGAGATTCGCGGGGAAGGTGGCGGTCGTCGCGGGCGCCGCGTCCGGCATCGGCCTTGCCATCGCGCGCCGGCTGGTGGCCGAGGGCGCGCGGGTGGCGGGTGGCGACGTCAACCAGGACGGTCTGCGGGCCGCCGGGGCGGAACTCGGTTCGGCGTTCGCGGGCATGAGCTGCGACGTGACGCGGGAAGCGGACGCCGAGGCGCTCGTGGCCGAGGCGGCCGCGCGGTTCGGCGGGCTTGATGCGGCGTTCAACGTCGCCGGCGCGTCCCGGCCCGGCTACATCGTGGACCTGCCCGAGGCGGACTGGGATTTCACCGTCGATCTCTGCCTGAAGGGCGTCTTCCTGGGCATGAAGCACCAGGCGCGGCAAATGATGCGCCAGGCGCGCGGCGGGTCGATCGTGAACATCGCCTCCCTGAACGCGCATGTCCCGATGCATGCTGGATCGGCCTATGTGTCCGCGAAGGCCGGGGTCGAGGCGCTCACCCGGAACGGCGCGCTGGAATTCGCGGACCACGGCATCCGGGTGAACGCGATCCTGCCCGGGCTGGTGCAGACGCCGCTGACACGGCGTCATTTCGACAACCCGGATGCGCTCGCCGCCTTCATGCAGCGCATTCCGCTGGGCCGGCCGGCGCAGCCCGAGGAGATCGCCGCGCCGTCGCTGTACCTGGCCAGCGACGATGCCAGCTATGTCTCCGGCGCGAGCCTGCTGGTCGATGGCGCCTGGGCGGTCAGCGGCTATCCGGACATGCCCCCGTTCCGCGGCCCGGTGCGCTGGAATGGCGGGGAGGGCGGTTGAGCGCAGCGGCCCTGACGCCGGACGCGGTGGATCGCCGGCGGTCCGTGCCCCTGGGGCGGATCGTGCTGATGGGGGCACTCTGGCTGGTCTGTTGCCTGCTGCTGGTGCTGCGCGAACCCGGGGTGATCCTGCGCGCCGAACTCTGGGCCGAGGATGGCTGGGTGTGGTTCCCGGACGCCTACCACCATGGCTGGGCGTCACTGCTGCGGCCGCATTCCGGCTACCTGCAGACATTCCCGCGGCTGGCGTCGCTGGCGGCGCTGCCGTTTCCGCTGACCTGGCTGCCGACGCTCTTCGCCGCCATCGCGCTGGCGATGCAGGCGCTGCCGGCCGCGTTCCTGCTGTCGCCGCGGCTTGATGCCGCCTGGCCCAGCCGGCTTGGCCGGGTGCTGTTCGCGCTGGTCTTCGTGATGCTGCCGAACACCTATGAAGGGTTCGTCAACGTCACGAATACGCAATGGTATCTGGCGATCCTGGCGTTCCTGGTGCTGGTCAGCCGGCCGGGCCGCGTGTGGCCGAGCGGGGTGTTTGATGCGGGGGTGCTGGGGGTCGGGGGGCTGACGGGGCCGTTCTGCCTGTTCCTGCTGCCGGTTGCCGCGTGGGCCTGGTGGGCGGACCGCGACCGCGCGCGCCTGTTGCGGCTGCTGCTGGTGGGCGGGGCGTGCGTGGTGCAGGCGCTGTGCCTGTTCGCGACCATGGATACCACCCGGACGACCGCGCCGCTGGGTGCGGGCGTGGTGCTGCTGGCCCGCATCGTGTCGCAGCAGGTGTTCCTGGGCGGGCTGCTGGGCGTGCCCTATATCCAGCAGATCCGCGAGTCCTGGCTCTGGAGCCATGACATCGTGCCCGTGCTGGCGGCGCTGATCGGTCTGGCGCTGCTGGCCCGTGCGATCTGGCGCGGGCCGCCGATGCTGCGCATGGCGGCGCTGAGCGGCGGTCTGCTGTTCGCCGCCGCGCTGCTGCGGCCGCAGGTCTCCGACGCCGATCCGCAATGGGTGATGATGACGGTCCCGGTCGCGGGGCAGCGCTATTACCTGATCCCGATGCTGATCTGGATCGGGGCGTTGCTGTCCCTGCTGGGTGATCCCCGCCCGCTGCCGCGCCTGGCGGCGGCGGCGTTGCTGGTGCTGCTGCCGTTCGGCATCAAGCGCGACTGGTATTATCCGTGGCTGTCACGGACGGATTTCGCCGAGACGGCGCGGGTTTTCGCCGCTGCCCCGCCGGGGACGATGGTCGTGTTCCATATCCGGCCGACGGACCGGATCCCGATGGTGCTGATCCGGAAGGACCGATGACGACGCGCCCGCTGTGTGAACCACGCCACAAGCACTGCCGCCGCCGCTTGCGTATGATACCATCGCGCAACAGCATGGCAGGAACGTGCAATGAGCTACATCGCCACCGACCCCGACTCCGAACTGGGAAAGGTTGTCGGCAACGGCCACTGCGTGGCCTACGTGAAGCAAGTGTCCGGCGCGCCGGCGAGTTCGCTGTGGAAACAGGGCGAGGCGGTCAGGGGCAACGACCTGCCGGTAGGCACCGCCATTGCAACATTCCAGGACGGACGGTACCAGAACGCGACGAATGGAAACTCGCATGCGGCGATCTATCTGTCGCAGGACTCCTCCGGCATCTGGGTGTACGACCAATGGCTGGGACAGCCTGTCCACAAACGACTGATCCGCTTCCGCGGCGGCGCGGGCACGCCCAACAACGACGGGGACGCCTACGCCGTGGTGCTCTGAGCGGCGCGCTGCTCGTCTGGCTGTCAGGCGCGCCGGCGGCGGCGCAGCCCGTCTCCGATCCCGATCCCGAACCCGATCAGCCGTCGCTGTCGTGCCCGGAGGTGAACGACGGCGCGCCGCTCGCCGCCTGGGTCATCGTCGAGGGTGACCCGTGGGGTTCCGTGATCCTTGCGCCGTCATCGTCGTGGCGGGAGGACCGGACGTTCTTCAATGCCTGGGATCTCGCGCGCTATACCGATGACGACCTGGCGCTGCGCTGCACGTATGGCCGCAGCAACCCCGCGCATATCATCGTGAACCTGCCGCACGGCACCGCACGCTGCATCGCCCGCTCGGAGCTGGGGCCGCACGGCCGGGTCGTCATCCCGATGGCGGTGACCTGCCGCTGACCGGCGGACGCCAGCCGGCACCGTCGCCGGCCGGTCATCGGCGTGTCAGCAGACAATCATCCCTTCGGCGCCTTGTCGGCCAGCGCCTTCACCTCCTCCATCGCCTCGGTGAACCGCTGGTTGAGGAGCGTCATCGCCTCGGCGTGGGAATGCTGGATCAGGTCGCCGATCTCCTTCATGTTGGCGACCGCCCGCTCATAGGCCTGTTTCAGCAGGTCCGCCTGTTTCGCGGCCCGCGCCTGCGGGGAATCGGCCACGGTCATGCTGCGCATCGCCTCGGTCATTTCCGTCATGCTCTGCTGCATGATCTCCATGTGACGGCGCGCGACCGCCTGGGCGCCTTCCAGGGCGATGCGGTTGGCGGCGGTCAGGGCCTCCATGTTCCGCCGGCTGGCCGAGACGAAGGCATCCATGTCGGTCATCGCCGGGATCTTCATCTCGGCGAACAGACGGGTGAAATCGCTGAAGTCGGGGATCTTCGGTCCGAGTGCCATGGCCGGCTCCTTCCGGTGAATGTCCAGTTGCTCAACACCCTAACGCATGCGCGGGTTGACCGGAACGGCACCCTTCCACTCTGGCCAGAGGCGCTGGCACGGGGCACAACCCGCCCATGTCCGATCAGCCCGCAAGACTTTCTCCGGCCCGCACCTGGATGCTGCTGGGTGCCGCGTTCCTGACGTTCTCGATCGGCGCGGGGCTGATGCATTCCTATGCGGTGTTCCTCGTCGCCTTCATCGGCGCCTTCGGCTGGTCCCGCGCCGAGGTATCGATCGCCTACGCGGTCTCGCAGATGGTCAGCGGCTGGACCTCGCCCCTGGTGGGCTGGCTGGTGGACCGGCTGGGGCCGCGGCGCCTGGTCCTGATCGGCGGCTCGCTGCTGGCTGCCGGGCTGATCGCGAGTTCCCACGCCACCAAGCTCTGGCACATGGTCGCGCTGTATGGCGTGGTCATGACCCTGGGGGCGAACTGCCTGGGCCTGGTCGTGTTCGTGCCGCTGCTGTCACGCCATTTTGTCCGCAATCGCGGCATGGCGGTGTCGGTCGTCCAGTCGGCCAACGGGTTCGCCCGGGCCTTTTCGGCGCCGGTGTCCACGGTGATGGTCTCGGAACTGGGCTGGCGTGGCGCGTATCTGTGGCAGGGACTGTTCATGGCGGTGCTGATCCTGCCGCTGGCGGCCCTGTTCCGCGGCACCGATGCCACGCGTCTGGCGCGTGGTGGGCGCCAGCCGGCCGCGTCCGAGGGATGGACACTGCGCCAGGCCATGCGCACGCCGCATTTCTGGCTGCTGATGCTGATCTATGTCTTCACCGGCCTGGGCAGCTTCCTGGTGGCCCTGCACCAGCTGGCCTTCGCGGTCGATGTCGGCTTCGACCCGCTGTACGCGGCCTGGGTGCTGGGCATGGGCGCGTTCCTGTCGCTGCCCGGCGTGATCATCACCGGCACCGTCTCGGACTATATCGGCCGGGAACTGTCGGCGATCCTGACCTACGGCACCTCCTCGATCGGCGTCGCCTGCGCGCTGTTCATCACCAGCCCGGACCAGCATCTGCTGCTGTGGCTGCACGCCTGCTTCTTCGGCCTGACCTGGGGGGCGCGCGGGCCGGCGATCACGGCCAAGACCGCCGACCTGTTCCCGGGGCCAAACCTGGGATCGATCCTGGGGGTTATTTCGATCGGCACCGGCATCGGCGCGGCTGGCGGATCCTGGCTCGCCGGCTTCGTCTTCGACATGACCGGCAGCTATCGCGTGGCGTTCTGGCTGTCGATCCTGTCCTATGCCGGCGGCACCGTGGCCTTCTGGGCGCTGCGCCGCCCGCCCGCCATCCGCAGCTGAACGGGATCAGGCGGCCGGCTGTACCGACGGCAGCTCCTCGGCCGACAGCGTCTCATGCGCCAGCAGCGCGGCGGCGCCCTGGTCCAGGGCATCGCGGTTTGCGCGCAGGATGCCCACTGCCCGTGCCAGCGCGCCGTCCAGATGCGTGCGCACCGCCATGTCGATCTCGTGTGCCGTCTCGTCGCTGAACCGGCGGGCCTGCCAGAACACGCCGGGCTGCTGCAGGAACTGCCCCTGCTCGGTGTCCCATGCGACAGGCCCCAGCTTCTCGTCCATGCCGAAGCGCAGCACCATGCCGCGGGCGATGTCGGTGGCCTTCGCGAGATCGTCGGCCGCACCCGTCGAGATGTCCTCGCCCAGCAGGATTTCCGCGGCGCGCCCGCCCATCAGCACCGTCATCCTGTCCTCGAGTTCCTGCCGACCCATCAGGAACCGGTCCTCGGCCGGGCGCTGCATGGTGAACCCCAGCGCACCGATGCCGCGCGGAATGATCGACACTTTCTGCACCGGGTCGCTGCCGGGGATGGCGCGGGCCACCAGCGCGTGCCCCATCTCGTGATAGGCGACGATCCGGCGTTCACGCGGGATCAGGATGCGCGAGCGCTTCTCCAGCCCCGCGACGATGCGCTCCACCGCCGCGGTGAAATCGGCCATGGCGATCGCCGCCGCGCCACGCCGCGTCGCCAGGACCGCCGCCTCGTTCGCCAGATTGGCGAGGTCGGCGCCGGTGAAGCCGGGCGTCAGCGCGGCGATGTCCTCGTACCGCACGTCCGGGGCCAGCGTCAGGCGGCGCAGATGGACCTTCAGGATCGCCGACCGCCCCAGCTTGTCGGGCCGGTCCACCAGCACCTGGCGGTCGAACCGGCCCGCCCGCAGCAGCGCCGGATCGAGGATTTCCGGCCGGTTCGTGGCGGCCAGCACGACGATGGCAACCGAGCGATCGAACCCGTCCATTTCGGCCAGCAACTGATTGAGCGTCTGTTCCTTCTCGTCCTGGCCGGTGACCGGCGAGACGCCGCGGGCGCGGCCCAGCGCATCCAGCTCGTCGATGAAGATGATGCATGGGGCGGAGCCGCGCGCCTGTTCGAACAGGTCGCGCACGCGGGCGGCGCCGACGCCCACGAACATCTCCACGAACTCGGCCCCGTTGGTGGAATAGAACGGCACCCCCGCTTCCCCGGCCATGGCGCGGGCGAGCAGCGTCTTGCCGGTGCCGGGGGGACCCACCAGCAGGATGCCGCGCGGGATATGCGCGCCCAGGCGGCCGAACGCCTCAGGGCGCCTCAGAAAATCAACGATCTCCTGCAGCTCGGCCTTGGCCTCGTCGACGCCGGCGACATCGTCGAACGTCACCTTCACGTTGGTTTCCGCCGTGACCAGCCTGGCCTTGCTGCGGCCGATCGAGAACAGGCCGCCGGTGATCCCGCCGCGGCCGCCGCCCATCATCGCCCGCGAGGCGAGCATCCAGACACCCACGAACAGCAGCGGCGGCAGGACCCATGACAACAGCGTGGCGAGCGGCCCGCCGGTCGAGACGCCGCTGTATTCGACGTTGTGTTTCGACAGTTCGCTGGCGAGGTCATTGGGCACCTGCACGGTCGTGAACGCGGTCCGGCCGTCCGGCATGGGTTCGGACAGGGACCCGCGGATGGTGTCGCCGGACACGGTGACCTGCTTGACCTTCCCGGCGTCGAGATAGTCCAGGAACCGGCTGTAGGGGATGACGCCGGCACCGCCGCCGGTATTGCCGAGGACCGCGACGAAGATCAGCACCGCCACGGCAAGCGCGACCAGCCAGAGGCTGGAGGGAAGTTCGGGCTTCTGCGCCGGCATGCGACCGTCTCCTGGGATGATCCCCCGGGGCCAGGATGACGAACGTATCATGCCGTTGACAACCCGGTTCGCCCGGTTCCATCACCTGCCATGCGCAGCATCGGACTGGTCGACCTGCAGGTGAACGGCTTTGCCGGGGTAGACTTCAATGATGCCGCCCTGACGCCGGACGCGATGGACGCCGCGCTGCACGCGATGCTGCGGACCGGTGTGACCTGCTGTCTGCCTACCCTGATCACCGCGCCCGAGGATCACCTGCGGGAACGCCTGCTGGCGCTGGATCACGCCGTCGCCCATAGCCGGCTGGGACCGTTGATGGTGCCCGGATTCCACCTTGAAGGACCGTTCCTGAACCCGGCGCCGGGCTATGCCGGGTGTCATCCGCCCGCGGCGATGGTGCCGCCCGACCCGGCGCTGCTGGTCCGGCTGACGCGGGATATCAGGCGCCCGGTTCTGTTGCTCACGCTGGCACCCGAGAGCGAGGGCGCGCTCGTCTTGATCGAATGGGCGGCCGAGCGGGGGATTCGCGTGGCGATCGGGCACAGCGCGGCAACGGTGGAGGACGTGACGCGCGCCTGTGACGCCGGGCTGTGCCTGAGCACGCATCTTGGCAATGCCCTGCCGCAGCCGCAGCCAAAATTCGCCAACCCGCTGATGGCGCAGTTGGCCGAGGACCGGCTGTCCGCCAGTTTCATCGCCGACGGCATCCACGTCCCGCCGGCGGCCCTGAAGGTGTTCCTGCGGGCGAAGACCATGCAACGGTCGATCCTGGTGACCGACGCCACGGCCGGGGCCGCCGCGCCGGCCGGCCGCTATCGTTTTGCTGAAATGACGATCGAGCGAAGGGAGGACGGGTCGGTGCGCGAACCGGGTCGTCCCATGCTGGCCGGGTCCGCGCTGTGCCTGGACCAGGCCGTGCGGAATATCGTCACGTGGAAGCTGGCCGAACCGGCGGACGCGGTGGCCGCCGCGTCGCTGCAGCCGGCGCGGCTGCTGGCCCCGGCGCTGGACCACCACGGTATCCGCCCTGCGGACGGAGCGGTGCGCTGGGCGGCGGATCTGCGCGTGATCGAGGCGCGCGTGGGCGGAATGCAAATCACCGCGGCCTGAAAACCTTTCCTTTACCTTCTTCGCATATCCCTGTCTCCGCGAAGACCGCACATCAGGCCAGGCACCGGTGCAAAATGACCATTTCCTGGCTCCCCGGCCGCAGGGAGTTTGCCCGTGCCCATCATTATTGGTACGAACGCCTATACGTTCAGCAACGTCGACACCCTGACGGGCAGCGGCAACGGCGATGCGGTCACCCTGACCGGTGCGCTGAGCAGCGCGAGCATCGACCTTGCCGCGGGCAATGACACGCTGGCACTGGCGAACG
>JBFXDK010000008.1:7723-17244 GCA_050181195.1 Acetobacteraceae bacterium | reverse complement strand
TCGGGCGCGGATACGCTGACCATCATCGCGGCCCTGAGCAGCGCGAGCCTGGACGGCGCGGCCGGCAATGACACGGTGACGCTGGCCAACGCGACGAACAGCGCCACGATCACCAACATCGAGACGATCACCGGCAATGCGGGCGCCGACACCGTCACGCTGAGCGGCACGGTCACCAGCGGCAGCGTCGACCTGGCGGCGGGCAGCGACACGCTGAACCTGGGCGCCGGCCCGGTGACGGTGACGACGGCGAATGTCGAGACGATGAACGGCGGCGCCGGGGCGGATACGGTGACGCTGAGCGCCGGCGTGACCAACACCAGCGTGGACCTGGGTGGCGGTTCCGACAGCCTGACGCTGGCGGCGGCGGGCAGCACGTTCACGGCGAGCAATGTCGAGACGATCACCGGCGGGGCCGGGGTGGAGACGGTGACGCTGGGGGCCGCATTGTCGGGCGCCACGATCGACTTTGCCGGCGGCAACGACGTGCTGACGCTGGCGGATGCGACAAACTCGGCGACGATGTCGAACGTCGAGACGATCACCGGCGGCAGCTTGGCGGATACGCTCACGCTGGGCAGCGCGCTGACCAACAGTGCCACCGTGGATCTGTCGGGTGGCAACGATACGCTGACCCTGGCGGGTGTGGCGAACACCGGGTCGGTTTCGAATGTCGAAACCCTGGTGGGCGGCTCCGCAGCCGACACGATCACGCTGGGTGCCGCGCTGACCAGCGCGAGCCTGGATGGCGCGGGCGGCAACGACGCGGTGACGCTGGCGAACGCCACGAACAGCGCGAGCATTACCAACATCGAGACGATCACCGGCGACGCGGGCGCCGACACGGTGACGCTGAGCGGCACGATCGGCAGCGGCAGCGTGGATCTCGCGGCCGGCAACGATACGCTGAACCTGGGCGCCGGGCCGGTGACGGTGACCATCGCCAATGTCGAGACGCTGAATGGCGGTGCCGGGGCCGATACGTTGACTCTGGGCGGCGGCGTGACCAACACCAGCGTGGACCTGGGCGGTGGCAGCGACAGCCTGACGCTGGCGGCGGCGGGCAGCACGTTCACGGCAAGCAATGTCGAGACGATGATCGGCGGCGCGGGCGTGGAAACCGTGACCATGGCGGCCGCCCTGTCCAACGTGAGCCTCGACTTCGCCGGCGGCAATGACGTCCTGACCCTGGGCAACTTCACCAACACCGCCACGATCGCGAATGTCGAGACGATCACCGGCGGTTCGGGCGTCAGTACCGTCACCTTGGGCAGCGCGCTGAGCAACAGCACGACGGTCGACCTGGGCGGCAACAAGGACAGGCTGACACTCGCGGCCGGCGGCAACACCGGGTCGGTGATCAATGTCGAGACGCTGATCGGCGGGTCCGGCGCCGACACCATCACGCTTGCCGCCAATGTCTCCAACGCCAGCATCGATTTGGCGGCGGGCAGCGACTCGATCTCGCTGGCCACCGGCGGCAACACCGCCACCATCTCTAACGTGGAAACGATCACCGGCGGGTCCGGCGCCAGCGCCATCACGCTGGGCAGCGCCCTGTCGGCCAGCAACACGATCGACCTGGGCAATGGCAACGACAAGCTGACGCTGGCGAGCCTGGGCGGCACCGGCTCGGTCACCAACATTGAAACCATCATCGGCGCGGGCGGCGCGGATGTCCTTACCCTCGGCGACGCGCAGGCCACCGGCAGCATCGATCTTGGTTCGGGCAACGACGGTCTTACGCTGGCGGACGGCACCAACGGCCTGTCCATTACGAACGTCGAAACCGTGACTGGCGGCACGGGTGCGGACACGATCACGCTGTCGGCGGCCGCGACCAACATCAGCCTCGACCTGGCGGCGGGCAACGACAAGATCACCCTGGCCAACGCGACCACGACGCTGTCGGCCTCGAATGTCGAGACGCTGACCGGCGGCACCGGGGCCGACACGATCACCTTCGGCGCGGCATTGACGACCAGCATGACGGTCGATCTGGCGGGAGGATCGGACAAGCTGACCCTGGCCGGTGTGGCGAATACCGGGTCGGTGACGAATGTCGAAACGGTGGTCGGCGGTCTGGCTGCGGACACGATCACCCTGGGCAACGGCCTGAACGGCGCGAGCGTCGACCTTGCCGCCGGCAGTGACACGCTGACCCTGGCGAACGCGACGAACGCCGCCACGGTGTCCAATGTCGAGACCCTGATCGGCGATGCCGCGGCTGACACCATCACCCTGGGATCGGCGGCATCGAGCGCCAGCGCCGACCTTGCGGGCGGCAACGACAAGCTGACGCTTGCGAACGGCACGAATTCGATCAGCGTGTCGAATGCCGAAACGATCACCGGCGGCACGGGCGCCGATACGCTGACGCTCAGCACCGCGCTCACGACCAGCCTCGGCATCGATCTGTCCGGCGGGGCGGACACGGTCCGGCTGGAAAACACGGCCAATACCGGCACCGTGAACAATGTCGAGACGGTGGTGGGCAACGCCGCGGACGACGCCGTGACCCTGGGAACCGCGGTGGCCAACGGCAGCGTCGATGGTGCCGGCGGCAGCGACGCGCTGACGCTGGCAGGCGGCACCAATTCGCTGTCGATCACCAATGTCGAGACGATCACCGGGGCCGGCGGCGCCGACACCATCACCCTGGGCTCGCTGCTGACCACCAGCGTCACCGTCGATCTGAGCGACAGCAACGACAAGGTGACACTTGCGAACGGCACCAACACCGGCTCGCTTGCGAATGTCGAGACGGTGATCGGCGGGACGGGCGCCGAAACCGTGACGCTGACATCGGTGATCACGAATGCCAGCATCGACTTCGGCACCGGCAGCGACACGATCACCCTGGCGAACGCCACCAATACCGGCACGATCGCGAATGTCGAGACGATCACCGGCGGCACCGGCAATGACACGATTACCCTGGCCTCGGCGCTGGCCAACACGATGTCGGTCGATCTCTCGACCGGCTCCAACAAGCTGACGCTGGCGAACAGCGCCGGAACCGGCACCGTGACGAACGTCGCGACGCTGGTGGGCGGCACCGCGGCCGATACCGTGACGCTGGGCAGCGTGGTGGCCAATGGCAGCATGAATCTCGCGGCCGGATCGGACAAGCTTACGCTCGCCGACGGCACCAACGGCCTGTCGCTTGCCAATATCGAGACGGTGGTCGGTGGCACCGGCGCCGACACGATCACCTTCGGGGTCGGTGTCACCAACGCCAGCGTGGACCTTGGCGCCGGCAATGACACGATCACCCTGGCGAACGTGACCAATACGGCGACGGTGTCGAATGTCGAGACGATCACCGGCGGCACCGGCGTGGATACGCTGACGCTGGGATCGGCGCTGAGCAACAGCATCGCGATCGATCTCGCCTCCGCCAACGACAAGCTGACCTTGGCGAACGCCACCAACACCGGCACCGTCACGAATGTCGAGACGATCGTCGGCGGCACCGGCGCGGACACCATCACGCTGGGCGCGACGGTGAGCAACGCCAGCATCAACCTTGGGTCGGGCACCGATACGCTGACGCTCGCGGACGGCACCAACACCGCCACCGTGGCCAATACCGAAACCATCTCCGGCACGACCGGACCGAACACGATCACCCTGACGACGGCGATCAGCAACGGCAGCATCGACCTTGGCAACAGCACCGACAAGCTGACGCTCGCCAGCCTGAACAACACGCTCAGCATCTCGAACGTCGAAACGATCACCGGCGGCACCCGGGCCGACACGGTCACGCTGAGCTCGGACCTGAACAGCAGCATCACGATCGATCTTGGCGCCGGCAACGACAAGCTGTCGCTGTCGGATGTCGCCAACACCGGCACCGTCAGCAACATCGAAACGGTGATCGGCGGGACGGATGTCGATACGATCACGCTGGGGCGCGGCATCACCAATGCCAGCATCGACCTCGGTGCCGGCGCGGATACGCTGACGCTTGCCGCGTCCTCCAACCGGCTCTCGGTTTCGAATGTCGAGACCGTCACGGGTGCCAGCGGGGCCGACACAGTGACCCTGGGCGCCGTGCTGAGCACCAGCATGACGGTCGACCTGTCGTCCGGCAAGGACTCGCTGACGCTCGCCAGCGGCACCAACACGGGATCGGTGGTGAACGTTGAAACCATCACCGGCAACTCGGGCGCCGACACGATCACCTTGGGCGGTGCGGCAACGCTGGCCAAGATCGACCTGAGTTCGGGCAACGACACGCTGGTGCTTGCGGATGCAACGAACTCCGCCACCGTAACCAACATCGAAACCGTCACCGGCGGCACCGGCGCGGACACGATCACGCTGGGCGGCGCCCTGACCACCAGCCAGCAGATCGACCTGGGATCCGGTTCGGATCAGCTGACCCTGTCCACGACCGGCGGCACGGGAACGGTGACGAATGTCGAGACGGTGATCGGCGGCACGGGCGCCGACCTGGTGACCTTCGATCAGCTGCTCAGCAATGCCAGCGTCAACCTTGCCGCTGGCGCCGACAAGGTGACGCTCGCCGACGGCACCAACAGCGCGACGATCTCGAACGTCGAGACGATCCTGGGCGGCACGGGCGCCGACACCGTCACGCTGGGCGCCGCGGCGATCGCCGCCTCGGTGGATGCCGCGGCCGGCAGTGACACGCTGACGCTTGCCAACGCGACCAACACCCTGTCGGTGTCCAACGTGGAAACCGTAACGGGCGGCACCGGGGCCGACACCGTCACGCTGAGCGGCGTCCTGACGACCAGCATGACCATCGATCTGGCCGCGGGGTCGGACAAGCTGACGCTGGCGGCCGGAACCAACACCGGATCTCTGGCAAATGTCGAAACGATCATTGGCAGCACGGGTGCCGACACGATCACCCTGGGCACCACGATTTCCAACGGCAACATCGACCTTGGCGCGGGCACCGACGCGCTGACCCTGGCGGTGGGGAACAACCGGGCGACCGTCTCGAACGTGGAAACCATCACCGGCACCACGGGTCCGAACACGATCACCCTTGGTGTCGCCACCACCAACACGAGCGTCGACCTCGGCAATTCCAACGACAGGCTTACACTCGCCAACGGCACCAATGCGGTGACGGTCTCCAACATCGAAACCATCACCGGCGGGACGGGGGCCGACAGGCTCACGCTGTCGACCGCGCTCAGCACCAGCATGACCACCAACCTGGGTGCCGGCAACGACACGCTGAACCTGTCCAACAATGCCAACACCGGCTCGGTTGCCAATGTCGAGACGATCAACGGCGGCTCCGCTGCCGATGCGATCACACTGGGCGCGGCGGTTGCCAACGCCAGCATCGACCTCGCCGGCAACAATGACACGCTGACCCTGGCCAGTCTGGCGAACTCCGCATCGGTCTCGAATGTCGAGACCCTGACCGGTGGAACACTTGCCGACACGATCACGCTGACGACGGCGCTGAGCAACAGCATGACCATCGATCTGGGCGCGGCGTCCGACAAGCTGACGCTCGCCAACGCCACGAACACCGGTTCGGTGGTCAATGTCGAGACGCTGGTGGGCGGCACCGGGGCGGACACGGTCACCCTGGGTGCCGGGGTCACCAACGCCAGCATCAATCTCGGCGCCGGGACCGATGCGCTGACGCTGGCGGCCGGCACGAATTCGGCCACCATCTCCAACACCGAGACGATCACCGGCAGCACGGGGCCGAATACCATCACCCTGGGCGCGGCGATCAGCAACGGCAGCATCGACCTCGGCACCAGTTCGGACAAGCTGACACTCGGCAACTTCGCCAATACCGTCAGCCTGGCGAACATCGAGACGATCACCGGCGGGACATCGACCGACACGGTCACGCTGTCGGGGGATCTCTCGACGAGCATGACGGTCGACCTGGGCGGCGGCAGCGACACGCTGAACCTGACGGATGGAACCAACACCGGCACGATCAGCAATGTGGAAACGACGGTGGGCGGCACCGGCGTCGATACGATCACCCTGGGGCGCGGCGTCACCAACGCGAGCTTCGATCTGGGTTCCGGCAGCGACGTGCTGACACTGGCGGCTGCGACGAATTCCGCCTCGGTCTCCAACGTGGAAAGCGTCGCCGGCGGCACCGGCGCGGACACCGTGACGCTGAGCGCGGTGCTCAGCAACAGCATGACCCTCGATCTGGGAGGCGGCAACGACAAGCTCGTGCTGGCCAGTGGGACCAACACCGGGTCGGTGACCAACACCGAAACCGTGGTCGGCGGGGCCGGTGTGGATACGGTCACGCTGGCATCCGCGATCAATAACGGCTCGGTGGACCTGGGGGGCGGCAGCGACACGCTGACGCTGGCGGACCAGACCAACCGCGTCACGGTCGCCAATACCGAAGTCGTGCAGGGCGGAACCGGCAACGATACCATCATCCTGACCGGTACGGCCGCGAAAACGGTGATCGGCGGCGGCGGCATCAACTTCCTGACCGGAAGCACGGCAGCGGATACGTTCGTCTTCGACCAGTCGAGTGCCGGCAACTACTCGACCATCACCAACTTCAGTGCCGCCAACAGCGACCTGATCGGCCTGGATACCACCGGCAGCGCCACGCTCGGCGTCGATGCCTACGACCTGGGTGGCGGATCACTGACGAACGGCACGAACATCACAAGCGTCGCCAGCGCGGCGGCGCGCCTGGGCACGACATTGTCCACGGGCGGGTCCGGCGGGTTCGTGTATCAGTCCGATACCGGGGAACTCTACTACAACAGCACGGGCGACTTCTCCGGCGGCGGGACCCTGATCGGTGTCATCACGACAAACGGCACCGCGCCATGGGTCTACGACTTCACCAAGTTCACGCAGGTGTAGAGACGCGAGCATGGCGGCATGACAGTCCGGGCTTCCTCATCCGAAACGGCGTCGGCAGCCCGGACAAGAGCCGACGTCGCACTCCTTGCCTGGCATCGTGGTGCCGCGACGCCCGAAAGCGTCGTGGCACCATTGACGCAGGTCGCCTCCAGCGCGGCGGACTTCTCCAATCTGGGGGCCGTTCTGCGCGCTGCCCGGGATAACAGCCGAGCCGAGGCAGCGTACCGGCAGGCGATCGCGCTCGAACCGGGGTTCGCCGCCGCCCATTACAACCTGGCGAACCTGCTTGCGGATACCGGACGCGGCCCGGACGCCATCGGCGCCTACCGGGAAGCCATCCGCCACCGGCCCGACTATGCCGAAGCATGGAACGGGATTGGGTCCGCCCTGCAGCGTTGCGGCAATCTGGCCGAGGCGGTTCCGGCGTTTCAAGCGGCAACCCGTCATGCGCCCGCCTGGCCCGAAGCCCACACCAATCTCGGTGTGGCGCTGCTGGGCCTCGAACAATACGAAGCGGCGCGTCAGGCGTTCCAGGCCGCGCTCGCCATCGATCCCGATTACAGTCCGGCGCATGGCAATCTCTCGGCGCTGCTGCTGCGGG
This sequence comes from Acetobacteraceae bacterium, assembly GCA_050181195.1. Taxonomy (GTDB): domain Bacteria; phylum Pseudomonadota; class Alphaproteobacteria; order Acetobacterales; family Acetobacteraceae; genus Rhodopila. The sequence continues at coordinate 9,785 of JBFXDK010000008.1, read as the reverse complement.
CCGGACATCCGGTGGCAGCCGAGGCAGCCAGCCGCCGGGCGCTGGACTGCTCACCGCGGGAACATCGCTGGCTGTCCAACCTTGCGGTCGCTTTGCAGATGCAGGTTCGGCACGCCGAGGCCGAGGCGGCATACCGCCAGGCCCTGTCGTTGCGGCCGGACTATGCGGGTGGGCACGGCAATCTGCTGTTTGCCCTGAATTACCGGTCGGACCTGCCGGCCGAAGCGATCTTCGCGGAGTACCGGCGGTGGGACGAGGCGCATGCACGCCCAAAGCGACCGGCCGATCCGGGTTTCCGGCTGGAACCCCTGGCGAACCGCCGGCTGCGGATCGGCTATGTCTCCCCGGATTTCCGCCAGCACGCCGTCGCGCTGTTCGCGGAGCCCGTGCTGGCGGCGCACGACCGCAGCCAGGTAGAGCTCTTCTGTTACGCGGAAGTCTTTCTGGAAGACGAGACCACGCAACGGTTTCGCGCGCTGGCGGACCACTGGCGATCGACCGTCGGGCTCGATGATGCGACGGTCGCCGACCTGATCCGCCGCGACGGGATCGATGTGCTGGTCGACCTGGGGGGGCATACCGCCGCGAGCCGCCTGATGGTGTTTGCGCACAAGCCGGCGCCGGTTCAGGTCGCCTGGCTGCTGGGCCATGGCTACACCTCGGGCCTTTCGGCCATGGATGTCTTCCTGGCGGATGACCGTCTCGCACCACAAGGCGCCGATGCGCTGTTCAGCGAACGGCTGGTGCGCCTGCCGCGGATACCCATCGCCTATCGCCCGCCGGCGGACATGCCGCCCGTGGCGCCGCCGCCATGTCTGGTGCGTGGACACATCACCTTCGGTCATTTCGGCCGGACCGAACGACTGAACCAGCGCGTAATCGAGGCGTGGGCGCGCATCCTGCGGGGCGTTCCGCGCTCGCGGCTGATGCTGAACAACCGGTCCTTCCAGGAACCGGCTTTCCGGGACCTGTTCGCCGCCAGGTTCGCGGAGCACGGCATCCCGCGCGACCGGCTGGATCTTGTCTATACCACACCGCAACCCGCCACCTGGGCGGCGTATGGCGAGATCGACATCGGACTCGATCCGTTTCCGCACAATGCCGGCACCACGACGATCGAGGCGCTGTGGCAGGGCGTGCCGGTGGTCAGCCTCGCGGACCGGCCGACGGTGGGACGGTTCGGGGCCGCCATTCTGGGATGTCTGGGGCTGGATGACTGGGTGGCCGCCGACCCGGACGCCTATGTCCAGCGCGCGATCGCCGCGGCCGAGGACCGGGGCACGCTGGTCCGGCTGCGCGCGGAACTCAGGCCGCGCTTCGCCGCCTCGCCGCTGCATGACGCGGCCGGCCTTGCCGATTGCCTGGAACGAATTTTCCGGACGCTGCGGGAACATGTCGCGATGGATGTATCGACCGCATTGCGCCGAGCGTTCGGCGCCGGTGATTTCGACGGGGCGCAGCGTCTGGCCGAGGAGGTGCTGTCCAGCGATCCCGGCCATGCGTTGGCGGCGCATGTCGCGGGTCTTGTGGCCTATCAGGAAGGCCGTTTCGCCGACGCGGATCACTGGCTGCGCATCACCGTCGCGGCCTCGCCAAACGATCCGGAACCGCACGCCAACCATTCGGCGATCCTGCGCAAGCTGGGCCGTCTGGCCGAGGCCGAGAAGGCGGCCCGTGCCGCGCTATCCATCGCGCCGGCGCGCAGCGAGACGCATAACAACCTGGGCAACATCCTGCGCGATGCGGGACGGTTCGTGGACAGCCTGGCTGCCTTCCAGCAGGCGGTTCGCATTGCGCCGGAATTCGCGGATGCCTGGGCCAATCTCGCCTGGGTACAGGCCCTCAGCGGGCTGGCGCAGGAAGGCGAATACAGCGCCCGACAGGCGATCCGCTACGATCCGGCCAATCCGAACGGCCACAACAACCTGGGCCTGGCGCTGATGCGCCAGAGCCGGTTGCGTGAAGCCGAGGCCGCGCTGCGCCAGGCGCTGTCGCTGAAGCCGGACTTCGCGCTGGCGCACAGCAACATCCTGTTCTGCCTGAACTATCGCGACGACCTGCC
>JBFXDK010000008.1:0-7623 GCA_050181195.1 Acetobacteraceae bacterium | reverse complement strand
GCCGGCATGCCGGATGTGGCGCCGCTGCCGGCGCTGGCGAACGGCCATGTCACCTTCGGCTATTTCGGCCGGACCGTGCGCCTGAACGATGCGGTGATCGAAGCCTGGTCGCGCATCCTGCACGCGGTTCCCAATGCGCGGCTGGTGCTGAACAACTCGCCCTTCGCCGAAGCGGCGGGACGGGAGAGGATGGCGGCGCGCTTCGCGGCATATGGAATTGCGCGGGAGCGGCTGGACCTGATCTGCACCGCGCCGCAGCCCGCGACCTGGGCCGCCTATGGCACGATCGACATCGCGCTGGATCCGTTCCCGCACAATGCGGGCACCACCACGATCGAGGCGCTGTGGCAGGGCGTGCCCGTCGTCACGCTGGCAGGGCGCCCGACCGTGGGCCGGTTCGGCGCCGCCATCCTGCACGCGGTGGGCCTTGATGACTGGGTGACGGACAGCATCGACGCCTATGTCGCGCGCGCCGTCGCGGCCGCGGCCGACCCTGTGGCGCTGGCGCGGGTGCGTGCGGCATTGCGCCCGGATTTCCAGGCCTCGCCGCTGCATGATGCACGCGGCCTGGCGCGGGCGATCGAGGCCGCGTATCGCGCCCTGTGGGACGCCTGGCGCGGGGCGGATGTCCAGACGATGCACCGGCTGTATGCCGCCGGCGATCGCACGGGGGCCTGTGCGGCGGCACGGGAGATGCTGCGGGCAAATCCCGGACATCCCGATGCGCTGCATGTGCTGGCCGTGGTGGCGTTCCAGGACGGCGATGCGGAAACGGCCATCGGGTTGTTGCGCCAGGCGGACGAACGGGCGGATCTGCTGACCGACCTTGGTGTCATGCTGCGCGCGACGGGGCAGCATCGGGCGGCGGAAGCATCGTACCGGCGCGCACTGGCGCTGAAGCCGGACCTGGTGGCGGCCTGGGGCAATCTGGGCAATCTGCTGCTGGATCTGGTTCGGCCGGCGGAAGCCGAACGGGCCTTTGCCGAAGGTCTGGCTCTCGCGGGGGCGCAGCCCTGGCTGCTGCGCGGACGGGCGCTCGCCTTGATGACGCGGCAGGAGATGGAGCAGGCGGAACCGCTGCTTCGCCAGGCGCTGGCGCTCGCGCCCGATGATGCCGAGGTGCACGAGACGCTGGGCGTGCTGCTGGGCCAGACCGGGCGGCCGGTCGAGGCGGAGGCGCATCACCGTGCCGGCCTGCCGGGATTACGCGACCGTCAGCGGGGACTTGGCAACCTGGCGATCTGCCTGCAGGCGCAGGGACGCCACCAGGAAGCCGAGGCGTGCCATCGGCAGGCGATCGCGATTCGTCCGGATTACGCCAGCGGGCACGGCAACCTGCTGTTCGCCTTGAATTATCGCCACGACCTGTCGGCCGAGGACATCTTCGCCGAATACCAGAGATGGAACGAGCAGCATGCGCGCGCGCTCGCGCCGCGGGCCGAACGGTTCGAGCTGGACCTGACACCGGGGAGACGGCTGCGTGTCGGCTATGTCTCGCCGGACTTCCGGCGGCATGTGGCGGCGCTGTTCGCGGAGCCGTTGCTCGCGGCGCATGACCGCTCGCGGATCGAGCTGTTCTGCTACGCGGACGTCGCGGTCGAGGATGAGGCGACCGGGCGCTTCCGCGCGCTGGCCGACCATTGGCGCGCGACATCGGGCATGAACGATGCGGCCCTGGCGGAGACGGTCCGTCGTGACCGGATCGACGTGCTGGTCGATCTGGCCGGGCATACCGGCAGCAACCGTCTGCTGGCCTTCGCGCGCCGGCCCGCGCCGGTGCAGATCGCCTATATCCTGGGGCACGGTACCACCACCGGCATGTCGGCGATGGACGCGTTCCTGGCGGATGAGGCGCTGGTGCCGCATGGGGCCGATGCCCTGTTCTCGGAACGGCTGGTCCGCCTGACGCGCATTCCGCTGGTCTATCAGCCGCCGGAGACGATGCCGGCGGTCGCGCCGCTGCCCGCGCTGTCGGCGGGCCATGTCACCTTCGGCTATTTCGGCCGGGTCGAGCGGCTGAACCCGCGTGTGATCGCCGTGTGGTCCCGCATCCTGGCCGCGGTGCCCGGGGCGCGGCTGGTGCTGAATGCGGCGCCGTTCGGCGAGGCCGCGTTCCGGGACCTGTATGTCCGGCGTTTCGCCGAACACGGGATCGCGGCGGAGCGGCTGTCGCTGATCTGCACGGTGCCGCAGAGCCGCACCTGGGCGGAATACGGCGCCATCGACATCGCGCTCGATCCGTTCCCGCACAATGCCGGCACGACGACGATCGAGGCGCTGTGGCTGGGCGTGCCGGTGCTCAGCCTTTTGGACCGGCCGACGGTAGGGCGGTTCGGGGCGAGCATCCTGGGCGCGGTCGGACTGTCCGACTGGGTGGCGCCGGACGACAACGCCTATGTCGCCCGTGCGGTGGCCGCGGCGTCCGACCTGGATGCCCTGTCATGCCTGCGGGCCGGCCTTCGCGCCCGGTTCGAAGCCTCGCCGCTGCGCGATGCCGCCGGGCTGGCGCGGGAGGTCGAGGACGCCTTCCAGCTGCTGTGGCACGCGTGGCGCGACCGCGCCTGCCTGCCGGTGGCGGCGGAGTAGGCCGATGCTGGTCATCGCGCCCAGCGCCCGGATCTCGCCCCTGGCCGATATCGAGGCGTCCGTCCGCGGCACCCGGATCGTGATCGAGGACGATGTCGTCATCGACTCCTTCGTGAAGATCAAGCCGGCCGGCGGGCAGGGGGATGTGGTGATCGGCCGCGGAACGGTCATCAACGCGGGCTGCGTGCTGTACACCGGGCACGGTATCCGGATCGGATGCAACGTCCTGATTGCCGCGAACTGCACCTTTGCGCCGACGAACCACGCCTTCGCCGATCCCGCGCGGCCCATCCGCTGCCAGGGATTCCAACCCAGCCGGGGCGGCATCGTGATCGAGGACGACGTCTGGATCGGCGCCAATACGGTGCTGGTGGATGGTGCGCGGGTGAGCCATGGCAGTGTCATCGGCGCGGCGTCCCTGGTGCGCGGGACGCTGCCGCCGTTCTGCATCGCGGTCGGCGCGCCGGCGCGGGTGCGGGGCTGGCGCGGTTCGGCGCCGAACGACGCCGGGGATGCCGTGGCGGGGCAGGGGACGCGGTAGGATGCGATCGCTGTTCACCATCCTGGGCGCCGGCGGCACCATCGGCGGCGCCCTGACACAGGCGCTGCGGGCGCAGGGGCGGGATGTGCAGCCGATCGGGCGGGACGCGCTGGCCGGATTCCTCGCGGCGCGACGGCCGGCCGGATACGTCATCGACTGCATCGGCATGACCGGCGATTTCCGCTCGCGCCCGCTCGACACGGCCGAGGCGCATGTCGGCATCACCGCGCGCTGCCTTGCCGAAATCGACTTCCGGTCGTTTCTGTTCCTGTCCTCGACGCGCGTCTATGCGAATGCCGGCACAACCCAGGAGGACGGCGCGCTGGCTTGCCGTCCCGGCGACCCCTCTGACCTGTACAACCTGACGAAACTGGCCGGCGAGGCACTGTGCCTCGCCGATGCGCGCTCGGTGGTTCGTGTGGTGCGCCTGTCGAATGTCTATGCGCCTGATCCCGGACCGGACACGTTCCTGGGCCAGGTCCTGGCGGCGGGACGGGCGAACGGGGGCGTCGTGTTCCGCCAGGCCGCCGGATCGGAGAAGGACTATGTCAGCCTGGACGACGTGGTGCGGATCCTGCCGCGGATCGCGGTTGATGGACGCGATCGGCTGTACAATCTGGCGTCCGGCCGCAACACCACCCATGGCCAGATCGCCGCTGCGCTGCGGGCGGAGTTCAGGTGGGACGCACGCTTCGAACCCGCGGCGCCGGTCGTGCGATTTCCTCCGATCGACGTTGCCCGCCTGGCTGCGGAATTCGGGGCGCCGTTAAGAAATATTTTAGAAGACCTCGCCACACTGTCGTCCGGACAGGAGGTCCCATGCTCACGATCGACGAGGCAGGCGGTCGCGTGATCCTGCACGGTGCCGACGGCACCAGCACGGAACACGCCCTGGATACGCCGGACGCATTCGAAGCCGTTTCGGCCGCGTGGCTGCGCTGCGGCTGGGACGTGAAATATGTCTACGGATTCAGCTGGATGGGCCGTCCGGTCATTCAGTTGCCGGAAGACATGATCCGGATCCAGGAAGTCATCTGGCGGCTGCGGCCCGATGTCATCATCGAGACCGGCGTGGCCCATGGCGGTTCGCTGGTGTTCTACGCCAGCCTCTGCGCCGCGATGGGCAAGGGGCGGGTGATCGGCATCGACATCGACATCCGCAGGCACAACCGGGCGGCGATCGAGGCGCACCCGATGGCGCCCCGCATCATGCTGGTGGAAGGCAGTTCCATTTCGCCCGAGATCGTCGCGACCGTCCGGTCGGCGGTGGGACCCGAGGAGACCGCGCTGGTCATCCTGGACAGCAATCACAGCCGCGATCACGTCGCCGCCGAACTCGACCTGTATGCGCCGATCGTGTCTCCTGGTTCCTACCTCGTTGCCTGCGACGGCATCATGGCGCAGGTCGCCGGCGCGCCGCGCACGAAAAGCGATTGGACATGGAACAATCCGCTGACCGCGGTCGACGCCTTCCTCGCGCGCAATCCCGATTTCGTCCTGGAGGAGCCGGAATTCCCCTTCAACGAAGGCAGCGTGCGCAACCGGGTCACCTACTGGCCGAAATGCTACCTGAGGCGGCGCGGATGAAGGCGGTCATCCTCGCGGGGGGGATGGGCACCCGCATCTCGGAGGAGTCGCACCTGCGGCCGAAACCGATGATCGAGATCGGCGGCCGCCCGATCCTGTGGCACATCATGAACATCTACACCGTGCATGGGGTCAACGACTTCATCATCTGCCTCGGCTACCGCGGGCACATGATCAAGGAATATTTCGCCAATTACATGCTCCATTCCTCGGACGTCACGGTGGACGCGCGGACGGGCGAGACGATCTATCATCAGAACTACGCCGAACCGTGGCGGGTGACGCTGGTCGATACCGGCCAGGCGACCATGACGGGCGGTCGGCTGCGCCGCGTCGCGCGCTACCTCGACCCGGACGAATGCTTCTGCATGACCTACGGCGACGGGGTCGCGGACATCGACATCGCAACACTGGTCGATTTCCATCACCGCCACGGCCGGCTCGCGACCATCACCGCCGTCACCCCGCCGGGCCGCTATGGCGCGCTGCGGATCCAGGACGACACGGTCCTGGACTTCACCGAAAAGCCGCCCGGCGACAACGCCATGATCAATGGCGGGTTCTTCGTGCTGCACCCGGCCGTGCTGGAGCGGATCGAAGGCGATGATACGCCATGGGAAACCGCGCCGCTGGAAAGCCTGGCGCGCGACGGCGAGTTGCGCGCCTTCCGCCACAACGGTTTCTGGCAGGCCATGGACACGCTGCGGGACAAGACCGCGCTGGAGTCGCTGTGGTCATCGGGGGCGGCGCCGTGGAAGCTCTGGAAGGATTGACGGGCTTGCCGGCTCCGTTGCCCGACCCTGGATTCTGGACCGGGCGCCGGGTTCTGCTGACCGGTCATACCGGTTTCAAGGGGGCCTGGACCGCGCTCTGGCTGCACCGGATGGGGGCGCGTGTCAGCGGCATCGCGCTGCCGCCGGAGGAGCTCAGCCTGTATAACCTGCTGCGCCTCGACCGGATCATCGAATCCCGCTTCGTCGACCTGCGCGACGGGCCGGAGATCGCCCGGGCGGTGCGCCGCGCCGAACCGGACATCGTGCTGCACATGGCGGCCCAGCCGCTGGTGCGGCGCTCGCTCGCGGCACCGGCCGAAAGTTTCGCGGTGAACGTTCTCGGCACCGTGCATGTGCTGGATGCACTGCGCGAGATGCCGGGCCTGAGCACGGTGCTGGTCGTCACCACGGACAAGGTCTACGCCAACGACGAAAGCGGCCATGCCTATGCGGAAACGGATCGACTGGGCGGCAAGGACCCGTATTCCGCGTCGAAGGCTGCGTGCGAGATCGCAACGGCGGCGATGGCGCACAGTTTCCTTGCCCCGAGCGGCATCGCGGTGGCAACCGCCCGCGCCGGCAACGTGATCGGCGGCGGCGATTTCGCCGTGGACCGGCTGGTGCCCGACATCGTGCGCGCCGCCAGGGCCGGACGACAACCCGTGCTGCGCAATCCCGATGCCACGCGCCCCTGGCAGCACGTGCTGGACTGCGTCTGCGGCTATCTGCTCTACGTCGCCGGGCTTGCCGCCGGCCGCACCCTGCCGCTCACCCTGAATTTCGGCCCGGGCAATACGCTGCGCGCCACGGTCGGCGAGCTGGCGGACGCCATGCTGCAGGCGCTCGATCAGCCTTCGTCGTGGGCGCATTTTTCGGAACGGCGGATGCCGGAAGCGCGGGCGCTGGCGATCAATTCGCATCTGGCACGCCGGACCCTGGGCTGGACCGACAGGCTGCGCGGTTCGGCGCTGATCGGCACCACCGCCGCCTGGTATCGCGCCTGGACGCGGGGCGAGGACATGCTGGAAGTCAGCCTCGGCCAGATCGCAGAATATGAGGCGCTGTCATGAACAATCCTGCATGCCGCCTGTGCGGCGCGGACCTGACCCGCAGTTTTCTGGATCTGGGCCGCACGCCGCTCGCCAACACCTATCCCACCGCCGAACAGGCCGCGCGTGGCGATGATCGCCGCTACCCGCTACATGTGCGGGTGTGTGACGCCTGCCTGCTGGTGCAGGCCCAGGAAGTGGTCGCCGCGCATGAGATCTTCAGCGACTACGCTTATTTCTCCTCCTACTCGACAAGCTGGGTCGCGCATGCGTGCCGCTATGCGGACATGATGCGTGAACGGTTCCGCCTTGACGCCCGCTCCCGCGTGATGGAGGTCGCATCCAACGACGGCTACCTGCTGCGGCATTTCCGCGAGGCCGGCATCCCGGTTCTGGGCATCGAGCCGGCCGCGAATGTCGCCGCGGTTGCCCAGGCAGACGGCATTCCCACCGAGGTCGCGTTCTTCGGGCGAAAGACCGCTGCCCGCATTCTGGCGCAGCATGGTTGTGCCGATCTGGTGGCCGCCAACAACGTTCTGGCGCATGTGCCTGACATCGCCGATTTCATTGCCGGATTTGCCACCATTTTGTGTCCGGACGGCGTTGCGACGTTCGAGTTTCCGCATCTGCTGAACCTGATCGAACAGGTTCAGTTCGACACGATCTATCACGAACACTACTCCTACCTGTCGCTGCGGGTCGTGGAGCAGGTGCTGCGCGGGGCTGGCCTGCGCGCCTTCGATGTCGACCGCCTGCCGACCCATGGCGGATCGCTGCGCGTCTATGCCTGCCATGATGCTGCATCGCACGCGGACATGCCGAACCTGCATGCGGTGCGGGAACAGGAATCCGCCGCCGGCCTGGACCGGCAGGCCGCCTATGACGATTTCGCACCAAGGGTCGCCGAGGTGCAGCATGGGTTTCGGGCATTCCTGGCGCAGCGACGTGCCGCGGGCCGCCGGGTCGTCGCCTATGGCGCCGCGGCCAAGGGCAACACCTTTCTGAACAGTTGCGGCATCACCGAGAGCGAAATCCTTTGCGTCGCCGACCGCAATCCGGCGAAGCAGGGACGGCTGCTGCCGGGAAG
>JBFXDK010000007.1:0-83008 GCA_050181195.1 Acetobacteraceae bacterium | reverse complement strand
AGCGTGACGATCGCGTTGTTCTCCAAGCCCTGGCCGTTGCTGGTGATCGTCTTGCCGACGGCGAGTGTCAGGTCGGCATTGTTCTCGACACCGTTGCCAGCGGTGAAGACGTTGGACAGGTTGAGCGAACCGCCATTGTTGGTCAGGCGGCCAGCGAAGGTGCCGCCGGTGTAGGTGAAGGTCTGGCCGGAGTCGACGGACAAGGTGCCCGTGACTGTGCCGGCGGACTGGTCGAAGGTGGTGTAAGTGAATGTCCCACCACTCAGGTTGAAAGCACCCGCATTGTTGACCGATGTCACGCTAACAGTCCCGCCTGTCAGAGTGAAACTGGCGCCAGCGCTGTTGATAAGGTTCGTGGCGGTTGTAGCCGCACCCGAATTGGTTACCGCACCGCTGTTGTCGATGGTGGTCACACCAACCGTGCCACCGCTCAAGAACGCCGAGGTCTTCGTGGCAGTTGTCAGGCTTCCCGAGACGACACCACCGGTTTGATTGAAGGTCGTATAGTTGAACGTCCCGCCGTTCAGTTCGATGGAGCCGGCATTGCTGAATGTGGTCGCAGTCAGGGATCCGCCAGTCAGCGACAGCGAACCGCCGGCATTGTTGGAGCCGGTTGCGATGATGGCCATTGCTCCGGCGTTCGTGACAGTGCCGCTGTTGTCAAATTGGCCGGCGGTGACGCTGCCACCGTTGAAGGTCGCTGTCCCACCGGTCTGGTTTGTGAATGTTGTGACGTTTGTCGTTGCGCTAGCCTGGGTCACGGCCCCGGTATTGATGATGCTTCCGGCGTTCAGGGACCCACCGCTGAGCGTTGCGGTTGCACCCGCAATGTTTGTCAGCGTATCCAGGGTCGTCGTTGCACCGGACGCCTGCGTGACGGTGCCTCGATTCTCGAGTGATTTGCCACCGTAGGCCACAGTCAGCGTGCCGCTGGTGGTAATGCCATCTGCGAGTGCGAGGGTATTGCCGGTCGGGTTGATCAGCAGAGTTGTTGGCTTGATCTCGACCACACCGTCTTGACCGTCTGCGCCGCGTGTCGGGGATATCCCATTCGCATCGCCGCCGCCGCCGCCCCTGGTCAATATGCTCGGGGCAATCGATGTGCCGAGCGTAAAGCTTGCGGGGGCGATCAGAATCCGTCCGCCACCGCCACCACCGCCGCCAACGCCGTTGCTTCCGGATTGGGCATATGGGCCTCCTGATCCACCCTGAGCTCGCAGAAAGACGCCTACCGATACGGTGGAGCCTCCGAGAATAATACTCCCTCCCGACCCGCCGCCCCCAGCGAGCCTGTCAAGACCGCTGGGCGAGGCCCCGTTGCTTCCCGCTGCAGTGACCGATCCTGCGACCGACAGTGAACCGATCGCAATCAGTTCCAGCCCACCGCCCCCTGCGCCTCCCGGCACCAGAGGATTTGCAATGCCACGTCCGCCCCCGCTGCCGCCCTGCAGTATGGTGTTCAAGTCGCCATACACGATACCGCCGGCACCGCTGACATTGGTCGACCCGGCGCCACCGTACCCTCCACCGGCGCCCGCGCCGAGGTACTGCCCGCCGCCCCCCGGCCCCGATCCGGACGCCGAGAGCGCATTTCCCCCCGCTCCACCTCCAAGGGTCCCGGCGGTCACGGTCAGGTTTCCCCCGAATGTCATGTCACTCTGCGACAGGATCGCCAGCGGGTTCGCACCCGTAAAGGAAACCGACACCCCACTCGCCACGCTCACACTACTGAAATCGAACACCGTGATGCTCGGCCCACCCGACTGCGTCTGCGTCACCCCGGTGTAGGTCGGACCGCCCGAGACACTCAGCGTGCTCGTGGTGGTGTTGATCGTGATGCTGCCGGACGTGACAGTCAGCGTACCCAGCGACGTATAGACCAGCGGGTCCAGCGGCGCGGCGAGGGCCGGCAGGCCGCTCAGGACCGTTGCCCCAAGAAGCAGGCTCGCGAGACGGTGCGAACCACCGCGGCAGACGACCTCGTTTAGCATGGACCGATGATCCCCCCCCGGAACGCAATCCGCCCAGAGGTGCCTTCGCGGCCGCCTGCAAGCGGGCCCGACCCGGGCTGACGCACTGAGCGATTTGACGCTTAAGCAAGCAATGTGCCCGGAACGGACTCTCATACATTTCAATGCAATACCGAGACGCTGACACTGCATGCGAACCGCGCACGTAAGGTTTTCCGACATCTTCCGACCATGTCCGGGGCCGTGACCGGGTCTGCCGGCCGCAACGGATCCCGGATCGCCGCTGAACCCTAGGACCGGCAGCCGGACTGGGCGTCATTGCCAATACCCACCTTGCCCGATCCCCCCGCCATCCGCTCAATACCGGCGTGAGGACGGAGGAACACATGCCGGGTCGGTTCGAAGGACGGGTGGCGATCGTCACGGGCGGGGTTTCCGGCATCGGCGCCGGCATCGCCCAGCGGCTGGCCGCCGAAGGGGCGCGCCTGAGCCTGTGGGACATGGACGCCGAACGCCTTGCCAGGTCCGGCGCGCCGCACAGCGTCACGCTGGACGTCACCCATCCCGACGCGGTGCAGCGCGCGGCCGATGCCACCGTGGCCGAACTGGGCCGGATCGACATCCTGGTGACCTCGGCCGGCATCACCGGGCCGAACCACACGACGTGGGAGTACCCGGTCGCCGCCTGGGACCGGGTGATCGACGTCAACCTGAAGGGCGTCTTCTACTGCAACCGCGCGGTGGTACCGGCGATGCAGCGCAACGGCTACGGGCGGATCGTCAACATCGCCTCGATCGCGGGGAAGGAAGGCAACCCCATGGCCTCGGCCTATTCCGCGTCCAAGGCGGGCGTCATCGGGCTGACCAAGGCGCTGGGCAAGGAGCTGGCAGCGACGGACATCCGGGTGAACTGCGTGACGCCGGCCGCGGTGAAGACGCCGCTGTTCGAACAGATGACGCAGCAGCAGATCGACTGGATGCTGTCAAAGATCCCGATCGGCCGGTTTGGCGAGATCGAGGAGGTCACGTCGCTGGTCTGCTGGCTGGCGAGCGAGGAATGCAGCTTCTCCACCGGCGCGGTGTTCGACATCTCAGGCGGGCGCGCGACCTACTGACGGCAATCGGGCGGCCGATTGTGCCGTGCCCGACATTCTTCGGTTCGGCATGGCCGCCTGCTGCCCGACGCGGCAGGCTGACCGCGGCGGGTGCCGCGGAACCGGAGCAGCGGACATCCGCCCGTCCTGTCGCCGCACACTGCACTCGTTCTCGGCAGGTCCATGCCCACGCCGCCCAGGGCATTGGCGAAAGCCGGCCTATCCGCTGTTTGACAAGCGTTCCCGTGCCCGTGCAGGAAATTTCGAATCCTGTACGCAACGCATTATATGGTCGCATGCGAAACCAGGCGGGGATGCAAACGATGGGTGGCAACGCAAGCGTGCAGACCAGGACGCGCCGCCACATTCCAGGACTGACCGGATTGCGAGGGATCGGGGCGCTGTGGGTCGTCCTGTACCATATGGCGTATGACGTAGACATCCCGGTCATAGGAAAGGGCTATCTCGGGGTTGACCTGTTTTTCATCCTGAGCGGCTTTGTCCTTTGTTACGTGCACCCCGACCAGGTCGGAACGGTCCGGTCCTATTTCGCCTTCCTGACATTGCGGCTGGCCCGCATCTACCCGCTCCATCTCCTGATGATGGGCGTCCTTGGTCTGATCGTTCTTGGACTGCCGGGATTTGCCGACACCTACCCGATGGCGGAACGCCGGTTCGGCGCCGACGCATTCGTCGCATCGCTGCTCCTTGTCCAGAACTGGGCCTATTGGCTTCCCGGATGCTGGAACGCTCCAGCGTGGTCGCTCAGCGCGGAATGGTTCGCCTACCTGACCTTTCCCGTATTCCAGGTGTTGACGCAGCGTTGGCGCGGCACGTTCATGCCGCTGGTCCTGTCGGCCGCGGGTTTCCTTGGCCTTTACCTCGTCCTGACGATGAAGGGCAGTTCGCTGAGTGCGGGAACCCCCGGCATGATGCGGATGGCCGCCGAGTTCGGCGCCGGCTGCCTGCTGTACCGCGCCTGGGAGAATGGCCTATCCTGGCCGCCAGGGCCTGCGACGGGCGTCGCGATCGGACTGTTGACGGTGGGACTCCTGGTGCCCGGCGCCGAGGCGATTGCGCTGCCAGCGCTTCTGATCATCGTGATGCTGGCGATCCAGCAGAATGGCTGGCTGGCGAGCCTGCTGGAGACACCCACGATCGTCTGGCTGGGTGAGATCTCGTATTCGCTTTACCTGACCCATTGGACGATCCTGCAACTCTCGAACTGGCTTCTGCGGGATGTCTCCATGCCCGCGCCAAAGCTTCTTTTGTGGTCGACCGGGCTTCTGGCCGTGTGCATCCTCGCCGCGGCACTGACGTATCGCTGGTTCGAGCGTCCGTCCCGCGCATGGGCGCGCGCACTCGGGCGGCCAGCGAGAGGACATGCGACGCAATCCGTGTGATAGGGTGAACGCACGGCGCAATGCCGGCTCGCCGGCAGCGACAGCTTGCGATCCGCGGCATTGCCCAGTGGCTCTATCAGGAAGGAAGCAGGGACGCGCCATGGACTCCGAAACGCTGGGCTTCATGCCCGCCACCGAACTCGCCGAACTGATCCGCACGAAGAAGCTCTCGCCGGTCGAATACATGCGCGCCCTGCTGGACCGAATCACCGCGCTGGAGCCGAAGGTGAACGCCTTCGCCTACCTGGCGGCCGATCAGGCGATGGACGCGGCGCGCAAGGCGGAAGCGGCGCTGATGGGCGGCGGACGCATCGGGCGGCTCCATGGCCTGCCGGTGACGATCAAGGACCTGGCGATCACCAAGGACATGCCGACGCAGAACGGCAGCCTGATCTTCAAGGGCAACCAGCCGACCGAAGACACGCCCGTGGTGCCGCGCCTGCGCGATGAAGGCGCGATCATCCTGGGCAAAACCACGACATCCGAATTCGGCTGGACCGGCGTGTCGCACAGCCCGCTGACCGGCATCACCCACAACCCGTGGAAGCACGGGATGAACGCCGGCGCGTCCTCGGCCGGCGCGGGGGCCGCCGCCGCCGCCGGGTTCGGACCGCTGCACCAGGGCAGCGACGGGGCCGGCTCGATCCGCATGCCGTCGCATTTCTGCGGCGTGTTCGGCCTGAAGCCGAGTTTCGGCCGCGTGCCGTATTATCCCGTCGGCACCGGTGACCTGACGTCGCACATGGGGCCGATGACCCGCACCGTGGCGGACAGCGCGCTGATGCTGGAGGTGATGGCCGGGCCGCACCCGCTGGACTACACGACGCTGGAAGCCGGGCCGGCCAGCTACCTGACGCGGCTGCGGGAAGGGGTGAAGGGCCGGCGCATCGCCTACAGCCCGGACCTGGGCCATGCCCGGGTCGATCCCGACGTGGCCGCTCTGGTGAAGGCGGCGGCACAGCGCTTCACGGACCTCGGCGCAACGGTCGAGGAAGTGGCGACACCCTGGGCCGAGCCGGGACCGGAGCTGATCCGCTTCTTCTGGTCGGCGCATATGACGCGGCTGAAGCCCTATCTGGCGCAGTGGGAAGCGCGGATGGACCCGGGCCTGGTGGCGTGCATCAAGGCGTCGGAGAATGTCTCGGTCGCCGACTACCAGGCCGCGCGCGAACGCAAGATGCCCTATGTCGCGTCGATCCACCGCTGGTTCGAGGACTGGGACTTCCTGCTGACCCCCGCCGTCTCGGTCGCGGCGTTCCCGGCCGAGAAGCTGATGCCCGACCACTGGCCGCAGCATGAATGGGACTGGGTGAGCTGGGCCGAATTCTCCTACCCGTTCAACATGTCCTGGAACCCCGCCGCCAGCGTTCCCTGCGGATTCACGGCCGATGGCCTGCCGGTGGGGCTGCAGATCGTCGGCAAGCGGTTCGACGATTTGGGCGTGCTGCAGGCGGCGGCGGCGTTCGAGCAGGCGCAGCCCTGGGCCGGCAAGCGGCCGACCCTCGGCTGACACGGCGGTTGCCAGGGACGCGGATTCGCCGCACGGTCCGCGCCCTGGAACACGGTTCGCCCGAACCGCAGGGGAGGAATACCGCCATGGCAGCAGACCGGATCCGCGTCGGCATCGTTGGCGTCACGCCGACGCGCGGCTTCGCCTCCATCGCCCATATGCCCGCGCTGCAGGCATTGCCCGCATTCGAGCTGGTGGCGGTCTGCACCACGCGCCAGGAGTCCGCCGACGCCGCGGCGAAGCATTACGGCATCCCGTTGGCCTTCGCCGACCCCGCCGAACTGGCGCGGCATCCGGATGTCGACCTGGTCACCGTCTGCGTGAAGGTGCCCGATCACCGGGATCCGGTGATGGCGGCGATCGACGCCGGCAAGCACGTCTATTGCGAATGGCCGCTGGGCCGGAACACGGACGAAGCGATCGTCATGCGCGATGCCGCCGTCGCGAAGGGCGTCCGCCACGCGGTGGGGCTGCAGGGACGCGTGTCGCCCGCGATCAACCATGTCCGCGACCTAATCGCCGATGGCTATATCGGCCGGCCGCTGGCCGCGACGCTGTTCGTCAACGCCGCGAACTGGGGCGCGACACTCGATCGCGCCTACCAGGCCGATTTCGCCAACGGCGCCAACATGATGACCATCACCGGCGGCCATAACCTCGACGCGCTCTGCTATTGCCTGGGCGAATTCCGCGAACTCTCGGCCTTCGCGGTCAGCCAGCGGGACCGCATTCCGCTGGACGGCACGGGCGAGATGGTCCCGATGGACGTGCCCGACCAGCTGGTGGTCAGCGGCATCGTCGGCGACGGAACGGTGGTGTCGGTGCAGGTCCGCGGCGGCATGACACGCGGCCAGGAGTTCCTGTGCGAAATCCACGGATCGCAGGGCGACCTGGTGCTGGCCGCCACCACGCGTGCCTCCACACAGCGTCAGGAACTGACGGTGCGTGGCGGGCGCGGCACCGACAAGGACCTGTCCGACATGACGGTGCCGGACAAATATCGCCGGGTCCCGGCCGGCGTGCCCGCGGGGTCGCCCTACAACGTCGCACAGCTCTAC
Organism: Acetobacteraceae bacterium; assembly: GCA_050181195.1. Taxonomy (GTDB): domain Bacteria; phylum Pseudomonadota; class Alphaproteobacteria; order Acetobacterales; family Acetobacteraceae; genus Rhodopila. Next base: position 75,973 of record JBFXDK010000007.1, on the reverse strand, counting down.
GCGCAACTCGGCTCGGCCATCCGCGACGGCACGCCGGTCAGTGCCGATTTCGACACCGCCGTCACGCGGCACCGCATGCTCGACATGATCGTCCGCGCGGCGCGCACCGGGCAGAAGCAGGTGGCCTGAGCGCGATGGAGGCTGCCGCCGCCGCGTTCCTGCTGGCGTTTCCCGCGCTTTTCTCCATCGTCAATCCGATCAGCGGCGCCTTCATCTTCCGTGAGGTCACCGCGAGCCGTTCGCGGGCCGACCGCCAGAGGCTGGCCCGGACGGTGGCGATCTACTCGGCCATCACCATGACCGTGGCGATCTGGGCCGGCACGCATCTGTTGCAGTTCTTCGGCGTAACGCTCGCCGCGCTGCGCATCGCCGGCGGCCTGGTGGTGGCGCTGAGCGCCTGGCACCTGCTGAACGCGCCCGAGCTCCAGGAGGCGCGCAAGCAGGAGCAGGCGGCGCCATCCGTCAACGCCGATGACGTGGCGCTGTTTCCGCTGACCATCCCGTTCACCACCGGCCCGGGCACGATGGCCGTGGCGGTCGCCCTCGGCGCCGGCCATCCGCGGCATTTCGCCGATCTCTGGTGGTTCTTCCTCGGCGTCTCGGCCGCGGTCCTCGCCCTCGCGCTCGTCATCTGGATCCTCTACCGTTCGGCCGACCAGGTCTCGGCCGCGATCGGCCCGTCGGGCAGCCGCACGCTGACCCGGCTGTTCGCCTTCCTGCTGCTGTGCATCGGCGTGCAGATCCTGATCACCGGGGTCGACGACGTTCTCGGCCGCTTGCTCGTCCGCGCGTGATGCGGTCCAATCCCCGGCGTTTCCACCAACAACAAGGGGATCGTTCCATGGCATTCTCGATGTACCACGCCTCCGCTCCCATCTGCGCGCAACAGCTGACGGCGCTGTCGGGGATCATCGACAAGGCGGCCGCCCATTGCGCGGCGAAGAAGATCGATGAGGCCTGGCTGCTGGGCGACCGTCTCTATCCCGACATGTTCCCGCTGGCGCGCCAGATCCGCCTCGCCACGGATTTCGGCCGCAACACGCCGGGGCGGCTGGCAGGCGGCACGCTGCCGGAGCTTCCGGCAACCGACGACACCAGCTTCGCCGCCGCCAAGGACCGCACCGAAACGTCGCTCGCCTATGTGCGCAGCCTGACGGAAGCGCAGATCGCCGGCAGCGAGGACAAGGACATCACCTGGATGGCCGGCGGCAACCAGCGCTCGATGAAGGGGCAGGCCTACCTGCTGCACTTCGCGCTGCCCAACTTCTTCTTCTTCGTCACCACCGCCTACGACATCCTGCGCCACCGCGGTGTGGAGATCGGCAAGCGGGACTTCCTCGGCCCGACCTGATCCGGGGCCGTCGCGGCGGGGGCAGCGCACCCCGGCCGCGGCGACACAAGCACCCGGAATCGCCCGGCGCCGCCGGGGCACCGGATCCGCCGCTTGCTTGTGCCCATCGAAAGGCCCAAATCGCTCGCCATCCCGCTTGGCGGCCGTTGCGGCCCATTGCTACAGTGCAAACTCGGTTGGGCGTCCGGCCGGACCAGGAACAAGCGGCCCGGGCTTTGAGGAAAGTGAGACGATGAAGCTGAAGGCCGACCGCGCCACACTGCTGAAGGCGCTGGCCCATGGCCAGAGCGTGGTGGAACGGCGCAACACGATCCCGATCCTGGCGAACATCATGATTGCCGTGCGGGATGGCAACCTCACGCTGACCGCGACCGACATGGAAATCGCCATCGTCGAGGACGTGCCGGCCACGACGCTGCGCAACGGGTCCTGCACCGCGCCGGCCGCCACCCTGTACGAGATCGTGCGCAAGTTGCCGGATGGCGCCGAGGTGGAGCTCGACCATCCCGGCGGCGACGCGCAGCTTGCCCTGCGCGCCGGCCGCTACTCCACCAGTCTCGTGGTGCTGCCGGTCGAGGACTTCCCGTCCATGACCGCGGGCACGCTGGCGCATCGCTTCGGCCTGCCGGCGCAGACCCTGCGGGCGCTGATCGACCGCACACGTTTCGCAATCAGCACCGAAGAGACGCGCTACTACCTGAACGGCATCTATCTGCATGCGACCGAGAGCGACGAGAGCCGCGTGCTGCGCGCCGTCGCCACCGACGGGCATCGCCTCGCCCGGGTCGAGGAGCCGCTGCCGGAAGGCGCCGAATCGATGCCGGGGGTCATCATCCCGCGCAAGACGGTGAACGAACTGCGCAAGCTGCTCGATGAGGTCACCGGCGGGGTCGAGATCGCGCTGTCCGACACCCGCATCCAGTTCCGCGCCGACAAGGTGCTGCTGACCAGCAAGCTGATCGACGGCACCTTCCCGGAATATGAGCGGGTGATTCCCCGCGGCAACGACAAGGTGCTGCGGGTCGGCAAGAAGGACTTCGCCGATGCGGTCGGCCGGGTCGCGGCGATCTCCTCGGAACGGTCGCGGCCGGTGAAACTGTCGCTCGCGCGCGATCTGCTGGTGCTGTCGGCCTCCAGCCCCGAGCAGGGCACCGCCAGCGAGGAACTGGACGGCGATCACGTGACCTACGACGCCGGGCCGATGGAGATCGGCTTCCAGGCCCGTTACCTGAATGACATCACCGACCAGATCGGCGAGCAGGTGGAATTCCGCTTCGCCGACGGCTCCGCGCCCACCGTCGTGCAGGACGCCGCCGATGCCAGCGCCCTGTATGTGCTGATGCCGATGCGGGTGTGATAGCGGGGCGGCCGGATGGCCAGCCGGTATGCACACGCGGCCGGCGGGGCGGCAGCATGCGACGCGAAGACGATCCCGGCCAGCCGGAGACCGCACCGGCTCACCCTGGAAAGCCGGCATGAGGCGCAGGCCGGCGTGGTGCTGCCCATGATCCGCCCCGCCGGGTGATCTGGACCCATCTGCAGCGGGCGCTGGCCGGCGCAGCGGCGACCGGTTCAGGGAACGGCCTGGCGCGATTCGCCTATGTTCCGCTGTTCCCCGCCATGGTGCAGGCCGGCTGGGTCGATGGCGGCGGGGCGGGATTCCTCGGCGCCGCCGCCCTGGGCGGCTACCTCCTGGGCACCCTCGGCGCCTCGCGCACCGCCTTGCGGTTCGGCGTGCCCCGCACGCTTGACATCGGCATGGCGCTCATCGTCGTGTCGTTGGCCGCCTGTGCCTGGAATGGCGGGTTCTGGTGGCTGGCCTTCTGGCGTTCGGCCGCCGGAGTCGCGGGCGGATTCCTCATGGGCCTGGCCGGTCCCGCGACGCTGGCGAGCGTGCCCGCACCGATTCGCGGGGCGGCTGGCGGGATTGTGATCTCGGGCGTCGGCATGGGAATCACCGCCGGCGCGCTGCTGGTCCCGGCACTGCTGATGGCAGGGGTCGCGGCCGCCTGGGCCGGCCTCGCCGCGACGGTGGCGCTGCTCTGGGTATTTTCCCACCACCGCTGGCCGGACATGACGATGGCGCCGGCCGGCCGCCGCGACGCGCCGCGGGCCTGGCTGCTGGTGACGACCTACAGCCTGCACAGCGTCGGCATGGTGCCGCCGATGGTCTATCTCGCGGACCTCGCCGCCCGCGGCCGGGGCCTCGGCGTCACGGCCGGGGCGATGGCGTGGTTCCTGTTCGGCCTGGGCGGCGTCGCCGGCGGCATCCTTTCCGGCCGCGTCACCGACCGGATCGGCGGCCGGCCGACCCTGCTGGGCTGGCTGTGCATCCAGAGCGTGGCGCTCGCGCTGTGCCTGCCGCCGCTGGACTGGCTGGTGCTTGCCGCCGCCGCGGTCGCCGGGTTCGCGGCGGTGGGCGTCAGCACCGTCACGCTCACCGTCAGCCGCGAACTCGCACCCGAAGCATCGGTCGGCGTCTGGGTGCGCTGCACCGCCGCCTTCGGCATCACCCAGACCGTGGTCGCCTTCGCCCTCGCCGCCCTGTTCGCCGCCACCGGGGAAAGCCATCTGGCGGTCTTCGCCGTCGGCACCGCCGCATCCTGCCTGGCCGTCGCATCGGCCGCCATCCTGGCCCGCCGTCCGCGTCCGCCGCGCCCATCGCCCGCTCCGTCCGGCTGACACCAGCCACCCGAAGCATTGACCCATGCCACGCAGCGCGGCCGGCTGGGATCCTCTTGACTTCGCGCGCCGCGGCCGAACCAGCCCCGAGCGCAGACTGACGCCCCTTCACGCGCGGAGGGCGCAATGCCATTTTGTTCTCGTGCTGCGTCTTCAACGCCTTGCCCTGACGAATTTCCGCAACTACGCGTCTCTGACCTGGCGCTCGTCTGGGCGGCTGAGCGTGTTCTGCGGCCCGAACGGCAGCGGCAAGACCAACCTGCTGGAAGCCGTCTCGCTGCTGGTACCCGGGCGCGGCCTGCGGGGCGCGCGCGGCGCCGATCTGGCACGCCAGGACGGACCCGGCGGCTGGGCGGTTGCCGGCCGGTTCCAGACCACTGCCGGAATCGTCGATATCGGCACTGGCACCGCCCCTGAAGGCGGCGGCGACCGCCGCGTCTTCCGCCTGGATGGCGCCGCGCCGCGGAATCAGGCCGAAATCGCCGAACGTGCCGCCGCGGTATGGCTGACACCGCAGATGGACCGGCTGTTCCAGGAAGGCCTGTCCGGCCGGCGCCGCTTCCTCGATCGCCTGGTCTGGGCGCTGGAACCGAACCATGCGAGCCAGATGGCCGCGCACGACCTCTCGGTGGCGAACCGCAACCGCCTGCTGGCCGAGGGACGGCAGGACCGCGCCTGGCTCGCCGGCATCGAGGACTCGATCGCCCGCCACGCGGTCGCCGCCACGGCCTCGCGCCTTGACCTGGTCAACCGGCTGAACGCGGCGCTGGCCGATGGGATCGCGGGCGACTTTCCGCCGGCGCGAATCGGCCTGGGCTGCCCGATCGCCGACCGCCTGGCAAACGCCCCCGCGCTTGCGGTGGAAGACTGGCTACGCGATTCGCTGGCCGCCGGCCGGACGCGCGACGCGGCGGCCGGATCGACCGGGCTGGGCGCCCATCGCACCGACATGACGCTGCGGGATGCGACCACCGGCACCCCGGCGGCGCTGGCCAGCACCGGGGAGCAGAAATCGCTGCTGATCGCGGTGATCCTGGCGCATGCGTCGGTGATCGCGCAGGCCCGCGGCTTCACGCCGCTGCTGCTGCTGGACGAGCCTGCGGTGCATCTGGACCCGGACCGCCGGCGGGCGTTGTTCGAGGCGCTGGTCGGCCTGCCGGCGCAGACGCTGATGACCGGGACCGACGCCGAGATCTTCCTGCCGCTGGCCGATCAGGCCGAGGCGCTGTGCACCGGGGGCGGCACGTTGCGGATCGATGGACGATTCCGTGCCGACGGGCTGATTCCGTCGCCCGATCATGACGTCAACGCGTCCATTCCCCCTGTCCCTGAAACCCTGTAGCTGCTATATATCTATAGTAATCATTCACAGCCTGGAGCCTGACGCCGGCATGTCCGACAACGCCGCGCCGCCCGAATCCGACCCGAACCATCCCGACGCCTATGACGCGGCGTCGATCTCCGTCCTGAAGGGGCTCGACGCCGTCCGACGACGGCCTGGCATGTATATCGGCGACACGGACGATGGCTCCGGCCTGCACCACATGGCGTTCGAAATCATCGACAACGCCGTCGATGAGGTCCAGGCCGGATTCGCCACCCGTGTCGAACTGATCCTGAACGGCGACGGCAGCGTCACCGTGCGCGACGACGGCCGCGGCATCCCCACCGATATCCACCCCGAGGAAGGCATCTCGGCCGCCGAGGTCGTGCTGACCCGTCTGCATGCCGGCGGCAAGTTCAACCAGAACTCCTACAAGGTCTCCGGCGGCCTGCACGGCGTGGGCGCGGCGGTGGTGAACGCGCTGTCCGAATGGATGGAGGTGCGCATCCGGCGCGCCGGCCAGGAGCACATGATCCGCTTCCGCCACGGCGATGCGGAAGCGCCGCTGGCCGTCCTCGGCCCCACCGATCGCGGCACCGGCACGGAGGTCACCTTCAAGCCGAGCCCCGCCACCTTCACCAGGACCGAGTTCGACTACGCGCTGCTGGAGCGGCGCCTGCGGGAGCTGGCGTTCCTCAATTCCGGCATGACCATCGTGCTGCGCGACGAACGCCACGCGCCGGCGGTCGAGAACGTGATGCGCTACGACGGCGGCCTGGTCGCCTTCGTCGAATGGCTGGACCGCGCCAAGAACCCGGTGTTCACGCCGCCGATCAGCCTGCGCACCGCGTCCGACCAGGCTGGCATCCGGGTGGAGTTCGCATTGTCCTGGAACGACTCGTTCCATGAGACGATGCTGTGCTTCACCAACAACATCCCGCAGCGCGACGGCGGCACGCATCTGGCCGGGTTCCGCCAGGCGCTGACCCGCGTGGTGACCAAATACGCCGAGGGCATGGGCAAGAAGGACAGCCTGGCCCTGGTGGGCGACGACATGCGCGAGGGCATGACCGCCGTGCTGTCGGTGAAGGTGCCGGACCCGAAATTCTCCTCCCAGACCAAGGACAAGCTGGTCAGCTCCGAGGTGCAGCCGGTGGTGCAAGCCGCCGTCGCCGACGCCGTGGCCCACTGGTTCGAAACCCATCCCAAGGAAGCGAAAGGCATCATCCAGAAGGTGATGGATGCCGCCGCGGCGCGCGAGGCAGCCCGCAAGGCGCGTGAACTCACGCGGCGCAAGGGCGTGCTGGATGTCTCCACCCTGCCCGGCAAGCTCGCCGACTGCCAGGAACGCGATCCCGCCAAGTGCGAGATCTTCATCGTCGAGGGTGACAGCGCGGGCGGGTCGGCCAAGCAGGGCCGCGATCGCAAGTTCCAGGCGATCCTGCCGCTGAAGGGCAAGATCCTGAACGTCGAGCGCGCGCGCTTCGACCGCATGCTGTCCAGCCAGGAAATCGGTACGCTGATCACCGCGCTTGGCACCGGCATCGGCAAGGGGCCGGTCGAGCAGGGCGGTTTCGACGCGGCCAAGCTGCGCTACCACCGCATCGTCATCATGACCGACGCGGATGTCGACGGGTCCCATATCCGCACGCTGCTGCTGACGTTCTTCTTCCGCCAGATGCGCGAACTGATCGAGCGTGGGCATCTGTTCATCGCCCAGCCGCCGCTCTACCGCGCCAAGCGCGGCAATGACGAACGCTACCTGAAGGATGACGCCGCGCTGGAGGAATTCCTGCTGGATAAGGCGCTGGCCGATGCGCGCCTGACCTACGCCAATGGCGACAGCTTCGAGGGTGACGAACTGCGCCGCGAGGTTCGCGTGCTGCGTGAGGCGACGCTGAGCCTGCGCCGCCTGTCCCCGTCGATCCCGATCGCGCTGCTGGAGCAGGCGGCGATCGCCGGCGTGCTGACCCAGGACGCGGCGCGCGCCACCGCCGCCGCGCCGGACTTCGCCGCGCGTCTCAACGCGGTGTCGCTGCCAACCGAACAGGGATGGGTGGTCAGCGCCGATGGCGGCCTCAGCCTGTCGCGGACGGTCCGCGGCGTGGCCGAACGCCACGCGCTGGAAGCCTCGGCACTGCGCAGCGCCGAGGCCCGCTGGCTCGCCGACCGGGCCGGGATGCTGGCCGGCCGCTTCGCCACCCCGGCGCTGCTGAAACTGGATTCGCGGGAGATCCATCCCGCCGGTCCTGCCACCACCTTCGACGCGATCCTGGCGCATGGCCGCCGCGGCCTGTCGGTGCAGCGGTTCAAGGGACTTGGCGAGATGAACCCCGACCAGCTCTGGCAGACGACGCTCGATCCGGCGGTGCGCACGCTGCTGCAGGTGAAGGTGGGCGACAGCGAGGATGCCGCGCAGGTGTTCAGCACCTTGATGGGCGACGTCGTGGAGCCGCGGCGGGACTTCATCGTCGGCAACGCGTTGAAGGTGGCGAACCTGGACGTCTGATCGCCGCCCGGGGCCGGGGCGGCACATGGTCCGAGGAGGGTAGCCTCAGTGACCCAGATCCCCAAGGGACCGGCCGTGATCGCCCTGGCCGGCGGCCTGCAATGCGTCCTTCTGGGCATCGTCCTGTTCGCCGCCCCCCTGCCGACCTGGACGACGCTGCCCATCATCGCCTGTGCCGTCCTGACCACGCTCGTCTGTGCCCTGCTTCTCTCGCATGCCGGCCACCGCTCGTCGCAGGAGATCGCGTTGCTTGCCACAAGGCTCGCCCAGCGCACGCACGACGTGCCGTCCGGGCCGCGCACGGACACGATGATTCTCGACCAGCTGCCCGAGCCGCTGGTGGTGCTGGCGCGCGACGGGTCCATCCGCCGCATGAATGCCGCCGCCACGACGCTCTATGGCGACGATATCGCCTCGGTCCTGCGCAATCCCACCCTGCGTGCGGCCATCGACCGCGCCCGGTCGCAGCCGAACCGGCAGACGGCGGAGCTGAGCCTGCCCGTCCCCGTGCCGCGTGAGGTCGTCGCGGTGGTGGTGCCGATCGCCGGCCCGCGGCAGGGCGACGAGGATTTGCTGCTGCTGCTGTCGGATCGCACGCGGGAGCGGGCGGTTGAGCAGATGCGCTCGGATTTCGTGGCCAATGTCAGCCATGAACTGCGCACGCCACTCGCCGTGCTGGTCGGCTTCATCCAGACGCTGCAGGGACCCGCCGCCGACGACCCGCCGGCGCGCGCGCATTTCCTGGGCATCATGGCCGAACAGAGCGCGCGGATGAACCGGCTGATCGACGACCTGCTGAGCCTGTCGCGCATCGAACTCATGGAACACCAGCCGCCGGTCGACAAGGTCGACCTCGGCAAGGAGATCGCCCGCGTCGCCGCGAGCTTCGAGCCGCGCATGCACGAGGCGGACCTGCGGCTTGTGGTCGACGTTGCCGCGGATCTGCCGCCGGTCACGGCCGATGCCGACCAGCTGGTGCAGGTGCTGAACAACCTTCTGGACAATGCGATGAAATACGGCGCGTCCGGGGGAACGATCGCCCTGCAGGCCGCGCCAGCCGATTTGGCCGAGAAACGGCTTCCGTCCCGCCCGGGGATTACGATTTCGGTTGCCGACCAGGGCGGGGGCATCCCCCGCGAGCACCTGATGCGCCTGACAGAGCGGTTTTATCGCGTGGACAAGGCGCGGTCACAGGCGGTCGGCGGCACCGGCCTCGGCCTTGCGATCGTCAAGCATATCGTCAACCGCCACCGCGGACACCTGCTGATCGACAGCGAGGTCGGGCGCGGCACGACGGTGCGGGTATGGCTCCCTCTGCCGCGGCGGGAGGCCGCTGGCGGCGAGGCGTAGACGCTCCGCCGCGCGCTGCAGCGGCGAACGGTCGCCGGCCCTGATCGCGGTGGTGCCGCGTGGCCGGACCATCCGTTCCGCGCAATGGGGGCAGGGCGTGGCGAGACCGGAAACCGCTTGCCAATGCGCGTCGTAGACGCTGACGCTCTCCGGAGCCGTCGCGGCCGGTCCTGACTCGATTGCATGCCCATGCACGCAACGCCCAGCGTCCTGGCCGACACGTGCCGCGTCCATTCCCCGGTTCATGTGATGGCTCCCGTTCCTCCGTCTGACGAAACGCCTGGGCCCGATCCCGGGATGCGATGAAACTTTCGTGACGGATCACATGACGTGGAGCTTCTTACGTTCACGTGCAGCACTCACCTGCAGCACTCGGGCCGGCGGGTCGGCCGCTTGGGCTCAATCCGCGCTGTCCGCGGCGGCCTCGACCACCATCGCGTGCTGGCCGTCTTCGATCCGCACGGCCCGCGCCTCGTAGTCATCCGCTAGGCGGAAGGCCGCCTCGGAAAAGGCCTGGTCGGCCACGGACCAGGCAAGGCGCCGGCAGCGAGCGGCCATCCGGCGGAGCACTTGCGGGTCGTCCCGGCTGTCGTCCCGACACGTCATGTCCACTTCCTCGCCGAACATTCTGCTTTCTCCCGGCTCCAAGACCCCAACTGTCCGAACACCGCATCCGGCCGTCTTGCATGCCACAGCACAGTGTTCGGAGCGGTCGTTCGCCATGAAACCGCCGTTAAGACGGCGTCATGCAGTCAGTTCACACGAAAAGCTGATGAGACTTCATGAAAGAGAAACATCAAAGGTCACGGCGATGTGAAGAAACGAATCGGTCCACCTCTAGAAAATGTGCGTTCTGTTATCGATCGATTGGCGGTAACACATGCCCGGGCTGGTAGCTCAGTGTCAGAGCACACGCTGGATAAGCGTGAGGTCGGACGGTTCAAATCCTCCCCGGCCCACCATCATCTTCTGCCTTGGAGCACAGGACGGAATGAGGACGAACGCGCGGGAACTTGCCTTCTGGATCGCAGTACGGCGAACTGGTCGTGGATCGAAACCGTTCCGGTGGGAGATCCGCGGCGCCGACACGATGGAGCCGCTGCACCTGTCCGAGGACAGCTTCTCGAACATGGAAGCCGCGTATCACGCGGGCACCGCAGGGCTGCAGGATTTCCTCCAGACCACCCGTCGCAGCGCCGCCTGACACCCCATTTCGTCTGGTATGAAAGCAAATGTCAGGCGGGCCGCACGCCTGCCTGACCTCGTTCCGTTATGAATGATCGCAATGTGGTGGCAGTCGCGTCGGGGAAGGCGACCGTACGCATCGCCCTGAAATCCACCCCCAACCTCCCAGGAACCACCTCCGCTCGGCTGTAGCCGCGATACCGCGTCTCGGCGAAATGAACGTGCGGATTCATCGGCAGGACAGCCTGGAATACATCGTTGGACGCTGCATCCGTCGTGATGGACGTCGTTACGAATTCAGTGGCAACCGGCGGCGCGGCAATGTCGCGGAAGTCTGTCTTCAGATCGTTGGCCCAGAAACTATGGATGTCGCCGCTCAACACGACAACATCGCTGATCCGGCGCTGCGCGATGACCCCCAGCAGACGATCGCGCGCCGCCGGATAACCGTCCCATCCGTCGGACCAGAATGAATCGCCGGCAGGCCCCTGACGCAGTTCGGCCATCATCAGGGACTGCCCGACCAGCTTCCACGCCGCGCGGGCACCGGAAAGCTGACGGGCCACCCACTGTTCCTGCGCCCGCCCCAGCATGGTGCGGGACGGGTCGAGACGTTCCTCGCAGCCGGTAATGAGCTGCCCGCCGAAGCGATTTGGCCCGCGGCAGGCATGCGACGATCGATATTGACGCGTGTCAAGCGTCACCAGATGCACAAGATCGCCGAAGACGCTCGCGGTAAAAAGACGCATGTCGGGTCCGTTCGGAGACGCGGCCCGCCGCAATGGCATGTGCTCGTAATACGCCTGGTACGCGGCAGCGCGGCGGGCGCGGAAAATCTCGGTCGGCGTGCGGTCCTCGGTGTTCAGCCCCGCATAGTCGTTCTGCACGTCGTGATCGTCCCAGGTCGCCAGGAACGGATAGGCGGCATGCGCCGCCTGCAGCGACGGATCGGACTTGTACAGTGCATGGTGATTGCGATAGCCGGCAAGCGTGGTCGGCTCCTCCAGATGCCAGCGAACCTTCGATCCTGAGTCGTTCTCGTAGATGTAGTCGCCCAGGTGCAGCACCACGTCGAGGTCGTCGTCCAGCATCGCCTCATAGGCGTTGAAGTAGCCCTGGGCGAAATGCTGGCAGGAGACGAAGGCGAACCGGAACCGCTCCTTCGGCGTGCCGACAACCGGGAAGGTGCGGGACCGGCCGATCGGACTCGCCTCGTTGCCAGCAACGAAACGGTAGAAATACCAGCGGTCCGGCTCCAGCCCGTCGACATCGACATGCACGCTGTGCCCGCGCTCGGGGCGAGCGATGGCGATGCCGCGGCGGCGGATGTGCAGGAAACGGGCGTCCGATGCCACTTCCCAGCGAACCTCATAGGCCGCGTCGGGCGGCAGGCCGCCGCCGTTCAGCGGATCCGGTGCCAGACGCGTCCAGATCACGAAACCGCCCGCGACGGGATCGCCGGAAGCGACCCCCAGCTTGAACGGATAGGCCGCGAATACCGGCGCGGCCAGGGCAACCCGGCCGAACGGCGGTGCCAGGAATGGAGCTGCGAGCAGGCCCGCGGATTTCAGGAAGCCGCGGCGGCTGGGGCCGGACGGTGCGGGGGCCATGATGCTCTCTTCTGCGTGGTCCGGTCGCCGACATCGCACGCCGCCAGCCGATTTCGCAAGAGAACGAACCATGTCCCGGCCGGTGAACCGCCAGTCAGGGACCGGTCTCCTCCTCCTGTCCGCTCAGTAGGTATCTCATCATGTCGAGGATAACCCTGCCGCGGCCCGCCACCGGCATACCCCGGAAATCGCCCGAAGAAGACAAACGGATCAGGCGGCAGGATTGCTCGTCCATGAAGGCCATCGACCAGCTTCCGAAATTGCGGACGGCGACATACCCTTCCTGCAGGATCACGACATCATGGTGACGGCGGTCGCATCGGATGTGATCCATCAGCGTCAGCACCGCCTGACGCGGCCCTTCCAGCACCTGAGCGAAGCGCTCGCCACTGAACAGCAGGGCACCGGTTATCCCCGCCCGTGCATTGAACGTCCGGGCTACGGCCAGGATGTCGCGAAGTTCCTCGGCCACATCCTCGGGTTGCGCCGACATCCGGCTGCGGCTGAGATAGACCAGCTGGTAGATCCGATCCGGACGGTCTTTCGCAGAAGGCTGATCGGCCATGGCGACGCGATCCCGGCTTGAGGCACTCCTCGCGGGGTTCTCCCGCTATTCCGCAGCCATGCGCGCGGGCGGCACCATGGCATCGGTAAGGGCGCGGATCCGCTCCAGCCCCTCGAAACCGCGCAGCATCGTCATCAACGCGCGGGCGGTTCCACCGGGCAGCGAACGCTGGGCACAGTTCATGAACTTCACTTCCAGCAGCTCGATCGGCAGCGGCACCTCCGGGCCGCGGCCCAGCGGGCGCTTAACGGATTTCGCCAGCACCCGCCCGTCGGTCAGGCTCACCGTCACGTCGGCGCCGAAATGCTCGGACAGGTCGACATGCACCGCCGCCTGCGGCGCGGCGACAATCCGCGGCAGCAGGGCGCGAATCCCCGGTTCGCGGTAGCTGTCGCCCTCGAAGTGCTCGATTCCCACCTGGCGGCTGACCAGCGCGCGGGCCAGGCAATACTGCACGCTGAACTTGGCATCGAGTTCGCTTTGCGGGTCGGGGCGGTTGGTATGCGCCAGCCGGCGCTGATGCGTGCGGGATTCGATCCGCGCCACCCGGTCGGGCGTCAGGTCATGTTCGCGCACCAGCATCAGCATGGCGTCGACCGCCGGATGGGTGCTGCCGCAGCACGGATACTGCTTGATGGCGACGCCGGGGTCGGTGATGTCCCATGGATCGCCCCAGCCGGCCAGGATGGCATCGGCGTTGTAGTTGCCGGCGCCATTGAACACGTTCAGGAAGCCCTGCCTGTGTTCGAACGCGTTGGCCGAGGAGGTGAACCCGTCGGCCGCGAGCAACGCTGCGAGCAAGCCGTTGCGGGCGGCGTGCCCGACATGCAGCGGCTTCGTCATGGTGCCGAAATTCGCCTTGATGCCCGAGGCGAAGGTCGCGGCAAGCGCAAGCGCGCGCGCCATCTGCGGCACCGGCAGGCGCAGCATATGGCCGCAGGCGGCGGTTGCCCCGAACACACCCAGCGTCGCGGTCGGGTGCCAGCCCTTTTCGTAGTGATGGAAGTTCACGCCACGGGCGATGCGCGTTTCCGCTTCCCACCCCGCGACGTAGGATGCCAGGAAATCCCGCCCGGTGACCGGCCGCGTTTCGGCCAAGGCGAACAGCGCCGGCAGGACCGGCGCCGAGGGATGGCCGCCCAGCGTGTCGCTGCAGTCGTCGTAATCAAGCGCGTGCGCGGCGGTGCCGTTGATCAGCGCGGCATCCAGCGGTGCGACCCGGCGATCCGAGCCGAACACCAGACAGTCGCCGCCCGAACTGCCGATCGTCGCGGTGCGTCCGATGATCTGCGCGCACGGCTCGTTCGCGCCGGCCAGGGTGCAGCCAACGGTATCCATCACCGCCACCTTGGCCCAGTGCACGGCGTCGTCCGGGAGGTCATCGAAGCTGACGGTGGAAATGCGTTCGGCCAGCACCTCGGCGATCGTCATCGGGTCCCCCATCCTCGGTTCCGGGGAACTATAGACAGGTGTGACCGGCTGTTAGAAGCTCCGCCGGTCTTCAGGGCAGAGCGCGGAATGCCGGCCGGGCACCACCTGGCACGGACATCGTGACGGGGGACGCGCGCGACCTGTCCGGTCGCACCGCACGAGCCGTGTGATGTCGAGCAACCGGCCGGCGCACAGGCCAGACGCGCGCGAAGGGACGGAGGGGGAAGCAAGCGCAATGGGCCTGACCGCAACTTTGTGCGAGCGCATCACCGGCATCGGCTATGCGGACCTCCCGCCCGAGGCGCTGCAGGCTGGCCGCCGCTTGGTGCTGGATGGCCTGGCCGTCGCGGTCGCCGGCGTGTCCGAGGAGGACGCGGTACCGATCCTGGCGAAGACGCTGCGGGCCCTGGGCGGCAACCCGGTCGCGACCGCGATCGCCTGCGGCTTCCGCACCGATCCGGTGCGCACCGCGGCGATCAATGGCGCGGCGATGCATGTGCTGGATTTCGAGCCGATGTGGAGCCCCGCGACGCACGCGCTGTCCGTCACGCTGCCGGTTGCCCTGGCTCTGGCCGAGGCGCGCGGACTGGGCGGCCGCGACATCCTGGCGGCCCTGATCAAGGGGATCGAACTCCAGGGCTGGCTGCGGGAAGCGTCCGGCCAATACACGCCCGACGTGCTGAAATTCCATCCGCCGGGCCTGGTCGGGCCGATGGGTGCGGTGGCGGTGGCCTCGCACATGCTGCGGCTCGATCCGGTGCGCATGGCGAACGCATTCGGCATCGCCGGCTCGCGCGCCGGCAGCCTGTTCGGCAATGTCGGCACCATGACGAAGTCCGTGCATTGCGGCCAGGCGGCAGCGACGGGGCTGGAAGCCGCGCTGCTGGCCGAGGCCGGGTTCACCGGCGATGCGGCAACCTTCGAATCGCCACTGGGCTACGCCAATACCTTCTACACGGGCACGTTCAAGCCGGATGAGCTGCTGCAATACGGCCGCCAGCCCTGGCGCGTGGTGGACCCCGGCTATGCGATCAAAATGTTCCCGAGCCAGTTCGGCACGCATTTCGTCATCACCGCCGGCCTGAGCCTGCATCCCCGCATCCCATCGGCCGAGGCGATCCGGGCGGTGACGCTGACAGGGCCGGTGATGCCCTATGTCAACCGCCCGGTGCCGGAAACCGGCCTGTCGGGCAAATTCAGCTTCCAGTATACCCTCGCCGCCGCGCTTCTGGACGGAAAGGTCGGCATCCATACCTTCGCCGATGAACGGCTCCGCGCCCCGGACATGCAAACGCTGCTGGCGAAGATCACGGTGGTGATGGACCCAGCGATCCCGGCGCGGTTCGAGACGATGCATGTGCGGCTGCGTGTCGAACTCGCCGATGGATCGGTGCTGGAGACCCGCTGCGACGGACCGCGCGGCATGTGGGGTCAGCCGCGGATCGACCCGGCCGACCATCTGGTGAAGGTGCGCGACTGTCTGTCCACACGCTTGCCGGACGGTGCGGTGGAACAATGCATCGCGCTGACCTCACGCATCGATTCGCTGGACGCCGGCGAGGTCGCGTCCCTGATGAAACTCGTCGCCTGAACGGGAATGCCACCATGAGCGTCACCGCCGCACTCTGCGAAAAAATCGTCGCCACCAGCTGGGACACACTGACACCGGAGGCGATCGCCGCGGCGCGCCGGCTTGTGCTGGACGGGCTCTCGATCGCCATTGCCGGCACCGAGGAGGAAGCGATCCAGATCCTGGCGGAGCATTATCGCGGCTTCGGCGCGCGCGGCGACGCAACCGTCATCGGCTTTGGCTTTCGCACCGCGCCGACCCTGGCCGCCGCGCTGAATGGCGCCGCGATGCATGTGCTGGATTTCGAGCCGATGTGGACGCCCTCGAACCACGCGCTGTCCACGACCCTGCCCGCGATCCTGGCGCTGGCGGAAACGCGGGAAATCACCGGGCGGGAGCTGATGACGGCGCTGGTGAAGGGGATCGAACTGCAGGGTTGGATCCGCCACGCGGGCCGTGTCTACGAACATGGCGGCGTGAAGTTCCATCCGCCCGGTCTGGTCGGGCCGATGGGATCCGCGGTGGCGGCCGGGCATATCCTGGGTCTTTCCGCGGGACAGTTGGCCCATGCGCTGGGCATCGCCTCGTCCCGCTGCGGCACCGTGCACGCCAATATCGGTACGATGACCAAATCCACCCATTGCGGCCATGCGGCGATGCACGGGCTGGAATCGGCGCTGCTGGCAGCCAAGGGGTTCACCGCCAACGCCGAGCCGTTCGAGGCGCATAATGGCTATGCCCGCCAGATGTTCGGCGAGACGTTCGAAGCGCAGGACCTGTTGAATTTCGGCCCGCCGTTCCGGATCGTGCAGCCGGGCTACGCGATGAAGATGTTTCCCTCGCAATACGGCACGCATTTCGCCATCACCACCGGCATGATGCTGCGGCCGCAGATCCCGGACCCGTCCGCCATCCGCGCGGTGACGCTGACCACGCCGGTGATGCAGTACGTGAACCGCCCGCATCCCGACACCGGCCTCGCCGGCAAGTTCAGCCTGCAATACACCTTCGCGAGCGGTCTGCTGCGCGGTGGCGCCAAGATCGACACCTTCACCGACCAGGAGGTCGCTCGGCCGGACATCGTGGCGCTGCTGGACAGGATCACGATGAACATGACGCCGGAGATCTCGTCGCAGTTCAACAAGATGCGGATCGAGGCGGACGTGGAGATGAACGACGGCCGCAAGCTGCACGCGCGCTGCGACGGCCCCCCAGGCATCTGGGGTGGGGCGCCGATCAGCGACGAGGCGCATCTGGTGAAGGTGCGCGACTGCCTCGGCCGCCGGATGCCGTCGGATAAGGCCGAGGCGCTGATCGAGCAGGCACGCCGGGTGGAAACGCTGGACGCGGCGGGCGTGCGAGAGCTTCTGGCGCTGGTCGCCTGAGCGGCCGGCGCCTGCCGTTACCGGCCGATCACGTCCTGCGCCGGTACGTGCGGCAGCCCAAAGGCCTGGGCGACCGCCGGGTGAGCGATCCGGCCCTCATGAATGTTCAACCCGTCCCGCAGATGCGGGTCCTGGCACATCGCCTGCCGCCATCCCCTGTCGGCCAGCGCCAGCACGAACGGCAGGGTCGCGTTGGTCAGTGCGAAGGTCGAGGTCCGCGCCACCGCGCCCGGCATATTGGTAACGCAGTAATGCACCACGCCTTCCTCGACATAGGTGGGCGCCGAGTGCGTGGTCGGCCGGCTGGTCTCGAAGCAGCCGCCCTGGTCGATGGCGATGTCCACCAGAACCGAGCCGGGCCGCATCTGCCGCACCATGGTCCGGGACACGAGCTTGGGTGCCGCGGCGCCCGGCACCAGAACCGCCCCGATCACAAGGTCCGCGCCCAGCACCGCATGCTCGATCGCGGCCGAGGTGGCGAACAGCGTCGTGGCGCGCGGGCCGAATTGCAGGTCCAGTTCCTTCAGCCGCGGCAGCGACTTGTCGATGATGGTGACCGATGCCTCCAGCCCGACCGCCATTCGCGCGGCGTTGGTGCCGGAGGCGCCGCCGCCCAGCACCACCACCTTGGCCGGCGGCACGCCCGGCACGCCGCCCAGCAGGATGCCGGCCCCGCCCTGCTCACGCTCCAGGCAGTGCGCGCCCACCTGCACGGCCATGCGGCCGGCGACCTCGCTCATGGGCGCGAGCAGCGGCAGCGTGCCGAAGCGATCCGTCACCGTCTCATAGGCGATGCAGGTTGCGCCGGACGCCAGCAGACCGTCGGTCTGGTCCCTGTCGGCCGCGAGGTGCAGGTAGGTGAAAAGCACCTGGCCGGGGCGCAGGCACGCGATCTCGGACGGCTGCGGTTCCTTGACCTTCACGATCATGTCGGTGGTGGCAAAGACCTCGGTGGCCGTGTCGACCACGGTGGCACCCGCGGTGCGGTAGGCATCGTCGCCACAGCCGATGCCAATGCCGGCGTTGCGTTCGACCACCACCACATGCCCGTGCTGCACCAGTTCCCGCACCCCGGCCGGGGTCAGGCCAACCCGATACTCATGGGTCTTGATTTCGCGAGGCACGCCGATCTTCACGGGAAGTCTCCCTGGGTTCATGCCCAGGGATATGGTGACGACGGCGGCACGGTGGGAGGGTTGTTCCTGTCCGCGCTACGCCGGCAACGGGAACTTGTCGAGATACGGCTGGTAATCCGGCTCCACGTCGATCTTCAGCGTGCCCAGCACCCGCACGACCGCGCAGTAGAAGGCGATCGTAATCGTCAGGTCCACCACCTGCTCGTTGCCGAACGCCGCCTGGCACTTGCGGAACGTCTCCTCGCTCGCCTCGCCGTCGGTCGTGATCTCCCGCGCCGCCTGCAGCACCAGTTTTGCGTTCTCGTCCAAGGATGTCGGCTTGCCGGCGGTGTCGTCGATCAGCGCCCGGATGTCGGCCTCGGACACGCCGAAATCCAGGCCCAGCTTGACGTGGTGCGACCATTCATAGGGCGATTTTGCAAGCCAGCCGACCTGAAGGATCGCCAGTTCACGCAGCCGCATGTCGAGCTTGCTGCCATACCGGATATAGTTGCCCAGGCCGTGAAACGCGCGCGCGGCATCGGGGGAGTTCACCAGCGCCTTGAACAGCCAGATCGGCCGCTTCAGCAGGTCGCGGTCGGCTTCCGCGAGGTCGGACGGTTCCAGGTATGGCACACGCGCCATGCGACGTTCCCTTCTGTTGCAGGCCGCATCCGAGACGATGCGGCTGTCCGGGCCATCCTGGCCCCGAAGCCGTCAATGGTCCAGACGCGAGGTGGCGCCCACGCCGGGGCGATGGCGCAGCGGGTCTGCTGCCCCGCAGGACCGGGTCTTGCAAGCCGCCGCCGCCCGCCGTCCAATGCCGGCAGAGGGGAGAACGACCATGGAAACACTATCCGACATCCTGGAAACCACGAACTTCGAGAAAGTGGCAGGCGGCTTCGTGTTCACCGAAGGACCGCTGTGGCATCCGGACGGATTCTTCTTCTTCACGGACGTGCGCGACAGCAAGCTGTACCGCATCACCCTGGGCAAGCCGCACGAACTGGTGCGCACCACGAACGGTGGCAATGGCTGCACGTTCGACCTGCAGGGCCGCCTGATCAACTGCGAAGGCGATGGCCGCCGCGTCACCCGCACCGAGCCGGACGGGACGGTCAACGTGCTGCTGGACCGGTTCGAGGGCAAGCGGCTGAACCGGCCGAATGACGTGATCTGCTGCTCGGATGGCTCGCTGCTGTTCACCGACCCGTCCCTGCGCGTGCCGCTTCCAGAGCGGGAGCAGGAATTCGCCGCGATCTATCGCATCCGCCCGGACGGCTCGGTTTCGATGGTGGCGCCGTTCGAATATCCGAACGGCCTCGCGCTGTCGGCGGACGAACGCACGCTGTATGTCGCCAACACGCGCTGGGCGCAGTACATCCACGCGATCGACCTGAACGCGGCCGGCGAGGCGACCGGGCGTCGTATCTTCGCCGACATGTCCCACCGGCAGACGAACGGCGTGCCCGACGGCATGAAGCTGGATGCGGCCGGGCGGGTGTTCTGCACCGGCACCACCGGCGTGTGGGTATTCACGCCCGAGGGCCGGCTGATCGGCATCATCGAAACGCCCGAGGTCTGCGCCAACGTCGCGTTCGGCGGACCGGACCTGCGGACGCTGCTGTTCACCGCCAGCACATCCGTCTATACGCTGCGGGTGAAGACGCCAGGTGCGCCGCATCCCTGGTACGCTCGCCGGAGCGCCTGATTTCCGCGGATCGCCGCCGGTCCGCGCCCCGGACCGGAGGTGCCGTCATGACTTGCCGACGTTCCAGAACACCGGCGCCGGGCCTTGCAGGGGCGCGGTGATATTCTTGCTCCAGGCGGCGCGGGGCATGTACCGGCCGAGCGGAATGAAGGGAACCTGGTCGAAGGCGGTGAGGTGGATTTCGCGCTCCAGCCGGGTTTGCTCCGCCTCGTCGCCGGTGTCGAGCCAGGCGTTGTAGGCGGCCTCGATCTTCGGGATATCGGGCCAGCCGATCCACGCATCCCTGCCGTTTGCCCGCAGCAGCGAACCCAGCAGCGGATTGCGGTATTCCGGGACCGGCGTGACGCTGACGAACAGCGACCAGCCGCCCTTGTCCAGCGGCTCGCGGCTGGCGCGACGCTGCAGCACCGTTCCCCAGTCCATCGCCTGGTCATCGACATTCACGCCGGCCTTGCGCAGCGAATCCGCCACCACCAGGGTGGCCGCGTTGTAGAAGGGCTGATCGGTGGTGTGCAGCAGCACGATACGCTCACCGTTGTAGCCGGCGTCGCGGAACATCGCCTTGATGTCCTCGGGGCTGCGCCGCGTGGTCACGCCCTCGATTCCCGCGCGATCAACCTCGGGCTTTCCGGTCGCCAGATAGCCCATCGGCACGATCACGCCGTCCGGATCGGCGCCCATCATCGCGTCCATGACCTCGCGCTGCTCGATGGCTGCCATGATCGCGCGCCGGAACGCGGGATTGCTGGTGGGCGGGTTCAGATGGTTCGGGCGCAACTGGCTGATGAAGCCCCAATTGTCCAGACGCCCCGTCACCACATTCGGTGCCCGCTTCAGCATGGGCAGCAGGTCCGGCATCGGCATTTCCAGCCAGTCGACCTCTCCGGTCAGCAGCGCGTTCGCGGCCGTGCCGGGATCGGGGATCATGCGCCACTCCACGCGATCGACCATCACCCGATGACCGCCCGAGGTGAAGCTCGCGGGTTCGTCGCGCGGGGCGTATTTCTCGAACTTCTCCAGCGCGGCGAAGCTGCCGATGACGTACTCGTCGGCCTTGAAGCGGAACGGTCCGCTGCCGATCGCCTCCTTCACCTGCTTGTGCGGATCGGTCGCGGCCAGTCGGGCCGGCATCATCACTGCCGCGGTCTGAAATTTCGACAGCAGCGTGGGCAAGGACGGGAACGGCTTCTTCAGCCGCAGCACGATGGTGCGGTCGTCCGGTGCTTCGATGGCATCCAGGCGCGCCGAGAGGGTGGCGCCGCCCGGATCACGCTGCCGCCAGCGATTGAGCGAGGCGACGCAGTCCCGCGCCAGCACCTTTTCGCCGTCATGAAACCACAGGTTCTCACGCAGGGTCATCACCCAGCGCTTGCCATCGTCCTTGATCGTGTAGCCGGCCAGCATCTGCGGCTTCGGGTTCATCCGTTCGTCGCGGCCGAACAGCACGTCCCACACCATGAAGCCGATGTTGCGGGTTGTCATGGCACTGGTCCAGACGGGGTCGAGGCTGGCGAGCGGCGATTGCGGCACGAAGATCAGGGTCCGGGATCCGGCGGCGATGGCCGGACGGGCGAGCGATACGGCGGCGGATGCGGCCGCACCGGTCAGCAGGCTGCGTCGTTTCATGCGTTTCCCCATTCTTCCGCGCCGTCCGGCGCGCAGGGGCCTGCACCCCGATGCGGGAAATCCCCTTGCATCCATCCTACCACCCGGCAGGATGGGGAGCGACTCAAGACGTATCAGGCGCAAGGAAACCATGAAGAAAGGCAGCGTATCGCGCCGCGATGCCCGCGCCACCGCCAATGATTCGTCAGCGGCCGCGCGGGACTTCGATCGACAGGGTGTGCGCAACGGCCGCCACGCCCTTCGTCTCGGAAAAAGCGGCCGCGGCCACCCCGGGATCGACCGCGGCCCGGCGTCGCCTATCCCTTCTTCACGTTCCAGAACACAATTGACGGTCCCTTCAGGATGCCCGTGACGTTGTCCCGCCAGGCCGAGGACTGGATATAGCGGCCCATCGGGACGAACGGCACGGTCTCATACGCGCGCAGCACATAGGCCCGTTCCAGCTTGGTCTGTTCGGCCGGATCAGTGGTGCCCAGCCACTGGTCATACATGCGCTCGGTTTCGGGATCGTCGGGCCAGCCGAAGAAGGCATTTTTGCCATTGCCACGCAGGAACATCCCGACTAGTGGCGAGCGCATCTCGGCCACCGGCGTCACGGTCGGGAAAATCGACCACCCGCCCTCGTTCAACTGGCCGCGGTTGGTGCGGCGTGACTGCACCGTGCCCCAGTCCATAGGCTGGTCGTCGACGTTGAACCCGGCATCGGTCAGCTGCTGCGCCACGATCAGGCTGGCCGGATTGTAGAAATTGTGCTCGGTGGCGTGCAGCAGCACCAGTTTTTCGCCCTGATAGCCGGCGGCATCGAGCATCTTCTTCACCTCGGCCGGACTCTTCCGGGCGCGGATATTCTCGATCCCGGCCTCGTCCACCTCCTTCTTGCCGGTCAGCATGAAGCCCTGCGGGACGAACCAGTTGTCGGGATCGCCGCCCATGATCGCGATCATCACCTCCTTCTGGTCGATCGCGGCCATCATTGCCCCCCGGATCGCCGGGTTCGATGTCGGCGCCGCCATGTGGTTCGGCCGCAGCGCGACGATCTGCCCCCAGGTGTCCAGGTGCGCAACCTTGATGCCGCGCGTCTTGCGCAGCGTCGGCGTCAGATCCGGCAGGGGAATTTCGATCCAGTCGATCTCGCCGGTCATCAGCGCGTTCGTCGCCGTGCCGCCATCGGTGATCATCAGCCATTCCACACGGTCGACGAATACCTGCCGCCCGCCGGCGTTCCAGCTGACAGGCTCGTTCCGCGGCACGTATTTTTCGTTCTTCTCGAACACGGCCTTGCTGCCCAGCACGTGTTCATTGTGCACGAAGCGGAAGGGGCCGGAGCCGATCGCCTCGGGGATCTGCTTGAATGGATCGGTGGCGGCCAGGCGCGCCGGCATGATCACCGGCGGGATCGTCACCTTCGACATCAGTTCCGGGATATGCGGGAAGGGGCGGTTCAGCCGCAGCACGACGGTGCGGTCGTCCTTCGCCACGATCTCGTCCATGCGCAAGGCGAGCGTGGCGCCGGCGGGATCGCGCTTCATCCAGCGCTGCAGGGAGGCGACGACGTCGCGTGCCAGCACCGGCGTGCCGTCGTGGAACATCTGCTGTTCGCGCAGTTTCAGCGTCCACAGCTTGCCGTCATTCTCCATCAACCCGCCTTCCAGCATCTGCGGGTGCGGCTGCAGGTTCTCGTCGCGGCCATACAGCGTCTCGAACACCATGAAGCCCAGGTTGCGGACGATCTGGGCGCTGCTCCACACGGGGTCGATGGTGTTCAGCACGGCCTGCGGCACGACGCGCAGCACGCTGGCCTGCTGCGCGATGGCGGGACGCGCCAGCGGCACGGCCGCGGCGCCGGCCATGAACGCACGACGATTCAGCATATTCTTTCCTCCCTGGGTGTTCCGGGCATCGGGTTGGACTGACCAATCACGCAATCAGTGAGACATGCATCCTTCAGGACATTCCCGAACGTGATTGAACGGCCTTTCCGGATTCGGCTCAAGTTCCGCCCGACCCGGCGCGGACGCAGGAACGGCGCCGGCACCCCCGGTCTCACCGGGGTGGCCCGAAGGCGTGGCGGGCCCGCTCCCGGGAGCTGGCCTTGGCCTATCCGCCCTGGCCCGCCGTCTCCAGTTCGTCACGCACCTCCGTCTCGATCGCGTCCAGCAGCCGGATGGGAAAGTGCGGCGGGACGCCGCGCACGATGAACACAAGCTGCGTCGCCTGCATCCCGGCAGGCCAGCCCGGCAGGAAATCGGGCGGGGCGAAGACATGCTGCACCCCGTGCACCAGCGCGGGCCGCCCGGGCATTTCCGCGATATCGACCAGTCCCTTCACCCGCAGCAGGCGCGATCCGCAATGTTCCGTCAGCGCCTGCAGCAGCAGCGTCAGCGCCAGCGCCGGCACCGGCCGGTCCCGGCGCAGGACGAAGCTCTCGATCCCGTCGCTGTGGCGTGCGCGATCGAACGGCGATCGCGCCGGCTGGTCCGGCACCGCGGCCAGGCGCTCGGCCCGAGCGGCGGCATCGGCGCCCGCGAACAGCGCGGCCGCGTTCGCGTCCGTCGTGAGCACGCGTGGCGCGGTCACGTTCAGCGCCGCCAGACGGTCGAGCAGCATCGCCGCGGGCGTCGCGACATCCGTCTTGCTCAACAGCAGGACATCCGCCAGCGCCGCCTGACGACGAGCCTCGGGATGCCGTTCGAGACTCGTCTGGCCATGAACGGAATCGACGACGGTGGCGACGGTGTCGACCGCGTGCGTTGCCGCCACCACGGGATCGGTCATCAGCGCGTGCAGGATCGGCGCGGGGTCGGCCAGGCCCGAGGTCTCGATCATGACGCGATCGTACTCCGCCTCCCCGGCCTGCCGCTTCGCGTGCAGCGAAAGCAGGGTCTCCACCAGGTCGCTGCGCACCGCGCAGCACAGGCAGCCGGTGGTCAGCGCGGTGAAGGTCTCGTTGCTGGACTCGATCAGCGCGTGGTCCAGCCCGATCTCCCCGAACTCATTGACGATGACGGCGGTGCGGCCGAACCCGCGATCGCGCAGGATGCGCCCGATCAGGGTGGTCTTGCCGCTGCCCAGGAAGCCGGTGACGATGGAAACGGGAATCATGCCGGACTATTCCCGCCCTGCTGGCCCGGTGACAAGTCGCCGCGCCAGCGCCATGTTCGGAACAGCGAAGGAGAACGGCGATGGACGAGATCACTCCCACGGGCGCCGTCTGCGGGCCCGACGGCTGCGACGACACGGCAACTCCCGCCAACCTGAACACCGGCGGCGCCGTCGGCACGCGCATCGACATCGTCTCCGACGCGATCTGCCCCTGGTGTTACATCGGCAAGCGCCAGCTGGAACGCGCCCTGGCGATGCTGGAGCAGGAGGGGCTGCGGTTCACCGTCCACTGGAACCCGTTCCAGCTGAACCCGGACATGCCGAAGGAAGGCCGCGATCGCGCCGCCTACCGCGCCTGGAAATTCGGCAGCGCCGAGAAGGCCGCCGCGCTGGACGCCCGCATCACCGAAGCGGCATTCGGCGTCGGCCTGGCCTTCCGCACCGACCTCATGACCCGCACCCCGAATACGATCGACGCGCATCGCCTGGTCTGGTTCGCCGGCCAGAAGGGCGCGCAGGACGCGGTGATGGAAGCGGTCTTCAAGGCCTATTTCACCCAGGGTGCCGATATCGGCGAGCATGCGGTGCTGACCGCCTGTGCCGTCGAAGCCGGGCTGGATGCCGATGACGTCGCGAAGTTCCTCGCGGGTGATCTGGCGGACCAGGAGATGCGTGCGTCCGACCAGGCGGCGCGGGAGGCTGGCGTGAACGGCGTGCCGTCCTTCTTCCTGGACGGCTACGGCCTGTTCTCCGGCGCCATGCCAGCCGAGACGATCGCGACCGCCCTGCGCCGCGGCCAGACGATCCTGCGCGAGCGGGCCGGCTGACAGCAGGACCTGCTCCAGCGGTTACGCGGCGGTGCGCAAACATCCTGCCGCTGCCCGCTGACGGAGCATGGGATTGCACGCCTGAGCCGAACGTTTACCGCGTCGGACCTTCGGCTATAGTCCCGGCAAGTTCTGCCGTGGGAGGCGTTCCACCATGACATCCAAGCACCCCGAAACACTCGCCCTGCATGCCGGCTGGCGACGGGACAGCGCGACCAACTCCGTGGCCGTGCCGATCTACCAGACCACGTCCTATCAGTTCGACAGCACCGAACACGCCGCCAACCTGTTCGGGCTGAAGGAACTGGGGAACATCTATACCCGCATCATGAACCCGACGCAGGACGCGTTCGAGCAGCGCATCGCGGCGCTGGAAGGCGGCGTTGCGGCCCTCGGTCTGGCCTCGGGCCAGGCGGCGTCGGCGTTTTCGGTGCAGAACCTGGCCCGCGCCGGCGACAACATCGTCACCTCCACCGACCTGTATGGCGGGACCTGGAACCTGTTCGCCAACACGCTGAAGAACCAGGGCATCGAGGCCCGCTTCGTCGACCCGACGGATCCCGAGGCCTTTGCCCGCGCGACCGACGACCGCACCCGCGCCTATTACGCGGAAACGCTGCCTAATCCGAAGCTGATCCCGTTCCCGATCGCCGAGGTGGCCGCCATCGGCCGCAAGGTCGGCGTACCGCTGATCATGGACAATACCGCCGCGCCGCTGCTGGTGCGTCCGTTCGAGCACGGCGCCGCGGTGGTGATGTATTCCACCACGAAATACATCGGCGGCCATGGCACCTCGATCGGCGGCGTGGTGATCGACGGCGGCAACTTCGACTGGGAAGCGCACCCGCAGCGCCAGCCGTTGCTGAACTCCCCCGATCCGTCCTATCACGGCGCGGTCTGGTCGCAGGCCGTCAAGCCGCTGGGGCCGATCGCCTATATCCTGAAGATGCGCGTTACCCTGCTGCGCGACCTAGGCGCCGCCATGTCGCCGTTCAACGCGTTCCTGTTCCTGCAGGGGCTGGAGACGCTGCCGCTGCGCATGCGCGAACACAGCCGCAACACGCTGGCGGTGGCGAATTTCCTGGCGGGCCGCAAGGAGGTCGCGCGGGTCATCCACCCCGCGCACCACACCGGCGTCGGGGCGGAGCGGACCGCGAAATACCTGCCGCATGGCCAGGGCGGCCTGTGCGGCATCGAACTCGCGGGCGGCAATGATGCCGGCCGGAAATTCATCGACGCGCTGAAGATGTTCTACCACGTCGCGAATATCGGCGACGCGCGCAGCCTGGCGATCCACCCGGCCAGCACCACCCATTCGCAGCTCACGCCCGAGGAACAGGCGGCCACCGGCGTGACACCCGGCTATGTCCGGCTGTCGATCGGGATCGAGCACATCGACGACATCCTGGCCGACCTCGCGCAGGCACTGGACGCCGCGTCCCGCTGACCCCAGGCGCATTCAGCCGGACCGTGCAGGCTGAATGCGCTTTCCTGGCCTGATTGATCGCGTGATCCACGCCCCACCGGCGTTCCGCCCAGGAAGATCATGTTCTGGCGGCAACGGCCCCACCGCGGGCTGCGTTTCCGGGGGGACGCTGACAGGAGCACAGGCATGACGGATCGTGCAAGGCAGGTGGCGCTGGTCACCGGGGGCGCGCGCGGCATCGGCGCCGCGATCGCCGCGCGCCTTGCCCGATCCGGCTGGCGGGTCGTGGTGGCCGACCGCGATCCCGGTGGCGCCGCCCCGCCGGATGGCCGCCACGTGGTGTGCGACGTCTCCGACGAAGCAGCGGTCGAGGCCTTGATTCAGGAGATTCAAACAGTCGAACGGCGCCTGGATGGGCTGGTGTGCAACGCCGGTTTCGGAATCACCAAGCCCGTGCAGGCGCTCACGCTGGCGGAGTGGTCGTCGGTGCTGGGCACCAATCTCACCAGCACCTTCCTGCTCACCCGCGCTGCCATCCCGCTGCTGCGCCAGGCGCACGGATCGATCGTGACGATCGCCTCCACACGCGCCCATATGTCGGAGGCGAACACCGAGGCCTACGCGGCCTCGAAGGGCGGTCTGGTGGCGCTGACGCATGCGCTGGCGATCAGTCTCGGCTCCGCCATACGCGTCAATTGCGTCAGCCCGGGCTGGATCCGCACGAAGGGACCGGAGCCGAACCCGGATGAGCACGCGTTCCATCCCGCCGGACGGGTCGGCGTGCCCGAGGACATCGCGGCCCTCGTCGCCTTCCTGCTTGGTCCCGAGTCCGGCTTCATCACCGGCGCGGAGTTCGTGGTGGACGGGGGCGTGACCCGGAAGATGATCTATCCGGAGTGACGCGGGCCGTCTGATCGCATGATCCGCGCTGCGTTGGCGTTCCGCCCGCGGGCGGTCACGCGTTACGGCTGCGGACCGTCATAGCCTTCGATGATGATCAGATCGGCCTCTGCCCGTCCCGCCCGTTTCGCCTTGGCGGCGGCGTATTCGGGGGAATGGTAACAGGCGACGGCGGTTTCATAGTCCTTGAATTCCAGCACGATGTTGCGGGCGCGTGGCGTGCCTTCGGGGGATTCGAGGCGGCCGCCGCGCACGAGGAACCGCGCGCCATACTTGCTGAACGCCGCGGCATTGGCGGCCACGTAGTCCTGATAGCCCGCGGGATCGGTCACATCGACCCGCGCGATCCAGTAGCCCTTCGCCATCGCTCTCTCCTATCCCCTGGCGGGCGCCGTCAGCAGCGCGGCCAGGGTCGGCTCCATTGCCTCCGCCATCAAGGCCTGGCCCTGCGGCGAGGGGTGCAGCGGCGCGGCGGGCGGCGAGAGCCGCGGATCATAGAACAGATCCCGATCCAGCCGGCCGTTGCGCATGAACACATGGCCCACGTCCAGATACGTGACCTCGTGTCCGCCCTTGTACCGCGCCGCCAATCCCTGATTCACCGCAAGCGTCGTCTCCGTCGCCCAATCCGAACGGTCGCTCGGCAGGATGCCCAGCAGCAGGATGCGCGTGGCGGGCAGCCGGCGACGCAGCGCGGCGACGTCTGCCGCAATCCCGGCGAGCGTCTCGTCAGTGCCCCAGTGAACGCGGCCCAGATTGTTCGCCCCGATCAGCACGACCGCGACCTTGGGCGTGATGCCCGACGCCTCCCCGTTCTCGATCCGCCACAGCAGACTGGCGGTGGTATCGCCGGTGAAGCCCAGGTTCACCGCGTTCCGCCGGCCGTAGAACCGCTCCCACACCGGGGCGAAATCCTTCCACTCCGGCGGGCCGCGATGCTCGTATTGCTGGGTGATCGAGTCGCCGTAGAACACCAGATCGGGCTGCCGGCGGCGCAATTCCTCGAGCTTCGCCTGGTGACGCGCGCGCCACCAGGGCAGGTCCATGCGGCTGATCGGCACAGCCGCCAGGATGGTCTTTGGCTTCGACGCGGCGGCGGCACCGGCTGCCAGCAAGGCACCGCCGACCACGAGACTGCCCAGGGCACGACGTTGCATGCGGCGGGCGGGTGTTGCGACGGGATCAGTCAGCGTCGGACTCGGTCGCGGGCGCGCTGTTGAGCTGGATCCAGTTCTGCACGCCGATCTTCGCAATCAGGTCGAATTGCCGCTCGATGAAATCGACATGCTCTTCTTCCGCGGACAGGATCCGCATCAGCAGGTCGCGGGTGGCGAAGTCGCGCACGCTTTCACAATAAGGGATGGCTTCCCGCAGATCGGACAGCGCCTTCTCCTCCTGCCGGAGATCGCTGCGCAGCACTTCCTCGGGCGTCTGGCCGACCAGCAGGGGATTCAGCCGCTGCAGGTTGGGCAATCCATCCAGGAACAGGATGCGCTGGATCAGCCAATCCGAGTGGCGCATCTCCTCGATGGATTCCTTGTATTCATACTTTCCCAGCCGTGTGACACCCCAATGGTCCAGCATGCGGGCGTGCAGGAAATACTGGTTAACCGTCGTCAGTTCATTCGTGAGAATGGTATTCAGATACTCGACGACTTTGGGGTCGGACTTCATCGAGTCTCGCCTCCGGCTGGGGGCGCGGCGCTGATCAGTCCGCGGCGAGCAGGTCCGGAGAGGCCGCATTGGCGACGCTCTCGTTCAGGATACGCCGCAGCGTCGGCGCGCAGCCGCCGCATTGCACCACGCACCCGCATGCGCCGTATATCTGACTGGGACGGGTTGCGCCAGCCTCGGCCGCGTCGCGGACACGCTGATCGGTCAGCGCGTTGCACAGACAAACATACATGCTCCGGACGAGTTCCCGCTGCTGTTGACTGGGGGGACTGAAGCGTTCGTCTGCGTCTTACCCCAGGCCCCTCGCGTTTGCAAGTCATTCGCAACACCTCGCGGATATTGGAAACCGCCCCGCGGCCCCGTAGCATCGGCGGAAAGCGGAGGAACGCCATGCGCATCACGAAGATCGAGGATCTGCACTGCAACGCCGGCTGGCGGGATTTCTCCTTTCTGAAGATCACCACCGATGACGGCATCGTCGGCTGGTCGGAGTTCATGGAGAATTTCGGCTCCGAAGGCCTGAGCACCGTGATCCAGCGGCTGGGCGAGCGAATCATGGGGATGGACCCGCGCCCGGTGGAGCGCATCACCGCCTTCCTGCACGGCGTCACCCGCCAGGCGCCAGGCGGGATGAACCAGCAGGCGATCGCCGCGATCGAGAACGCGCTGGTAGACATCAAGGCCAGGTCGCTGGGCATCCGGGTCTGCGACCTGCTGGGCGGGCCGGTGCGGGAGCGGCTGCGGCTTTATTGGTCGCACTGCGGCACCTGGCGGGTGAGCTTTGCCGACCGCATCAAGGATTGGACCGGCTTCGACCCAATCCGCAACCTGGCCGATGTGGAAAAGGCTGGCGCCGAGGTGGCGCGCCGCGGCTTCAAGGGGCTGAAGACCAACATCATGCGCTTCGATGCCGAGAAGCCATACATCCATATGCCCGGCTTCAACGGCAGCGGCTGGCCCGAGCTGAACTTCGACCCGGCGATCCAGGACGCGCTGGTGGCGGAAATGACCGCTTTCCGCCAGGGCGCCGGACCACGCATCGGGCTGCACCTGGACCTGAACTTCAACTTCAAGACCGAAGGCTATATCCGGCTGGCGCAGGCCATGGAGCCGTTCGAACTCGCGTGGCTGGAGATCGACAGCTATGACCCGGCCGCGCTGGCAACCATCCGCCGATCATCCCGCACGCGCATCGCGTCCTGCGAGTCCCTGTATGGGCGGCGGCAGTTCCGGCCATTCTTCGAGCAGCAGTCGGTCGATGTCGCGATCATCGACGTCGCCTGGAACGGGATCCTGGAGTCCTTCAAGATCGCGGCCATGGCCGACGCCTACGAGATCAACGTCGCCCCGCACAACTTTAACGGCCACATCGCGTCGCTGATGAGCGCGCATCTCTGCGCCGCCATCCCGAATTTCCGCGTGATGGAGATCGATATCGAGGATGTGCCCTGGAAGGACGAACTCGTCTCCCCGGTGCCGGTGATCGAGGATGGCGAACTGCTGATTCCCAGCGGGGTGGGCTGGGGCGCGGAGGTGAACGAGGACGTGATCCGCGCGCATCCGCCGCTGCGCCCGGTGAAGTGGCGCGGGTAAGACTGGACGTCGCACGGCCACCGCCCGCCGAGCGGCACTGTCTGCCGGCGTCGGGCCGTGTCAGCGAAAGATGGAGTGCGGACGCGGCGGTTCGATCCGGAGTGGCCCTTGCCAACCGGACTGACCATTGCCTTCCATCGCGCCGCCGTCCGGAATGTCGTGCGAGACGGCGCCGAGGGCCTGGGACAGCTTGGTTGCCGCATCCATGACGACCGAAACCAGCGCGCGCGGACGCGGCGGGCGCATCCGCATCGAGGGGGCGCTGACGCTCAGCGCCGCGACGACCCGTCCCGAGGCATCCCGCACCGGCACTGCCACGCTGACGGCGCCGGCCACGATCTCATCCGCCGTCACCAGATAGCCGCGGGTGCGGATACGCTGCAGGTCCCCCGCGATCCAGGCCGGATCGGTGCGGGTGGCGGGCGTGAAGCGCGGTAGTTTCTGCGCGAGGACCTGGGTCTGCACCGCCTCTGGCGCGTGCGCCAGCAGCAGGCGGCTGCTTCCGGCGTGCAGCGGCAGGCGCTTGCCAACTTCGGTGTAGACGCGCAGCGAAGGGTCGGTCTGATAGATCGCGACCGTTTCGCTCTCCATGCCGTCGCGCACGCGAAGGTACACGTTCTCATTCGCGGCTTTGCCGAGCGCCGCGAGGAACGGCATGGCGGTCGCGGCGAGCGCGCCCTGTTCGGCGGCGGCTCGTCCCAGAACGCTCCAGCGCGCGCCAAGCCGCCAGAGTCCGCGTGCTTCGTCCTGAATGGCGAAGCCGCGCGCCTGCAAGGTGCGCAGCAGGCGGAAGCCGGCAGTACGGGTGCAGCCGGCGGCCTCGGCCAGCACGGCGAGCGGGGCGGGGCCAATGCGCGACAAGGCTTCCAGCAGGTCCAGCGCCCGGTCGACGGCGGCGATGCTGTAGTCGCGCGCGGTTCCCTCGCCCGAGGTGCCGTGGGCGCCGTTCGCCGCCTTCTTTGCCGACGCCTTGCCATTGCTGCGTCCGGCGTTGCCGGTCTGAGCCCCCTTCGCGCTGCGAGACTGGAGGGGCGTGACGCTGACTGCGTGATCGTGAGAGGAAAGCTCTGCCATTGATGCCAAATTGTGATCAATAGGATCCGGATTTACTTGGCAGTAGGATTGCATTCCCCTCCGTCGCGGTCAAAGGAATAATGGCCCAGGATGCAAATTCCGAGCGGATGAATCGAGATGTGATCTTGCCGGTTTTCGTGGTAGCGATCCCCTGCATTCTTTCGCAGCGCAGCATCAATGCAGCGTGAATACTACACGCGCGCCGGCGATGGCCGTATTCGTGCACGGCCCCCGTCCGACGACACGCGGTGCCAGGTGCGGCTTGTCGCCTAGGAACACCTGCGCTAAAGCCCGACGCTCACGGTCGCGCAGCGGGGCCCGGCGCGGCCACGTCGCTGTTGGTTGGCGGGCGTGGTGGAATTGGCAGACACGCCAGATTTAGGTTCTGGTGGCGCAAGCCGTGGGGGTTCAAGTCCCTCCGCCCGCACCACCCACCCGCTGGCAGGCTGCTCGACGAGACGGGTTTCTGAGGGATTCGCTGGCAGATGCAGGTTACCGAGACGCTTTCCGACGGCTTGAAGCGCGCATACACCATCCGGGTGCCGGCCGAGGATATCGAGACTCGTCGCACGGCTCGGCTGACGAGCCTGACCAAGACGGTGCGCCTGCCTGGCTTCCGGCCCGGCAAGGTGCCGATGACCGTGGTGCGTCAGCGCTACGGCACCGCCGTCTCGGCCGAGGTGCTGGAGGAATCCGTCAGCGAGGCGACGCAGCGCATGATGGAGGAGCGCGGCCTGCGTCCGGCGATGCAGCCCAAGGTCAATGTCATCACCGAGGACCCGACCAGCCTCGCGAATGTCGGCGACCTGGAATTCGCGGTCGAGATGGAGGTGCTGCCGGACATCACCCTGCCGGACTTCGGCACGATCGCCCTGACCCGCATGACGGTCGAGGTCGGCGATGAGGCGATCGATAAGGTCGTCGACGAGGTCGCCAAGGGCAACCGCGAGCTCGTGGCGCTGACCGAGGAGGAGCTCGCGGCGCGGGAGAGCGGGCCCGGCGCGGCGCAGGGCGACGTGCTGACCGTCGATTTCGTGGGCAAGATCGATGGCGAGCCGTTCGAAGGCGGCACCGGCACCGACATCAACGTCGATCTGGGCAGTTCCACCTTCATTCCGGGCTTCGAGGACCAGATCCAGGGCATGAAGCCCGGCGAATTCCGCACGATCACGGTCACCTTTCCCGCCGATTACGGCAGCCCGAACCTGGCCGGCAAGGAAGCGACGTTCGACGTCACCGCCAAGAAGATCAGCCGGGGCGTGGTGCCCACCGCCGATGACAAGCTGGCGGAGAAGATCGGATACGATTCCCTGGGCGAAATGCGCGACGCGATCCGCCAGCGCCAGCAGCGGGAATACGACTCCCTCGCGCGCCTCAGGCTGAAGCGGGCACTGCTGGATGCGCTGGCCGAGATGGTGTCGTTCGCCACGCCGGACGGCATGGTGGAGCGGGAATTCAGCCAGATCTGGGAGCGGCTGCAGGCCGACCGCGAAGCCGGACGGCTGGATGAGGACGACAAGAACAAGGATGAGGAGACGCTGCGCTCGGATTATCGCGCGATCGCCGAACGGCGCGTGCGACTGGGGCTGCTGCTGGCCGAAATCGGGCGTGTGAACAGCCTGACCGTGAGCGGCGAGGAACTGACCCGGGCGATGCGGCTGGAAGCGTCGCGCTATCCGGGACAGGAGGAGCAGATGATGGAGCTGTTCCGCAAGTACCCCGCGCTGGCCGACAATCTCCGCGGCCCGATCTTCGAGGAGAAGGTCGTCGATTTCGTGCTGGAACTCGCGCAGGTGACCGACCAGGGCGTCACGCCGGAGGAACTCATGAAGGACCCGGATGCGCCGGCCGCACAGGATTCCGAAGCGCCGGCCACCCCGTCGGCCTGAGCGGGTGTCCGCCCCTTCGGCACCACCGGAGGGGCGGATCGCGAAGGTCCGCTATACGGCGCCTCATGGGGCCATCCTCAATATGTCTGGACTCCGGGCGTGCCGCACATATTTATGACCGGCATTGACCCAGGGGCGTCCGCGGGACGCCACGCTTCCAGAGGTGATTGAGCAATGAGGGACCGTGACCCTGTCGAGATCTATGGCAATGCGCTAGTACCGATGGTGGTCGAGCAAACCGCCCGCGGGGAGCGCGCCTTCGACATCTACTCCCGGCTTCTGAAGGAGCGGATCATCTTCCTGACGGGGCCGGTGTTCGACCAGGTCAGTGCCCTGATCTGCGCGCAGCTCCTGTTCCTAGAATCCGAAAATCCGAACAAGGACATCTCGTTTTATATCAACAGCCCGGGCGGCGTGGTGTCGGCCGGTCTCGCGATCTACGACACGATGCAGTATATCCGCAGCCCGGTCAGCACCGTCTGCATCGGCCAGGCAGCCTCGATGGGCAGTCTGCTGCTCGCCGCCGGCGCGAAGGGCAAGCGCTTCGCCCTGCCCAATTCCCGGATCATGGTGCACCAGCCCTCGGGCGGCGCGCAGGGCCAGGCGACCGACATCGAGATCCAGGCGCGCGAGATCCTGACGCTGCGCAAGCGGTTGAACGAGATCTATGTCCGCCACACAGGTCAGCCCATCGAGGCGATCGAGCGGAAGCTGGAGCGCGACACCTATATGTCGGCGGAAGAGAGCCGTGATTTCGGTCTGGTGGACGAGGTCGTGGAAAATCGCCCCATGGCTGGCGGCGACGAGACGACTCGGGGTTGAAATCGGGGCCGGCCACGCCGGCCCGACCCGGGTTCGAGGACAGGCGCCGGCGTCAGGCTCGTCGGCTATCCTACTCGATTCCCACAATTTTCGCTTGACGCCGTTGCAAGGGAGTCGCGCAGCGTCGCAATTTTTGATCGGGCCGGCTGCGATATTCTTGTCGCTTTCGGTCTTGGGGGGCTAACATCCCCCTCTGTGCCCCCCACCCTGGGGGAGGAGTGCGCATGAGCAAGTCCGGCGATTCGAAGAATACCCTCTACTGCTCGTTCTGCGGCAAATCGCAGCACGAGGTCCGTAAACTCATCGCCGGCCCGACGGTCTTCATCTGCGACGAGTGTGTCGAACTCTGCATGGACATCATCCGTGAGGAGCACAAGACGCATCTGGTGAAGGCGCGGGACGGCGTGCCGACCCCGCGCGAGATCTGCAAGGTGCTGGACGACTACGTGATCGGCCAGGATCACGCCAAGCGGGTGCTGTCGGTCGCGGTGCACAACCACTACAAGCGCCTTGCCCACGGGCAGAAGAACAACGACGTCGAGATCGCGAAATCCAACATCCTGCTGGTCGGGCCGACCGGGTCGGGCAAGACCCTGCTGGCGCAGACACTGGCCCGCATTCTGGACGTGCCGTTCACCATGGCGGACGCCACGACACTGACCGAGGCCGGCTATGTGGGCGAGGACGTCGAGAACATCATCCTGAAGCTGCTGCAGGCGGCCGACTACAATGTCGAGCGGGCGCAGCGCGGCATCGTCTACATCGACGAGGTCGACAAGATCTCCCGCAAGTCCGACAATCCCTCGATCACCCGCGACGTGAGCGGCGAGGGCGTGCAGCAGGCACTGCTCAAGATCATGGAAGGGACGGTGGCCTCGGTGCCGCCTCAGGGCGGACGCAAGCACCCGCAGCAGGAATTCCTGCAGGTGGACACGACCAACATCCTGTTCATTTGCGGCGGCGCCTTCTCGGGGTTGGAGCGGATCATCGGCGCGCGCGGCAAAGGGTCCGGCATCGGCTACGGCGCAGAGGTCCGCTCCCCGGATGAACGCCGAATGGGTGCGATCCTGCGCGAGGTGGAACCCGAGGACCTGCTGAAATTCGGCCTGATCCCGGAATTCATCGGCCGCCTGCCTGTCGTCGCGACGCTGGACGACCTTGATGAGCACGCGCTGATGGAAATTCTGACCAAGCCCAAGAACGCGCTGGTCAAGCAGTATGGCCGCCTGTTCGAGATGGAGGGCGTCAAGCTTTCCTTTACCGATGACGCGCTGAAATCGGTGGCGACACGCGCGATCGCCCGCAAGACCGGCGCGCGCGGCCTGCGATCGATCATGGAACAGATCCTGCTGGGAACCATGTTCGAACTGCCTGGTCTCGATGGAGTAGAGGAGGTCGTCATCAATCGCGAGGTGGCCGAGTCCCGTGCCAACCCGCTGTATATCCATGGCAAGGAGCGTGCGGAGAGCAGTGCCTGAGTGAGCGCGGAGCGCACACGGACGACGCCTCCCGCGATGGCTGTACCGGATTTCAAGGTCTTGTGCACCACAGCATGAACCCCGATATCCCGAAGGCCTGATACGTAAGACGTAGCCGTGAGCGCGCCGTTCCGTGCCACAAAAAGGGCGGAGAAGGCGCTGACTGTCCTCAAGGAGGTCAATTATGTCGGAATCCGATCGGCCGGGACCGGAAAGGTCCTCCGAATCATCCAAGCCTGAAACCCCGCGTGCCCGCGGTGAACTTCTCCCCGTGCTGCCCCTGCGCGATATCGTCGTCTTCCCGCACATGATCGTGCCGCTGTTCGTAGGACGCGAGAAGTCGGTACGCGCACTGGAAGCGGTGATGAAGGATGACAAGCAGATCCTGCTCGTCGCCCAGAAGAACGCCTCGCAGGACGATCCTTCGATCGAGGACATTTACCGCGTCGGCACCGTCTCGACGATCCTGCAGCTGCTCAAGCTGCCGGACGGCACCGTCAAGGTGCTGGTCGAAGGCGGCCGCAGAGCGAAAATCAACGGTTTCAAGGAAACCGAGAGCTACTTCGAAGCCATGGTCGAGCCGATGCCCGAGGTGGCCGGTGAGAAGAAGGACCTGGAAGCCCTGGGCCGCACCGTGGTCTCGCAGTTCGAGCAGTATATCAAGCTCAACAAGAAGATCGCGCCCGAGGTCCTGGTCTCGCTGAACCAGATCGAGGAGCCCTCGAAGCTGGCCGACACGGTTGCGAGCCACCTGAACTTGAAGATCCCCGAGAAGCAGGACCTGCTGGAGATCGCCAAGGTGGGTGAGCGGCTGGAGCGCGTCTTCGGCCACATGGAATCCGAAATCGGCGTGCTGCAGGTCGAGAAGAAGATCCGCAACCGCGTGAAGCGGCAGATGGAGAAGACCCAGCGCGAGTACTACCTGAACGAGCAGCTCAAGGCGATCCAGAAGGAACTGGGCGAGGGCGAGGACGGCAAGGACGAGAACGCCGAACTGGAAGCGCGCATCAAGAAGACGCGGCTGTCCAAGGAGGCGCGCGACAAGGCCATGGCCGAGCTCAAGAAGCTCAAGACCATGAGCCCCATGAGCGCCGAGGCAACAGTCGTCCGCAACTACCTCGACTGGATGCTGTCGATCCCCTGGAAGAAGCGCAGCCGCATCCGCAACGACGTGGTCGAGGCGGAGAAGGTGCTCGAAGCCGACCACTACGGGCTCGAGAAGGTCAAGGAGCGGATCATCGAGTACTTGGCGGTGCAGGCGCGCAGCCCGAAGGTGCGCGGTCCGATCCTGTGCCTCGTCGGGCCGCCCGGCGTCGGCAAGACCTCGCTCGGCAAGTCGATCGCCAAGGCCACGGGGCGGAACTTCGTGCGCATGTCGCTGGGCGGCGTGCGGGATGAAGCGGAAATCCGCGGCCACCGGCGGACCTATATCGGTTCGATGCCCGGCAAGGTCGTCCAGGGCATGAAGAAGGCCAAAACCTCGAACCCCCTCTTCCTGCTCGACGAAATCGACAAGCTCGGCTCCGACTGGCGCGGCGATCCGTCCTCGGCGCTGCTCGAGGTGCTGGACCCCGAGCAGAACAGCACATTCGCGGATCACTACCTCGAGGTGGACTACGACCTGTCGGACGTGATGTTCGTCACCACGGCCAACAGCCTGCGCATGCCGCAGCCGCTGATGGACCGCATGGAGATCATTCGTATCCCCGGTTACACCGAGGATGAGAAGGTCGAGATCGCCAAGCGGCACCTGATCGCCAAGCAGGGCGAAGCGCACGGGTTGAAGAAGGACGAGTGGTCCATCTCGGAAGACGCGCTGCGCGACCTGATCCGCTACTACACACGGGAAGCCGGCGTGCGGAACATGGAACGCGAGATCGCGAACCTGGCCCGCAAGGCGGTGAAGGAGATCGTCACCCGGAAGTCGTCGAAGATCCACATCACCCGCAAGAACCTGGACAAGTTCGCGGGCGTGCGGAAGTTCCGCTTCGGCGAGACCGAGGCCGAGGACATGGTTGGTGTCGTGACCGGCTTGGCCTGGACCGAGGTCGGCGGCGAGATCCTGACCATCGAGTCGGTGCTGCTGCCCGGCAAGGGCAGCGTCAAGCAGACCGGCAAGCTGGGCGACGTGATGCAGGAGAGCGTCTCGGCTGCCATGAGCTATGTGCGCAGCCGCTCGATCAAGTTCGGCATCAAGCCAACCCTGTTCGAGAAGCGCGACATCCATGTGCACGTGCCCGAGGGTGCCACGCCCAAGGATGGCCCGTCCGCGGGCATCGCCATGGCAACCTCGCTGGTGTCGGTTCTGACCGGCATCCCCGTGCGGCGGGATGTAGCGATGACGGGTGAGATCACCCTGCGTGGCCGCGTGCTGCCGATCGGCGGGCTGAAGGAAAAGCTGCTGGCGGCCCTTCGCGCCGGAATCACGACGGTCTTCATTCCCAAGGAGAATGAAAAGGACCTGGCCGAGATCCCGGACAACGTGAAGAAGAACCTGAAGCTGATCCCGGTTGCCCATGTCGACGACGTGATCGGCCAGGCGCTGTCCAAGGTGCCCGAACCGATCGAGTGGGAAGAGCCGGAGGAAGCTCCGGTGTCCACGCCTACCGCGCAGCCGGCGCCCGCCTCGCTGCCACACTGATACCCACGCGCGACACCACCCACCAGAAACTTGCCTGGTGGGTGGTCTCTCCATTGACGTTCCCCGACCCCCCGCCTTTAGTGTGCTGCACCCGCTGGCCGGCGAATCACGTGCCGCGGTCGACCGCGATTATTTGCAACGAGAGGAATGCGTAGCAGTGAACAAAATGGACCTGATCGCCGCAGTGTCGGATGCCACGGATATCTCTCGCGCCAAGGCCAGCGATGTGGTGGATGCTGTGTTCAACGCTATTTCCGAGGCGCTGAAGAAGCGGGAGGAAGTGCGCCTCGTCGGGTTCGGGACGTTCGCCGCCGCCACCCGCAAGGCCAGCACCGGCCGCAATCCGCGTACGGGCGAGGAGATGAAAATCCCGGAATCGACCACCGTCCGCTTCAAGGCAGGCAAAGGCCTGAAAGACGCAGTCGGCTGATCGCGACCGCGTCCGGACCATTCCAGGCCTTGGCAGGGATGGTCCCGGTCCGCTAGAGCGTGATCGCGCTGAACGGAATGCACCAGCGTATGAATCATGCGACGCGACAAGACGATGGAGTAGCTTCGCCCGGCACAGTCAGGGCGAAAATGCTCTAGCAGAAGCGGATCCGGGCGGTTAGCTCAGTTGGTAGAGCGCCTGCTTTACACGCAGGATGTCGGCGGTTCGAGTCCGTCACCGCCCACCAAGTTCTCCCCGCACTCTGGCATCTGGACCCGCCCAGGCGGCCCCGCCAGGTAGCCCACACAAGAAAGGCCGGCGCCCCGAAAGGCGCCGGCCTTTTTCGTGTCTGGCGATGCGTTGCCGCCGGGACTACGGCACGTCGGGTTGCGTCTCTGCCTCCAGCATGGCTTCCAGCGACGTGACCTCTTCTTCCTCGGCCTCGCCGGTCGCCCGTTCGCCGCGAGCCTGACGTTCGGCCTCCTCAGCGCTGCGGGCCACGTTGACCGTAACGTCGATGATCACCTCGGGGTGCAGCGACACGCGCACCGCCGACAGGCCTAGCGTCTTGATCGGCTGCTCCAGGATCACCTGCTGACGGTTGATCGTCAGCCCGGAGTCGGTGCAAGCCTCGGCGATGTCACGGGAGGAAACCGAGCCGTACAGGCTGCCGGACTCGCCCGCCTGGCGGATGATGATCACGGACAGTCCGCCCACGCGTTCCGCCACCCGCTCTGCCTCTTCACGGCGGCGCAGGTTCTGTGCCTCAAGCTGCGCGCGCTGTTCCTCGAAGCGCGCCATGTTCTCCTTGTTGGCCCGCAGCGCCTTCTTCTGCGGCAGCAGGTAATTGCGGGCGTATCCGGGCTTCACCTTCACGACGTCGCCCATCTGCCCCAGCTTTTCCACGCGCTGGAGCAGAACCAGTTCAACAGCGGCCATGACCGGGTTCCCTCAGTTCAGGACGTAGGGAAGCAGCGCCAGGAAGCGGGCGCGCTTGATGGCGACTGCAAGTTCGCGCTGCTTTTTCGCCGACACGGCGGTGATGCGGGACGGGACGATCTTTCCCCGCTCCGACAGGAAGCGGGAAAGCAGGCGCACATCCTTGTAGTCGATCTTCGGTGCGTTCGGGCCGGAGAACGGGCAGGATTTCCGACGGCGATAGAACGGCCGGCGCGCGCCAACGGCGGCACGCCGAGCGGCGGGATTGACTTCGGCGGTCTCGGACATGGCGGCTACTCCTCGGTCCCGGGTCGGAACTCTTCGCGGGCGAAGTCATCGCGGGCACGGAATTCCTCGCGGTCGTCGAAGCCGCGGCGGCGTCCGCTCTCGAACCGGCCGCTGGGCTTCGGTCCACGGAAGCTGCGTTCCCGTTCGTCGGACTTGCGCGACAGGATGGCCGAGGGACCTTCCTCGATCGTGTCCACCCGGAGCGTCATGAAACGCAGCACGTCCTCGTTCAGGCCGAGGCGGCGCTCCATCTCGTTGATGAATTCGGGCTTCGCGTCCAGGCCAAGCAGCATATAGTGGCCCTTGCGGTTCTTCTTGATCCGGTAGGCCAGGGTGCGAAGACCCCAGTATTCACGCTTGCGAACGCCGCCGCCGTCGGATTCCAGTTCCGAGCCGATTTCGTCGGCGATCGTCTCGACCTGCTGTTGCGTGACATCATTCCGTGCGATCAGCACGGTTTCATAAAGCGGCATCCTGTACTCCCTATGGCTTCTCTCCACCCATGGCCGGGCTTGGCCGCGTGCGCGCACGAAATCATGGGCGCACGCCGGGTATAGCCGGGAACGATGCCGTCGCCCCCGGCAGGGGAAGCGGGCTTGAAGCACGGATTGCCGCGGGACGCAACCGGATCGACGATCGCGTGGCCGGATGGTCAGGCGGCGGCTTTGACTCCCTCGGCCACCGCGAACGATGCCTCGGTCTTCTCACGGATTTCCTCGACCGTGACGCCAGGTGCCAAGTCGACCAGCCGCAGGCCGCCGTCCTGGCCCTTCGCCGGTATTTCGAATACGCCGAGCTCGGTAATCACCAGATCGACGACGCCGGCGCCGGTCAACGGCAGGGCGCAGCGGTGCAGAAGCTTCGGCTTTCCGCCAGCGGTGTGCTCCATCAGCACGACCACGCGGCGCACGCCGGCCACCAGGTCCATGGCGCCGCCCATCCCCTTCACCATCTTGCCGGGAATCATCCAGTTCGCGAGATCGCCGTTCTCGGCAACCTGCAGCGCGCCCAGGATCGAAATGTCGATATGGCCGCCGCGCACCATGGCGAAGCTGGCAGCACTGTCGAAGAAGCTGGTCGTCGGCAGCTCCGTCACCGTCTGCTTGCCGGCATTGATCAGGTCGGCGTCCTCCTCACCCTCGAAGGGGAACGGCCCCATGCCCAGCATGCCGTTTTCGGAATGAAGCTGGATCGACATGCCGTCGGGGATGTGGTTCGCCACCAGCGTCGGGATGCCGATGCCGAGATTGACATAGAAGCCGTCGCGCAACTCGCGAGCCGCGCGGGCGGCCATCTGATCGCGTGTCCAGGGCATTGCGGTTGCCTCCGTCTCAGGAACGCTTGCGCACGGTGCGCTGTTCGATCCGCTTGTCGACGGATCCCAGCTTCACGATGCGATTGACGAAAATGCCGGCGGTGATGATGTGGTCGGGATCGATCTCACCGGGTTCGACCAGCTCCTCCACCTCGGCGACCACC
Source organism: Acetobacteraceae bacterium (assembly GCA_050181195.1). Lineage (GTDB taxonomy): Bacteria > Pseudomonadota > Alphaproteobacteria > Acetobacterales > Acetobacteraceae > Rhodopila. The sequence continues at coordinate 33,997 of JBFXDK010000007.1, read as the reverse complement.
ATCTCGCCCGCCGTGGCCATGATCGGATTGAAGTTCCGCGCCGTCTTCCGGTAGACGAGGTTGCCTTCCGTATCGGCTTTCCAGGCGTGCACCACGGACAGATCGGCGCGCAACCCGCGCTCCATGACATAGGTGCGGCCGTCGAATACCTGGGTGGGCTTGCCTTCCGCGATCTGCGTGCCGACGCCGGTGGCGGTGAAGAAGGCTGGAACGCCCGCCCCTCCGGCACGAATGCGTTCGGCCAGCGTGCCCTGCGGGTTGAATTCGATCTCCAGCTCACCCGCCAGATATTGCTTCGCGAAGGTCGCGTTCTCCCCAACATAAGAGCTGATCATCTTCTTCACCTGCCGTGTCTGCAGCAGGATCCCAAGGCCGACATCATCGATGCCGGCATTGTTGGAGATGATCGTCAGGTCCTTGACGCCGCTGTCGCGGATCGCCTCGATCAAGGCAGAAGGGATACCGCACAGGCCGAAGCCACCGGACATGATCGTCATGCCGTCGCGCAACAGGCCGGACAGAGCCGCCTTCGCGTCCGGGAAAATCTTGTTGACCGCCATCCGCGCCCCCAACCGAAACCAGGGTCAAAGTGCCGCGCGCGGGGACGGATGGCAAGCGGCGCGGCGGACGCCCGCCTAATCGGGATCCTTGTCGAACAGGATGCGATTGGCGGCCCCTTCCAGATCCTCATACTGGCCGTCCCGCAGGGACCAGAGGAAGATCGCAAGCGCCCCACCGCCCAGCACAAGGCTGCCTGCCAGCAGGTACAGAATGACGGTCATGCGCGCTCCCTTGTCCGGAAACTGTTCGCCATCACCAGCACAGACGAGCTGGACATCGCCGCGGCGGCAAGCCAGGGCGTGACCCAGCCGGATACGGCCAGCGGCACCATCAGGACATTGTAGCCAATCGACAGCACGAGATTTTGTCGCATCAGGCGTTGCGCCCGCCGCGCCGTCTGCAGCGCATCCGCCACGGGGGCCAGATTGGCGCCCTGGAACACGAGGTCGGCGACTGTCTGGCTGACATCGGCCGCCGTGGCGGGCGAGGCCGAGACATGCGCCGCCGCCAGGGAAGGGCTGTCGTTCAACCCGTCGCCGACCATCAGCACGCGCCGGCCGGACCGGGCCAAGCCTTCGATGCAAGCCACTTTTTCAACAGGAGAGCAGCCGGCCTGCCAGTCCTGAATGCCCACCGCTTCGGCAACCCGCGCCACGGCGGGCGCGTGGTCGCCGGAGATCAGGCGCACCGACAGTCCCATCGCGCGCAGACGAGTAATCGTGCCGGCGGCATCGGCGCGAGGCCGCTCATTGAAGGTGAAGCGAACGGGATCGTGACCAGGCCGCGTCAGCCACAACTCGGGCCCGGACGACTCTCCATCGCCGATCCCGCAGAACTCCCGGTTGCCCAGGCGTTCGGCGCCCCGGATCAGCCCCTGCCCCGGATGTTCCACGACGTCCTCCGCCGCCGTCACCGGCCCCGCGGCCGCCGCCAGGGACCGCGCGAGCGGATGACGGCTGCTGGCCGCGAGTGATGCCGCGATGACCAGGGCCTCTGCATCGACCCCATCACGCACCAGCGCAAGCACGGGCTCCGTCAACGTGCCCGTCTTGTCGAAGACCACCGTATCGACTTCCGCCAGGCGTTCCAGCGCCGTCGGGGATTTCAGCAGCGCGCCGGCCCGGAACAGCCGGGATGTGGCGATCACCTGCACGGCCGGTACCGCCAGTGCCAGCGCGCAGGGACAGGTGACGATCAGCACCGCGCTGGCGATCAGCAGGGCATCGGCGGCACTGGCGCCAAGGCCGAAATACCAGCCCAGGAATGTCAGCAGTGCGGCCACGTGAACGGCGGGGGCATAGCGCCGCGCCACCCGGTCCGCCAGGACCACGAAGCGGGACCGCCGAGCCTCCGCCGCCTCGATCAGGCGGACGCATTCGGCGAGCAGCGTGGCGCTGCCGGTTGCGGTGGCCCGGATGGTCAACGGCGCGCCCAGGTTCAACGTGCCGGCGAAGACCCGGCTACCGGCGGCGACGGCGACCGGCATGCTCTCTCCCGTCACCAGGCTGGTATCGAGGGAGGACGCGCCCGATGCCACCACACCGTCGACACTGACGCGCTCGCCGAGGCCAACCAGCACGCGATCGCCGGCCGCCACGGCCTGCTGCGAACGGCGCACGGTGGTGCCGTCGGGCAGCAATACCATGGCATCGGCGACGCGCAGGGTCAGCAACTGCTCTGCCGTGGCACGCGCCTGTCCGCGGGCGCGATGATCCAGCACGCGGCCGATCAGCAGGAAGAACAGCAGGGTGATGGCGGAGTCGAAGTAGGTATGCGGCCCGTGCTGCAACGTCTCCGACAGACTCAGGGCGCTGACCAGGACGACGCCGACGCTGATGGGAACGTCCATGTTGGTCCGTCCCTGGCGCATCGACGCCGTGGCGGAGCGGAAGAACGGCCTGCCGGCATACGCGATGGCCGGCAATGCGATCAACGCCGAAACCCAGTGCAGCAGGTCGCGCGTGGCCTGCCCCATGCCATCCAGCCAGCCAGCGGCTTCACCCGCCCAGACGCCGATCGAGATCAGCATCACATTGCCAGCCGCGAACCCCGCCACCGCCAGGGCACGCACGAGTTCCCGGCCGGTCTGATCGTTCGCCGCCGCCAGGGCCTGGGCATCGAACGGCACCAACCGGTAACCCAGCGCCTGCACGGCTTCGATCAGGTGCCCGGCATCGCCGGCATCGCCGTGCCAGACCAGTTTCAGCCGCCGCAACGTCATGTTGATGCGGGCCTGCATGACCTCGGGCCGTTTTGCCAGCACGGACTCGATCAGCCAGACACAGGCCCCGCATTGCAGGCCATCGACCGCGAGCGTCAGTTCGTGCGACCCGTCGTCCCGCGTCGTCACGTAGCGGCCGAGATCCCACTGTTCTGCCACGTCCGGCCGGGGCGGACGCTTGTCCGGATCCAGGACGCGCTGCCGGTAATAGCTGCCGAGGCCAAGATGCTGGATGGTGTCAAACGCAACGGCACAGCCGGGGCAGCAGAAGCGACGGCCCGCGACGGATGGCTGGCCGCAATGGGCGCACGCCCCACTGTCCTCATCCCCTGACAGATCAGCCGCAGGATGGGCCAGGTCGCTCGGCCCGGCCCGCGCCAGCAGCGCTGCGGTCATGGCACGACGACGCGCCGTGTCGTGACCAGTTCCTTGCCGTTCGCCGTGACCGTCAGCAGCAGGTCCCATTGGCCCGGGACGGCCAAAGCGGTATCGGCGACATAGCGGCCCTTGCCGACATTCTCGAACAGCAGCGCGGTTTCCATCGCCCCGCCGAGGGGACGACGCGCGGTTGCGTGCACGAGGGCGCCGATCAGGGGCGAGTCCTGATCCGCCGTCAACATCAGTACCGGCCGGCCCCTGCGATCGGCCTCCGCCCGCACCGACCAGCCCAGGGCGGCCTGGTCACGAACCCGGTCAATCACCTGGTTGTAGTGATTGGAGAGGTCGAACCCGTCGCGGCCCGCCTTGCCCGGGAAAGTGTGCACAGCCGAGACGACCATGCCCACGTTGACCAGCACCACCAGAAGCATGGCCGCGGCAACGGCCCAGGGAAACAGGCACCAGCCCGATGCGATCTTGGGATGATTCCGCGTCATCGCCCATTACCTCCGGTCACCCGCCACGGGTCCCATGAACAAGGACTGATACTGGCTCGTCTCGCCGCTGACGGTGTTGCGCAGCAGGAAATCGAGCGACTGGGATCCGTCCGTCAGCTTGTGCGGCTGCCCGGTCACGTAGATCCGGAATGTCCCGATACTGTCCGCTTTTACCGGCAGGCCAAGCGTGGCCGCGGGGCCAAGGCCCTCATCGGCCTCGGTCAGGACGGCACCGAACAGGCCCTGCGTTGTCAGCTCGAACGTGACGGGGACATGGGCCTTGTTGATGATCTTCACGGTATAGCCGTTCCGCAGGCTGCCATCGGCAAGCTTGACGAACAGCGGCGCGCGGTCGTGCAGGACCGACAGGCCAACCCCAGGCCGCAAGGCAAGGGCTGTCATCATCACGATGGCGGCCAGGCACAGCGCCGACAGATAGATGATGGTCCGTGGGCGGAAGAAGCGGAACCCAATATGGGTCCCCGCTGCCTTCGCCGCCTGGTCCGCCAGCGTGTCCCAGGTGATCAGCCAACCCGGCCGGCCGGTGCGCGCCATCACGTGGTTGCATGCGTCGATACACAGGCCACAATTGATGCACTCAAGCTGAATGCCGTCGCGGATGTCGATCCCGGTGGGGCATGCCATCACGCAGGCACCACAATCGACGCAGTCGCCGCCGGCCGTCGCGCTGCGCTTGCCACGGCTGCGCGGTTCCCCGCGCCAGGCCTGATAGGTGACCGTCAGGCTCTGTTCGTCCAGCATGGCGGACTGGAAGCGCGGCCAGGGGCACATATAGGTGCAGACCTGTTCGCGCGCCCAACCGGCCAGCAGATAGGTCGTGGTTGTGAACAGGCCGGTGAAGAAATAGACCTCCTTCGAGGCATTGCCGGTCCAGAACTGCACCGTCACGGTCGGCGCATCCACGTAGTACATGATCCATGCGCCGCCGGTCCAGAACGCGATTCCCAGCCAGGCCGCGTGCTTGACACCCTTCCGCCAGGCCGTGTCGAAGGTTACGGGCGCCGCGTCCCGCTTCATGCGTTCGTTGCGGTCGCCCTCGATCAGGCGTTCCACCCACATGAACAGGTCGGTCCACACGGTTTGCGGACAGGCATAGCCACACCACACCCGCCCGACCAGGCTGGTGACCAGGAACAGCCCCACCGCGCCCATGATCAGCAGGCCGGTCAGGTAGTAGATGTCTTGCGGCCAGAACTCGAGCGAGAAGAAATAGAACCGTTCCCGCGACAGATCGAGCAGCACCGCCTGGTTGGGCTGGTTGACGCCGCGTTCCCAACGCAGCCAGGGCATCAGGTAGTAAAGACTGAGGCAGACGATCAGCACCGCCCATTTGAACCGGCGAACCGGCCCCTGCACTGCCTTCGGATAGACGCGCACACGGTTGGCATAGAGATGCTGACCCGCCTCTTCCTGCTGCAACTGGAGTTGACGGTCGGACTTGCGGACGTTGGACACGATTGGCTCCTACTCGCCGCCGCCCATGCCATGGACGTAGAGCGTCAGGCTCTTGATGGTCGCTTCATCAAGCCGGGTGTTCCAGGCGGGCATCATGCCATTCCTGGGATTGTTGATCTGGGCGATCACCGCAGCCAGATCGTCGCCATATAGGTGCGTGCGCGCCGCCAGTTTCGGTGCGCCCAACTCCCGGTTACCCTGACCCTTGTCGCCGTGGCAAACGGCGCAGTTCTCGGCATAGATCGCCGCGCCCTTGGTGGTGTCCTTGGCCGCGACCGGTGAGCCGTACAGCGTCATCACGTATTCCGCGACCGCCCTGACCTCATCCGGCTTCAGCACGCCATCCGCGCCAAACCGGGGCATCTGGCTCGTCCGTGTCTTGTCGTGCGCGCTGCGGATGCCATAGGTGATGGTCTGCTGGATGTCCTCCAGCGTGCCGCCCCACAGCCAATTGCCGGCCGCCAGCGCCGGATAGCCAGGGTTGCCGCCGCCGCCGGCGCCGTGACAGGCTTGGCAGTTGTCCGCAAACGCGATGCGGCCGGCCGTCTGCGCCACGGCCATCAGCTGCGGGTCCTTGCGGATATCGGCGAAGGACAGCGCCTTGATGCGATCCATGTAGACCGCGCGCTGCTTCGCCACCGCTGCCACGTCCGCCTCGACCGCTTCGCGCTGCGAATAGCCCAGCGTGCCCCGGAAGTATCCGTTGATTCCGGGGATCGACGGATACAGCACGAAGTAGACGGCCGACCAGATGATGGTCGCATACAGGATATAGACCCACCACTTCGGCAGCGGCTGGTTGAGCTCCTTCAGCCCGTCCCACTCATGCCCCGTGGTCATGTGACCGGTGACGGAGTCCTTTTCGATCTTGGTAGGCACCGTGGTGTCTCCTCAGCGGTCGTCTTCGAGGGGGATGCGGCCGTCACGCTCGAAACGTGATTTCCGCCCCGGCCAGAAGGTGGTTGCGACGATCATCACGAAGACCGCCAGCATCATCACCACCGAGTGGTGCTGTATCCACTGGATGATGGACATGATCTCCATGGCACGCCCCTACTGCCGGAGGTTTTCGTTGGCCGGGTCGGCGAAGTCGACCATCGTGCCCAGCACCTGCAGATAGGCGACCAGCGCATCCAGTTCGGTCACCTCACGCCCGTTGCCCGGCACCGTCACCGCCTTCGGATAGCGCTTCAGCAGGTCGGTGTTGTCGGCGGCGGGATCCGCCTGCGCCCGAAGATCGGCCTGGGCATTCGCAAGCTGCTCATCGGTATAGGGCACGCCGACCGCCCGCTGCGCCTTCAGCCTGTCTCCCAGATCCTGGGTTGCCAGCGGCGTCTCCGCCAGGAACCTGTAGCTCGGCATCAGCGACTCCGGCACCACGCTCTGCGGATGGATCAGATGCGCATAGTGCCAGTCGCTGGAGTACTTGCCGCCGACGCGCGCCAGGTCGGGGCCGATGCGCTTCGACCCCCACTGGAACGGATGGTCATACATGCTCTCGGCTGCGATCGAGTAGTGGCCATAGCGCTCCACCTCGTCACGCAGCGCGCGCACCATCTGGCTGTGGCAGGTATAGCACCCTTCACGCACATAGATGTCGCGGCCCCGCGCCTCCAGCGGCGTGTAGGGACGAACACCCTTCACGTGTTCCACCGTCGTTTCAATGGTGAACAGCGGGATCACCTCGACCAGGCCGCCGACCGCGATCGTCAGCAGGGTGAACACCAGCAGCAGGAAGCTGTTCTTCTCGATGGTTTCGTGTCGAATGAACATCGGCTCAGGCTCCCGCCGCTGCCAGGCCTTCGGCCGGAACGGCACGCCGTTCGGTGGCCGGGTTACGGACAGTCTGGATCAGATTGTAGACCATGATCAGGGCGCCGATCAGGAACAGCAGGCCGCCCATCAGCCGGATCACGTAGTACGGATGCACCGCATTGACCGATTCCGCGAACGAGTACTGCAGGAAGCCGAACTGGTCATAGGCGCGCCACATCAGGCCTTGCATGATGCCCGCGACCCACATCGCGGTGATGTACAGGACGATCCCCAGCGTCGCGATCCAGTAATGCCAGGACACCAGACGGGTGGAATACAGGCCCTCGCGCCTCCACAGCACCGGCACCAGGTAATAGAAGGCGCCGAAGGTGATGAATGCCACCCAGCCCAGCGCGCCGGAATGCACGTGGCCGATGCCCCAGTCGGTGTAGTGCGACAGCGCATTCACCGCGCGGATCGACATCACCGGCCCTTCGAAAGTGGACATGCCGTAGAAGCCGACGGCCGTGACCGAGAAGCGTAGGCCTGGGTCGGTGCGCAACTTATCCCACGCGCCCGACAGGGTCATGATGCCGTTGATCATGCCGCCCCAGGACGGCATCCACAGCATGACCGAGAACGCCATGCCCAGCGTCTGCGTCCAGCCCGGCAGCGCGGTCCAGTGCAGATGGTGCGGACCGGCCCAGATGTACATGAACACCAGTGACCAGAAATGCACGATCGAGATGCGATAGGAATAGACCGGCCGGTCCGCCGCTTTCGGAATGAAGTAGTACATCATGCCCAGGAAGCCGGCGGTCAGGAAGAAGCCCACCGCGTTGTGGCCATACCACCACTGGATCATGGCGTTCTGCACGCCCGAGGCAACGTTGTAGCTCTTGGCGGTGAACACGCTGGCCGGCATCGCCAGGTTATTGCCGATGTGCAGGACCGCGATCGTCAGGATGAACGCGGCGAAGAACCAGTTCGCCACGTAGATGTGCGGCTCCTCGCGCTTCAACAGCGTGCCGATGAAGATGATGGCGTAGATCACCCACAACAGCGTCAGGAACAGGTCCAGATACCATTCCGGTTCGGCGTATTCCTGCCCCTGGCTGTATCCCATCACGTATGACAGGGCCGCCATGACGATGAAGAACTGGTAGCCCCAGAACACGAAATTCGCCAGCGCATCCCCGCCGAACAGCCGCGCCCGGCATGTTCTCTGCACGATGTAGAACGACGTCGCGAACAGAGCGCTACCACCGAAGGCGAAAATCGCGGCCGAGGTATGCACCGGCCGCAGACGCCCGAAATTAGTGAATGAAAAGCCCAGGTTGAACATCGGCCAGGCAAGCTGAGCAGCCAGGACGACGCCCACCAGGAATGCCACCACCGCCCAGAACATCGACGCGATGACGAATTTCCTGACGACCTCTTCGTTGTAGCTAACGGCGTGGTCAGACATGCCCGCCCCCGCTGCGCATCATGTCCTGTCTGTCGTAGTGGCGCCGTATGAGCCCCAGGACGAAGATGACGGCAAATCCCGTCAGGGAAAGTCCAAATACATACATGCCGTCATCGGTTGCCCCGGCTGCCAGAAGCAGGCCAAGGAGTCCGAGGATGAACACGATGATGCCGACGACGAGGTCGCTGACGGCGATGTCCATGTGCCACTCCGATGGTTGCCGCGCATTCATGTGCGGACGTGCCGAGGACCGGCCCGCCGGCATGCACCGTGCGCGCGATACCGCGGTGCGGCATTGACGTGGATCAATGTTAATCCATTCCTAAATTTGGCAGGAAAGACGCCAATGACCGACACCCTGGGAAGCCTTCTGGCCTGGTGCGGGACGGTGCCGCTGGGCGGCAGCCTGGGTCTCGGATTGTTCCTGGCCGGCGCGGCCGGCGGCGCGATGCATTGCGCGCCCATGTGCGGCGGCTTCGTCCTGGGGCAGGTCGCCGACCGTCTCGCGCGGACCCCGGCGGCTCGCCTGTGCGAATGGCGACGCGTCAGCGCAGCCATGCTCCTGCCCTATCACCTGGGACGCCTCACGACCTATGCGGGCCTGGGCGCAGCGGCTGGATTTGGCGGGGCCATGCTGGCCCGAATCCCCTACGTCTCGGCGGCCCTGCTGCTGGCCGGGGCCGTCCTGTTCCTGCTGATCGCCACGCGCCATGCGCTGCCCTTGTTCACGGCGTTCAACGCCGCGCCGGCCTGGCTGATACGCCTGACCGGAGCTGCCAGGACATCGCCCAGTCAGCCAGCCGCACTGAAGACGTACCTGACAGGCATCTGTTTGGGCTTCCTGCCGTGCGGACTGCTCTACGCCGCACTCGCGGTGGCCGCCTCGGCAGGCACTGCCGTGATGGGCGCGATGGCGATGATCGGATTTGGCCTCGGCACCGTGCCGGCGCTTCTCGTTGTCGGCATCGCCGGAACCGTGGCCGGCCATCGATGGCGGAAGGGCATGGCCGCCATCGCGCCCACCGCCATGATACTGAACGCGGTGCTGCTGGCGGTCCTGGCGGTGCGGACGCTGTTGCCGCTGACCTGACACGACACGGGCGATTCCCGAATCGGCTGGCGTCTGGTATCCGCGGGACGTGCCGAATTATGCGATGGAGAAAGCCGCCGGGGGGCGGGTTGCCGGGGTGGACGAAGCCGGACGCGGACCGCTTGCCGGCCCGGTTGTGGCCGCTGCGGTCGTGTTCCCGACCGGGGTGCCGAACCGGCTTGCCGCGCTGCTGGATGATTCGAAGAAGCTGTCGGCCGACCAGCGCCTCGCCGCGTTCCTCGCCCTGCGGGCGTCCGGGCGGGCGGAAATCGGCGTCGGCGCCGCCTCGGTGGCCGAGATCGACCGGCTGAACATCCTGCACGCCGCCATGCTGGCGATGCGACGAGCGGTCGGACGGCTGCCGGTGCCGCCCGACCTCGCCCTGGTGGATGGCAACTATCCCCCCCGGCTGGATTGCACCGTCCGCTGCGTGGTGGACGGCGATGCGCTGTGCCTTTCCATCGCGGCAGCGTCCATCGTCGCGAAAGTGGTCCGCGACCGCGCCATGGCCCGTCTGGCCGTCCGGTTTCCCGCCTATGGCTGGGATTCGAATGCCGGCTACGCCACGCCGCGTCATCGCCAAGCGATCCTGACGCTGGGGCCAACCCGACACCATCGCCCGGGCTTCGGGACTGTTGCGCAAATGTCACTGGATCTGGCACTTGGACCATCCAGGGCATTGACGTGACTTCGGACGGCCCGCCACGATACCCATCCGTTTCATCCGAGTCCCGTCCGGGAGTGCCGTTGGAAATCGTCCGGGAACTGCCGCTGGACCAGATCATGCTGGGCGATTGCATCACGCTGATGCGCATGCTGCCGCCTGCGTCGGTCCACTGCGTCTTCGCCGATCCGCCCTACAACCTGCAGCTTCGGGGGGAGTTGCGGCGGCCGGATGACAGCCTTGTGGACGGCGTGGATGAGGAGTGGGACCGCTTCACCGACTTCGCCGCTTATGACGCATTCACGCGCGAATGGCTGACGGAATGCCGGCGGCTGCTGCGCAAGGACGGCACGCTGTGGGTGATCGGCGCATATCACAATATTTTCCGCATCGGCGCGATCCTGCAGGATCTTGGTTTCTGGATGCTGAACGACGTGATCTGGCGCAAGGCCAATCCGATGCCGAACTTCCGCGGCCGGCGCTTCACGAACGCACATGAAACGCTGATCTGGGCCGCCCGCGGGCGGGATTCGCGCTATCGCTTCAACTATCACGCCATGAAGGCGCTGAACGACGACGTGCAGATGCGCAGCGACTGGTTCATCCCGCTGTGCACGGGCCAGGAAAGGCTGCGCAACCAGCACGGGTTGAAGCTGCACCCCACGCAGAAGCCCGAGGCACTGCTGCACCGCGTGCTGCTGGCCAGCACCGCGCCCGGCGACGTCGTGCTGGACCCGTTCGCGGGCACGGGCACCACGGCCTGCGTCGCCAAGCGCCTGCACCGCCACTTTATCGGGATCGAGCGCCACCCCGCTTATGTCGAAGCCGCATTAGGCCGCGTCCGCCGGACCAAGCCAATGCCCGGGGACGGGCTGGCAACCGCGACATCGAAGCGAGAGGCGCCGCGGGTTCCATTCGGCAGCCTGGTGGAACGTGGGCTGATCGCGCCAGGCACGCGGCTGTATGACCGGCAACGGCGCGTCAGCGCCACGGTGGGCGCCGACGGCACGATCGGGGCGGGCGACCTGCGTGGGTCGATCCACAAGGTCGGCGCGGCGGTGCAGAACGCGCCATCCTGCAACGGCTGGACCTTCTGGCATTTCGAGCGCGGCGGCACCCTGGTGCCGCTGGACACGCTGCGCTCGGAGTCCCTGGAGGGCTGATCCAACCCCGGCTTGCCGGCTCTAGCGTATTTTCACCCCGACCGTGCAGGGCGATAATACTCTACCATCTTGTTTTGTCACGTGTGTCACACGCTTGTACGTTCCGCTCAGCGTGATCACGCTCTAGGCGATGCCGAGGAAACCGGCGGCTTCGCGGACCACATCCTCCAGCGCGCCCTCGGCAAACGGGGACACGAGGCCAGCCGATCGGACCAGGTCCTGGAACGGCGCCGATCCGCCGCGGGCGCACAGGCGGACATAGGCGTCCAGTGCGGCTGCGTGATCGCGTCGCGCCCTCACCCAGAACTGCATCGCGCAGCACTGCGCCAGCGTGTAGTCGATGTAATAGAAGGGCGATGAATAGATGTGGTGCTTCGCCTGCCACCGCCCGCCCTTGGCCGGGTAAGCCAAATCGCCGTACGCGGTCCAGGGCATGTACAGGCGCTCCAGCCGATGCCACATCGCATGCCGCTCCGCCGTGGTGGCGTCCGAGTGTGCGTAGACCTCGTGCTGGAAGTGGTCGACACACACCCCATAGGGCAGGAACGCCAGCGCGCCGATCAGGTGCATGCGGCGAAACCGTTCGGCCGCGTCCTCTCCCACCATCAGATCCATTTGCGGATAGGTCAGGAATTCCAGCCCCATGGAGTGGATTTCCGCTGACTCCATTGTGGGCCACAGATAGTCGACATTCGGCTGGGTGCGGCTTTCCCAATACTGGAACGCATGCCCCATCTCGTGCGTGAACACGCCGATATCGTGGTTCGTGCCGTTGAAATTGGCAAAAATGAACGGTTGGCCGTCCGTGGGGAATGACGTGCAGAACCCGCCGCCAGCCTTGGTCGGGCGGTTCTTCAGGTCCAGAAAGCCGCCTTCGGCCATCGACGTGAAGAACTGCCCCAGCCGCGGGTCCAGCCGGTCGAACATCGCCTGCGCCTGGGCCACCAGGAAATCGTGTCCGCCAGCCGGCTTCGGATTGCCGGCGGGGTCGATCAGCGCCTCGTCCCAGAAATACAGCCGGTCCCAGCCATTCGCGGCTCGCCGCTCCTCCAGCAGGCGTGCGACCAGCGGAACAACGTGCTGCACGACCTGCTCGCGGTAGCGCGCCACGTCCTGCGGACCGTAATCCGTCCGCCGCAGCCGTCGGTAACCCAGCGGCGTATAGGTCTCGTAGCCCAATTTGCGCGCCATGCCGTGCCGCAGCCGCACGAGTTCATGGTACAGCCGGTCCAGCTCGTCGCCGTTCGCCGCGAACCATGCCCAACGCGCCTGTTCGGCGCGATGCCGCGTATCCCGGACGGGATCTTCGGCGAAGGGGCCAAGGCCGGCCAGGTTCACCGTTTGCCCGTCGATCTCGATCCGCGCCGAGGCCAGCAGCGAGGTATAGGCTGCCGACAGGCGTGACTCTTCCTCCAGGTCGGCCTTGATGGCCGGATCGAATGTGGCGATGTCCGCTTCCCACAGCCTGAGCGCGTGGCCGCCGACCAGTGCCTCGACGGCGGCGCGATCGGGGTTCGCGAGCAGACGTCGCTTGATCGCGACCTCATGTTCGGTCGCCTGCGGCGACAGCGAGTCGGCATAATCCCGTGCCGCCTTGGCTGCCTCATCCGCCGTGTCCTGGGCGAAGCGCAGATGCACCAGCGCGCTCCAGGTATCGTATTCCCGCCGCTGGCGGTCCCATTCGGCCAGCGCGGCTTCACGGTCCCCCTTGTCCAGCAGGGCGGTCACCCGGGCGTATCCCGCGGCCAGGCTGTCCTTGTCGGGTGTGGCGGCGGAGATATCGGCGAAGCGGCGTGACATGCGGCGTGTGCTCCTGCAGGCGCGTCCCGGCGGGCCGGACGAGCTCATATGAAGGTCGCGGGGCACTGGCCGCAACCCGCCCGCTCCGCTGTCCGACCGTTCGGCACCGTGATGCGATCATGGGTGGAGAAGCCGGCGTCCCTGTGCTGAACTCCCGATACGGAGGAGGCGAAACCCATGCTGACCGTCACACGCGACAAGGTGCTGCCCACGGCCATCACCGGCTCCTATCCCCGCCCGCTGTGGTTCGATGTCAATCTCTCCGGGCGATCGTTCAAATCTGCACTGGGGGATTCGCTGTTCCGCGAACAGTATTTCGACGCGGTCGCGGCGGTGATCAACGCGCAGGAAGCGGCGGGCCTGGACATCGTCACCGACGGGGACAGCCGGTTCGACCTCGCCGTCGGCGGCAAATCCTGGTTCTTCTACCCGATCGAGCGGCTGGGCGGGATCGAGGGCCATCGCAGCACCTCGCGCGGCTGGATGGGCCGCCACGACCTGCGGCCCGGCAAGATCCTGTGGGAAGTGCAGGAGGCCTATCAGCCCAGCATCGTCAAGAACAAGCTGACGCGCGGTCCCTGGGAATACGCGGCGCTGTGGCAGGTGGCGCAGCGCCTGACCGACCGACCGGTGAAATTCGGCGCGATCTGCGCGCCGGCGCTTGCCAGTATGCTGTGGAACGATTTCTACGCCGACGACAAGGCGATGATCCTGGACCTCTGCGACATCATGAACGCGGAATTGCGGGAGCTTGCGGCGGCCGGCTGCCCGCTGATCCAGGTGGAGGAGCCGCCGCACCATGGCCGGTCCCTGCGGCCGGACTGCACGGAGGCTGATCTGGAATTCCTGACCGAGGCGTTCAACCGGCAGCTGGTCGGCGTCGATTCCGAGATCTGGGTGCACACCTGCTGGGGCAATCCAAACCAGCAGCGCGTGTACTGGGAGGTGCCGAGCTATGAGAAGGCGATGCCGCATCTGCTGCAGTTGAACGCGGACGTCATTACGTTCGAATGCGCCAGCAGCGACGGCCGCGACCTGCACCTGTTCGGCAAGTACAAGACCGACAAGAAGATCGGGATCGGCGTGGTGAACCACTGCAACACGGTGGTCGAGCCGCCGGAATACGTGGCGGGGCTGATCCGGCGCGCGCTGGAATTCATCCCGCCCGAGCGTCTGGTGATCACCACTGACTGCGGGTTCGGCCGCGAAGGGTTGAGCCGGCGGATTGCCTATTATAAGTGCGTATCGATGGTCGAGGGTACCAACATTGTCCGCCGCGAGCTCGGGCTGCCGGAAGTGCGCGTCCGCGCAGCCGACCCGACGCTGTATTTCGAAAAGCGCGGGCAGTAGGTCCGGGCCGGCCCGCGCCGGGCGGGCCTCAGTCCCCCGGGACGGGCACCGAGCCACGCACCAGGCCGGCCGGCTTGCCTTCTTCGCGCTGGAACACCAGCCGGTCCTGGTGGAACCGCGCGACCGAGGGGCGGTGGGCGATGGAGACCAGCGTGGCGTCTGGCAGACGCTCCTGCAGCGTCCGGTAGAGATGCGCCTCGGCCTCCGGATCCAGGCTTGCGGTCGCCTCGTCCAGGAAGATCCACTCGGGCTTCGCCAGCAGAGCCCGGGCCAGGGCGACGCGCTGCTGTTCGCCGCCCGACAGGCTCTGCGCCCAGTTCTCATCCCGATCCAGCCGGTCGACCAGACGCGGCAGACCGGCGTCGCGCAAAGCCGCCTCGATCTGCTGGTGGGTGAAGCGCTCGGGCGCCTGCGGGTAGGTCACGACATGGCGCAACGTGCCCAACGGGATATACGGCCGTTGCGGCAGGAAGAAGCTGCCGGGCGGCACCTCGATGTCGCCATGGCCGAACGGCCAGATGCCGGACAGCGCGCGGAACAGTGTGGACTTGCCGGAGCCGGAGGCGCCGGTGATCACCACGGAGTGGCCTGGCGTCAGCGTCAGGTCGATGTCCTTCGCCAGCGTCGTCCCGTTCGGCAGCGCCAGGGTCACACCCTTCATGTGCAATGCGGCATCGCCCGAGGCACGGTGGCGGAATTCGGTGCCGTGGGCGGCGCGGGCTTCCTCGATGGCACGCTGGAAGGTCGCCAGGCGCTCAACGATCGAGCGCCACAGCGCGAGCTCGGCGTATTGGGAGATGAACCAGGACAGTGATTCCTGCACGCGCGCGAAGGACCCGGCGGTCTGCGTCAGCGCACCCAGTGGAATCTGGCCGCTGAAGTAGCGCGGCGCGGCAATGACGAAGGGAAACACGACCGCCGCCTGGTCATACCCGGCGATGAAGGCGTTCAGCAGCTTGGTCCGCTGCATGATCCCCCACCAGTTGCCGATCACGTTGGAGAAGCGATGACGGAGTACCGCCGTCTCCTCGGCCTCGCCGCGATACAGCGCGATCCCCTCGGTGTTCTCCCGCACGCGCACCAGGGCGTAGCGGAAATCCGCCTCCACCCGCTGCTGGCGGAAGCGAAGCGCGGCGAGCGGCCGGCCGATCAGGTGCGTGAGCCAGGTGCCGATCATGGCATAGATCAGCACCAGCCAGACCATGTAGCCCGGGATATCGACGCCGAAGATGGTCACCGTGCCGGACAGCCCCCAGAGAATGCCGATGAAGCTGACCAGGCTGACGATGTTGGCCAGGAAGCCGATGCCAAGGCTCAGATTCTGGTCGATGAAGTCGCGAATGTCCTCGGCGATGCGCTGGTCCGGGTTGTCGGTGCCAAGCTGTGCCGCGTCGTGCTTCAGGCTGATCCGGTAATAGGCGCGGTCGGTCATCCAGTCGGCCAGGAACTGCCGCGTCATCCAGTTGCGCCAGCGGATCTGCAGCCATTGCTGCAGATAGGTGAAATACACCGCGACCAGGATGTAGACGGCCGCGACCTCGCAGAAGCCCGGCATGAAGCCGCTCTCGGTCCAGCGGTACAGGTACAGCAGGTCGAAGAAGGCGTCCCAGTCCTTCGCCTCCAGCGCATTGAAGAACTCGCGGTTCCAGAAGCTCAGGACCACGGTCATGCCGACCAGAGACAGGCGCAGTACCAGCACCGCACTCAGCAGCGCCCAGGCGGAACGCTTCTCCTCGGATTTGAAATAGGGCTTGGCCAGCCACCAGGCATCTTTCAGGAAGGGGCCGAGGGAACGCATGGGTCAATGTCCGCGATCTGAGGCGAGGCGTCGGTCCAGGGCTGCGAGCCAGGCCCCGATGCGCTTGCGATTGGCGCCGAGGTCCGAATACCCGTACACACTCCGTGAATACAGCACGAGCGCGCTCATATTCGTTCCCACCGCCCGCGCCTGCACCATCACCTGGTCGGGGAAATTGAAAACCGCGCTACGCACGACGTAATGGGCCTGCAGCCGATCGTCATAGGACGCGGCCAGGAACACCCGTGGTTCCGCTTCTGCCACGGCCCGAATGGCGGCGAAAAGGGCTTCGGGCGGCACATCGTAGACCGGCGTGGCGATGTCAGGGGCCGGCACGAAGCTGGCGGGCGCCGCGAGGGCCGTGTTCGGGCTGGACGGGCGCACGATGGCAGCCGGATTCATTGGCGGCGGCACCGGCAGTCCTGCGGCCCCATTCGCGCCACAGGCCGGCAGCGCCAGTCCCAACAGCCAGGCGAGGGGGGTCAAGAGGGCCCCTGGACCTGCGTCATCTTGCTGACGGCACGATCGAACTGCGCCAGGTAGATGTTCTCCTCGGCATCCAGCCAGATGCCGTGGACGTTGAACGCGCCCTTCGTCGGCTCATCCGGCCCGAAATGGGCCAGTTTCTCGCGGTCCATCGTCCAGACCGAGACGCCGTCGGCACCGGCGACGTAGATCCGCTCCCGCCCGAAGGCGAGATCGCTGGGCATGACGAACCCGGTCCACTCGGCCAGGAACTCCCCGGTGGGGGCGAAGATCTGGATCCGGTGGTTCTCTCGGTCGCAGACATACAACCGGTCCTGCGCGTCGGCGGTAATGAAATGCACCAGTGCGAACTGGCCGGCCCCCGTTCCCGGCTCGCCCCAGCCGTTCAGCCAGGCGCCAGCGCGCGAGAAATGGTGGACGCGGCGATTGCCGTAGCCGTCCGAGACAAACACGCCGCCATCGGATGTGAACGCGACGCCCGTCGGCATGTTGAACGGCTTGCCATAGTAGGTAGGGGATGCCTCATGCGGCGTGCCCAGCGTCATCAGCAGCCTGCCGTCGGGCTCGTGGCAGGTGACCGTGTGCAGGCCGGTATCCGTGATCCAGATCCGGCCGGCCGCGTCGATGCTTAGGCCATGCACGAAGTTGGAGAACCGGCCCTCCCCCCACGACGTCACGAAACACCCATTTCCGTCGAACACCAGCACCGGGTGCGCCGCTCGGCAAAGCACATAGACGTCGCCATTCGCCGCGACCGCGCCCTTCACGCTGGTGCGTGGCGGTCCTGCCTGGCCGGTCTCCCCGAAATTCCACCAGCGGGGCAGGCGCGCCCAGTCGCGCTGGAAATCGTAGCGGCAGGCACCCTGGCCAATGATCATGAACTGCCTCCCGGCTTGGGGCACCAGGATAGCGCCCGGTGCGGCACGGCGCCAGCAAGGCTCCTGCCGGCGGAGTGCGGCACGGAACCGGCCGGAACCACCCTGCCGCGAGATGGTTGACGCCCGGGCGGCAGACGGAGATCCCGGGCGCAATGGAAGCGGCCATCAAGACCTGGACAGTCTGGGTTGCCATCGGTGTGGAGGCCGCTGCGGTCCTGGTGATCGCGATCGCTGCGCTGGAAGCCGTCTGGCGCACGCTGATGATCTTCTTTGCCCGTCCGCCGTCACCGGATTCCGCCAAGGAGGGCGTGCGCCTCCGCCTGGCGCGCTGGCTGGCCGTGGCACTGGAATTCGCGCTGGCCGCGGACATCCTGCGGACCGCGATTTCCCCGACCTGGGAGGATATCGGCAAGCTGGCGGCGATCGCCACGCTGCGGACCGTGCTGAACTTCTTCCTGCAGCGAGAGATCGAGACGGCCATGCGCCATGAGCAAGGCGCCCGCACGGCCGGTATGTCTCATGCGCCATCCAGCCGCCGGCAGGAACACGAATGACATGACAACCTGGACACATACGTTCGCGCTGCTGATCGAGGCCGTCGGCAGCGCCATCCTGCTGGGCTACGCGATCGCCGCTGGCATTTCCCCTGATCCGACATCGCAATTCGGCGCCGCGCAGCGCCGCCCGACCGTCCGGTTCGCGTGGAGTGCCGACTGCGCGCGGGCTACTCCGCGGCGGCTGATTCCTGTCCCTGCACCGTAAAGAAGGATGCCGACTTCGGCTGCTTCGGCAGCTCGACGGTGCCCGCGGTCAGGCGCGCGAACCGCGCCGGCTGGCCGCGGACGATCTCGCCCTCATGCGTGCTCGGCATGGGATTCGGCGCAATCGGCACGGCATCGGCGGCAGAATACACGCAGATATACAAGCCGCGCGACTTATCGCCGGCATTCGCGGCCGACCCGTGCGCGAGTTTCGTGTGCATCAGGCATACGCTGCCGGCGGAGCCGTAGCAGGGCACGCTGCGCGCGAGCAGGTCCGTCTCGGTCTGGGGCGCGACGGCACCGGTGAAGCGATCTCCGTCGAACAGCGAGTACATCGGTCCCCGATGGGAGCCCGGCACCACGGTCAGCGCACCGTTGGTCTCATCGATATCGTCCAGGAAAAGCAGCGCGGTGACGACGTCGTCATTGGTGTGCGGCGTGTAGGCGAAGTCCTGGTGATACAGCACCTCGGTCTTCGCACCGGTCAGTTTCAGGTTGATCTTGCAGTGGTGGAATTTCACATCCGGCCCGATCAGGTCGGCGACCATATCGGTCATGTGGCTGTGGCGCATCGCCTCGAGATAGGCGGACGAGATGTCCGACGGGTTGTTGATTCGCCGCAGCGCCGGCTTTTCCGCCGTATGTTCAATGCCCATGTCGAAGCGCGGCCGCCCGTCCACGCAGGGCGGCCCGAACGGCGTCCTGTGTGCCCGGCTTGCCTCAACCCAGCCGGCAATCTCGGCTCGCAGGGCGGCAAGCTGCGCCGGGGTGACCGCGTCCGGAACCAGGATGAACCCATCCCGCCAGAAGGCATCGCACTGTTCCTGCGTCAGGACCGTCGTCATCACCTGCTCCCCGTGCGTCGGTCGGGAACGAGCCGGCGTGGCTCTGCTCCCCAGGACCTCAAGATGGATATCCATCCTGCAAGCCTCTCCTCGGATTCATTGCAGGGCCTCCCCTGTCGATCAATAGCGCAGCAACCTGGAGTCAGAACCCAGCCCCGGGTTCGGCCAGGTACGCGATTTCCTCCGCCGTGTTGTCCCGCCCCAGCGCGGCGTTGCGGTGCGGGAAGCGGCCAAACCGACGGATCACGTCGCGATGACGATGCGCATAGTCCAGCGTGTCGCCGCCCAGTTCGTCGTGCAAGCCCTCGAACAGGCGAACGGACTCGTCCTGATCGGACAGATCCTCGGAATGCTCGAATGGCAGGTACAGGAAAATGCGCTCCACCGGGGACAGCGACCGGTCGAAGCCCTGCGCGACCGCCGCCCGCGCAATGTCCCGCGCCTTCGGGTCGGCCGCGAACGCCTGTTCCGTTCCGCGGTACAGGTTGCGTGACATCTGATCCAGCAGGATCAGCAGCGCCAGCGCCCCGCGCGGCGTCGTTGCCCAGGAGTCGAACGCGTTCGCCTTCGCCTGGTCCAGCGCGGCGCTGAACGCCCGGCAGGCTTCATCGAACGCTGCGTCCGTCTGAAACCAGACCGGTCGTCGGGTTGCGTGATCGCCAGCGAACCAGAACGCCAGAACGTCCTCGTGTGTCATGCCGCCGTTTCCCGCGAAAGTGCCCGCTCCAGCATCCGCACCGAGTGCATCACCTCCCGCCCCGACAGGTCGCGGATCTGGTGCCGGCAGGAGGTGCCGTCGGCAACAACGAAGTCATGTGACGGTACGGCGCGAACGGCCGGCAGCAGGGACGCCTCGGCCATGGCCTTGGAGACATCCTGGGTCTCCGCCTGATAGCCAAAGGACCCCGCCATGCCGCAGCAGGACGACGCGATCGGCTTCACCGCCAGTTTCGGGATCATCCGCAACGCCGCCAGCGCATCGGGGAAGGCACCAAAGGACTTCTGGTGACAGTGGCCGTGCACATGGACCGTCCCCGGCACCGGATTCAGACCCAGATCCGGCTTTTCGCGCGCCAGGAACTCGCTCAGCAACATGGCCCGATCGGCCAGTACCGCGCTCTCCGCTCCGGGCAGCAGGGACCGGAATTCGTCGCGCAACGTCATCAGGCAGGAGGGTTCCAGGCCGAGCACCGGGATGTCGCCGGCCAGGCGCTTCATGGTGCGGCGCGCTTCCTCCCGCGCCTTCTCCACCATGCCGGCGGCAAGGAAGGTACGGCCGCAGCACAACGGACGGCCGCGCGTCGGCGGCACGATGGCCCGGTAGCCGGCGGCGGCCAGCACGCGGATGGCGGCACGCAGGTTCTCCGGCTCGAAATACCGGTTGAAGGTGTCGGCAAGCAGATAGACCGCGCCGCGTGACCTGGCTGGCGCGCCGGCCTCGGCCTCGGAGTCACGAAACCAGTCGGATCGCCAGGCCGGCAGCGACCTGTCGGCAGCGAGTCCCAGAACACGCTCGCCCAGCCATTGCAAGGGCGGCAGATGATTGCGCAGGTTGGCGATCCCCGGCAGGCGCGACGCCACAGGCCCGATCCGCGGCAACTCGGCGATCAGCGATTCCCGCCACCGGATACCATGGCGTTCGGCGTGCGCCGCGGTCACCTCGATCTTCATCTTGGCCATGTCGATCCCGGTCGGACACTCCCGCCGGCAGGCCTTGCACGACACGCACAGCGCCATCGCGTCGGCGACCGCGTCCGAAGCCATGGCATCGGCGCCCAACTGTCCGGTCAGCGCCAGCCGCAGCGTGTTCGCCCGCCCGCGTGTCAGGTGTTCCTCGTCCCGCGTCACCCGATAGCTCGGGCACATCACATTGGCATCGAAGGCTCGGCAGGTGCCGTTGTTGTTGCACATCTCGACCGCGCCGAGCATGCCGCCCAGAGGGCCCGGGTGGTCGGACCAGTCGAGCTTCGGGGTGAAGTCGGCGACTGGCGCATAACCCGGCTGGTAGCGGAACAGCGTGCGGTCATCCATGCGCGGCGGCCGGACGATCCGGTTCGGGTTCATCATCCCGGCCGGGTCGAAGGCGTCCTTCACCGTCTCGAACGCGCGGACGATGCGGCTGCCGAACATGCTTTCGTGGAACTCGCTGCGCACCAGGCCGTCGCCGTGCTCGCCGCTGTGGGATCCCTTGTATTCACGCACCAGGGCGAAGCATTCCTCGGCCACCGCCCGCATCTTCACGACGTCGGACGGGTCCTTCATGTTCAGCACCGGCCGGACATGCAGGCAGCCCACCGAGGCATGCGCGTACCATGTGCCCTTCGTATCGTGGCGTTCGAACACGTCGTTCAGGCGTTCGGTGTAGTCAGCCAGGTCCGTCAGGTCGACAGCGCAGTCCTCGATGAAGGACACGGGTTTCCCGTCGCCCTTCATCGACATCATGATGTTCAGCCCGGCTTCGCGCACGGATGCGATGTCGGCCTGGAACCCTGGATCGATGGCACGTACCACGTCCGGATAGCCAAGGTCGCCCATCAGCGCCTCGAGTTCGGCGAGCTTCGCCATCAGCGGCTCATCCTCGTGACCGTGGAACTCCACGATCAGCAGCGAATCCGGCTCGCCGATCAGCATGTTGTCGATCGTGGCACGATAGATCGGGATGCCGCGGCCCAGGTCGATCATTGTACGGTCAACCAGTTCCACCGCCTCGGGGTCGAGTTTCACGATGTGCTGCGCCGACGCCATCGCGGCGCGGAACGTCGGGAATTGGCAGATACCCAGCACCTTTCGCGGCTTGACCGGGTGCAGCGTGACTTCGATCGCGGCGGAAAACGCCAGCGTCCCCTCGGACCCCACCAGCAGGCGCGCCAGATTGTCCCGCCCGGCAGCGCGGGCGGCGGGGGTCAGGGCGTCGATGTTGTAGCCGCCGACGCGGCGGAGCTGCTTCGGGAACCGCGCCGCGATCTCCTCCGCCTCGGCCGCACCCAGCGACCGCAGGCGCTGGATCAGATCGGCAATGTGATCGGGAATGCCGCTGCCCAGATTGTCCGGCACCGGCCCGAAGCGATGACGCGTGCCGTCGGCCAGGATCGCATCGATGGCGGTGACATTGTCGGCCATCAGCCCGTAACGAATCGATTTCGACCCGCACGAGTTGTTCCCCGTCATGCCGCCGATCGTGCAGCGCGCATGGGTGGAGGGATCGACCGGGAAGAACAGTTTGTGCTCCCGTATCGCGTTGTTCAGATGGCCCAAGACAAGGCCGGGTTCGACCAGGGCCGTGCCTGCGTCAGGATCGACGTGGAGGATGCGCCGCAGGTGCTTTGAGCAGTCGATGACCAGCGCGCGGTTCACCGTCTGCCCGCACTGGCTGGTGCCGCCACCACGCGGCAGCACCGGCACGCCATGCTCGCGCGCAATGCCCATCGCGGTCACGACATCGTCCATGGTCTCCGGCACGACCACGCCGATCGGCTCGACCTGGTAGATCGACGCGTCGGTGGCATAACGGCCGCGGCTGCCGCGATCGAACAGGACCTCGCCCCGGATGTTGCGGGACAGCCGCAATGCGAGGGCTGAATCGCCAATGGTGGCCGTATCGGCGTCGGTTGCGCTCATGCTGGCTCGCCTGCTCGTGACGCAGGCAAGTTTGGCGCGGCTTGTCGTGATGCGCCAGACCGCATGTTTGCGCTACCTGCGGCAGGGCGGAGTGGGTTCCGGGAGCATCAGCGCCCGGTGTCACGCGACCGGTCCGGCGATGCTGTCGGCACGCCTCATTCCGTGTCGGAGTGAGGCGTGGGCCAGGGACTATTCGGCGGCGGCGCGGTTGGCGTTGAAGATTACCTCGTCCAGCGCCGGCTTGATCTCGCGCTGGAACACATCCAGCGTCTCGACCACGACGCTCGCCGGGGTCTGGGCGTAGTGATTGATCAGCGTGATGTACTCCGCCGGGAAGACCTGCCACTGCTTCACCAGTTCGGCCCGCACCTCCTCGACGGTGCCGAACAGGAACAACCCGGAATTGACCAGGGATCCGAGATAGTCGTCGTCCTCGACCTTTCGCCGGCCCATCGCGGCGTAGAAGTTCTTCCAGATATCCAGGTCGTAGTCCTTGATCCGCTGCAACGCGTCTTCCTTGGTCTTGCCGATTTCGATCCAGCGGACCATGCACTGGTTCTGCCCCGGGCCGAACGCCCGCCCGTGCTGCGCGGCGGCCTTGCGGTAGACATCCGCAAGCGGACCCGCGGACTGGATATTGGTGAAATAGGTCGGCACGAACCCGTGCTTGCCGGCGAACGCGATCGTTTCCGGGCTGCCCGAGCCGGACAGGAATACCGGCGGATGCGGACGCGTGTAGGGTGAGGGCGCGACCGACACACGACGGGTGTGTCCCTGCTCATCCACTTCGCCTGGCGCACCGAACTTCTGGGTGACCCCATTGACCGCGAGCGGCCAGCCGACCACGCCGGTGTCATGGGGGTATGGCACCTGCCAGCGCTTGCTGTTGTGGTCGAAGCTTTCCTGCGTCCACGCCTTCAGCATAATCTCCACATGATCCTCGAAGATCTCGCGGTTCGTGCGATCATCCTCCAGGTCATTGGCAACCGCGGTGGCGGTGGAATAACCCGCGCCCAGGGTCGCCGGATTGTAGATCGCCGCCGACGGGGACTTGGTTGCCTTGGTGCCGTAATGCTGCCCGATCACGTTGGTCCAGCGGGACTGATAGCCGCGGGCGAGGCCGACGAAGCTGCGCCCGCGCGCCAGGTGGTTGATGACCGCAGTTTCCTCGGCGACACGGATCGGGTTGTGCGTGGCCAGCACATAGCCCAGCACACCAACATTGATGTTCTTCGTCATCGCGGCCCAGTAGGCCTGGATCGCGCCCGGGGCCGGCGCGACCTCATACCCTTCGGACCAGAAATGATGCTCGATCGTGCCGATGCCCCAGATGCCCATCGTATCGGCGGCCTGGACGATCTCGGTCGCCCCATGGATCGCCGCGTTGTACAGGTCCCGATTCCGTCCGATCGGGCGCAGCGCGGCGCGCTCGGCTTCATCCTTCGCCGGCATGACCGGATAGATGATCGACATGGGCTTCAATGCGGGCATCAGCGTACATCTCCCTACTGATGGGAAGCATTCTGATACTCATCGGTAGCGCCGTCAATCGGCTGGTCGCCGGCACTTCCCGGTCCGAAGCCGTTACTTCAGCGCCCCGGCCGCTTTCAGCACGGCGGCGGCGTGGCCGGTCACGCTGACCTTGCGCCAGACCTTGGCGATCTTTCCGTCCCCATCGACCAGGAACGTGCTGCGCTCCATGCCCATGTACTTGCGGCCATACATCGACTTCTCGACCCAGGTGCCATACCGCTCGGCCACCACCTTGGTTTCGTCCGAAGCCAGCGGGAAGGTCAGGTTGTACTTCTCCGCGAACTTCTCGATTGGCTTCATCTTGTCGGGCGATACGCCGATCACGTCGAGGCCGATGGAACCAAGCTGCGGCAGGGCCTCCTGGAAGGCGCAGGCTTCCTTCGTGCAGCCAGGTGTGTCGGCCTTGGGATAGAAATACAGCACGAACGGCTTGCCCTTCATGGCCGAGAGGCTGACGGTCCGTCCGCCGCTCGCCGGCATCTCGAAGTCCGGAGCCATATCCCCTTCCGCTACGCTCATGTGGCGATCTCCCCGATATGTCGCACGAAAGCCGAACGCACCTGTTGCGCCAGCGAGTCCAGGGTGGCGCGCAGGCCGGGCAAGTCAACCGCTTCCGCACCGGCCGCCGCGCAGGCCCGCAACAGGTGTCCGGCCGCGGTCTCCGGCAGCTCCTCCTTGCCCACCCGGCCAACGGTGATGCGCAGCATGCCCTGGACGGTCCGCCAGATCCGATCCGCGCGGATCAGCAGATCGGCGTCGTCAGGTGGCAGAATCCCTGCCTCGCCCATCCGCCGCAGGGCGATGCGGGCCGTGGGGCTGCATACGACAGGTGAAGCGCACCCGTGCACAAGTTGCAGAACCTGGGCAATGAACTCCACTTCCACCTGACCGCCCGGCCGCTGCTTCACGTCCCATGGCCCATCCGCCGGCAGATCGCGCAGCATGCGCGCACGCATCGACGCAGCATCGGCCCGGATCCGCGCGGGATCCCCGGCGGCGGCAATCGTCTCGGCGATCGCCGCTTCCACCTTGCGGCGCATCGCAACGGGGCCGGCCACGACGCGGGCGCGGGTGAGCGCCATGCGCTCCCACGTCCAGGCGCTTTCGGCGTGATAGCGGCGGAAGCTGGACAGGGACACGGCGACGGGCCCCTTGTTGCCGGACGGGCGCAGGCGCATGTCCACGGCGTAGAGCGCGCCTTCGGCACCCGGCGCCGTCACCGCCGCGACATAGGCATGGGCCGCGCGCACGAACCACTGGCTGGCGGCTAGACTGCGAGCACCGCGGCTTTCCGTCACATCATCCGGGTGGTCGTAGATCAGCATCAGGTCCAGGTCCGACCCGGCCATCATCTCCCGCCCGCCCATCTTGCCCAGCGCGACCACCGCCATCGCACCGCCGCGCACCCGGCCGAACCGGGCCGAAAAATCCGCCAGCACCGGGGGCAGCAGCGCGGCCAGCGCCGCCTCGGCCATCGCGCTGCGACGCTCCCCGGCCGTGTCGGCGTCCAATCGGCACTCCATCGTCGCGACCGACAGCGAGAAATCGACCTCCTTCACCGCGCGGCGGATCACCTCGATCACGTCCTCCAGCGCCTTTGCGTCCTGCAGCTGCGCGCGCAGGCGGCGGGCGGGCGCTGATTCCTCCTCCGGCATCAGCAGCCCTTCCAGCGCGCTGGGATGGCGGGCGAGATGGTCCGCGAGTGACGGTGCGGCGCCGAGGACCGCGGCTATACGGTCCAGCAGGTTCGGGTTGCGCTGGAACAGCGACAGAAGCTGCACCCCTGCTGGCTGGGCTGCCAGAAACCGGTCGAACCGGTTGAACGTGTCATCGGGATGAGGCTGGGCACCCAGACGCGCGAGCACCGAGGGCAGCATGGTCGACATCAGGTCCCGCGCCCGCATGGAACGCAGCGCGCGGACATGCCCGGCCTGCCAGCCTCGCACCGCGGAGACGATCCGTTCGGGGGTGGTGAACCCGAGTTGCCGGAGCGCCGCCAGGGTTTCGTCCGGCGCGGGACCATCGCCGCGGAAATCGAACACCGGCCCTGCTGGCAGCCCGTCAGGCAGGTCCGGCACGGCCTCGAACACCTCGGTGTAGCGGGTGCGAACGCGCGAAAGCTGGTGCAGCAGGTCCTTGGCGAAGGCCGCAGTGTCCGGATAACCCATGAACGTGGCGATCCGGGCCAGGTCGGCGGGCTTTTCCGGCAATTCGTGGGTCTGCCGGTCGGCGATCATCTGCAGCCGGTGCTCGACCTGGCGCAGGAACCGGTAGGCGGCTTCCAGTTCGGCGGCGACCCGTCGCGGCAGGTGGCCGGCCCGGACCAGCAGGCGCAGCGCCCCCAGCGTTGTGGGGTCGCGCAAGACCGGGTCACGCCCGCCCCAGACCAATTGCAGGGTCTGCACCAGGAACTCGATCTCACGGATGCCGCCTTCGCCCAGCTTCACGTTGTGGCCGGCGATCCGCGCTGCCGGATCGCGGCTGTCGTCCAGCGCGGTGCCCTTATGTTGGTCGATGCGCCGCTTCATCGCATGAATGTCGGCCACCGCCGCAAAATCCAGCCCGCGCCGCCACACGAACGGGCGAATCGCCTCCAGGAACTCGGCACCCAGGGCCGTGTCGCCGGCCACCGGACGCGCCTTGATCATCGCGGCGCGTTCCCAGTTCTGGCCCATGCTTTCGTAGTAGGAGATTGCCGCCGGCATCGCGATGGCGGGCGGTGTCGCGGCGGGATCGGGACGCAGGCGCAGGTCGGTGCGGAACACGTAGCCGTCGGCGTCGCGCGCTTCCATCAGGGACACAAGGGATCTTGCGGTGCGCGACGTGAAGCCCCCCATGGCGTCCCCGGCGGTCCGCTCGGTATAAATGGAAGCAACCGGGTCGTACAACAGAACGAGGTCGACATCCGAGGAGAAATTCAGCTCGCGGGCGCCCAGCTTGCCCATGCCGAGCACTGTGAAGCCGCCGCCGCGGGCGGGGCTGTCCGGGTCCGGCAGCCGCAATTCCCCGCTGTTGTGCGCAGCTCGCAACAGATGCGCGACCGAGAGAGAAAGCGTGGCCTCGGCCAAGCCCGACAGCGCCGTCGTCACCGGTTCCAGCGGCCAGAGTCCGCCGATATCGGCGATCGCGGTCACCAGCGCCACGCTGCGCTTGGCCTGGCGCAGGGCGGCAGCGACCCGGTCACGCGGCAGCGCCGGCGAGACGGCGGCCAAGCGCGCCATTTCAGCTTGCACGACGCTGTCCGGCCCCTCGGCGACAAGCCGGCGGATGGTCGCGGACTCACGGATCACGAGGTCCGACAAATAGGGGCTGTTGCCGCCGAGGCAGCGCAGCATTGCCAGCACGGCCGGACGGGTGGCCAGCCGTGCCTCCACGCGCCCGAGCTCGGTGAAACGCTCCACCAGCCTGTCCGCCGCGTTCGGATCATGCGCCGCGGGCCAGGTGGCCGGCAGGGTAAAGGCGGAGGTCGTGTTCATGTCCGAGGCTGGCCATGAGGCGATTGCCGGGTCAAGTCGCTCTCTCCCTGGGCAAGGTGACGCACCGGCTGGCGGCAATCTGCCTGACTTTGGTGATCCTGCTCGGTATCGTCGTTGCCGGATTTGGCTGGCGCCTGTCGCAGGGCCCGATCGACGTGACGTGGCTGGCTGGCCGGATCGAGAGCATGGTCAACGACGAGAACGGCCCGACCAGGCTGACCGTCGGTGGCGCGGCCCTGGCCTGGGACGGGTTCCGCGATGGGTTTGGCAGCCCGTTGGATCTGGTGCTGACCGGGATTGCCGTCTCTGACCGCGACGGCCGCCGGCAGATGGAAATCCCGCGCGCTGCCGTCACGCTGTCGGTGCGGGCGCTGCTGAACGGTGAGCTGCTGCCGCGCTCGCTCGATGTCAGCGGGGCGCGGCTGACCGTGGTGCGGAACGCCAATGGGACGATCAGCCTGGATGTGGGGAGCCTGCAGGAGGCAACCGAGGGATCCGACCCCACGGAAAGCAATAGGCCGACCTTGGCCGGATTGCTGGAGGAATTGGCGCGCCCGGCAACCAACGATCGGGGTACGACGCGCGGTATCCTCAGCCAGTTGCGCCGGGTCTCGGTCCTGGATGCCGAGGTAACGATTATTGACCGTGGGCTGGATATCACCTGGCGCGCGCCCACCGCCACCATTGTGCTGAACCGCGGGGCCTCGGGTGGTGTCGACGGGCATGGCAGGCTGCAACTGGCCATGGGGCCAGAGACCGCCACGCTGATCCTTTCGGCCAATCTGGCGCCGGGCGGCGAGAAGGCGTCCCTGACGGCGCGCCTGTCTCCGGTGACACCGGCGGCGCTGGCGCGGGTGGCGCCGGGTCTCGACGCCCTGTCGGCGCTGGATGCCGCCGTCACGCTGGAGGTGGTCCTTGACCTGGGACGCTCCCTGGCGCCGAACCGAGGGCGGCTGAGCGCGCGGATCGGCCAGGGCCGGGTCAAGATTGGCGAAGGCATGGTTCCGGTCCTCGGCGGCGAGCTGGTCCTGTCCGCCGCGGGGCAGAGCGCCACCATCGAAGTCGGCCGGCTGGAATTGCGCGGTGGGCCGGGCAGCCCGGCGACGGTGCTGGAAGTCACCGGAACCGCAACGCGGGCCGACCAGCGCGTGACGGCATCGCTGGCCGCGTCCTTCGACCAGGTTGCGTTCGCCGATCTGCCGGCCTTGTGGCCGCCAGGCGCCGGTGAGGGTGTCCGGCCCTGGATGCTGGAGAACATGCCCAGCGGGATGGCGCGCGACGCCCACCTGGACCTCGGGCTCGTGTTCGACGAGGCGATGAACCGGACCACGGTGACCCGTGCAGAGGGGGCGCTGAGGGGCGAGGACCTGACGATGTATTGGCTGCGCCCCGTGCCGCCGATGGACCGCGGCGAGGCGCAGTTGCGCATCCTGGACCCTGACACCCTGGAAATCATGATTCCCTCGGCGCGTCAGCACGCAGGCGCCAAGGGAGGATTTCTGGCGGTTCGCAACGGGAAGGTGCGGATCACCGGGCTTGCGCAACGCGATCAGGACATCTCGATTCAGGCCGAGATCACGGGGGCGGTCGCCAATGTGATCGCACTGTTGAAGGAGCCTCGGCTGAACATCCTGGCCAAGCAGCCGGTCGATTTCCGCGACCCGGCCGGGGATGCCAGTATCAGTCTCTCCCTGGGCTTTCCGCTGGTGAACGACCTGCAACAGGAGCAGGTGGTAACGCGTGCGACGGCGCGCCTGACCCAGGTGCATCTGAGCGGTTTCGTGGCCGGTCGGGACATCGACCAGGGCGCGTTCGACATGACGGTCACCGGCGACGGACTGACCATCAAGGGCAAGACCCTGGTGGCGGGTATCGCGATGCAGGTCGATGGCACATTGGATTTTCGCGACGGGCCGCCGAACCAGGTCGTGCAGCGCGTGGTGGCGACCGGCCGGCCAGGCGCGGGACAGCTGGCCGCCGCCGGGATCGACTTGCAGGACGTCGTGCTCGGGGAGGTGGCGGGAACGGCGACCTATGTCGAGCGGCGCAGTGGCGACGCGGAAATCGCCATTGACGCGGACCTGACAAAAGCGACGCTCGCGGCTTCCCCAATCGGCTGGCGAAAGTCGCCGGGAGTGCCGGCGAAAGGGACCGGGCGGGTGGTGCTGGGAAAGGGACGGGTGAAGGCTTTCGACCGCATCGCGATCGACGGGGAGGGCGTATCCGTTCGTGGCACCATGGAATTTGCCGACGGGCGCATGAGCGCGATCCACCTGGAGCGTGCGGTGCTGGGGCGAACGGAGGCGCGCGGCACGATACGCTTGCCGGCCTCGGAACCGATTGTCATGCACCTGTCCGGCCCATCACTGGACCTGGTACCGAAACTGACCAGCAAGTCCCTGCCGCACGACAGGAATGCGCCGGACCCGCCGCCCGGTCCTGCCTGGTCGCTGGATGCCCGCTTCGACCAGGTGCTGCTGGCCGGTGGCAAGGTTGCAAACGGCGTGGTTGGTCGTGCCCAGCACGATGGGCGAATCTATCGTTCAGCGGCGGTGAGCGGCTCCACGGGCGCCGGCCTGCCGTTCAACTTCGATATCGGTTCCACTGGCGGACGCCGGCGTGTCAGTGCCATGGCGACCGACGCCGGGACGCTGCTGCGCGGGCTGGACGCGATCAAGACCATGGAAGCGGGCCGGCTGACACTCAACGGCACATTCGACGATACACGCCCCGGCCATCCGCTGAGCGGATCGGCGGAAATTCAGGACTTCCGGGTCCGCGGCTCGGTTGGTCTCGGCAAGCTGCTGCAGGCCATGACGTTGTATGGGCTGGTGGATGTCCTGCGCGGGCCGGGGATCGGGTTTACCCGTCTGGTCGCCCCGTTTGAGTTGCACGACAACACACTGCAACTGAACGACGCCCGTGCCTTCAGCCCTTCGCTCGGCCTGACGGGGAAGGGACGCTTTGAGTTCGACGCGGAGCACATGGACATGGAAGGTACGATCGTGCCGGCCTATTTCTTCAATTCGCTCCTGGGGCACATCCCGCTGGTCGGTAAGCTGTTCAGCCCGGAAACCGGCGGCGGCGTGTTTGCGGCCCGCTATAGCGTTCGCGGCAGGATCGAGGACCCGGACGTGTTCGTAAATCCACTGAGCGCGCTGACCCCCGGATTTCTGCGGGAGATCTTCGGCATTTTCTGACGCAGAACCGGCCGGGAGGCGTGCTTTGCCGCGACGGCGCGGCATCCCCGAGCACAGCCGCGCGGAGAGGCATTGAGCGGGCTTGACCGGCAGGGGTGATCCGGGGTGGCATCCGGCGAAACCAAGGAGGAAGCGATGCCGGCCAAGCAGCCTGTGGCGATCGTATTCGACACGTTTGGCTCTGTCGTGGATTGGCGGGGCAGCCTGATTGCCGACCTGACCGCCTATGGCCGTCAGCGTGGCGTCAGCGCCGACTGGCCGGCACTGGTGGACGCCTGGCGTGCCGCCTATCACCCGTCGATGGACCGCGTCCGCAAGGGTGAGCAGCCCTGGACCAAGCTGGATGGCCTGCACCGCGCGTCGCTCGACAGGCTGATGGAGGAGTTCGGGATCCAGGGCCTGACCGAGGCGGACAAGGTGCACATTAACAAGGGCTGGCATCGTCTGAACGGCTGGCCCGATGCCGTACCCGGCCTGACACGGCTGAAGAAGGCGTTCATCGTCGGCCCGCTGTCGAACGGCAATGTTTCGCTGCTGCTGAATATGGCGAAGCATGCGGGCCTGCCCTGGGACATGATCTTCGGCTCGGATCTGTTCATGCATTTCAAACCGGACCCGGAGACGTATCTGGGCGTGGCGAAGATGCTGGACCTGGAACCAGGCCAGGTGATGATGGCCGCCGCACATAACAACGACCTTGCGAATGCGCGGCGCTGCGGGCTGATGACGGCGTTCTGGCCGCGTCCGACCGAGTATGGCCCGCATCAGAGCCGCGACTTCACCGCCGATCAGGATTGGGACGTGGTGGCGACGGACATCGAGGACCTGGCGACGCAACTGGGCGCGTAGCGCTGGCCCGGACGGACGGCTCAGCTTGCCCACACGGTTCGTCACATGACGGACGGGCATCGGGCGGCAGGCACCTGGACATGGCGTTCGTGCGCCTGCCGGCGTCGGCGGTGTAGCTGACAGGGTAGGTGGTTGCCGCTAGCATTCCGGTTCGAGCGTCCGGGGTGCACTGCCCCGTTACGCAGCAAGGAGGGGGGAGTCGGCCATGCAGATCGTCGACGCACAGATCCATACCTGGGGAATCGGCTTGCCGAGCAACGCGTCGCACTGGCAGGTGACGCACTTTACGCCGGAGGAGGCCATCAAGCTGATGGACGAAGGGGGCGTCGATGCCGCCGTCATTCATCCGCCGGGCTGGGATCCGAATTCGACCGAAATGGCATTCAAGGCGGTGCGCGATTACCCGGGCCGGTTCGCGATCATGGGCGCAGTGCCGCTGGACAAGGCCGAGTCGCGCGGGCGGATCGCGACCTGGCGTAACCAGCCGGGCATGCTGGGGCTCCGCTATACCTTCCTGCATGATCCGGCGAAGACCTGGTTCAGTGACGGCACGATCGACTGGCTGTGGGCCGAGGCCGAGAAGGCCGGCGTGCCGATCGCGATGCTGGCAACGGATTCGTTCGGCGATATCGCGCGGATCGCGGAACGTCATCCCGGATTGCGGCTGACGGTGGACCATCTGGGCGGGCGCGGCGGCCTGACGACGCTGAAGGATGCCGCGGCAATGACGCATATCTCCGATCTGGTGAAGCTGGCGCGGTTCCCCAACGTGGCCGTGAAGGCGACGGGTGCGCCCGGGTATTCGAGCGAGGCCTATCCGTTCCGCTCCATGCATACCTATCTGCGCCAGATCTATGACGCGTTCGGGCCCAACCGGATGTTCTGGGGCACGGATATCTCGAAGATGCCGTGTTCATGGCAGCAGTGCGTCACGATGTTCACCGAGGAACTGCCGTGGCTGAGCGAGCCGGACAAACGCCTGATCATGGGTGATGCCCTGTGCGCGTGGTGGGGTTGGAACCGGACTGCCTGACGCGTCGCGCGCGGAGTGCCAGACTGACGTCCCGCGGGCCGTGAAAAAAGCAAGAGGAAACGTTGTTCATGAGCGAAACACAAAACGTTAGGGGCAAGCAGGTTGCCATTGTGATCGGCGCCACGTCGAAATGGCAGTCCGACGGGCGCAACACGCGGCTTGCTCACGGCAGGAACCTCGACGACAGCGTGCTGCCGGTTGGGGTGCGCTGGGGCGTCGGCGGCGCGATCGCGCAGAAATTTGCGCAGGAAGGCTTCTTCACGGTGCTGACGACGCGGACGGCATCGAATGCTTCTGGCCTTGCGGCAGCGATCCGCGACCAGGGCAATGACTGCATGGTAGTGGAACTTGACCTGTCTTCGGAGGACTCGATCGCGAATGCCTTCGCGACGATTCGGCGTGAGGCCGGTGACCCGGAGGTCGTGGTTTACAATGCCGGCTATCTGGAAGGCCGGGATCTGCCGGCAGGCAAAGAATTGCTGGAATACATTCCGGTGGAAATGTTTGACGTTGCGCACCACATTGCGAGCCGCGGCCCATTTCTGGTTGCGAAGCAGGTGCTGCCGTCGATGCGCCAGCGGGGACATGGATCGCTGTTCTTTTCCAATAATTCGAAGTCACTGCGCGGCAAGAAGCGTCTGACGGGCGAGTCGCTGTATTATCCGCGTGTAATGATGCGGACGCTGTCGCAGGTGCTGACCGAGGAATATTCCGAGCACGGAGTACATGTGGCGAATATTGTGATTGACGGCACGATCGATTCGCCTGGCACGCGGGCGCTGCCGAAGGTCCAGAACCGGCCGGAGCTGATCATGAATCCGGTGAAGATTGCCGAGGCGTTCTATTACCTGCACACGCAGGACCGGTCATGCTGGACGCATGAGCTTCAGTTGACGCCCTATTCGACGGCGCCGAGCTATTGAGAGAGGGGATTGGGGGCGCTCGCTTTGCGCCCTTTTTCTGCGTCCGCGATGATGGGCTCTGGCATGAGAAAGCCCGCAACCATTTCGGATTGCGGGCTTTATTTGGTTGCGGGGACAGGATTTGAACCTGTGACCTTCAGGTTATGAGCCTGACGAGCTACCGGGCTGCTCCAC
>JBFXDK010000006.1:0-84989 GCA_050181195.1 Acetobacteraceae bacterium | reverse complement strand
GGCCACAACCAGGCGTGCAGGGCGATGTAGACCATGAACAACCCGGCCATCAGCAGCCCGGGGATCAGGCCCGCCATGAACAGCTTGGCGATCGATTCCTCAACCAAGGCTCCATACAGGATCATGACGATCGACGGCGGGATCAGGATCCCCAGCGTGCCTCCGGCGGCTAGCGAGCCGAAGACGATCCGTCTGGCGTAGCCGCGCTGCGTCATTTCGGGAATTGCCACCGTTCCGACGGCGGCAGCGGTCGCGACGCTTGATCCCGAAATCGCCGAGAACATCGCGCACGCGACGATATTGGCGTGCAGCAGACCGCCGGGCGTGCGGCCCATCATGGCGGCCACGCCGCGGTAGAAATGCGTGCTGACCCCGCTGCGCAGGATCACTTCGCCCAGCAGCAGGAACATCGGCGCGGCGATCAGAATGTAGCTGTTCGCGGTATTCCAGATCACCGAGCCCACGCTGTTGAGGCCCATCTCGCCGCGGGCGAGCCACAGCATCAGCATCCCGACGCTGCCCAGCGCCATCGCCGTCCATTGCCCGATGGCCATGAGCAGCGCCAGCGCGGCCCCCATGATCAAGGCGAAATCCTGCCACTCCATTTCAGATCTCCGCCCGGTCGGGATACGCGTTCAGGGGACGGTCCGTCCGCCCCGCAGGAGAAAGGCAACCAATTGCAGCACCAGCAGCGCAGACCCGACCACCACAACGGCCTGCGGTATCCAGAGCGGAGTTTCCGAATAGCTGGTGGAGGCCAGTCCGGCGCGAAAGCTGTACGCCGCGTATCGCGCCATCATCCAGGTCGCCACGACCATGTAGACCAGGCTCACCGCGACGATGAACCAGCGTACGACCAGGCCGGCGCGCCCTTTCAGCCGATTGAATAGCGGCTCGACTCGCACGTAGGTACCATCCTTCAACGCTAGGGCTAGACCAAAATAGATGATGGCCACGTTGAGATAGCCGCTCATCTCGTCGGAAATCTGCGTCGAAAGCCCGAACACCGAGCGCAGGATGATCTCGACGGCGACGAGCACCAGGATGCCGAATACGGCGGCGGCGGCAATCCAGCCGCCGATCCGGCTCAGGCGCTCGATTCCATCCGCTACGCGTTCAAGCGGGCCTTGCGACATGGTCGACCGACCTGGCTATTTGCCGAGGGCGGTGCGGATTTCTTTCATCATCGCCTGGCCGTTAGGGCCGTTCTGCTGTGCCCATTCATCCCAATACGGCGCCATCCGCTTGGCTAGTTCGTCCACCACATCCTGCGGCGCGTCGTATGTCTCGATGTGGTACTTGGTCTTGAGCGACTGCTTGTCAGCAATCTCCAGCCCGGCGATCTCCTGTGTCATCTTCGGCCCCCACTCGGCTGCGACTTCGTCCAGCACCTTGCGGACATCGGGCGGCAGGGCGTTGTAGGCCTTCAGGTTCACCAGCTCGAAATCAGGGCCGCCAACATTGATGTTGCCGTACCAGCCCCACTTCACCATTTCCGCCCACCTTGCGGTGACCAGGTTGAAGGTTGCGGTCAGCACGCCTTCCATCAGCCCGCGCTGCATCGCCACCGGCACCTCGGCCGTCGCAAGGGTGATCGACGACCCGCCCAGGCGCTTGATCATTTCGGCCTGCTTCGGGTCGGTGGTGCGGATCTTCCGTCCGGCGAAGTCCGCCGCCGTCAGGATCGGCTTGTTGATGCCGAACATGTTCTGCGGCGGCCAGGAGAAGCGAAACAGCACCTTCACACCCAGCTTCTCGAACTCCGGCTGGATGTATCTGTTCATGATGGGCCAGACCTTCTCCAGGTCATCGTTCGTGCGCACCAGGAACGGATTGCCCGCCACGCCGGCCAGCGGCACGGTGCCCGACAGAAAACCGGCATAGGCCGCGGCGATCTGCACCTGTCCTTCGCCGGCCGCCCGCCCGGCCTCATCGGCGCGGAACGGCAGCTCACCAGCTGGGCGCACAATGATACGGAGCTGGCCGTTGGTCCGCTTCAACACCTCTGCCGCGAACGCCATCTGGTACTTGGTGACGGCATGCGTGACACCCGTGACCGCCATATAATCCCACGTGATCGCGGCTTGTGCAGTCGCGGCCGAGAATGCCGTGACAGCCGTAAGCACCAGTGCCGCCAAGAGACGCCGCATTGCCGATCCCCTCCCCTGTGCCGGTCCATACGACCGGCATCCGGTTTTCTCGTCTGAACATCGATGACGGAACGGTCGCACCCGTCACCGGGGCGGGAACCTAGACACAGCACCGGGGCATGGCAACGGCGGTCATGACACCACCTGTTTCGCCGGGCAGGCGGTCTCAGGCCATTGGATACGATTTGGCACGCAATCCTGCTTGCCCGCGGCGCTGAACATCTGTCAAGTAACCGGAACGAAAGTGGCGACTGAGGCATTTCCGTATCAATGATGCGCGTACTCCGTCTCGTTTGCAGTCTTGTTGCCGTCTGCCTGCTGCTGGCCGTGAACCAAGCCGAAGCGACAACGCGGCCGGATGTCGTGGTTGATGTCACCACCTGCCTGGTGAAGCCCAAGCAGGTGGTTCAGCTGGGCAGCCCGGTGTTCGGATTGATTGCCGGCGTGTTCGTGGACCGCGGCGACGTCGTGCAGCAGGGCCAGTTGCTGGCAAAGCTGGACACGACGGTCGAGGAAGCGCAGGTGGCACTGGACCGGTTTCGTGCCACCAACACAACCGCCATCGACGCGGCGCGGATCGACATGGCCTGGCAGCAGCGCGAACTTGCCCGCCGTCAGCAGCTGGTCGGCAACATGTTCTCCCGTGCTAACGAGGTTGACGAGATCGTCACCAAGATCGAGCAGGACAGGATCGCCCTCCGGAAGGGAGAGGCGGACCAGAAGACAGCCATGCTGGAGGCAGAACGGTCCGAAGTGCAGTTGAAACTGAAGCTGATCAGGAGCCCGTTGAATGGCGTCGTGACGGACATGAGGCTGATGCCCGGGGAGTTCATCCACGAGCAGGCGACAATCATGACGATCGCTCAGATCGACCCGCTGAACATCGATCTGGTGGTCCCCGCCGAACGCTATGGTGCGGTCAGGGTTGGCACGGTCGCCGACCTGCAACTGGCATCGCCGATCAACATGACGCTGCCGGCCAAGGTCGATGCAGTTGACCCCGTCATCGATCCGGCGAGCGATACGTTCCGGATCCGCCTCGTGCTGCCCAATCCTGGCAACGCGATTCCGGCGGGCGTGCGGTGTTCGGTCCGGCTGCCTGATGCCGGCGAGACCGACGAATGACGCGACGCAAGCTTCGGACCGGATCGTTGACAATCAGACCTCCACACCAGGCATCAAATCATATCGATGGAGACGAATGGATATGAGCGATCGGAACGCCGAAGGTGTCGCCTGGGATAATGACGATGCCCGCACCCAAGGCTGCACACTCGCCACAGCCGTATCGCGCTCCGACGTCATCGTTCTGAACTTCGGTGCGCGTGACGGCGACGATCTCCACGCGCAGGCCTTCAATCCAAAGCGGCTGCGCAGCATCGCCCTGCGTCCCGCGTCAGCAAAGCATCTCCGTGACATGCTCGCGGGTTTGATGGCCGAGCGGGGGAGTTGAGGGAGTGAGCGGGCGTGGTGGAGAGGCAGATGATTCGCTCAGCCTGAACTTCCTATCTGTCGAGGCATTCATCAAGACACTCGTCGACGCGCGTGTTCTGAAGACGGCATTCGAGATCGGGCTGATAGATCGCCTTTCCGAACATCGCTCCGGCTCGGTCGAGGCATTGACGCGCGCCTTGGGGCTGGACCAGCAGGGCATGCGCTTCCTGCTGGATCTGCTGGGTGCCAACAACGTGACCGAGGAACGGGGCGGTGACGTGCGGCTGACCCGGGCGTTTCTGGACGCGCTGCGATACCGCGATCTGCTGGAAATGAAGCTGGACTATTGCGGCTTCACCATGACCGATTTCGCCGACTTGTTCACCACGCTGGTGCGCAACGCCAGCGGTTTCATGGGCCAGGCGCGGTTGTTCGCCCTGTTCGACTATCGCCGCTGCTTCGAATTCACGCCGGAAAACTACATGGTCACCCGGCGCTGGATGCGGATCACCTCAACCCTCACGCGATATGAGGCGCGCGCCTGCCTGGCGCTGTACGACTTCTCCGCGCACCGGCGAATGCTGGACATCGGCGGCAACAGCGGCGAGTTCGTGCTGCAGGTTTGCCGGCGCCACCCGAATCTGCGTGGCACCATCCTGGATCTGCCGCTGGTCTGCGAGATCGGCGCGGAACACGTGCTGGGCGAAGCGGAGCACGACCGCATCGCGTTCATGCCCGCGGACATCCGGCGGGAACCGGTGCCGTTCGGCTTCGAC
Organism: Acetobacteraceae bacterium; assembly: GCA_050181195.1. GTDB lineage: Bacteria > Pseudomonadota > Alphaproteobacteria > Acetobacterales > Acetobacteraceae > Rhodopila. The sequence continues at coordinate 80,629 of JBFXDK010000006.1, read as the reverse complement.
CTGATTACCTTCAAGTCGATGCTGCACGACTGGTCAGCGGCCGAAGCGCGCCAGTTTATCGACAAGGCGGTGCGGGCGTTGGACCGGGGCGGCACGCTGCTGATCTTCGAGCGGGCGCCGCTGCAGGTGCGCGACACGACTCCGCCGCTGTCGATGCTGCCCAACCTGCTGTTCTTCCGTTCCTACCGCCCGGCCTCCGAATACGAGGATCAGATGCGCGCGCTCGGCCTGCAGGACGTCGGGCACCAGGTCGTCGATCTCGATTCACCCTATTTCGTGGTCACGGGCCGCAAGCCGTGAACGCGCCGGCCACCGATCTTGCGCCGCGCCGGCGGTTCGCCGTCGAGGACTATGTCGAAATCACAGTCCATTTCAAATGCAACCTGGCCTGCGAACACTGCATGATCGAAGGGACGATGGACTGGTTGCGCCCGGAAACGGCGGACCATTTCCAGCGCATCCTGGACGCCAATGCCCGGACCCGGCAGTGGAAGGGCCTCACCCTGACCGGGGCCGAGGTGACATTGCGGCGCGACCTGCCTGACATGGCACGCGACGCACGGGCAGCTGGTTTCGAGCATGTGCGCATCCAGACCCACGGCATGCGGCTGGCGGATCCGCACTACTGCCGCGAACTGGTCGAGGCGGGCATCGATGAGTATTTCGTCAGTGTCACGGCGGGAGACGCGGCGACGCACGATGCGATCACCCGCGTGCCGGGTTCGTTCGAGCGGACATTGCGTGGGCTCGAAAACCTGGACGCGTTCGACGCCGTGACCAGCCTGACGAACACGGTGATTACCGAGCGCAGCTATCGCCAGTTGCCGGACGTGGTGGAACGCCTGCGGCATCTGCGCAGGCTGGCGCAGATGGAATTCTGGACCTACTGGCCGATGCGAGAGACGGACGACAAGGACCTGATCCCCTCGCATCTGGACGTATTGCCGTTCCTCCGCGATGCGATCGGGCGCGCGCGATCCCATGGGCGATCGGTGGAGGTGAAGAACTTCCCGGCATGCCTGCTGGGCGAGGACGGACCGGCGTTGGACAACGGCCAGCCGAAGCTGGTCATTGATCCCGGCTTCTGGGCGGAGTTCATGCGTAATGGCTTCCATCAGTGCGTGCATCGGGCCTACTGCGGTTCACGCAAATGCCTCGGACTGAACACGGCCTACGTCAACAAGTACGGCTGGCACGCCGATGTGCTGGTCCCGCTGCCATCGGAGGGCTGAATGGACCCGACACAGCCGCTTCTGGCCGATGCCTTCAAGCTGATGGTGGAAGGCGACAACGTGGTGATCGAGTTCGGCCAGGGCGTCGGCATGACCCTGTCGGGCCAGCCACGCGTCGCGGTGACGGACCGGATCATACTGCCAATGCCAATCGCCCAACGCCTGACTTTCCAACTGGACGACGCGCTGCGTCCGCACGCGGCGGGGTTGCGCCTGGCGCAAGCCCAGGCCTTGCCGCCCGCGCAGGCCGCCGTGGCCGCTCGCCCCGGCCCCGCGCCGACCCGTCCGCCGCCGGACGAGTCCGGCGCCAAAGCCGCCCAGCTGATCCGCCTGGTGGGCGAGCTCGACGTGCCCCACCAGTACGAACGTTCGTTCCGCATCAGCCAGGGTTCGTTGCAGGCAAATCGCTTCCTGCTGACCCTGAATGTGCGCGACATAGCCGGCGACCCGCGGGAGCGGGTTCTGGCGGTCTGCGACCGAATGGCAATCCCACCGGACGCGCGCGCGCGCGCCGAGGCCGAGTTCGGCATGGCAAAATGCGTGCATTTCGGATTTGAGGGCGACGCCACCAGCATCGTCTGCAAGCTCTACCTTGAGCGTTCGGTCCCACCGGAGGAGGCGCGGCAGGCCTGCTCGAGGGGACAACCAGTGCTGCTGCATCTCGCCTTCAAGTGGGACCTGTTGCGTCGCGAGTCAGTCACAACCCGATACGATTGGTTTCCCGCCCTGACCGTGCCGGAGCTGGCGGACCGTCTGGCTCAGATCTATGGCGCCGACGACGGCGTGTCGCTGGAAATTGCCCGGGCGATGCTGCAACTTGCGGCGAGCCGGGTGTCCGCCGACCGGCTACAATACCTGGAGGTGCAGGAAGCCGAGAACGCTCGGCGGTCGTTCGACCTGAATCTTTACAATGCGAAGCTGCAGGTGAAGGATATCCAGCCGCTGCTCTATCGGATGCGGGAGCATTTTGCGGTCCGTCCTGGCCAGTTTCAGGCGTTGTATGACCAGGTGAAGGGCTTGTCGCTCGGTCATCTGGCGGGCGGTGTGCACCGCAACGGCGCCGACTTCTTCAATCTGTATTACGGGGTTGTCGGGCTGCCGCACTTCGGTGACCAGCTGCGGCCCTAGGCTCCGCGCGATGACCGGACAGGACCGGTTCGAGTACGCGACCGCCGAGGATCCGTCACTCAACTATTGTCTCTGGCCCTATGCGCCCATCGCGCCGGTCGAGGACAAATTCCGCTCCGTCAACCTGCTCTATCAATCCTTCTCTCACGCCGGCATCAACTCGGGCGCGTTCGCGATCGTGGACGCCCTGCGGGAGGCGATTGGTCCGTTTCGCACCGTATTCGGGATCAAGCTGCTGGGGCAGCGGCTGGGGTGGGAGTTCTATTTCTACGACTACAAGCGTCGTCAGCGAGACGTCTCGATCACACGCGTGCTGGACGCATTGCGGCCCATTGCGCCCTCGCAGATTGTGCCGAATGAGAACCTGCCATATTTCATGTTTTCGCTGGACATCGACGATGCATTGGCGCGCGGGGCGCGGACGCTGGACGCAGTACATATGTACATCGGGAATCCGGGCAGCTCGGTGTCCTCCGGCATTGCCTACGCGGTGACGCCGCAGGCGACAACGCTGGAAAACTTCTATTTCTTTTTTGACGCAAAAACACAGCTTTCAGACGTCGCGAAGAAGGTTACAAACTCCGCCTTTTTCGACGAGCGGGCCTTGCCGCTCGATGCGGTGCTTGTTCCGCAACTGCGCCGCTGCAAGACGATCTGTGTGGCAAACAAGCAGACGCACGATTGCATCTATTTCGCAGGCGTGGATGTCGGGCAGTTGCTATGGTTCCTGGAGCAGTTCCACTATCCCGCTGAGACCATCTCGTTCGTCCATGACAACAGGCAAAACCTGGACCACCTGCTGTTCGATATCGGCTTCGACTACCGCATGGAGGTGGGCCGGCTTGCAGTGCTCAAGAGCGGGTATTACGGCGTGTTCTGATCGGTCCTGCGGGTCCGTTCCGTTTGTGAAAAGCAACCATCCAGCGACGTTACAATAAGATGTGATGAGAGAAATGTTTTGACATATCTCTCATTGTGCGTCGCACGATTGCGGCCGGACACAAATATTCCACACTAAATCAGCAGAATGCTCGAATCAGGAGTGCGATCGCGCCGGATCGTGCCCGTCGCGCACCAAGCGACCGCGCTTGCATTCAAACGTGCACATGATTATTTGGTTAACCGAACATTAGGCGACGACTTATGGCCTTTGGGGTTGGAAACGGCAGATTGCGATGGTCGGCCATGTCCGGGTGCCGGCGCGCGCGCCAGGTCTCCGCCGATCGACGCCCATCCCGTGTGGGAAACATTTCTCCGTCCGCCCTGTTCACCGGTCCAAGCCACCCTCTGATCCGGCAAGCTCCCGCGCTGGCATGCATCAGCTTGGCGTACGTGTCACCGGTCCGTGCCTGCCCACTATCTGCTGTGATGGGATAGCCCCATGAAGAACGGCCATCGTTCAAAGCGCTCCACGTTCAAGCCGTCGATCGGCAAGCTGCTGCGGCGGTTTTCGGGGTGGGGAAATCGGCCTGCACAGCCATTATCCGGAGGCGCGAAAGCGCCGAGCAAGGCGCGCCGTCAGGGCTTCGGCCTGGAGGCGATGGAACCGCGTGTTCTCATGTCGGCCGACATCTCCTACCTGACCGGGGTCACGGACCTGACCGCGAAGGCGGAATTCAACGCCGGCAAGTTCCAGATCAACCTGTACGAGACCGCCAACCTCGGCAACAAGATCGACGGGGTCGAGCTCAGCGCGGCTGACCACGTCAACGTCAACATCGCCCGCCTTGGCGGCGATCCCGCCGGAGCACTGTTCGCCGATACGCTTCGCTGGGACCTCGATTCACTGTCCAGCATCGCGACCTTCGTCAACACCAATGGCGGTCTGCTCACGGTCGACTTCAAGGGTGGGCCGGAACTCCTCAACGACGACCACGTCTTCCTGCAGGGCACAGGCGGCCCGGCGGTCGGGTTCGGCTTCAAGCTGACCAGCGACACCGATATCACGATCGGCGCCGCCAAGACCTTCGCCGGTGACCTGACGATCCAATCCGATGATACGATCACCGGCACCGGTACCACTAACCTGGCAGCCACCAATCTGACATTGTCATCGACGGCGGTGCAGAAGGGCGGTGCAGTGGAAAGCGTGGGCTTCCTGGCCGATGCGAACACCGCCATAAACCTGACGAATGCCACACTGACGGCCACGAACGCGCTGACGCTGGATGCGCATTCGCAGGTGACGGTCGACAATGACGGCACCGCCGTCAGCAAGGTCACCGGCTCGGTGATTACCAGCTTTTCCGGTGCCAAGATCGATATCGGCGGCACCACGCAGCTCAGTGGCAAGGACATCACCCTGACCTCCTTCGTGGAGGGTGACCTGAAGGGCACGGCCGACAAGAACACCGTCAAGCTGGTCGTGGTGGTCGGTGCGGCGGACCCCGAGGTGCTGATCCACGATTCGGCCACGGTCACGGCCTCCGGCAAGCTGACCGCCCAGGCCAAGTCGGACGTGACCATCAACGCGGCCGGCAAGCCAGCGGCCAACACGAGCAATGCCAAGGCCGACGCCGCGGTGCTCAGCACCACCTTTGACAGCGGCGCGACCATGTCGATCGGCGGCGCCGCACAGATTTCCGCCGCCGGGGCGGTCTCGCTCACCGCCAACAGCAAGCTGAATTCCACCACGATGGCCGATGCCAACGTGATTGGTTCGGTGGGCGCGGCGGTCGCCGTCACGGTAATCCATGGCGACACCGCGGCCTCGATCGACGGCACAGGCGGCGCCACGGTCACCGGCAATGGCATGACGCTGGCTGCCCATTCCGACCGGACCATCGCCACCACGGCCAAATCGGCGCCTGGCGGTGCGGATGCTTCGGCCAAGGGCGACAACACCAGCGAGCAGACGCTCAAGACCAACAAGGCGTCCACCAGCAGCGGCAATGTGACGTTTGCCGGCGCCATCGCGGTCAGCACTGATACCGGGACGACCTCGGCCTTCCTGAACAACGCGACGATCGATGCAAAAGCCGGCGCCGCGAAGGTGGATGCGTCCTCCGTCGATGTCATCGCGGTCACCGCGGACGGGCATTTCACCGCAAGCGGTGCCACGGGCGTGGGCGTGGGCGTGGCGATCAGCGCGGTGAACCGCAGCGACCTCGCTTACATCATGGGGGCGAGCAACACCATCACCGCCGGGTCGCTCGCGGTGCAGGTCCTCGCGCCGTCCGCCAGCAGCGTCACCGTCGATTCGATCGCCGGTGTCGGCAAGTCATCAAACGTCGGTGCCGCCGGATCGCTGGCGATCAGCGTCACGGTGTTCGAACACAAGGCGTACCTGGCGGACAACACGCAACTCACCCTGACCGGCTCGCCCGACGTGACGATCGCGGCCACCGCCAGCATGACGCACACGACCCGTGCATTGCCAGCGACGGCAGGCAATGCCGATCCGTCGAAAGTGGGTGTGGGCGCCTCGGTGGCCTTCACCTACGAGGAGCATGCGACGTCCGCGTTCCTCGGCAACGCCGTCACGCTCACCGGGGCGGACGACCTGGCCCTGAATGCGCAGACCAGCCTGACGACGGACACGCACGCGAAGGGCGGCACCAAGGGGGGCACGGCGATCACGCCGGTGGTGGCGATCTCCGTCGCGGCGAACGATACTTCGGCGACGCTGGGCACGGGTGCGCTGCTGACGGTCGGCAATGGCTTCCTGGCGAGCGCCGTGCTGGCGAACAATGTCGCGACCACGGCCGAGGGCGATACGCTGTCCAGCAGCACCGGCGTCGGCATATCCATCGCCCTGTCGGTCGTGAACGACAATGCATGGGCCACGACGAACCGCAACCTGACGACGCTGCTGGGCGCGGCCGCATTTCTGTCCAGCGCGATTTCCGGCAGCCAGTCGACCGCCCGGGCGAGTGCGGCGGGGGGCGAGCAGGACAACGGCTCGGGCACGCAGAAGGCCGACAACAAGACCGCCGGCGAACAGAGCTACGCCGACAAGACCGCCAGCGACCAGACCAGCAAGGCCAAGCCGGGCGCCACGACAAAGGGCAGCCAGGGGGTCACGGGTCCCTCGGCCTCGACATCGGGTGGGCAGGTCAGCGTCGCCGGCGCTCTCGCGATCAACCTCGAGCAGGCGAGTTCGAAGGCCTATATCGGATCCGGCCGGGTGATCACTTCGGCTGGCGTGCTGACGCTGAAGTCCGGGGCGAATGTCGACGGAACGGCCTCGGCCGAAGGCACCGCCGTGATCGGGTCGGTGCAATTCAATCCCACCACCGCGGTGGACACGACCGCCGAGACGATCACGCTGGGTTCCAGCAGCGGGCTGCAGACCGGCGACAAGGTCACCTACAACCACGGGGACGGCGGCACGGACGTCAAGGGCCTGACGAACGGCTCCAGCTACTTCGTGCGCGACGCCGGCAGCGGCAAGTTCACGCTGTATGATACGCAGGACCACGCGAACGCCGGCGGCGCGACCGGCCGGATCGATCTGCAGGACAAGGGCGCCGGCACCCAGCACGCATTCAAGGGCGCGGGCCAGGGCGGCACCGGCGTGGGCGTGGGGGTCGGCATCAACTACGCCCGGGCCACGAATCTCGCCTATGTCGGTACGTCCACGATCAACGCCGGCGGCCTGGACGTCCAGGCAACCGTCGCCGACCGGGTACTGACGTTCAACCCCGCCGCCAAGGTCAATACGGGCGCCGAGACGATCGATCTGGGCCAATCAGGGCTTCGTACCGGCGATGCGGTCACTTACAGCAATGGCGGTGGCACGAACATCGGCGGCCTGGCCGGTGGCAAGACGTATTGGGTGAACCGCCAGGACGACGGCAAGCTAAAGCTCTACACCTCGCATGAAGCGGCGCTCGCCGGCGGCTCGTCTGGCCTGGTCAATCTGACGAGCAAGGGCACCGGGACGAAGCACAGCTTCACCGATCAGGCCGATGCCTTCGGTGCCCGGGCCGTGTCCGGCGCCGGCGGCGGGGAGACCGGTGTCGCCGGCTCGCTGGCGATCAATGTGACGTTCACCGACACCCAGGCGCAGTTCGGCTACAAGGGAGCCACACCATCGGTCACGATCGCCGGCAACGGCGACGTGACCCTGAAGGCACAGGTATCGGTCAGCAATGTCGCCAGTGCCACGCCCGCCGATGGCGGCGGAAACGGCACGGATGTCGGCGTCGGTGCATCGGTAGCGCTGAACTACGGCCAGAACACGACGCTGGCGCAGATCGCCGACAACGCGACCCTGACCGCGCCCGGCAAGCTGACGCTGGAGGCGACGACCGTCCAGGCGATGCTGACCGACGCGATCGGCGGGGGAAAGGGCTCCACCGCCGTGACGCCAGTGGTGTCGATCGCCATTGCGTCCAACGACACACGGGCGACGATCGGTTCCCGGGTCGGGCTGCTGACCGCGAACAGCGATATTTCCGTCAAGGCCTCGCTCACCGATACGGTGTGGAACACCGCTGAAGGCGATACGAAGTCCAACAGCACGGGCGTGGGCATCTCGGTCGCGGTGACCGTGGTGAACGACGATGCCACGGCGTTCACCAACCGCAACCTGAAATCCACATCGGGCGCGGTCACGGTCGAGTCGATGGCGATTTCCGCCAGTTACGGTTCGGCAAAGGCCAGCGTTGCCGGCGGGCAGCAAGATGATGGGTCGGGCGACCATGAGGGCGCCAATTCCCAGTCGGTGGACAACACCGCCAACAAGGAAGCCAATTTCGGCGACCAGACCGCCAAGAAGCAGGATGCCTCGGCCACCGGCACGGGCGGGGCAAAGAGCGACAAGAGCTCGACCTCCGACGGCTCGGTGAGTGTCGCCGGCGGCGTGGCGATCAACATCACCAATGTCAGTTCAACCGCCTACATCGCCAATTCGCGGCAGGTAACGGCGTCCGGCCCAATTACGGTGAAATCCTCGGCCAACGCCGATGGCATGGCGATCGCCGACGGATCGGCGTCGGCCACCGAAGACGGCGTCGGTGTCGGCGCCGCCGTTGCGGTCAATGTCGGCAACGTCACGAACCGCGCCTATGTCGGCAGCGGTGCGGTGCTGAACGGCGGCGGCATCGACGTGCAGGCCGTGATGGCGACCCGGGATATCGACATTGCCTCCTCCACCGTCCCGGTCGTCGATGTTGCTAACGACACGATCTATCTGGGTGTCGGTCATCCCTTCAAGACCGGCGACGAGGTGAAATACACGAAGGGTGCCGGCGGCAACACCGAGGTTGGCGGGCTGACGACCAACAATAATTATTGGGTCAACGTCCAGGACGGCGGCAAGGTCCGGCTCTATACAAGCGAGCAGGACGCCATTGCCGGCGGCAGTACCGGTCGCGTTGACCTGACCTCGGCGGGCACCGGCAACGGGCACAAGCTGGCGCCGACAGGCGTGAACGCGCTGTTCCAGGCCGACGTGTCCTTTGCTCCCGCGACATCGGTGCGGATGCTGGATCTGGGCGCCGAAAGCCGGCTGCGGACCGGCGACGCCGTCATCTACGGTTCCGGCGGCGCGGCCATGGGTGGTTTGGTCGACGGCACGACCTATTACGCGATCGAGGTTGAATCCGGCCGTTATCTGCTCGCGGCGACGCGCGCGGACGCCGAAGCCGGCAACGGAATCAAGCTGACCAGCGCGGGTGGCGCCAACCAGCAGCTGGTGGATGCGACGCATAGCTCGGTCGCCGCCGCCACATCGGGCGGTGGCGGCGGCGATGTCGGCGTGGCCGGTTCGGTGTCCGTCAACAGCGTCACCAACAAAACCGAGGCGCGCATCGGCCAGGGCGGCAGCGCCACCGTGACCGTGACGGGCAGCGGCAATGTCACCGTTGCGGCCGCGAATACCGGGGCTGGTACCTCCCGCGCGCTGCCATCCGGTGGCGGCGGCCAGGGTGAAACCGTGGGCGTCGGCGCGTCGGTCGCGGTCAATGTGCTGAACAACACGACGACAGCCGAGATCACCAACGGCACCGTCTGGTCGGGAACGGCGGGCAATGTGTCAGTCACCGCCACCTCCGCCAACACAGGCGTGACGCACGGTGAAAACGGCGCGTCCTCGGGGAATGTTGCGATCGGCGTCGGCGCCGCGGTTGCGGTGATCAACGATACCACGACGGCGCGCGTCGGAACGGGTGCCGCGACGATCGCCGCCACCGGCGACGTGACGGTCGGTGCCACGCATGTCGGCGATTTCGAAACGACGACGGATGCTGCTGCGGCAGGCAAGAGCGTGGGGGTCGGCGCGTCCGTCTCGGTGAACGTCGCGACGGAAAACGTGACCGCGGAAGTGGCGCGCGGCATGTCCACGACGGGCGGCGTGCTGAACGTCCTCGCCACCTCGACCGTGACAAGCGAGACGAAGGCCGTGGCAAGCGCTGGCGGCACCAGCAAGGACGATTCGCAGCAGAACAGCAAGGGTGGCAAGAGCGGCGCCGACGGCCAGGCCGACCGCCAGGTCAACGACAACAAGAACACCCAGGGCCAGGACCTGAGTTCGGCGTCGGCGTCTCAGGGCACCGCGGACGCGAACAGCAAGAACAGCGGCCAGGGCGGGAGCGGCTCCAGCGGCGTGAGCGTCGCGGCCTCGGTCGCCGTCAGCGTGGTGACATCCAACACGACCGCGAAGATCACGAGCGGCGCCGACCTGACCGCGTCGACCAAGGCGATCACCGTCAAGAGCCAATCAGAGGTGGATGCCTCGGCGAAGGCAATCGGTGCCGCGTTGGGCATGGACAACAACGTCAACATCGGCGCCGGTGTCTCGGTCGGTGTCATCAACGGGTCGAACAAGGCGTTCGCCGACTCCGGGTCAATCCTGTCCGGCAAGGGCATCACCATCGCGGCGGTGACGCCGCCCGCAAAGACCAGCGAATTCATCGCGTGGGGCGCATCGGCTGGCGGCGGCAAGGGCGACGTCGGCATTGCCGGGTCGGTGGCGGTGAATGTCGCCAATTTCGATACGGAAGCCTCGGCCCGTGCCGGTTCCACCCTGAATTCCGGCGCTGCGATCATCGTGCAGGCGATCTCGGATATCGACATGCAGACCCTGGCGGCTGCCGGCGCCTTCTCGCAGGGCACCGCCGTGGGCCTTGCTGTCGCGGTTGGTGTCCTGAATGTCGATACAACTGCATTTATCGCAGGCAGCGCTGACGCGACCGGCGCCATGCTGGTGGATGCCCAGATTCACCTGGCGCCTTCGAAGATCGACCTGCCGTTCCTGGATGACGGGCAGGACCCGACGATAACTGCGGTCGCGCTGGCGGGGGCGGCCAGCAATGGCGATGCCGCCATTGGCGCCTCGGTGATCGTCGATGACTTCCACCTGAACGCGTCAGCCTATATCGCCGACAATGCGAAGATTAATCAGGCAGGTGGCAAGGGTGGTGGCGCCGGCCAGACCCTGACGGTGCAGGCGATCAACCATGCCGATGTCGTCAGTATCGCGGGCGCGCTGTCGCTGACGACCGGGTCTGCCGGCGTCGGCGCCGGTGTCGATGTCGGCATCATCAGCAAGACGACAAAGGCCTATATCGGCAAGGGTGCGGCCGTAACGTTGGGCGGTGCCGCAAAGATATCGGCCGACGAGAACCTGTCGATCATGTCCGTGGCCGCGGTGGCAGCCGTTGCGGACTCGGCGGCCGTGGCGGCTACGGCGTCAATCCAGGTGGTGTCGACCGATACGCAGGCCTACACGGCCAACACACCGACGGTTCCCGTCACCAAACTGACTGCGGGCGGGTCGGTGACGATCGAGGCCGGATCCGAATTCAAGGCGACGTTGATCGGCGGGTCCGTCGGCGTTGCCGGGTCGGCCGGCATCGGCGCGGCGAATACGACGCTGGTGCATTCGGCGACAACCAACGCCTATGTCGGTGAGAAGAACACCGTCACGGCCGGCGGCGCGGGGCTGGCGATCCAAGCCCATGCACATGAGGACATCCTGACGGTCGCCGCGGGCATCGCCATTGGCGGCAGCGCGGGCGTCGCCGGTTCGGCTGCCGTCAATGTCCTGAACGAAACTACCGGGGCGTGGGTCGGGCGGTCTGCAACCATCACTATCACGCTTGGCAGCCTGGATATCGATGCAACCGACACGACCGAGATCATTTCGGTCGCTGGCTCGCTCGCCGGCGGCGCTGTGGGCGTGGGTCTTGGGGCCGATGTCGGGTCCCTCAACAAGACCACCCGCGCCTTCATCGACTCCGGTGTCGCGGCCGAGGTCTACGACAATATTTTCGTCACCGCGGATTCGACCGAGGATCTGATCTCGGTGTCCGCCGGTCTCGGGGCGGGCAGCGTGGGCGTCGCAGTGAACGCCGGCGTGCACGTCCTGAACATCACGACGAAGGCCTTCATCGGTGACGACCCGGATGATCCGGCGCTGTCGGCCGGCGCCGGCAACGTGCACGCGAATGGCAGCATCGTCGTCTTCGCCAACGACTACAGCAACATCAACGAAGTCGCCGGTGTGCTCGCGGCGGGTGGCGTCGGTGTGGGTGCTGCGGCGGGCGTCAACGTCCTGAACAAGGACACCAGGAGCTTCATTGGCGCCGGCGCCGCGGTGAAGGCGGACGGCAACCGCGCCGGCGTGACCGTGAATACAGGCCGGATCACGCCGAGCTTTGGGGTCGGCGCATCGTATGATCCCAGCAACCCGGGTTCGCCGGGGATTGAGACCAGCAGCAAAGGCACGCTGACCGCGGCCAAGAGCGGCGACCGGTCCTCGCTGCGGGCGCAGGGCAAGGTGGGAACGCCGAACCTCGGGGCAATGGACCTCGACGGCGACGGCAGCAGCAGCAAGGTGAACGACCCGTCGTTCAACGGGCCGCGTTCGACCGCGCTCGCCACCCAAGCCGGCTTCCGTGGCCTTGCGGTGTCCGCGATCAACCGCGACGAGATCCGGACCTTCACCATCAGCCTGTCCGCCGGCGGCGTCGCGGTGGCCGTGTCCGCGGGCGTGGACGTGGTGAATGCCAATACGTCTGCCTATATCGGTGACAAGGCGACGGTGAATGGATCGACCGTCGGCGCGAACGCCGCACAGTCCGTACTGGTGGCGGCCGGCGATGACTTCTATCACCTGACTGTCGCCGCCGGGCTGGGTGCGGGCGGCGTAGCCGTGGCGCCGGCGGTCGGCGTGAACGTCATCACCAACACGACCGAGGCGTGGATCGGCAGTTCCGCGACGGTGAATGCGCTGAACGACGTGACGGTGCAGGCGACCGCCAAGGAAGACCTGGTCATGATCGGCCTGGGCATCGCGGCAGGTGCGGTTGGGGTGGGCGGCGTGGTTGACGTGCTGTCGATCACGAACACGACACATGCAACGATCAACAACAGCGCCACGGTCCGCGCAGGCGGCGACGTCTTCGTATCGGCATTGGACGATACGCATGTCCTGGAATTGAGCGGCGCCCTCGCTGGCGGCTTCGTCGGTGTCGGCGCTTCGGTCGGCGTGATGATCATCGACAAAGACACGCTGGCGAAGATCGGCTCCTCGGCCAGCGTCGAGGCGCTGGGCGCTGGTACCGGCCTGACGAACCAGGTGGTGAACGGCAACATCGCCGGCAATCTGGCACAGAAGACAACGGCCAACGGCGTGATCGTGCAGGCGGAGTCGAGCGAGGATATCCTGCACATTGTCGCGGCCGGCGGCGGTGGATTCGTGGGCGTGGCCGGCACGGTGGGTGTGACGCTGGTGGAGTCCGCCACGTCCGCCGTGATCGAGACAAATGCCTCGATCAACCGGGCCAATCCCGGCAAGGCGAACGCCAACCAGAGCGTCTACGTCAACGCCAGCAATAACGTTTCTATCGACACCTTTGTGATCGGCGTCGCGGGCGGCTTTGTCGGCGTCGCCGGTGCCGTGGACGTCGGCACGTTGACCAACAACGTCAAGGCGGAAATCCAGAACGGGGCCAAGGTCACCGGCAAGAACGACGTTGTCGTCAACGCGGTTGGCATCAAGGAACTGACAGGCTTCGACGCCAGCGGCGCGTTCGGCGCGGTCGGCGTCGGCGGTGCCGTCAGCGTGTGGTCGATCGGAACGACCATCAACGCCACCTATCAGGACAACGACGGCCACTCCAAGAACAGCCTGGACATGCAGAAGGGCCGGGGTGACGAGGACGCGGGCGACCAGGCCAGCAAGAGCACCAAGCTCGTGACCGGCGACATCGGCGGCACGTTCATGAGCGGTGCCGGAAACGCCAATACCAGCCAGAACCGGGTCGCCTCGATCTCAGGGGGTGCCACCGGCACCGTCAATTCGCAGGCGCCGTCCAAGACATCGATCGTGAACGCCGTGAACCAGGCGGTGGTGCCGCCCGGCACCTCGGCGGTGATCGGATCCACCGCCGATATCGACGCCGGCGACGACATCAGCGTCCGGGCGAACGCCAAATCCCACTACGACATCACGCTCGGCAATGTGTCGGCAGGCCTGGTTGGGATCGGGGCATCGGTCGCAGTGCTGAACGTGGCCGACAACGTGACGGCGTCGGCCGACGGCGTGCTGTCGGCGGGTGACGACATCTCGGTTGTCGCGACGCTGAACGACGATATCGACATGCTGGTGCTCAGCGGCAGCGCCGGTTTCATTGGCCTCGGCGCCGCGGTCGCGGTGGTGAGTGATAGCAGCCTGGTGCAGGCGACACTCGGAAGCGTCGAAACGGCCGATACCATTACGGTTACGGCCAGCAATACCCGGAACATCTCGGAGACGACCGGTCAGGTCGTCGGAGGTGCCGTCGGTGCGGGCATCGTGTTCACGCGTCTCGACGTCTCGGGTGGCGCGATCGCGCGCGTGAACGCGGGCGCGGTGATCGGCGGTGCCGGGTCGGTGAATTCGCTGACGGTGTCGGCGACCGACACGCCGACGGTGCATCTGAAGACGGTCGCGGTGACCGCCGGTATCGGCGCGTTCGGTGCCAACTTCTCTTTCATCGATGTCGATCCAACGGTCTCGGCATCGATCGGCCAGAATGCCAACATCGATGTCAATGGCGCCGTGAAGGTGACCGCGACCGCCAAGATCGACGCGCTGGCCGAAGCACTGGGCGTCGCTGCCGGCGGCCTTGCCGTCGGCGCATCGCTGACGGATGTGACGATCGATCCGACCGTGGTTGCCGCCATCGGCAACCCCAACAACTCCGGTGTCGGGGCCGTGACGATCGACGCGGGCTCGCTGACGGTGAGCGCGTCCACCGCGCTTCCGGCCAGTGGCTATACCGCGCGGTCCAAGTCTACAGGTTCGGCCGGCGCCCTGATCGGCATCACCAGCACGAACGCGATCATTGATGACGATACGACCGTCAAGAGTTTCATCGCCGATGGCGCGGTGTTGACCATTGCCGGCGCGACGCTGGTTACCGCTGTCAACAACACAAAGCAAAAATCCTCGGCGGACAGCAACGCCGGCGGCCTGATCGCGGCGGGGATTGCGTATTCCGAGACCAGGTCCGACGCCGACACCCAGGCTTTCCTCGGCAAGAACGTTACCCTGAACGGCAGCAGCCTGACGGTCGGCGCGACGGGGACAGAGGACAATTTTGCCTATACGAACGCCGGCTCCGGCGGTCTGATCGCGGGCGCGGCGTCGGTTGCGCACACGAAGAACACCAGCACGACACTCGCCAAGATCAACAACGGCTCCAAGATCACCCTGACCAAAGGATCGGGCGCGCTGTCGGTCGGGGCTGATCAGACGGCCGCGTTCAATAGCCAGATCACCACTTTCGCCGGCGGCCTGTTCGCGGGCGCGGGCGGTGAAATCCGCAATACGGTCAACGCGACGACGACGGCGTCGATCGGCGACAGCGTGACCGTGACGGCGAAGAGCATATCGATGGATGCGACCACGCATCTCGACAAGCCGGCCCTCGGCGGCGGCACGCCCGAGAACATCAAGGGCACGACCGGCGGCCTCGCGAGCGGCGCGGGAGCCGACGTCAAGACCACGATCAACGTCAAGTCGAAGGTCCAGGTCGGCAACACCAGCACGTTGACGGTGGTGGGCATCGCCAGCAATGCCCATACGCTGAAAATGAGCGCACTGAACGACTTCAACGTGCGCGACAAAGTTTCGTTCACGACCGGAGGTGCCGTGTCCGGCGCCTTCGTGGACGCCACAATCTCCGTCCCCGTGGCCGAGGCGACGGTGCAGATCGGGTCCGGCACGACGATCACGACCGACAACGCGATCGACATCTCCGCCCGGGGCAAGGGCACGCTGAAGGAGGAAATTGCCACCGAAACCTACGGCCTGGGCACGGCGACCGCGGGCCACTCCACGGTGGATATCCGGCCGGACAACCTCGTCACCATCGGCAGCAACGCGAAAATCACCGCCTACGGCGACCTGAACCTGTCCGCCGGCAGTGATGTCAACTACAACGAGGATGATTACAGCGTCACGTCGCATTACGACGGATTCGCCGGCAGCCTGATCCCGATTTCCTCGGTCGGGGCGACCGGCTACGTGATCCAGGACAACAAGATTACCATCGCGACCGGGGCGCAGCTGAAGACCGCCCGCGCGGCCAACCTGTTCACGGCCCTGTACAGCGACAACCACATGGATGTGCAGGCCAAGGCGGTCAGCTGGGTCAGCGAACTGCAGTCCGCCCTGCTGAAGGCACAAGGCGGCGGCGCATTGCTGGACTTCGCGCATGCGAACATCCTGTCCACGTCGCATGGCGTCATAGACATGAAAGGTACCGTGGAAACCGGGATCATCCGCAACCAGACGCTGTGGTTGAAGAACTGGGACGGCAAGACCGGTACGATCACCGACGCTTCAAAGACCGACGGCGTCAGCTATACCGTCACGCAGGAATCGCTCAGCAGCACGTTGATCGAGGAACTGCAGGCCTATCAGGCGCTGCTGCAGCAATACGGCGCCGACAATGCGGCGCTCGCGGCGTTCTATCAGTCGGAAATCGCCAACATCATCTCGCAGCTCGAGGCGCTGGGCCTGGTTGACAAGGGCCAGGACGACGGCAAGGGCGGCAAGATCGACGTCGTGAACGACCGCTACGTCATGACGGTCACCGTCAATCCGATCTGGGCGGATGCTGGCGCCATTACGATCCGCGGCGACGTGCTGCAGGGCAATGGCACCTTCATCGCGCCGAACGATGCGAGCGTGACGATCAAGAACGATACGCCCGCGTTCCTGAAGATCAAGGGCATCACGATCCCGTATCAGCTTGGTGGCCTGTATTTCAACGGCAACCAGATGCAGACGAACAAGGCCATCGCCGATCTGAACGTGGCCAATGTGTTCGAGGACAATCAGAGGAATCAGGACGCCGGCTTCCCGATCCCCGTGTTCGTCCCGGGGGCGGCGAACTTCAACCTCTCCGGCGTGAAGTTCGGCGCCGTCGCACCGACGATCACGATCGAGAACCGCGCGGACGTGGATTTCATCAACGCCAGCGACGCCTACAAGGTGAACGGCAAATACACGAACTATCCGTGGCCCTCGATCACCATCATGGCAACCGCCGACGGCGGTGAGGGGATACACAACATCCTTGGTGACGTCACGATCGCCACGAAGACGGCGTTCAACCCGACCAGCAAGGGCGACATCAAGATCCTCGGTCCCGTGGAAGCCGGGAAGCTGACCGTCATCGCCGGCGGCACATTGTCGATCGACCTGCCGGTCGGCTCGGTTTTCAGCGTGGGCGGCGAACCGATGGCCGAGTGGGCAGCGGTCACGACCGCGTCCTACAACCCGAAGGATCCGGGACAGACGGCGCCGTGGGTATCAGGCGCCACGGCGGCCGAGGTCACGGCCGTACTGTCGAAGCAGCCGACCGCCGATCAGTACATCTACGCGGACAAGATCCACATCCAGGCCGATGTGGTGAACGTGAACGGCAAGCTGCAGAGCGGCAAGGCCGACTATGCGCTGACCCTCGGCGCGGCCACCCAGACGCGCATCAACGATATTCTCGCGTCCGGCGTCACGGGGCAGGTGAAGCTGCTGCAGGACTCGACCGAGGATTTCGGTGTCTTCTTCGATACGACCACGAAGCGGATCGAGGTGCAGGACCTGCGGGTCAGCGGCGGATCGATCGACATCACCGGTCATGTCGTCAACACCGGAAACGGCCGGATCGACGTGTTCGGCGGCTATGGCAAGGTTACGATCACAAACAATACCAAATTCGATATCGGCGTTCACCGGCTCGACGTCTCCGAGCGTGGGGACGGGCTGCTGCTGATCCATGACGTGTCGCGCGACAGCGGCGGCAAGGCCTGGGTTCGGACATACGAGCAGAACGGCAACAGCATCAAGGTCACGACGGACGACAGCATCAATCCGCCGGTCGTGCAGAACATCGCCTCGCTCGATACAGTCTACACGCCCCTGAGCGACTGGCGCTATGGCTGGACCGTCGGTGTCAGCGAGTTCGTGCACAAGTGGTCGCGCCTGACCGAGAGCAGCTGGATCGGCCTGATCAACCTTGGCAGCGACGTCACCAACTACGACACCACCGAAGTGCAGGGGCAGCCGACCCTGGAAGGGCCGGGTGGATACTTCTTCCACAGCAACAGCGGTGGTGATTACCACTACAGCCCCGACACCGTCACGCTGTCCTCGGTAAAGGGTCACGGCGCGGCCATCACCAACACCACATGGTACGGCGAAACCTCCATCACTGTGGATGTCTGGGAGGATTCCGGCCTTCGCGTGCTGCATACCCACGACATCTCAGCGCATCGCGACATCGGCATCCACTTCTTTGGCTACGATTCCGGCACGATCACGGTCAACTCAACCTCCAGCGGCCGCGTGTTCATCGAAGGGCCGATCCTGAACCCCAGCGGCACCACGACGATCACGTCCAATACCCAGATCCTGTCCGGCTCGGCCTCGGCCTATGTCGGCGGCAACCGGGTCGTATTGTCGGCGCAGACCGGGATCGGAACCGACACGGTCCCGCTTCGGGTCGATGTGGGCGGCACGGCCTTCGCCAGCCTCAGTGCGAAGACGGTCAGCGGCAACATCAATGTCGCGCAGATCGAAGGCTCCCTGCCGATCGACCAGGTGGTGTCCACCTCCCTCGGCGACATCACCCTGTCGGCACCGGATTCGATCACGGTGGCGCAGAAGGCCGTGGCAAGCTGGTATGAGGGCCTGGTATCCGGTGGCGCTCTCCACCTGACGGCCGTCACCGGCGGGATCGGCAACGGCAGCGTGCGGCCGCTGGTTGTCGACAATCCGCTGCCCGCCAATGTTAAGGCCGATTTTTCCGATACGCTGACCGCGAAGGCGCAGTCGGACGTATCGATCAAGGCGAAGTCCGGCGACCTGCGCGTGAAATCGATCATCACGGGCGGCGATGTCTATATCAACGTCGCAAACGGCAGCCTGGTCGATGCGAATGAGATCCAGGTCCGGGATGAGCGCACCTACGCCGAACTGAAGGCCGGCGTCTGGACCTCGCTGCAACTCACCGGCTCGACCGGCTACCAGGATAAGGTGGACAACACCATCGCGTCCTTCGTGTCGGCGAAGACGCAGGAATACAATAGTTATTGGCAGTTCCGGCATATGCAGGCGGACGGAGGCGCGGTGTTCGATGCCGGCTTCCAGGTCACGCTCAGCGCGGCCGAACTCGACTACTACCAGAATGTCCTGAACTACGACGCGGCGGCCATCCAGACCCTGGTGAACGCGCGGACGGCGATTTACCACACATTGAACGCGACCTACGGCGCGGGCGGCAGCTACAAGACCAACAACGACGCAGGTTTCGCGCCCGATACCTTCGACGGAAGCTTCGGCTACAAGGCGACCAAGGCGGAAACCGATGCGCTGGTCGGGTCCATCAAGCAATGGACCGAGGAACAGCTTCTGTACGCGATCAGCGCCGGGCTGATGAAGGATGTCACCAGCACTGTGGTGAACGTCGAGGATCCGAATATCGTCGCTGATAACATTACGATCATCACTAAGAACAATGTCGGCCAGAAGGGCAGTGAGACGCTGATCGACCTCACGCCAGCAAACCCGGTCTTTACCGAGGACGAGCGCGTGGCCCTGGCCGCCGCGGAGCGTCTGGACGTGCAGTACATCGGCGGCAAGATCGTCACGGCGACCGTCAGCTTCGATCCGGGATCACACACGATCGTCCGGACCAGCCCCGGCAACTGGATCGCCGACGGCTTCAAGGCCGGAATGTACGTCACGATCGACGGCGCCACCGGCCAGACAACGCAGAACGCCACGATCGGCACAACGACGTTCCACAGGATCCAAAGCGTATCCGCATCCGTCATCACACTCGATGGTAGCACCACCCTGACCGCCGAAAGCGCGAAGACCATCAGGATTGCGCCGGTCGTGCTCGACCCAACCTTCGTCGCCACAGCGCCGTCGGTGAACGCGACCGTGCATTTCGGCGGCACCACGCTGCTGGAAGCCGGCAAGATCATCCGTGTCGACGGCGGCAACTGGATCACCGACGGTTTCGTCGCCAACCAGTTGCTCAAGCTCTCCGGCTCGCCCAACAACTCCACGTTGAACGGGCTGACCTATCGGATCGCCTCGGTGACCGCGACCGAAATCACGCTGACGCCGAGCGCGCGGATCACCACGGAAGATACCGATCTGGTCGTGACGATCACGCGCGGGACGGCGCCGACGCTGACGGCGATCAAGATCACCAATCTCGACGACATCAACGTTAATGCCACCGGCGGCATCGACATCACCGCCGGCAAGGGCGTGCTTCTCGGTTCCACGGTCGACATCAAGATCGCGCAGGTGATCGCCGGGAATACGATCAACGGCGACAAGATCCGCATCAAGAGCAGCCAGAACATCCTGGACGCGGCCGCACCCGGCCTCGCCTACATCCGCGGCAGCGATACGATCCTGGAAGCGGCGCAGGGCGCCATCGGCACGGCAAACGCGCCGATCACGCTCGACTCGATTGCGGGCGGCACGCTGACCGCGCGCGCCTTGAACTCGATCTTCATCAACGGCGTGAACAAGGCGGGGCCTGGCACGCTGAACGTGGAGGCGATCTACTCCGCGTCCGGCAACGTGACCCTGAATGCCGCCGGGTCGATCCTGGACGCGTTCAATACCGACTTCACGAAGATCAAGGCGAAGCAGGTCATCCTGACTGCGACCGGTGGAACGATTGGTTCGGGCAGCAACTATCTCGATATAGATGCCAAGCAGTTCGTGACGGCCGACGCGCGGAACAGCATCTGGCTGTCGCAGTTCGAAGGTGACCTGCGCGTCAACCACATCCTGTCGCAACTGGGTGACGTGGATCTGCGCGCCGAGTTCTCGATCGTCGACGCGGCAACCAAGGCCTGGGACAACAGCGGTGCGGCCAGCCTGCCGGCGCCTGACGTGTTCGGCAACAGCATCTCCCTGACCGCCCAGTTGGGCGGCATCGGCGACGCAATCAACGCGCTGGATATCGACAGCCAGTACTCCGCGCCCGGTGGCGTGCTGACCGCGTCCAGCGACCTGCTGAACATCTACATCATCGAGACAAAGGCCGACGTGCTGCTCAATACCGTCAGCACCGGTGCCGGCCTGTCGGCGTTCATCACCGCCCCGACCGGCAGCATCTTCAACGGCATCGGTCCCGGCAAGCCCAACGTTCTGTCCGGCAACACCAAGCTGTTCGCCAGCAAGAACATCGGCGCAAACGGGTTCGCCATCGTCACGAAGGTGGGGCATATCGAGGCGGAATCCACCACCGGCAGCACCTTCATCGATAACCAGGGCGAGCTCGCCATCGGCGGCGACTTCACGGGTGATCCGAATGGTGTGGTGACCGGCGGCACGGCCACGATCACCGCAGCGAGTCCGATCACCCTGACCAAGAGCATCATTGCCGGCGGCGACGTCGTCATTGTCGCCACCGATGACGCGAAGGACGGTAAGGATCCAGCCAACGACGACATCCCCGATGACCTGACGGTCCTGGCCAAGGACCTGTTCGGCAAGCCGCTGTTCATCAAGGCGGCTAGCAGCATCAATCTCTTTGCCGGGGATGACATGCTGATCGAGCAGGGTGCCCTGCTGCAGGGTGGCGTTTCGATCAATCTCTATGGCGACCAGGGCGTTGGCCGCGGCCGCGACAAGCCCGAGGAGCCCAACGCGGATCCCGGGATAGGCAGCACGATCATCGTCGCCGGTACGCTGACCTCGCCCACGATCACCATCCACGGCAACATCGACCCGGATAGGATCCTGATCACGACGGGGGAACTGACCGCAAAATATCCCTGGGCCACCCCGGCCGAATTCTACTCGATCTTCGGCGAGAAGGCGCAGTACCCGAGAGAACCGACCAACGTCTCGCAAATCGCGATCTTCGGCGATGCGGATCCCGATGTCATTTCGGTCTGGGGCGACGTGACGGCGCGCGACATCTTCATCTTCGGCAATGCCGGTGAGGACGAGATCGCCCTGAATCCCGAGAACAAGGACGGCTACAAACTACAGATCTCCGGCCATATCCGGATCTTCGGCGGCTCGGAAGTCGACGACATCACCGTCAACAAGCTCAACACGCTCGACTACGCCGACAAGTATCTGCAGGGCGTCATCGGGCCTGGCCGCCTCGTGACGGGGCTGACACCCGACCAGCGCGACACGGTTGATATCGATGGCGAGGGTCAGGCCGACCACGTCACGATCAACATGACGCGCAAGACTGACTATATCGTGAACATCCATGATTCCGGGTCACCGGCGATCGATTCGGATGTCGTGGTGATCAATGGCACCGAGGAAGACGATACCTTCCTGCTGCGAGACAACTTCGTGGTCCTGCTGCAGCCGACCGCTACCGGTTTCGCGCAGGCCTATGAACGCGTGAACTACGACGACACGATCAACGTCCTGCAGATCAATGCATACAAAGGTGATGACGCGTTCTATGTCGACGGCAACAGCGCCATCACGCAGTTGGATGGCGGCGTCGGCAAGGACAGCTTCCAGTTCGGACAGGTCTATGGCGCTGCCCGCTCCGCCCTGCGCGTTGCGGTGGACGACATGTTCGCCACCTATGCCACCACCCTGGGCTACCTGAGCAAGGGCATCAGCTTTGCCACGGTCGCCTACGGTGACGACGGTGATGACAGCTTCGTCGTCTATGCCAATCGGGCGCCGCTGGAACTCTGGGGCGGCAGCGGGGACGACAGTTTCATCGTCCGCGCCTTCGTGAACGTGAAGCCGTCGGACATCGCCAGCATCAACGGGCCGGTGAACATCGACGGCGGCGTGGGCATCGACCGTGTCAGCGTCATTGGTGGCGAGCTCGGGGACAGTTTCGTTGTCACCCGCAACGCGGTGGTCGGCGCCGGGATGAATGTCACCTATGGCAGAGCCGAGTCGCTGGAAGTCGACGCCATGGAAGGCGACGACCATTTCTACGTGCTCAGCACGGCCGCCGGCGTGGCAACCGCGCTGGTCGGCGGGCTTGGCAGCGACACGTTCGATGCGGGCGGCGATGTGGTGACGCCGATCATCGCGACGTCCATCGAAGGCCAGAGCGGCATCATCAACCATAACATCATCAGCCAGGACGCGGCCTACAACGGCATCGCGGCGGAGGGCGTCAGCCTGAACGTGTCCAGCCGGGCCCTTGGCCCGGTGATCGTGACCGAGACCAACGGCGATACCGTCGTCATGGAAAACGGCCCCGATCCGAAGGCAGCCGGCGACTCGTACACGCTCCGCATGGGCGCGCCGCCCAAGATCAGCGACACCACAGGTGGACTGACGTTCCCCGTGGTCTACATCACCGTTTCCGCGGCGCTCGCGGCCTACAGGGACGCGTCGCAGGGCGGCCGGTCGGTACAGGTCTCGGTCGACAACATCAACTTCTACGACTCCCTCGTCGTAACCTTCGACTATGCGGCCGACAAGGGTACGCCGACCGTCTGGGATCGTGAGCAGATGATCTATGTCCGGGCCGTGGGGGACGCCACCGCCGAGGGCGAGCAGACCATCGTGATCAGCCATTCGATGGTCAGCGACGATCCCGCCTATAACCGCGCCAATATCGCCAACGTGCTGGTGCGGGTTATCGACGATGACAGCGCTGGGTTGTTCATCCGGCAGACCGGCACCACGACGCAGGTGGCCGAAGGCGGCGCAAGCGACACCTACGCGGTGTCGCTGACAAAGGCACCGGCACCCGGTGAAACCGTGACGGTGACGCTGGTGACCGATCCCAGCCAGATCAAGCTGTCAACGGATGTCCTGAAGTTCACCGCGGCCGACTGGAACCAGCCGGTGACGGTGAAGGTCAGTGCCGTGAACGATGCCGTGATCGAGAACCCCGGCGAGTTCATCGTCTCACACACCATCACCAGCAGCACACCCGGCAGCGAATACGACGCCATCACCGATGTCTCGCGGGTCACGGTCGATGTCCGCGACAACGACACCGGCGGCCTGCTGGTGACGCAGAGCAATGATGCGACGCTTGTCGCAGGCCTGCTGGATGATACTTACACGCTGCAACTGACGCGGGCACCAAAGGCCCCTGTCACCGTTCAGATCCTGACGGATGGCAAGACCCTCGTCTCCGCTGATGCCAGTTCGCAACTTCCCGGGCGGTTCGCGATCATCAACAAAGTGCCGACGGTCACGTTTGACAGCACGAACTGGAAAGTGCCGTTCACGGTGCGTGTTACCGCGCTCGACAACACCCTGCCGCTGACCCAACACGTGTTCCCGGCGCAGCCGCACCTTACCTCGCCGATCCAGGGGCCGCTGACGCTCGAGGGTGGGCCGCTCAAGACGGCGGATCGCAGCCTGGTCAAATCGGTCCGGCTGTTCACGGAAACCGACGCCAAGCTGCCGACCCTCACGATCTCGACGAAGGAGGAACTGCAGACCGATACGGTCAACGTGTTCAACGACGGCAGCGTAACCAACGACAAGGGCGAGTTGGACTTCGTCAAGGAAGTCGATGGCTTGGCGGCACAGTTCGGCTTGAACGTTGCCGACATCGATCCGAAATCGTTCGGGAATATCGGCGGTCTCGGCATGGGTGTCGGCGGCGTGCTGGACATGGGCAAGACCGGCGCGCCCGATTTCCGCACCTTCAATGGCGGCATCGTGTTCCACAACGTCGAAATCGCCGAAACGATGCTCGGCACCGGCAAGGATGAGTTCACCGTCGTGTCGACGCTGGACGGCATGATCACTGTCGTGCAGGGCGGCGGCGGCGACGATACGCTGGTGGCGCTCGACGGCGGCGGCGCCGGATCGCCGCTGATCCTGCTGGGCGACACGACGCAGGATGGACACTTCTACGACTCCACCACTGCGTTGCTGACCGGACACGCCCGCGAATTTGCCAAGCCCGGCAATGATACGATCGACGCCAGCAAGGCGGGTCAATCCGTCATGATCTATGGTGGCGGCGGCAACGATACGATTTTGGGCAGCGCGGCCGGCGACTGGATCGCCGGCGGTTCTGGCAACGATACGATTTCCTCGAACGGCGGCGACGATGTGGTGTCCGGCGATGACGGGTTCAATCTTGACCTGTCAAAGCGGCTCGACCTATCCACGCAGGTGCTGCTGGTGGCCATCGATGTCGCCGCGGCCGATCATCCGGCCACGCGGGACTTCCTGATTGGCGGTGCCGACACGATCAAGGGCGGCGACGGCATCGACGTCATTATCGGCGACCACGGGCCGGTGACGCAGGCTGCCGGTACGCAGCGGATCTTCACCACCGGCCAGTTGCTGAAAATTAGCGCAACGCTGCCAAACGGCGGGGACGACAAGCTGTATGGTGAAGCGGATGACGACATCATCCTGGGTGGTGCGGGATCGGATTACATCCACGGAGCCACCGGCAACAACATCGTCATCGGCGACAATGGTCAGGTCGCCTACGCCACTCCCGGAATTCTGTCGCTGATCCAGACAGCCGATCCCAAACTGAGCGGCAACGACCAGATCATCGCCGGCGGCAATGACGATATCGTCCTCGGCGGATCGGGATCCGATACGATTGCGGTCAATCAGGGAACGAACATCGTCATCGGCGATGGCGGCAAGATCACCTACCTGGCCGGTCACATCAGCAAGATCGAGACGACACCTCTGAATGCCGGGGGGGCAGACACCATCACGGCCGGTTCCAACGATGACATCATCCTTGGCGGCGCGGGCCACGACACGATCGACGCGGGTGACGGCGCCAACATTGTCTTCGGCGACAATGGCTACATCACCTACACCGCCACGGGAACGCCGGTCGAAATCAAGAGCACCGGCCCCACCACGGTCGGCAACGACGTGATCACGACGCTGGGCGGGGCGGATCTCATCATCGGCGGCAATGGGGTGGATACGATCGATGCCGGCGACGGCATGAATATCGTGTTCGGCGACGGCGGCTGGCTGTCCTGGTCCGCGGGCGGGCTGTCCTCGGCGCAGACCATCGATGCGACCGCGGGCGCAAGCGACAAGATCGCCACAGGCACCGATCAGGACATCATCTTCGGTGGCCATCGCAACGACCAGATCACGGCCGGCGACGGCGACAATGTGGTGTTCGGCGATGCCGGTATTCTGACCTTCAACGGCACGTTGTTCGCCTCGGTCGCATCAACGGATACGTCGGTGGGCGGCAACGATACGATCACCACCGGCATCGGCAACGACCTGTTGATCGGCGGTGCCGGCAGCGACACGCTCCGAGCCGACGACGGTACCAACATCGTCCTCGGCGACAATGGCATGGTGACCTTCAACGGGATCACGCTGTCGAAGGTCGAGACGATCGACCCCAAGATTGGCGGCAATGACCGTATCTTCACGGGCATCGACAACGATCTTCTGCTGGGCGGCTCCGGCGATGACGTGATCAATGGCGGGGCAGGCAACCAGATCATCCTGGGTGATAACGGCTACGTGCTGTTCGACGCGGCCAATCTGCCGGTGGAAATCCAGTCGACCGACTCCCTGACGGGCGGCGCCGACCAGATCACGACAGCCGGCGGAGCCGACATCGTCATCGGTGGGGCGAATGGCGATACGATCAACGCAGGGCACGGCGACAACCTTGTCTTCGGCGACAACGCCTGGCTGACCTACGCAGGCGGCGTCCTGTCCACGGCGCGGACCATCGCGCCCACCAGCGGCGGCAACGACCGGATCACCACCGGCAATGGGCGCGACGCGATCTTCGGGGGCTTCGGCGACGATACGATCAATGCCGGTCCGGGCGACAATGCGGTGGTCGGCGACAACGGGTCACTGAGCGTCACCGCCGCCGGCCTGTGGAACAAGATCAGCACCACCGATCCGCGGGTCGGCGGCAACGATGCGATCACCACCGGCAATGGCGCCGATCTGATCTTCGGCGGCACCGGGGCCGATACGGCGTTTGCCGGCGACGGCAATGATATTGCCTTCGGCGACAACGGCTACGCGATCTACGCGTCCGACGGGGTCGTGGTCTTCGCGACCAGCACCGATTTCTCCTACGGCACGGACGATGTCATCTGGGGTGAAAGCGGCGATGACGTGCTGGTGGGCGGTACCGGGGATGACGCCCTCGACGGCGGCATCGGCCGCGACCTGATCTTCGGCGACCAGGCATCCATCGACCGGCAGTCCACGCGGGACGATAAGACCAGCACGCGGTTCCGCGTGCTGAAGGAAACCCTGCTCTACAGCCTGTCGGAAGGCTCCGCCGGCGAGGTCCTCGTCAGTGATGATCCGCAGGTCGATCCGTCCGGTATCCCTGCGTGGAATGACTTCGTCATCACCCTGCTGAACATGGGGGCGGTGGATGTCGTCAAGCTCGACGCCGACTACATCGCAGGCGGCGCCGACAGCGACATGATCTTCGGCCAGCAAGGTGACGATGTGATCCAGGGTGACGGGTCGATCGATACCAAGCTGACCCAGGATCAGCGCGTGTTCGCTCGGCGTGACGCGTCCAACACGTTGCTGATGAATCCGTCCTTCGACGCGGCGAGCGATGGCGACGACTACATCGAAGGTAACAGCGGCAACGACACGATCTTCGGCAACCAGGGTCAGGACGATATCATCGGCGGGAGCTCCAGCCTGTTCAGCCTGGTCAAGGCGGCGGATCGCGCTGACGGAGCCGACATGATCTTCGGCGGTTCGGGCCTGGCGGCGGGACGGAACGACGAAGGCAATACCGGGGAAGCCGGCCACGCCGCGGATGCCGACATGATCCTTGGCGACAACGGCATCATCTTCCGCATTGTCGGCGTCAACGGTGAGGCGTCCGGCAAGGTCACGTTCAACTACGACAACTACAGCGAGAAGGCGAAGATCGTCGTCCGCGGCGCCGTCATGCTCGACTACACGCCGGGCGGCAGCGACTACGTCCCCGACGGCGCGCTGAAGGACCTCGGCGCGGCGGACGAGATCCACGGCGAGTCCGGCGACGATTTCATCTTCGGCATGGTGGGCGCCGACGTCCTGTTCGGCGACGCACAGAACGACTCGATCGTCGGTGGCTATGGCACGGACTGGATCTCCGGCGGCACCGGCGATGATGGCATCCTCGGCGATGACGGGCTGATCTTTGCCAGCCGCAACAGCACGGAATACGGCGAACCGCTCTATGGCATCGACCCCGTTTCCATCGACGAAATCAACAAGGTCATTACCGACGAAAAGGCCCTGGTTGCGGTCATCAACTTGGAAGGTGCGCTGAAGTATACCGCCGACCTGACACCGGATAACCTGGACCCGTCGAAGCCGCAGGACCCGCTGTTCGTTCCGCTTGATGCGAACGACATCATCTTCGGTGGTCTCGGCAACGACTCGATCCACGCCGGCGCCGGCAATGACGCCGTTTCGGGCGCCGAGGCGCAGGTCAAGTCCTACATCACGAACTACACCCTGGGTGGAACACTGATTGCCGGATCGCTGACCGAAAGCGATTTCGACAAGCCGTTCAACCCCGGTAATCCCCTCGGCTACAGCCCGCTGACAACGAAGTTCGCGCTGTTCGACGACAAGGATCCGCTGCACAAGATCATGCTCAGCAAGGTGGGCACCTTGCAGAAGGACGGCGGCCTGGAATGGTTCCTGAACTTCGACGCGAAGGAAGGTCCGGCCGATCAGATCTGGGCGGACGACATCACGTATCCACGCCTTCCCACAGACGGCGATGACCGGATCTTCGGCGATCTCGGCAATGACTGGATCGTCGGTGGCACCGGACGCGACTCGCTGTGGGCCGGCTGGGGCGACGACCTGATCAATGCCGACGACGACCACACCACCAAGGACAACCTGAACATCGCCGCCGATACCAACCCGTCCTACGAGGACCTCGTGTATGGCGGCGCCGGATACGACGTCCTGATCGGCAACACGGGCGGCGACCGTCTGGTCGACTGGGAGGACAGCTTCAACACCTACCTCCTGCCATTCGTGAACCCCGGCCTGCCAACCGTGACCGCCAACATTACGGACGGCGTCCAGCATTTCCTGCTGGATCTGTCCAGGAGCCAGGGCGCCGACCTTTCGCTGATCGCACAGCACGGCGGCGATCCGGCCCGCAACGGCGAACCATACGGCGAACTGGGCCTGGTGAACGAGAAGGATCCCGAGTGGCCCGATCAGCTCGGCCCCACGCGCGATCCGCAGCCGCCCAACCTGCCGCCCACGCCAGATGTCGAAAAGACGGCCGGTGAGAGACCGATCTGGCAGTTCCAGTCGGCGCCAACCGTGCAGGTCGCGGACACGTTCCTGACCGCCGGCGACCTTGCGCCCATCGTCACCGAGGCCAAGGCGATCTGGACCAGCAAGCTGGGCCTGGACGATCCGCGCCTGTCGATCCTCAATCAGGTGACGGTCTCGGTCGGCAACCTGCCGGAGAGTGCCCTCGGCGTGACCCTGGGCGATACCATCCTGATCGACGGCGATGCCGCCGGCTGGGGCTGGTTCGTCGATCCGACACCGCAGGAAAACAGCGAGTTCGTTGTACGACTGTCGGACGTGGCATGGGGCGCTGCGCCGAACAGCCTGGCCAGCGGGCGGATGGATCTGCTGTCCACCGTGCTGCACGAATTGGGCAATGCCATGGGCTTTGCCGAAACCGACGCGCAGGATGTCACCGGCATGTTCCTGGCGGCGGGCGTCCGCACCCTGCCCGGGCCGGCGACACCCGGCGCCGCGGATGCCCCGGCGATCGACTGGCGCGCCCGGTATGCGCCGGAGGAATTCGCCAACCGGGATCCAGCCTGGGTGGATGACTTCCTCAACAATCTCGGTCAGGACAAAAGCCGCAACCCCAACGCCGGCATTCGGCTGCGGGCGCCCGGTAGCTGACGAAAAACGTTCCGTTCGCGTCGCGTCCCGGTTATATATCGGGACGCGAATGGAGACGATTTCCCGATGACCCAGCTCCTGATTTACAAGAGCGCGGTGCCCGTCTCGCGGGCGCGGCATGGCGATTGTTGCGTTGAAACCGGCGGAAACTATGCGTTCACCGGAGAGGTGAACTCGGTGCCCCTGATGGCGGTCGAATTCCCGCAGGCCGCCAATGAATATGCCATCGTGTTCGCCGGACCCGAAGGCGAGATCACCCCGGCCGTCATCCTTGGCGTGCGCGGCAATGAAAACCTTTTCATTTCTAACAATGCGGCTTGGGAAGCCAAGTACATACCGGCATTCATCCGGCGCTACCCGTTCGTCTTTTCGAAGCAGGAGGAACGCTTTCTGCTCTGCGTCGATGAGGAATATCCAGGCCTGAACCGCGACGGCCGCGGCCAGCCGCTGTTCTCGACCGACGGCAAGCCCAGCACCTATGTCGACAACGTACTGAAGTTCCTGCAGGAATATCAGACGCAGTTCCAACGCACCCAGGCCTTCTGCCAGAAGATCAAGGAACTGGATCTGCTGGAACCGATGCAGGCACAGGTGACGATGGGCACCGGGGACCGTGTCTCCCTCGGCGGTTTCCAGGCGGTCAGCCGCAGCAAGCTGAAGGCGCTGCCCGGCGACAAGCTCGCCGAACTCGCGGCCACCGACGAGCTCGAACTGCTGTACCTGCACCTCCAGTCCATGCGCAACTTCGAAGGGCTGAAGGACCGGCTGGAACACGCGCTGGAAGACGCGAAGGGCGGCATCACCGGTAGCCCGACGCTTCCCGCGGACGGATCGGACGACGCCGCGGCCGAAGACGCGAATCTCGCCGGCAGCACCGCGGTGCATTGATGCGCCAGGGATGGCTGTAGCGATCCCCGGTCATGCCGGTGTCGGGCGTCCCGCCCGGTCCGCGGGGCATGCGTGAACCACGTCATGCCCCTGCCCCCGGGCGCGGCTGGTAGACGCGGCTGATCAGGCAGTCATGGCCATCCAGGCATCCATCTACTCACTCGCCACCGAAGACCGTGCCAGGGCGGAATCCATCGCCTGGGCACGCTTTTCGGGCGCCCGCGACCGGACTGAATTCTACTCAAGCTGGCTCGCCGTCCTGTGCTCGCAGATCGACCGCGTCAGCGGCGCGCTGCTGCTGCTGGGACCGGACGCCGAAGGCGCCTATACGCCCGCCGCGGTCTGGCCCGACGCCACCCGCGACCTGCAATACCTCACCCCGGCGGCCCAGCGCGTCCTGGCCGAACGCCGCGGCGTCGTGCTCGCGCCCGACGGTGCCTCCCCGCCGACACGGGACCAGCCGGCGCATATCGGCTACCCGATCGAGGTCTCCGGCACGCTGCATGGCGTCGTCGCACTGGACATGCCGCCCGGACCCGAAATCGGGCTGCAGCGCGCCCTGCGCCTGCTGCACTGGGCCAGCGTCTGGCTGGTCGATGAATTCCGCAAGCGCGCGCTGGAGGAGCGACAGCGCCGCCTGGACCAGGTCAGCCTGGCCATGGACCTCGTCGCCACCGCTGCGCAGGAGCGGCGCTTCGCCCCCGCCGCGCTCGCCGTCGCCAACGAGATCGCCGGCCGCCTGCAATGCGACCGTGTCAGCATCGGCATGGAGCATGATGGCGACATCGAGGTGAAGGCGATTTCCCACACCGCCACGTTCAACACGAAAATGAGCCTTGTCCGCCGCATCGCCGACGCGATGGACGAAGTGCTGGACCTCGATGCCACCATCGTCTGGCCGCCGCCGCGGGAAAGTGATTCCGGTGCCATTGCCCACGCCGAACTGGCCCGGGACTTCAAGGACGTTGCCATCGCCTCGGTGCCGCTCATGCGCGATGGCCACACCGTCGGCGTTCTGACGCTCGAGCGGTCGGCCGGCGAGCCGTTCGACGATGACACCGTCGATCTCACCGCGACGATCGCCGGCCTGCTCGCGCCGATCCTCGAGCTGAAGCGCGAAAATGAGCGCGGCTTCTGGCGCCGGGGCCGCGAGACCCTGTCCGACTGGATGCAGGCCCTGTTCGGTCCGCGCCATCCCGGCGTCAAGCTGATCGCCGCCGTCACGCTCGCCCTGGTGATCTTCTTCTCCTTCGCCACCAGCCAGTATCGCGTCTCCGCCAGGACCGTGGTGGAAGGGGCGGTGCAGCGTGCCGCCGTGGCGCCCTTCGATGGCCATATCGTCCAGAGCGACGTCCGCGCCGGCGATACGGTGCGCGCCGGACAGGTCCTCTGCCGCCTCGACGACCGCGACCTGCGCCTGGAACAGACCCGCCTCGCTTCCGAGCGGGAGCAGTTGCTGCGCCGTCAGCGCCAGGCGCTCGCGTCCCAGGACCGGCCGAACATGGTGGTGATCGCCGCCCAGATTGCCCAGACCGAGGCGCAACTCGCGCTCGTCTCCGACAAGCTCGCGCGCGCCACGCTGCTGGCGCCGTTCGACGGGGTCGTGGTCTCCGGCGACCTCACGCAACTTCTCGGCGCGCCGGTCGAACAGGGCAAGATCCTGTTCCAGATCGCGCCGCTCGATTCCTACCGTGTCATCCTGCAGATCGATGAGCGGGACATCGACTATGTCGCCGTCGGCCAGGGCGGCAACCTGACGCTCTCGGGCCTGCCCTCGGAACCGCTGGCCTTCGAGGTGCAGCAGATCACCCCCGTTTCGGTGTCCGAGGAAGGGCACAACTACTTCCGGGTCGAGGCGAACCTCACCACCCCCTCGGACCGGCTGCGCCCGGGCATGCAGGGCGTCGGCAAGATCGCGATCGGGGAGCGTAACCTGTTCTGGATCTGGACCCATGGCCTGACCGACTGGTTCCGCTGGTGGATCTGGAAGGAATTGCCATGAGGATGACCAGGCCCGGGCCATGAGCACGACGCCGGTCCTCAGCAATCTCTGGTACCGGGTGGAGACCCTGCGGCCGAAGCTCCGCTCGCATGCCCGCCTGCATCGCCATCGCTATCGCGGCCAGGTCTGGTACCTGTTGCAGGACCCCGCGACCGGGCGCGTGCAGCGCTTCACGCCGGCGGCACGCCTCGTGATCACGCTGATGGACGGCACGCGCCCGGTCGCGGAGCTCTGGGACCTCGCCAACCGACGCCTGGGTGATGACGCGCCGACCCAGGATGAGATGATCCACCTGCTGGGCCAGCTTCATGCCACCGACCTGTTGCAGAGCGACGTGACGCCCGACGTGGCGGAACTGTTCGCGCGTGGCCAGCGGGAGGAGAGCACGCGCAATCGCCAGACCTTCGGCAACCCGATGGCGATCCGCATACCGCTGGTGGATCCGGACCGCTTCCTGAGCCGGACGGCGGGCCTGGCGCGGCTGATATGGGGCCGGCCGGGTGCCATCCTGTGGTGCCTTGTCGTGCTGCCCGCCCTGTTCCTGCTGCTGCCGCACTGGCCGGAACTGTCGAACGGTTTCACCGACCGGGTGCTCGCGATCGACAACCTGGTCGTGCTGTATTTCGTCTTCCCGTTGGTGAAGGCCCTGCACGAAATGGGCCATGCCATGGCCACCAAGGCCGGCGGCGGTGAGGTGCATGAAATGGGCGTCATGCTTCTCGTGCTGCTGCCCATTCCCTATGTGGAAGCCTCGGCCGCGACGACATTCCGCTCGAAGTATCAGCGCGCCGTCGTGGGTGTCGCCGGCGTCGCCGTCGAACTCTTCATTGCCGCCCTCGCCTTCTATCTGTGGCTGCTGGTGGAACCGGGCCTGGTGCGGGCGATCCTGTTCAACACCATGCTGATCGCCGGCGTCTCGACGCTGCTCTTCAACGGCAATCCGCTGCTGCGCTACGACGCCTACTACGTGCTCGCCGACCTGCTGGAAATGCCGAACCTCGCCGGCCGGTCGCTGCGCTACTGGGGCTATCTGTTCGAACGCTATCCGCTGGGCGTGCGGGACGCCGAACCGCCGGATGCGACACCGGGCGAGAAGGCATGGTTGTTCTTGTACGGCCTGGCCTCCTCGATCTACCGGGTCTTCGTCACGATCTTCATCGCCCTGTTCATCGCCGGGCAGTTCTTCTTCATCGGCGTGCTGCTCGCGATCTGGGCCGCCGGGGCGATGGTGGTGCTGCCTGTCGTCAAGGGCGTGAAATACCTGGCCAGCAGCCCGCGCCTGCGCCGGCGGCGCGTGCATGGCTTCGCCGTGGTGGGTGGCAGCCTGGGCGTCCTGGTCCTGGCCGGCGTTGCGATTCCGATCCCGCACCATACCCATGCCGAAGGCGTCGTCTGGCTGTCGGAACAGGCCCTGGTCCGGGCAGGGACGAACGGTTTTGTCGAGGGTTTCCTGGCCAGGGCGGGCGACCCGGTGAACGAGGGAGACCCGCTGATCCGGTCGGCCGATCCAACCCTGTCCGCGCAGGTGAAGCTGGCGCGCGCCCGGGTCGCCGAACTCGAAGCGCTGCTTGCCATGGAAGCGACCGAGGACCGGGTCAAGGCCGCGGTGGTGCGCGAGAAACTGGGTCAGGAACGCGCGGCATTGGCGGTCCTGGAAGGACGCGAAGCGGAACTCGTTGTCCGGGCCAAGGCCGCGGGTATCTTCCAGATGCCCAATGTCAGCGATGTGCCGGGTCGTTACTACCGCAAGGGCGACCTGATGGGATACGTGATCGGCGCCGGCCTGCCGCCCCTGGTGCGTGTGGTGGTGCCGCAGGACGCCGGTGACCAGGTCAGGATGGGCACCGACCGGGTCATGGTGCAGATGATGAACCGCGCACACACGATCTATCGCGGTCGCATCGCGCGCGAGGTGCCGGCGGGCGACGAGTACCTGCCCAGCAAGGCGCTGGCGACCGAAGGTGGCGGCGCGATCGCGATCGATCCGCGCGACACGAAGGGACCGAAGGCGCTGGAACGCATGTTCCAGTTCGATGTCCTGCTGGAGGACGCCGCGCGGTTCACCCTGTTCGGCCAGCGCGTGCTGGTGCGCTTCGACCACCACGATCAGCCGTTGTTCCTGCAGTGGTATCGCCGGCTGCGGCTCCTCTTCCTCTCGCGCTTCAGTGTCTAGGATCGGCATCCTGACGGATCCCGGGCTGCTGGCCCCCGGGCGGCCCTATTCCGAGCGGTCGGAAAAGCAGCCGCGCCTGCACGACCGCATTGCCGAAACCCTGTTCGCGAACACGGTCGTGCCGGTCCGCGCGGCTCTGCTGGATCCGGCGCGCGCGCTGCGTGCCGTCTGCGTCCAGGCCGACCGCCACGCCGATGCGTTGCGCGGCACGCCCGATGCCGCATTGCAGGCCCGCGCACGCGGGATGCGGTCGCGGCTGCGGCGGCAGGGGTTTACCCTGGCGCTGGCCGCGGAATGCTTCGCCCTGGTGCGCGAAGCGGCCGACCGGACGCTGGGCAAGCGGCATTACCCGTCGCAGATGATGGCCGGCTGGGCGCTGTTGCAGGGCCGTCTGGTGGAGATGGCGACCGGCGAGGGCAAGACCTTCGCCGCGACGCTGCCGGTGTGCACTGTCGGCATGGCCGGCTATCCCGTGCATGTCATCACCGTCAACGACTACCTCGCCGCACGCGACGCCGAGGAGATGAAACCGCTGTACCAGTTCCTCGGCCTGACGGTGGGTACCGTGGTGCAGGGGATGCAGCGGCCGGTTCGGCGGCAGGCCTATGCCTGCTCGATCACCTACTGCACCAACAAGGAACTGGCCTTCGACTACCTGCGCGACGGCGTCGCGCGCGGCCAGCGCGGCAGCCGGCTGCACCTGGCCCTGGGCCGCCTGCGCGGCGATGTGCCGGCCGAGGACGGCCTCGTGCTGCGTGGCCTGTATTTCGCGATCGTCGACGAGGCCGACAGCGTCTTCATCGACGAAGCGCGCACGCCGCTGATCCTGTCGGCGTCCAGCGGGCCGGCGGACGAGGCGGAACATTGCGCGCGGGCGCTGGACATCGCGGCGGCCCTGGTGGAGGGAAAGCACTACGAGCTCGAGCTTGCCGACCGGAACGTGCGCCTGACGGAACAGGGCTGCGCCGAGGTCGCCAGCCGGTCCAGCCGCTGGGATGGGGTGTGGGGCTCGGTCCGGGCGCGCGAGGAACTCGTGAGCCAGGCGCTGGTCGCGCGTCTGCTGTTCCATCGCGATGAGCATTACGTGGTCGCCGACGGCAAGGTGCAGATCGTCGATGAATCGACAGGCCGCGTGATGCCCGACCGGTCCTGGGAACGCGGGCTGCACCAGTTGATCGAAGTGAAGGAAGGCTGCGAGATCACCGAGCGGCGGGAGACCCTGGCGCGCCTGACCTACCAGCGCTTGTTCCGCCGCTATCTGCGCCTGTCCGGCATGACCGGCACGGCTAAGGAAGTCGCACGCGAAATCCGCTCGGTGTACGGCCTCGATGTCGTCCGCATCCCGCTGCACCGCCCGTCCCGGCGCATCCATGATCCGGTGCGGGTCTGCGCGACGCGGGTCGAGAAGTGGCAGGTTGTCGCTGACGCGGTGCAACGCCTGAAGGATCAGGGGCGGGCCGTGCTGGTGGGCACCCGCTCGGTGGGTGCGTCCGAGGAGATAAGCGCCGAACTGACTGCTCGCGGCATCGCCCATGCCCTGCTGAATGCCAAGCAGGACGAAACGGAAGCCGATGTCGTCGCGGCGGCGGGGCAGCCGGCGACCGTCACGGTCGCGACGAACATGGCGGGACGCGGCACCGATATCCGCCTGGCCAGGGCGGTGGCCGAACGCGGCGGGTTGCACGTAATCCTGACGGAGTTCCACGATTCGCGCCGCATTGATCGCCAGTTGTTCGGCCGTTGCGCGCGCCAGGGCGATCCCGGCAGTTGCAGCGCCATCGTCTCCCTGGAGGACGATCTCTACACCGTTCATGCGCCGCGGCTGACGCACCTGGTCCGCCAGCTCGCCGGCCGGCACGCGTCGTTGTCGCGCCTCGCGCATGACTGGCTGCGGCGTACCGCCCAGAACAGCGCCGAACGGCGCAATGCGTATGTTCGCGTGCAGAACCTGAAGGAGGATCGTCGCCTGGAGCAGGTGCTGGCCTTCTCCGGCCGGGGCGAATGACGGTGGCGGATGCCGGTCCGACACGGATCGTGCTGACGGATCCGGGGCTTCGGGACTCGCCGCTGTTCCAGCAGTGTCTCGCGGCGCTGCGGGCCGGAGACCTGGCCGGGGCGTACCGGCTGGTGGAAACGCTCTTGGACGAACGGCCGAACTCAGCCGATGTCTGGCATTTGCGGGGCACGATTGCTGCCCGCCGGGGCCGGGGTGAGCAGGCAGCGGCCCTGTTCGACGCGGCGCTGGCGCGGGCGCCCGACTCGGTTGCGATCCTGTTCGACAGCGGCGTATCGCTGGGTCGGCTGGAACGGCACGAGGCGGCGCTGGAGCGGCTGGCGCGTGCGATCGCGCTGCAGCCTGATCACATCGCGGCCCTGACCAACCACGGCAACGCGCTCAACGCTTTGGGCCGCCATGCCGAGGCGCTGCGGAGTTTCGATCGCGCTCTCAACCTGGATCCAGCGCGCGTCGAGGCGCTGCATGGCCGGGGACGGGCTCTTGCGGCGCTGAAGCGGCCCGAGGAAGCGATCGAGGGCTACAACCGGGCGCTAGCGGTCGCGCCGCGGCTGCTGGATGCGCTGCTGGGCAAGGGCGACGTGCTGCTGGCGCTGGAGCGGTTCGCCGAGGCGCTGGACTGTTTCGAGCGTGCCGTCGCCGTCGCGTCGGACCCGGCAGGCGCCGTGCCGGCCGAGCAGAAGGCGCATGCGCAGTTCTTTCGTGGCGACGCGCTGCGCTGCCTGGAGCGGTTCGACGACGCATTGACGGCGTATGACGAGGCACTGGCGATCAAGCCCGACTACGTGGAAGCCTGGATGGGCCGTGGCCGCGTTCTGGATGAATTGCGGGAATTCGAGGAGGCGCTGGCGGCCTACGACCAGGCGCTGGCGCTGCGGCCCGACGACGCCAAGGCGCATGACTATCGCAGCCGCGTGCTGCGCGACCTGAACCGGCTGGACGAGTCGATGGCGGCGGTCGAACGCGCGCTGGCCCTGGACCCCAACGATTCCGGCGCCCTGAACAGCAAGGCGACGCTGCTGCGGGCGCTTGGCCGGATCGATGAAGCACTGGATTGCTACAGGCTGGCGGTTGCGGGCAGCGCCAATCCGGGTCCCATCCGCTTCAACCACAGCCTGTGCCTGCTGATCGCCGGCGATTTCGAGCGGGGCTGGCCGGAATACGAATATCGCTGGACAACCGAGAACCTGAGCAAGCGGAAGCCGCAGTTCATGCAACGGCTCTGGCTGGGGCAGGAGGACATCGCCGGCCTGCGCGTGCTGCTGCACACGGAACAGGGCTTTGGCGACACGATCCAGTTCTGCCGCTACGCGACGCTGGTGGCCGCTCGGGGTGCAACGGTGATCCTGGGCGTGCAGCCGTCCCTGCGGCCGTTGATGATGAGCCTGGAAGGGCCGGCGGATGTCGTCGATCGCATGGAGGCAATGCCGGTCTTCGACATGCATTCTCCGCTGCTGAGTCTGCCGCTGGCGTTCCGCACGACATGTGCGACCATTCCGGCCAGGGTGCCCTACCTCGCCGCGCCGGCCGGGCATCAGGCCCTGTGGCAGGACCGGCTGGGTCCGCGGCAAGGTCCCCGGATCGGCCTGGTGTGGTCCGGCAGCGCCACGCATCAGAATGACCAGAACCGCTCCCTGGCACTGGATATGCTGCGGCCCATCCTGTCCCCGGGTCAGCGCTTCCACTGCCTGCAACGGGAACTGCGTCCGGCGGACGTGCCGGGATTCGCGATGTCCGGCAACATCATCTTTCACGGCCACGAGTTGCTGGATTTTTCCGATACGGCGGCGCTGATCATGCAGATGGACCTGGTGATCACCGTCGATACATCCGTCGCTCACCTTGCTGGCGCGCTGGGCAGGCCGGTATGGGTGATGCTGGCGTTCGCGCCGGACTGGCGTTGGATGCGGACGGGCGACACCAGCCCCTGGTACCCGACGATGCGGCTGTTCCGCCAATCCCGGCCGAACGATTGGCAACCCGTGATCGCGCGCGTCGGGGCGGCGCTGCGAACGTTTCTGGCGGAGCACGGCGCCTGAACGCGATCTTCGTCGCTGGAATCCGCCGGCTGGGGGCCGCTCCCACGCATTCGACGCGGCTCGCTACCGCCGGCGGAACGCGAGCATCCGGTAGCTGAGCCAGCCATTCGCATGCAGCCATCGGAACACCGCCCCGGCATTGGGATGCGCCTGCCGTTCCGGCATTGGATCGGGCGCGATGATGCCATAACTGGGCAGGGTGGCCGCGGACCAGTCCTGGTCCCCTACCACATCCAGCCCCCAATCCGCCGCATCACCCACCACCGCACAACGCTCGGCCCAGATCTCCGGCCACGGCCCGTAATCGCGGCGGATGACGGCAGCGATATGCGCGTCTGGCCAGGGTGCCGCCGGCGGGGGGCGCATCAGGATATCCGTCAGCAGCAGCACCCCGCCTTGCCGCAGCACCCGCGCCGCTTCCGCCAGGAACAGCCGTCGCGCGCGGAAATGGAACATCGCCTCGATGCAGAACACCGTATCGAACCGGCCCGCCGGGAAGGGCAGCGCGCAGGCATCGGCCTCGACCAGGGACAAATGGTTGCCGGACCGGGGTGCGATCGTGCCGCAGATCGCCAACTGCCGCGGGTCGATGTTGACGCCCGTCAGTGACATATCCGCGCAGGTGTCGTTGACCGCGGCCAGCAGCCCGCCCAGGCCGCAGCCCACGTCCAGCACGCGCCGGCCCGGTTGCAGCGCCGCCGCCTGTAACATCCGCGCGGTCAGGCGCGCCTGCGCGGCCTCGAACGCCGCGGGCATGACCGGCAGGCCGAGCGGCGGTGGATTGTCCCAGAAGCCCAGGTGCACGTGGCGGCCGGCATGTCCGGCGCGGTAGGCGGCGAGCAGCGAGTCGAAATACGGCGGCAACCGGCGGACCATGCGTCAGCCCCAGCAATACACGCGGTCACCCGTTCGGCTCTCGGCCATGAAACTGCACGCGGTCCAGCGCGTGGCAGACCCGATCACCGGCGTGACCCGGTGCAGCAGCCGGCCCGAGTTGAACAGGATCAGATCCCCCGGCGCCAGGCGGAACCGCACGCTCTCCACGCCGTCCAGGTCCAGGTGCGACGCATCGTCCGGCCCGTCGGCCATGCGGAAGCGGCGCCCGCCATGGTGCAGGTTGAACACCTCCAGCGCGCCGCCCGCTTCGGCCCGGGAGAAGGCGAGCACGAAGGAAAACAGGTCGGCGCCGATCAGCGGCGTGATGAAGCGATAGCTGTCGCGGAACGCCTGTTCATTGTCGAAATGTGGTGGGATGAAGCCCTCGGGCCGGTGGCCGCGCAGCGTGGTGAACATGTGGTCTTCGCCGGGGCCTGGCGGGGCGCTGTAGGGACGGCCGCCATCCAGCAAGGACAGCAGGCTGGCCACGCGCGTTTCCAGATCGGTGCTGCCGTCGAACAGACGCTGCAACCCGGCGCGGAAGCGCGGGGCCTCCCGGAAATACGCCGCCAGGTCCGGCGTCAGGTTCAGGTTCATGCCCAGGAAGAACGACCGCATCTTCGCCGGGAATCCCATCCGCACCAGCCCATGGTCGCCGGCTTCCAGCCTGGCGCAGAGCCGCGCACATTCGTCTTGCGTGTAGACGCCCTGCACCAGGACGCCCTCGTAGTCCCCGTCGCGCATCCTGCGGATCGCGCGCGGCCAGAGCGCCGCATCGGCCGCCGGAAGCGTGATCATGCGGAAGAAGGAGGACGGCATCATCGTCTCCGCGCGGGCGGTTTCAGCAACGGGCGTGAACGGAATACAGGAAGCCGTTGCGCCTCTGTGGCATATCATGCCTCATTGCGGGATCGTAGAGTGATCATCCCGCATGCGACGCCATATCGGACGCGGACCGTGACATCATATCGCATTGCCCTGGTCTGCCTGACCCCGGATTCCGACGCAGACGAGCACGGGCGGCTGTCCCTGCCGAGCTATGGGGTGAGACGGGTGCAGGCCGCGGTGGTGGCGGACCCGGAGCGTCCAGGCCATGTCGTGCGGCTGATCGACCTGGGCCGCGAGGATGTCGCGGCCTATGTCGACGAAATTCTGTCCTTCGAACCCGATCTGCTGGGATTTTCCCTGTTCGTCTGGTCGACGGACTGCCTGGTGGCGGTGGCGCGGGAGGTTAAGCGCCGCCGCCCGTCCTGCGCCATCGTGTTCGGCGGCCCGTCAGCGCGGGCGTCGCTGTTCGACCTGGACTACTACCACGATCCCGGCACCTACCTGGATGCACTGGTGGAAGGCGAGGGAGAGATCGTCTTCCGCGCCGTCGCGCGCCTGCCGAACCTGACACGGGACACCATGCGCGCGGTCCCGGGCCTCACCGTCCGCACCGGCGACGGCTGGCACCGCATGCCCCGTGTGGCGGAAGTTGGGGAACTCGACACCCTGCCGTCTCCCTTCCAGCTTGGCCTGATGCCGCACGGCGCGGTGGCGTACCTGGAAACCTTTCGCGGATGCCCGCTGTCCTGCCGGTTCTGCGAATGGGGCCTGCACGAGCGCGGCAAGGGAATATTTTCCAGCGAAACCATTGCCGAAGAAATGCGCGCCTTCGCGAAGCTGCAGGCACCGGCCGTGTTCCTGCTGGATGCCGGGCTGAACCTGAACATGCGCGCCTTCCAGAACCTGCGCCAGGCGGCGCGGGACACCGGCGTACTGAGGAACGTGCTGCTGTGGGCGGAAATCTACCCATCGGCCGTCCGAGACGAGCACCTGGAATTCCTGAGCGAGGTCGGACCCGCCTATCTGGGCGTGGGGCTGCAATCGATGGACCCGGCCGTCCTGCGCCTGCACCAGCGCCACACCGAGTCGCCGCGGTTCGAGGACGCAGTGCGGCGCCTGGCGTCCGTCACCACGATCGAATTGCAGATCATCTTCGGCCTGCCGGGCGATACGCCGGACGGATTCCGCCGCACGTTGGACTACGCGCTGTCCCTGCCGGCGTCGGTGCGCGCGTATCACTGCCTGGTGCTGCCGGACGCGCTGATGACCCGCGGCCTGCCGGAGTGGAACATGGCGTTCGATCCGCGCACGCTGGCGATGACATCCTGCCTTGGCTGGCCGGCGCGGGAGATCGTGGCGATGCGGCGGGAACTCACCGGGCGCGCCCTGGCGATGGGCGGCAGGGCCGGCACGTTCTGGTGGTCCTTCCCGGCGCAGCGTCCCGCTGCCGTCCGCGCCTTTCCGGCATGACGGACCGGCGCCCCGGACGGCGGGTCGCGCTGCTGGCGCGCTACCCGGATCGCGATCCGGCCATGCCGCAGCGTATCCCCAACCTGGGCGTGCGGATGGTGGAGGCGGCGCTGCGTGCCTCGAGCCTGCCTGGGCTGGACGTGCGGGTCTGGGACCTGGAGCCGGACGGTCCGGACGCCGCGACGGTGGCGGCACAGGTCTGCCGCTTCGATCCGGACGTCATCGGGTTTTCCGCGTTCCTGTGGTCCTTCCCGTTCTTCCTGGAGGTGGCATCGCTGGTGAAGCGGGACGATCCGCGGCGGCTGGTGGTGTTCGGCGGCCCATCGGCCAGGCCGGTGATGCTGGATCATCCGCCGCATGACGTCCTGGCGCGTTCGGTCGACCTGCTGGTGATCAACGAAGGCGAGGAAACCTTTCGCGACATCGTCGGCCTGGCCGAGCGATCCGTGGTCGAACTGCTGCGCCTGCCCGGCATCGCTCTGCGGGCGGAGGGGCGATGGCGGGAGACGCCGACGCGGCCGCTGGGCGACCTGAACCTGCTGCCCTCCCCCTATGAAATGGGCCTGATCCGTCCGGGCGGGCTGGGTATCCTGCAGACCTATCGCGGCTGTCCGTTCACCTGCTCCTTCTGCGAATGGGGGACGCTGGAATCGCCCAAACGGGTGCGCAGCGTGGAGAACCTGGGCGCCGAGTTCGCTGCCATGCATCGCCTGGGGCTGCGGGCGGCGCTGCTGGCCGATGCCGGGCTGAACCTGAACGCGGGCGCATTCCGCAACCTGCGCGACGCGGTGGAGCGCACCGACTTCCTGTCCGGCCGCGGCCTGATCTGCGAGGTGTATCCGGCGACGGTG
Organism: Acetobacteraceae bacterium; assembly: GCA_050181195.1. Classification (GTDB taxonomy): domain Bacteria; phylum Pseudomonadota; class Alphaproteobacteria; order Acetobacterales; family Acetobacteraceae; genus Rhodopila. The sequence goes on along the minus strand of JBFXDK010000006.1, from coordinate 37,809 downwards.
CGGCAGGAGCATCTGGATTTCCTGCGTGGCGTCGGCAACGCCTATGTCGGCGTCGGCCTGCAATCCTTCGATTCCGCGGTGCTGGCACAGGTCGACCGGAAATACGACGAGGCCCGGTTCGAGCAGACGCTGGAAGAGCTGGGCGCGGTGGCGAACGTGGCGGTGGAGGTCATCATGGGCCTGCCGGGGGATTCGCCCGAGCGGTTCCGCAGGAATTTCGAGCGCGCTCGGCGGCTGCCCTGTGCGTTGCGCGTCTATCACTGCGTGGTGCTGCCCTCGGCGCTGATGGTGCGGTCCCCAGCGGAACATGCGCTGGAATACGATCCGGTGACGCTGAAGATGCGGAGTTGCCTGGGCTGGCCGGAGCGGGAGCTGGCGACGGAGGCCGCGTTTTTGGATCGGGAGGCGGCGCGGGTTGGTGGGCAGGCCGGGGCGTTCTTCTGGGTGTTCCCGCCGCCGGGGTAGCGCTGACGTCCACTCCAGTCCGGGTCGGGTCTAGCCTGATGATCGCGATGCAAGCGGCTGACCGGACGTTCGTGCAGGACGCGGCATGTGCAGCCCCGCTCCCGCCGCCCGCGGCGTGTCCGGACATCATGATCGGGCTTGAACGCTGACGCTATTTCCGTCAGTTTACCCATCGTGTGCGGGATAACTGATGCCTGAAACATGATTACGGCGGGACAAATGCGCGCGGCGCGGGGACTGCTCGGGATCGATCAGCGCAGGCTGGCGGAGGTCAGCGGCCTTTCCCTGCCCACGATCCAGCGCATGGAGGCGAGCGAAGGCGTCGTGCGCGGCCAGGTCGACTCCCTGATGAAACTGGTCGGCGCCCTGCAGTCCCTCGGCATCGAACTGATCGGCGAAGGCGCCGTCAGCCCGCCGGCCGGTCGCGGCGTCCGCCTTACCCCCCCGTCCACCTCCTAGGACTCCGCTCGGCATGGAAACGATTCTGATCGCCATCCCGAGCCTGCTGGTCCTCGCCGTGTTCGGCATCCTCACGGCGCGGCTCGCGATCGGCCGCTGGCTGGTCTATGGCGGCTGCCTGATCGTCAGCGCGATGATCCTGGCAACCGGCATCGCGTCCGCCGGCGCGCCGGTCCAGACAATGTCGCTGCCGCTCGCCCTGCCGCAGATCGGCATGCATCTCCGCCTTGACGCCCTGTCGTCGTTCTTCCTGGTGATCACCGGGCTTGGCGGCGCCGGCGCCAGCCTGTTCGCCATCGGCTACGGACGGCACGAGGAAGAGCCTGCCCGCGTCCTACCGTTCTACCCCGTGTTCCTGGCGGGCATGACGCTGGTGATCGTCGCCGACGACGCATTCCTGTTCCTGTTCTCCTGGGAACTGATGTCGATCGCATCCTGGGCGCTGGTGATGGCGCAGCATCGCGAGCAGGGGAACGCGCACGCCGCCTTCGTCTACATGCTGATGGCGGCGTTCAGCGGCATGACGCTGCTGCTGGCTTTCGGCGTACTGGCCGGGCCGGCGGGAAGCTACACGTTCGAGGCGATCCGCGCCGCCACCCCGGTGAACGGCCTGACCGTTGCCGCGCTGCTGCTGGTGCTGATCGGTGCTGGGGCCAAGGCCGGCCTGGTGCCGGTGCATGTCTGGCTGCCTCTGGCGCATCCCGCCGCGCCAAGCCACGTGTCGGCGCTGATGAGCGGGGTGATGACGAAGGTGGCCCTGTATGGCTTCGTCCGCTTCACCTTCGACCTGCTGCCGACACCGCCCTGGTGGTTCGCCACGATCGTGCTGGTGCTGGGCGGGATCACCGCCGTGCTGGGCGTGCTGCACGCGATGCTGGAACGCGACCTCAAGCGCCTGCTCGCCTTCTCCACCGTCGAGAACATCGGCATCGTCTTCGTGGCGCTGGGCCTCGCCTTGGCATTCCGGGCCAACGGCTTCACCGCCGGCACCACCCTGGCGCTGACCGGCGCGCTATTTCACGCGCTGAACCACACCGTGTTCAAGAGCCTGCTGTTCTTCGGCGCCGGCGCGGTGCTGAACGCGACCGGGAAGCGGGACATGGAGCGGCTGGGCGGGCTGATCCACCGCATGCCGCGCACTGCGGTCATGGTTCTTGTTGGCTGCATGGCCATCTCGGCCTTGCCGCCGCTGAACGGGTTCGCGTCGGAATGGCTGATCTTCCAGGCCGTGCTGCTGCGCCCCGAATTGCCGCAATGGGCGACGAAGCTGGCCATTCCGGTCGCCGGCGCGCTGCTGGCGCTGGCCGCCGCGCTCGCCGCCGCCTGCTTCGTGCGCGCCTTCGGCGTCACGTTCCTGGGCCGGCCGCGCAGCAGCGTCGCGGAACAGGCGCGGGAGGCCGATCCGTGGTCGCTGTCGGCCATGGCGCTGTTCGCCGCGCTGTGTGTGCTGGGCGGCATCGTGCCGGGCGCGGTGATCGATTTCCTGGCACCCGTCACGCAGGCCATGGCAGGCGCGCGCATGCCGTCGCAGGTGACGGACGCCTGGCTGACGGTTGCGCCCATCGCCGCCAGCCGCAGCTCCTACAACGGGCTGCTGATCTTCCTGTTCATCGTTGCGAGCATGGTGATCACCGTGCTGGTCGTGCATCGCTTCGCCTCCCGAGCGATCAGGCGCGGGCCACCCTGGGACTGCGGCTTCCCCGATCCCTCGCCCGCGACGCAGTACTCGGCGGCGAGCTTCGACCAGCCAATCCGTCGCGTGTTCGGCGCCATCACGTTCCGCACGCGCGAAACGGTGGACATGCCAGCGCCCGGAGACATGCGCCCGGCCCGGCTGACACGGATCGTGCATGACCCGGTGTGGGAGACGGTCTACGCGCCCATCAACCGGCTGGTCGCGTGGACGGCCTCGGCGCTGAACGTGATGCAGTTCCTGACCATCCGCCGCTATCTGGGCTTCGTCTTCTCCGCGCTGGTGATCCTGCTGATGTCCCTGGCGGTGTGGCAATGATCGTGTCCCTGCTTGCCCAGCTGGCGCAGATGACGCTGGTGCTGGCCGCGGCGCCGCTGCTGACCGGACTGGTGCGCAAGGTGAAGGCGCGCGTGCAGCGGCGCCGCGGACCGCCGTTGCTGCAGCCCTATCGCGACCTGCGCCGCCTGCTGGGGAAGGAGGTGGTGATGGCCGAAAATGCCTCCTTCCTGTTCCGCCTCGCGCCCTATCTGATCTTCGCCATCACCTGGGTGGCGGCATCGCTGATCCCCACCTTTGCCACCGGGCTGCTGTTCAGCTGGTCGGGCGACCTGCTGGTGATCATCGCGCTGTTCGGCGGCGCCCGCTTCGTGCAGGCGCTGGCCGGGCTCGATGTCGGTACCAGCTTCGGTGGGATCGGCGCCTCGCGCGACGTGATGATCGCCTCGCTGGCCGAACCGGCGATGGTGATGATCGTGTTCTCGCTGGCGCTGATCGCCGGTTCGACGCAGCTGGCGACCATCGCCGAATACATGCAGTCGGACCAGGTGGGCCTGCGCGTGTCGCTCGCCCTGGCGCTGGTGGCGCTGGTCATCGTCGCGGTGGCCGAGAACGCGCGGATTCCCGTCGATAACCCGGCGACGCACCTGGAACTGACGATGGTGCACGAGGCGATGGTGCTGGAATATTCCGGCCGGCATCTGGCGATGATCGACCTCGCCGCCTCGCTGAAGCTGCTGGCCTACGCGTCGCTGGTCATCTGCCTGTTCCTGCCCTTCGGCCTGGCCGCGGGCGGCCTCTCGATCCCGGCCTACGCGGCGGGTGGAACAGCCTGGGCGGTCAAGCTCGCCACCGCCGGCGTGCTGCTGGGCATCCTGGAAATGTCGATTGCCAAGATGCGCGTCTTCCGTGTGCCGAATTTCCTCGGCGCCGCGCTGATGCTGGGCCTGCTGGGCGTGCTGCTGCTGTTCGTGTCGCGGGGGATGTAGGCGCATGCACGGTCTCTCTTTCGACATCGCGCATATGCTGGCCGGCGCGCTGGTGCTGGTCAGCTTCATGATGCTGTACCAGGTGCGCATCTACGCCCTGCTGAACGTGCTTGCGCTGCACGCGCTGGTGCTCTCGCTGTCAGTCGCCTGGCAGGCGCATGTCCAGGACTCGCCGCACCTTTTCATCACCGCCGCGATCGCATTGGGCTTCAAGGCGATCCTGGTGCCCTGGGCGCTGAAGCGCATGGTGACGCGCATGGGCGTGCACCGGGAGATCGAGACGGTGGTCAGCATCGGCCTGACGATGCTCGCCGGCATGGCGCTCGTCGCGCTTTCGCTCGCCGTCATGCTGCCGGTCACCGCCAATGCCGATCCGATCGCGCGGGAAGACATCGCGCTCGCGCTGTCGGTCGTGCTGATCGGGCTTCTGATGATGGTGACGCGGCGCAACGCCGTCAGCCAGGTGGTCGGATTCATGTCGCTGGAGAACGGCATCAACCTGGCCGCCACCGGCGCGCGTGGCATGCCGCTGGTGGTGGAGATCAGCGTTGCGTTCTCGATCCTGATCGCCTTCATCGTCATCGGCATCTTCCTGTTCCGCATCCGTGAGCGGTTTGACACCGTGGATGTCGGCGCGCTCGACCAGGCCCGCGGAGGACGGCAGTGAACCTCGATCCGCTGGTCGGCGTGCTGCTGGTCCCGCTGCTGTCGGCGGGCCTGCTGGCGGCCGTGCCGGCCTATCGCCCCTCGGCCGCCCTGAACGTGGCGGCGAGCCTGGGGGCGCTGGGCTGCGCCCTGGCGTTGCTGCTCGACCGTCCCTCGGCCGCGCCCTACCTGCTGGTGGACGATCTGAACGTCGTGTTCATCATCCTGAATACGTTCGTCGGCTTCACGACCAGCGTGTTCAGCGCCAGCTACATCGCGCATGAGGTCGATACCGGGCGGATCACGCCCGGGCATCTGCGTTTCTATCACGCGATGTTCCAGTTGATGCTGTTCGGCATGAACCTGGCGCTGGTCGCCAACAATATCGGCCTGATGTGGGTGGCGGTCGAACTCGCGACACTGACCACGGTGCTGATGGTCGGCATCTACCGCACCGCCGAGGCGCTGGAAGCCGCGTGGAAATACTTCATCCTGGGCAGCGTCGGCATCGCGCTGGCGCTGTTCGGCACGATCCTGGTCTATCTCGCCGCCCGACCGGTGATCGGCGAGGGCGTGGATGCGATGGTCTGGACAACGCTGATCCGGCACGCCGGCGCGCTGGACCCGTCGCTGCTGAACATCGCCTTCATCTTTCTGCTGCTGGGCTATGGCACCAAGGTCGGGCTGGCGCCGCTGCACGCCTGGCTGCCGGATGCGCATTCCGAAGGTCCGACGCCGATTTCCGCCGTGCTGTCCGGCCTGCTGCTGAATGTTGCACTGTATGCGCTGCTGCGCTTCAAGATGCTGATCGCCGCCAATCCGCACGCCGTGGCGCCGGGACCGCTGATGATCTTCATGGGGCTGCTGTCGCTGATCTTCGCGGCCTTCATGCTGTATCGGCGGCGCGACATCAAACGCCTGTTCGCCTACTCCTCGATCGAGCACATGGGCATCATCGTCTTCGCCTTCGGCATGGCGGGGCCGCTGGGCAATTTCGCGGGGCTGCTGCACATGTCGATGCACAGCCTGACCAAGTCGGCCATCTTCTTCGCGGTGGGCCAGGTGTCCCAGGTGAAGGGGACGCAGCGCATGGCCGATATCGGCGGCCTGACGGTTTCCCACCCTGTGCTGGGATGGAGCCTGGTGGCCGGCGTCGCCGCCATCGCCGGCATGCCGCCCTTCGGCGTGTTCACCAGTGAGTTCCTGGTCGCGTCCACCACCTTCGCCCGCATGCCCATCCTGGCGGTATTGTTCGTGTTCGGCCTGCTGCTGGCCCTGGGCGCGCTGCTGCTGCGGATCAACGACCTGGCGTTCGGTCCGGTGCGGGGGCCGATCGGGCGCGTGCACGCGTCCTATGTGCCGATGTTCGCCCACCTGGTGCTGGTGCTGATCGCCGGGATCTGGCTGCCGCCGCCGCTTGTCGCCTGGTTCCAGCACGTCGCGGTGCAACTGGGATGAGCACACTCGGCGATCTCCTGGCGCGCGGAACCCCGGTCGGCGCTCATGCCCCCTTCCCCTGCGCCGTGGTGGACGCGTCCGTGTGGCAGGACGCGGTCGCCGCACTGGAAGCCGGCAGCCTGACGCTGCTGAGCGTGTGGGGTGAAATCGGCCGCGTCCACATGGCGCTGCTGGGCGAGGACGATCCGCCCGTCGTCGTCCTCAGCCTGGACTGCCCGGACGAGACCTATCCCGCCATAGGCGCCAGGCATGCGCCGGCGATCCGGCTGGAACGGGCGATCCGCGACCTGTTCGGCCTGGAACCGATGGGACTGCCGGACACCCGGCCCTGGCTGGACCACGGGCGCTGGGACGGGGAGGCGCCGCCGGCCGCGTCCTATCCGTTCCTGCCGGTGGAAGGCGGACCGCTGCACCAGATTCCCGTGGGTCCCGTGCACGCCGGGATCATCGAACCCGGGCATTTTCGCTTCACCGCGGATGGCGAGACGGTGGTCCGGCTGGAGCAGCGCCTGGGCTACGTCCACAAGGGCATCGACGCGCTGCTGGCCGGCACGCCGATCCCCCGCGCGCAGCGCATTGCCGCGCGCATCTCCGGTGACAGCACCGTGGCCTATGGTTGGGCGTTCGCCCGCGCGGTCGAATCCGCCCTGGGTGTGACCGCCCCACGCCGAGCGGCATGGCTGCGCGCCGTGATGGCCGAGATGGAGCGGATTGCCAACCACCTCGGCGATTTCGGGGCGATCTGCAACGATGCCTCGTTCAGCGTCATGCTGGCGCATTGCGCCGTGCTGCGGGAAACCGTGCTGCGCTGCGCCGCCGCCTGCTTCGGCCACCGGCTGATGATGGACCGCATCGTGCCGGGTGGCGTCGTGGCCGATCTCGACAGTGCCGGCGCGGCGATGATCCGTGACCTGATAACGGAGATCGGGGCGAGGTTCCCGCCGCTGGTCGATCTGTACGACAAGATGGCGTCCCTGCAGGATCGCACGGTGACAACGGGTATCCTGCACCCCGAGCTCGCGCGGCGCTTCGGCGCGGGCGGCTATGTGGGGCGAGCGTCGGGGCGGGATTTCGATTGCCGGCGCAGGCCGGGCTACGCGCCGTATGACGCGCTGTCATTCACCGTGCCGGTGCGGCGGGACGGGGACGTGAATGCCCGTGTCTGGATCCGTATCGAGGAAATCACCCAGAGCCTGTCGCTGCTGCGGCAGTTGCTCGATACGCTACCGGACGGGCCGGTGATGGCGCCGGCCGGGGCGGAGATTGTTGACGGCGAAGGCATGGCGCTGGTGGAGGCGTTCCGTGGCGATGTGCTGGTGTGGCTGCGCATCGCCGACGGCGTGGTGGCGCGCTGTCATGCACGTGACGCGTCGTGGTTCCAGTGGCCGCTGCTGGAGGCGGTGATCGAGGGCAACATCGTCGCGGACTTCCCGCTGTGCAACAAGAGTTTCAATTGCTCCTACGCGGGGCACGACCTGTGAGGGGGCGCGCATGCTGAAGATGTTGCTGCAGGGGCTGCGCCCGCCATTGACCGAGCCGCGCCCGCCGCTGGACCCGGAGTTGGCTGCGCTGGCCGCGACGCTGGACGCGACCGCGCGGCGCAGGCTGGGGCGAAGCCTGGCGATCCGCGAGGTCGATGCCGGGTCGTGCAACGGCTGCGAGCTGGAGATCCACGCGCTGAACAACGCGTTCTACGACCTGGAGCGGTTCGGCCTGCACTTCGTCGCCTCGCCGCGGCATGCGGATGTGCTGCTGGTGACGGGTCCCGTGACCAAGAACATGAAGGAGGCGCTGGAGCGCACCTGGCGCGCGACGCCGGACCCGAAATGGGTCGTGGCGGTGGGCGATTGCGGCGCCGATGCCGGGGTGTTCGCCGGCAGCTACGCCGTGGTGGGCGGCGTTTCGTCCGTGGTGCCGGTGGACCTTGTGATCCGTGGCTGCCCGCCGACGCCGACGCAGTTGCTGCAGGGGCTGCTGACACTGTTTGAGTGAGGGCGCGGGGTTTGAGTGACGTCGCGGGACAGCCGGTCCGGGCCGCGGATCTCCCCATGCATCCCGGTGTTTGGCACGACCGCATCACCACGCACCGCGAGGATATCGACAGCGGTCGCGCCTGACGACATTCGTCCCCGGACTGCATCGCCAACATCCGGGACTTCCAGCGTTTTAATGCCCTGGTTACAATCAGGGTCGTCACGCCCGTGTGACGAACGCAATGACCGGGGGAAACCATGCCGTCCACAACGGATGCACTCGAAGCCGATTTCGTCGTCGTGGGCGCCGGGTCCGCCGGCTGCGTCATGGCCGCCCGCCTGTCCGAAGATCCCGCCACCAAGGTCGTGCTGCTGGAAGCCGGCGGCGAGGACAAGAACATGTGGATCCACATCCCGCTGGGCTTCGGCAAGACCTTCGCCGACCAGCGGGTGAACTGGTGCTTCGAAACCGAACCCGATCCAGGCGCCGGCGGCCGGTCGATCTTCTGGCCCCGCGGCAAGGTGCTGGGCGGGTCGTCCTCGATCAACGGCATGGTCTATATTCGCGGCCAGCATGAGGACTACGACCTCTGGCGCCAGCTCGGGAACACCGGCTGGTCGTCCTCGGACGTGCTGCCCTATTTCAAGCGCGCCGAACACCAGACCCGTGGCGCCGACGATTGGCATGGCACCGGCGGCCCGCTCTCGGTCTCGGACGTGCAGGACGGGCACCCGATCTGCGAGGCCTTTATCAAGGCCTGCAACGAAGCCGGATACAAGCGCAACGACGACTTCAACGGCGCCGACCAGGAAGGTGTCGGCTACCACCAGACCACGACACGCAACGGCAAGCGCTGCTCCACCGCCGTGGGCTACCTGCACCCGGTGCGCAACCGGCCCAACCTGCAGGTGGTGACAGGCGCCCATACGCAGAAGGTGCTGTTCGAGGGCAAGCGGGCTGTCGGCGTTGCGTTCTCCCAGAACGGGCTGTCACGCACGGTGAAGCTACGCAAGGAGGTGATTCTGTGCGGCGGTGCGATCGGCTCCCCGCAGATCCTGATGCTGTCCGGCGTCGGCCCGCAGGAGCACCTGGCGGAATTCGGCATTCCCGTCGTGCACCATCTGCCCGGCGTGGGGCAGAGTCTGCAGGATCATTACTCGGCCGCGATCAAGCTGAAATGCAAGTTCCCCATCACGGTCAACGACGTGATGATGAACCCGCTGAAGATGCTGTGGACCGGCCTGGAATACTTCGTGATGAAGAAGGGCGCACTGACGGTCATCACCGCCGAGGTGGCGCTGTTCGCCCGCACGCGGCCGGAACTCGCCACCCCGGACGTGAAATTCTCCATCGCGACGTTCAGCGCCGACCGGCCGCAGGACGGCCTGCACAAATGGTCGGGTTTCACCCTGCTGGTGTACCAGTTGCGCCCGGAAAGCCGGGGCGAGATCCGGCTGAAATCAGCCGACCCGATAATCGCGCCGGCGATGCACCCGCACTATCTCTCCACCGAGACCGACCGCCGAACCATCGTCGACGGCCTCAAGCTCGGCCGCAATCTGCTCGCCTCGCCGCATATGCAGACCTACATCACCTCGGAATTCGTTCCGGGCGAGGAGGTGAAGACCGACGCGCAATTGCTCGCCTATGCGCAGAACTTCGGCGGCACGGTGTTCCACCCGACCAGCACCTGCAAGATGGGCGTCGACCCGATGGCCGTGGTCGATCCGGAACTGCGGGTCTATGGGATCGAGGGACTGCGCGTCGTGGATGCCTCGATCATGCCGACGGTGATCTCCGGCAATACCAACGCGCCCACGATCATGATCGCCGAAAAGGCTGTCGACATGATCCGCCAGCGCGCCCCCCTCGCCGCCGCGGCCTGATCCCGGCCCAGCGGGGGCGACGAAGCTCCCCCCCGTGGGCAATGCCCCCGGTTCAACCGTGCCGCGTGCCGGCCTATAACCGGGGAAACACGCAGCGAGGGAGAAACACCGATGGCGACCATCACCATTCCCGCCACCGACGGCTCGGGCCAGTTTTCCGCCTATGTCCGCCAGCCGAAATCCGCGGCCACGCCTTGCGGCGCCGTGGTGCTGATCCAGGAAATCTTCGGCGTGAACCAGGCGATGCGTGACACCGCCGACTGGGTCGCCGACATGGGCTTCATCGCGGTCTGCCCCGACCTGTTCTGGCGGATCGAACCGAACGTGGACATCACCGACAAGTCCGAGGCCGAGTGGAAGAAGGCCTTCGACCTGTTCCAGAAATTCGACCAGGCCAAGGGGATCGAGGATCTGAAGGCCACGGTCGCGACCGCGCGCACGCTGACTGGCGCGAACGGCAAGGTGGGCACGATGGGCTACTGCCTCGGCGGACGGCTTGCGTTCATGATGGCCGAACAGTCGGACGCGGACGTGAACGTGTCCTATTACGGGGTCGGGTTGGATGGGCTGCTGGGCGATATCGGCAAAGTGACAAGGCCGCTGATCGTGCACATCGCCGACAAGGATGAGTATTTCCCCGAAGCCGGCCGCAAGGCGGTGGCCGACGGCACAAAGGGCAATCCGCGGGTCGCCTGCTACAATTACAACGCGGATCACGCGTTCGCACGCGTCAACGGCATCCATTGGGACGGGCTGTCGGCGGCGATTGCCAACGGCCGCAGCGCCGAAGCCCTGGCAAAGGCGCTGATCGCATAAGGACAGCGATCGATACCCGCCTGCCGGAGCATTGACCCGGTCAATGCTCCGGCAGGCGGCATAGACCCCGCGCCGTTACTCGGCCGGTTCGGCCACCTTTGCCGACGCCTTGCGGGCCTCCAGCGCCTGCTGCGCGGCCTCGCGGCGGGCGTCGAACTTCGCCAGCCGCCGGTGCGGGTTCATGTGCACCTGGTTGTCCGGCTGGCCCGGGTTCTTCTGCGACCCGGCCCAGCCATGCGCGGCGATGTCGAAGATCACGCCCGACAGGTCGGTGTGCTTGATCTCATAGCCGTGCGGGTTGTTCGGATCGCCCATGATCCATTTGGCCCCCGCGGCGCGCACGTCCGCACCGGTGGCGATCACGTCATCGACCCAAAAGCCGATATGGTGCAGCCCGACGAAGTCCTTGCCGGTGCCCTGTGCCGCCTCGTCCGACTTGAAGTGCAGCAACGCCAGGTTCACCACGCCGTCGGTCAGGAAGATCCCCTCGGCCAGCGGCCCGTCGAGTTCCGCGACCTCCTCCAGCCCCAGCGCATCCTTGTAGAACGCGGCGGTCTCCCACGGATCGGCCACGCTCATCGCGACATGGCGGATGCGGCCCTTGGTCTTCGCGGTCATGGCTTGGACTCCCTTGGTTCTGGTTGCAGGCCTGGATCACTCCGCCGCCAGCACCTTCCTGGGCGGCGTCTGCACGACAGGCGCCAGGTCCGCGGCGTTGAATGACGCCACCTGACGCTCATTGGACACGGAACCATAGGCGGTGCTGCGCTGCACCGGCAACCGCCCGATGCCCGAGATCAGTTTCTCCATCGCCTCGGGCGGGAATTCCTGGCCGTGCTGGGTGCCGGCGGCGCGACTGATGCTCTCGTTCATCAGCGTGCCGCCCATGTCGTTGGCGCCGGCGTTCAGGCACAGCGCCGCCCCTTCCGGCCCCATCTTCACCCAGGATGTCTGGATGTTGGTGATCAGCGGATGCAGCACCAGCCGAGCGACCGAGTGCATCAGCACGGCTTCGCGCAGCGTCGGTCCCTTGCGGGCGAGACCGCGCAGATACATCGGCGCTTCCATGTGCACGAAGGGCAGGGGCACGAATTCCGTGAACCCGCCGGTCTGTTCCTGCAGGTCGCGCAGCACCAGAAGATGCCGCGCCCAGTTCAGCGGCCCTTCCACATGTCCATACATGATGGTGGACGTAGTGGGCAGGCCCTGCTGATGTGCGGACCGGATCGCATGCACCCATTCGGCGGTGTTGATCTTGTCGGGGCAGATGATGGCACGGATCTCGTCGTCCAGGATTTCCGCCGCCGTGCCGGGCAACGTCCCCAGCCCCGCCGCCTTCAGTTCCGCCAGGAACTCCGGGATCGGCTTGCCCAGCGTCGCCGCGCCCTGCGTGACTTCCAGCGGCGAGAAGGCATGGATGTGCATGCCCGGCACCGCTTTCTTGATCGCCTCGCAGATCTTTATGTACGTGTTGCCGGTGTAGTCGGGATGGATGCCGCCTTGCAGGCACACCTCGGTCGCGCCCCGCTCCCACGCCTCGACCGAGCGGCGGACGATTTCCGACATGTCCAGGTCATAGGGCGTGCCGCGCAGCGCCTCGTGCGTCTTGCCCTTGGAGAAGGCGCAGAACTTGCAGCGGTAGTAGCAGATATTCGTGTAGTTGATGTTGCGGTTGACAACGTAACGGACCACGTCGCCGCTCACCGCCTGCCGCAACTCGTCGGCGACCGTCGTCACCCGGTCGTAGTCCACGTCGCGTGCCGCGAACAGGCGCACGATCTCGGCCTCGTCCAGGCGCTGCCCGGACGTCGCCTTGGCCAGCGCCGCCTCGATCGCCGGATCGACGGTGGTCAGCAGCGCCGGCCTGTGCACCGGCTCCACCGGCACGCCCGGCGCCCAGGCATCATCCCGCGCCCAGCCTTCCGCATCCGCCGACTGCCGGACGCGCGGCGCCACCCTGGGCGCCACCCAGCGCTCGATATCGGCGATCCAGGCCGGGTAGACCGGCAGACGAGCGACCAGGACCTTGCCCATTTCGGCGGTGCGGCGCGCGAGTCTGTCCAGTTCCGGCCACGGCGCTTCCGGGTTCACATGGTCGATCGTCACGGGCGACACGCCGCCCCAGTCATCGATCCCCGCGCCGATCAGCCGTTCATACACGCCGGGCGAGAGGTTCGGCGGTGCCTGCACATGCACGTCGTCCGGCAGGATCAGCCGCGCTGCGGCAATGGTCCAGCACAGGTCGTTCAGGTCCGGCTCATCCGCGCCCGCCGCCTTGGTGAAGGGCTTGGCACGGAAGTTCTGCACGATCACTTCCTGGATGTGGCCGTACTGCGCGTGCAGGTCGCGGATCGCGGTCAGCGCCTCCAGCCGTTCCTCGCGCGTCTCGCCGAGGCCGATCAGGATGCCGGTGGTGAAGGGCACGGCCAGTTCGCCGGCGAGCCGCAGGGTTTCCAGACGAGCTTCCGGGTGCTTGTCGGGGGAGCCGTAGTGGACGCCGCCTGGTTCGCACAGGCGGGTGCTGGTGGATTCCAGCATCACACCCTGGCTGGCGGACACCTCGCGCAGCGACGCGATCTCGTCGCTGGTCATCACCCCCGGGTTCACATGCGGCAGCAGCGTGGTTTCCTTCAGTACCGCCTCGCACATCTCCCGCAGGTAGGAGATGGTCGTCTTGTGCCCCAGCGCGTCCAGCGCCTCCCGCGCCGCGCGGTAGCGGAGTTCGGGCTTGTCGCCCAGGGTGAACAGCGCCTCGGTGCAGCCAGCCGCCTGGCCGGCGCGGGCGATCGCCAGCACCTCCTCCCTCGACAGGTACGCCGGCTTTCCGGGCTTCGGCGTCTCGGCGAAGGTGCAGTAATGGCAGACATCCCGGCACAGCTTGGTCAGCGGGATGAAGACCTTGCGCGAGAAGGACACGAGCCGCCCATAGGCCGCGTCGCGCCGCAGGGACGCGGCCGCCATCAGGTCGGGCAGGGGGGCCGAAAGCAGCCAGGCAGGATCGGTCATGGGGCGATTGTCCGAATTGAAGGGGCGAGGTCGGTTGTCCTTCCGTGGTCCCTGGTCATCATCCAGGGTCGGTTCTCGGCGAGACATGCCGGCGTGCGGCCGGACAGACCGATGCGGCGGCCGCTGGCCGCCAAGCCGTTTCGACGGGTCATCCCACCTTCCGTATCACGTCCTCGGCGAAGCGCTGCTGCAGCTCCAGCGTCTGTTCGATCGTCGGCCGCTGCAGGTAGAACAGGCAGTGCCGCACGCCCAGGGCTTCCAGCGCTGCCACATCCTCCAGCATAGCATCCCCGCCGCCGCTGAACATCAGGCGTCCGCCATCCGGTCCCGGCCGCTCGCGCCAGGATGGCGGCATGAACCAGACATAGGCGATGTCGATGGAGGACGGGTCGCGTCCGCGCTTCTCCGCCGCCCGGTGCAGCCGCTCGATGCCGGCCTTCAGACGTTCGGGCGTGTTCAGCAGCACCTGCGCGTTGTTCGACACCGGGTACCAGGCATCGCCATGCTCGACGACACGGCGCAGCGAGCGGGGGCTTTCGCCGCCGACCCAGATGGGGATCGGGTTCGACACCGGCTTCGGCTCGAACACCACGTTTTCGAACGACGCATACTTGCCATGCATCTCCGGCCGGTCCTGCGTCCACAGCGTCTTCCAGGCGGTGATGTATTCGTCGGTCACGGCGCCGCGTTCGGCAAAGGGCGGCGTGCCGAGGGCCGCGAATTCCTCGGGCATCCAGCCCGCGCCCACGCCCGCGATCACCCGCCCGCCCGACAGCACGTCGGCGGTCGCGAACAGCTTGGCCGTCAGCACCGGCTGACGGTGCGGCACCACGATGACCGAGGTCAGCAGCTTCACCCGGCGCGTGCAGCCGGCCAGGAACGCCAGCACGCCGAGCGTGTCCATGCACTGGCCGGTGGGCGCGCCAGGCCAGATCCCGTCTTCGGTATAGGGATAGCGCACCGCCGTCGTCACCGGCGCCACCACGTGGTCCGCCACGCCCAGGATGTCGTAGCCCTGTGCCTCGGCCGCCGTGGCGAAGGCCAGCAGCGCCTCCCGCGTCACCATGCAGCCGCGTGTGCCGATATGGATTCCGAACTGCACCGGCGCCCTCCCCGTTGCCACCTTCGCCGCCATCGTGTGCTATCGCTCCCCATAGCGCAATTCGCCGAAACACAAGCGGGAGGAACATGATGCAGATCGGTTGCAGCGCCCCGACGAGCGGCCCCTTGATCGCACCCGACAGCCTGGTCCGCATCGCGACCGAGGCCGAGGCCATGGGCTTCGACTATGTCACGGTCAGCGACCATGTGATGATCCCGACCGCGATCGCCTCCCGCTATCCCTATACCGATTCCGGGGAATTTCCCTCTGGCGCCGCCGCCGCGCGGCTGGAGCAGCTGACGGCCGCGACCTTCATCGCCGCATCCACGTCGAAGCTGCGTATTGTCACATCGGTCATGGTCGTGCCGCACCGCCCGGCGGTGCTGACGGCGAAGATCCTGGCAAGCCTGGATTTCCTGTCGAAAGGCCGCATTACGCTGGGCATTGGCGTCGGCTGGTGCGAGGAGGAGTTCCTGGCCATCGGCGCGCCGCCCTTCGCCGAACGCGGCGCCGTGACGGATGAATGGATGGCCGTCTGCAAGGAGTTGTGGACGAACGATACCCCGTCCTTCGACGGGAAATACGTGACGTTCAAGGACGTGCTGTTCCCGCCCAAGCCGGTGCAGCGGCCGATCCCGATATGGATCGGCGGCGAGAGCGGGCCGGCGTTGCGGCGCACCGCGCGCTATGGCGACGCCTGGTATCCGATTGGCACCAACCCATCCTTTCCGATGGACACGCTGACGCGGTTCAAGGGCGGGGTCGCCAAGCTGCGGGACCTGACGGCGAAGGCCGGGCGGGACCCGAACGCGGTGGGACTGGCCTATCGCGTCTCCTCGAACCCGTCAGCCCAGCCGAAGGGCATGGTGGATGGCGAGCGGAAACTGTTCACCGGCGCCGCGGCGGATTGGATCGGCGATATCAAGGCGCTGGCGGAGGTCGGCGTGACCTCCTTCGATGCCGGCCTGTTCGGTCCGACGCTGGAAGCGACGCTGGATAACATGAAGCGCTTCCGCGATGAGGTAATAGCGAAGGTAAAATAACCACACCAGGCAATCCGCCCCGTACCTGCCTTCCAACGGCCGGTACGGGGCGCGAGAAGGATCTATCCCGGACGGGCACCGCGCGCGGCGGAAACCGGGGTCGGCGCGACGGTCCGGGGCACTCTTGGCGATGGCGTGTACAGCAGGCGCTTCCATGCCTCACGCTGTTCGCTATCCAGTCCGTTGGTCCTAGGATCCCAGCCGCTGTGCAGCACGCCCTGCGGCACATGCCCGGGCCAGGAACCCCAGACCCACCACCCGCCGGAGACCGGTTGCTGGTCGCCGCTGAACCGCGGGCCACCCTCCGCCACCCCCTCCATATAGTCCAGCAGCGTCCTCGCCCATGCTCGGCTTTGTTTCGTTAGCATCGAACTGCCCATCTGTCCGACGAAGACCGGGGCGATGTCGTTGGTAATGAGATAACCCCATGCGCGGTTCATGCGTGCGATCGCCGCCGGCCCGGAATCGGCGCTGACGCCCGATATCTCGCCTGGAAAGCTGTGCACTGTATAGACGACTTTATTGGTAACCGGCAGCACCACCGGCTTTGCCGCGACGCCGCGCAGATCGCCTTCCGGCATGCCCCCGGCATAGTCCTGAAAGGCCGGGCAGATGATCAGTGGGCCGCTGTTCACCGCCTGGATGGCACTGCCGACCGCGGTGCACATCGCGTGCACGTCGGTGGGGCCGCCTTCCCCCCAGTTGATCCCGTTGCCCTTCGGCCCCGGGGAGGGTTCGTTGTGCAGATCGAAGCCGATCACCGTCGCATCGCCCGCGTAGCGGCGTGCGAGCGCAACCCAGTTGCGCAGGAAATCGGCTGCCGTGACCGTTCCCGGATTGCCGGTGCCGTCGCCCATATCCTCGTTCGTGCTGCCCGGGCCGCGATCGAACCACAGACCGTTGCCCTGCTGGCCGCCGACCCGGTGCGGACCCAGGCCGCCCTCGTTGTTGTGGTGGTCCAGGATGACCCGGAGGCCGATCCGCCCGGCATACGCGACGATCCGGTCCAGCACCTGGACGGCGGTAAGCCCGACCAGGTCGGGGTTGTGACGGGGATTGATCGCATCGCGACGCGGCAGTTCGGTCAGCACGCGGTCGTTCAGCGCGATCCGCACCGTGTTGAACCCGGCGGCGACCATCTGCCGCATCGTCGCCTTGTAGCCGATGAACTGCAGGCCCAGCGGCACGTTGCCGGCACTGTCGGCGCCGTTCCAGCCGATGGCGGCGATGCGCACCGGAATGCCCTCGGAATCGACGATCTGCGCGCCCCGGGTGCTCAGATAGCCCGGAGGGAGCTGGGCACCGGTCGCATGGACGGTCGTCGCGCAGCCCAGTGCGAAGGTGGCGATCAGAAGGCCCACGAGTGGGCGTTGAAATGCGTGGGTGAGCATACGGAACATGGCCGCCTCCTGCCGAACGCGAGCGGCCCTTTATCGGCGAACGCGCGATACTTTCTTCATCAAGATAAAGCTATTCCTGGAATTGTGCGTCTTTCGTCACCGTGATCGGCCGGCCGAACGTCGGCCTCGATCCGGGCCGCCTGTGGCTGCGCCCTACCCCCAGAGGCGTTCCCGCGATCGGGCGACGAACCAGGGCGGGTGGCGGTTGACAGGCCGGGCGCCCTGATGCCCGCTGGCTCCGGAAACGAACACGGAGGCAGACGCGCCATGCAGATCGGCTTCAATGTCCCCACGTCCGGCCCGTTGATCGAGCCGGACAGCCTGACCCGCATCGTGACCGAGGGCGAGGCGCTGGGCTTCGACTATGTCACCGTCAGCGACCACATCATGGTGCCGCGGAACCTCGAATCAAAGTACCCGTATACCGGTACTGGCGAGTTCCCCGCCGGTGCCTCGGCCGCCTGGCTGGAGCAGTTGGCGACCACCGCCTATATCGCCGCGCTGACGAAGAAGCTGCGCTTCGTGCTGTCGGTGATGGTGGTGCCGCATCGCCCGGCGGTACTGACCGCGAAGCTGCTGTCCACCATCGACTATCTATCCAAGGGACGGCTGACGCTGGGGATCGGCGTCGGCTGGTGCCGCGAGGAGTTCGAGGCGATCGGCGCCGCCCCTTTCGATGATCGCGGCGCGGTGACGGATGAATGGATGGCCGCCTGCCGCGAGCTCTGGACCGCGGATGAGCCGAAATTCGACGGCAAGTATGTCAAGTTTGACGACGTGGTGTTCACGCCGAAGCCGGCGCAGAACCCGATCCCGATCTGGGTGGGCGGAGAGAGCGCGCCCGCCCTGCGGCGTACCGTGCGCTATGCCCATGGCTGGTACCCCGTCGGCACAAATCCGCAGCACCCGATGAACACGCTGGGCCTGTTCCGGAAGGGCGTCGAGCGGTTCCACGGCTTCTGCGCCCGCGGCGGGCGGGACCCGAAGGAGATCGCGCTGGCCTATCGCGTGCTGTCCGGGCCCGGGGTGCGGCCGCGCGGGTCGGTCGAGGGCGAGGCGGAGCTGTTCACCGGCGGCGATGCCGACTGGGTCGGTGACATCAAGGCTCTGCGCGATCAGGGCGTGAGTGCGTTGGATGTCCGGCTATTCGGCTACGGCGCCGCGCAGAGCCTGCAGGGCACGATCGACAACATGCACCGGTTCCGCGACGGGGTGTTGTCGAAACTGGATTAAGCGTCCCACATTGGCAATCGTCCGCACCGGAGAGCGAGGCATGGGCGATCTGTACGAGGAGGACATCCTGCTGTGGAGCGAACGCCAGGCGGCATTGCTGCGTCGCCTGGCGGCCGGGGAGCGTGTGGACGATCGTGACCTGGACTGGCCGAATATCGGCGAGGAGATCGAAGCAGTGGGTCGGAGCGAACTGCGCGCCTGTGAAGCCCTGCTGACACAGGCGGTGGCCCATTGGCTGAAGCAACGATGCTGGCCCGACTCCGCCGAGGTACCGCACTGGCGGGAGAAGGAAATCCGCTTCCGGCAGGAGGCCGCGGATGCGTTCTCGCCCTCGATGCGCCAGAGGATCGACATGGCCCGCATCCTTCGCCGAGCCCGTCAACGTCTGCCGGCGACGATCGATGGGATCCTGCCCGGGTCGGTGCCGGATCCGGGGACGACGGATGTGGCGGCGTGGCTGGCAGAGGCGTGAACGCACTATTGACCTCCCCGCCGGGTCCGTCACGCTAGGCACAGCAGAACATAACCCGCAGGAGACATCCCATGCGCCTCGGCATCACCGTCGACATGTCCGGACCGCACCCGAAGCTCGACATGGACCGGGTCCTGGAGGCCGAACGCCTGGGTTTCTCCCAGGTCTGGACCGGCGAGGCCTACAGCACCGACGCGGTGACCCCGGTCGCCTGGATCCTGGCGCGCACCACGAAGATCCACGCCGGCACGGGTATCATGCAGATGCCCGCACGCACTCCGGCCTGCGCGGCGATGACCGTGATCTCATTGCAGGCGCTGTCCGGTAACCGTTTCATCTGCGGCGTCGGCGCCTCGGGTCCGCAGGTGGTCGAAGGCTGGCACGGCGTGCCGTTCGGCAAGCCGATGACCCGCACCAAGGAATACATCGCCATCATCAAACAGGTGCTGGCGCGCGAGAAGCCGCTGGAGTTCCATGGCGAGCACTATGATATTCCGCTTACCGGCCCGCAGGCTTCGGGCATGGGGCGAGCACTGCGGTCGATCGCGCATGGAAGTCCGGATGTGCGGTTCTTCACCGCCTCGATCACCCCGGCCGGGCTGCGCAACTCGGGGGAGGTGGCGGACGGCAACCTGCCGATCTTCTATTCCCCGGAACGGCCGGAGATCGTGACCGTGCCGACGGTTGAAGGCCGCAGGAAGGCCGGCAGGCCCGCGGACCTGTCGAATTTCGACGTCGCGCCCTATGTGCGCGCCAAGATGGGGCCGGACCTGCAGGCCTGCCGCGATGCGATCAAGCCAGAACTCGCGCTTTATATCGGCGGCATGGGGGCACGGAAAAAGAACTACTACAACGACGTCGCCGTGCAGATGGGCTACGAGGGCGAAGCGAAGACGATCCAGGACCTGTACCTGGACGGCAAGCGCGCCGAGGCCGCGGCGCTGGTGCCGGATGCGCTGGTGGACGAAATCTCGCTGGTCGGACCGGCGGACCGGATCAAGGATCGCCTGGCGGCCTGGAAGGACTGCGCCAAGGCTGGGCATGTCGGCACCATGGTGCTGAAGGGCGCGAGCGTGGAGGCGATGCGCGTGGTGGCCGAGGCGGTGCTGTAGGGATGGCCGTCGTCTCCGGGGCACACCCGGAGACGACGCATGGGTCAGAATTCGATATCGAGCTCGTCGATCTGTTCCGGTTCCTTCTGCGCCGCGGCGTACCACTCCCGCATCGGCGGCCAGGCCATGATCTGCTGGCAATAACGCTCGCAGATGTCATCCTGCGCGATGTCGTAGCTGCGGAACCGTGTGACCACCGGCGCGTACATGGCATCGGCGATGGTGCACGTGCGACCGAACAGGAACGGGCCTTTCCAGGTGCCCAGGCATTCCCGCCAGATCTCGGTGATCCGGTCGATATCCGCCTGCACCGCCGACCACACGGTGAAGCCCGGCCGGTACAGCCGCAGGTTCATCGGCAGCGCCTCGCGCAGCGCGGTGAAGCCCGAATGCATCTCCCCCGAGATCGAGCGGCAGCACGCGCGGGCCACGCGATCTTTCGGCAGCATGCCGGCCTGCGGAAATGTTTCGTTCAGGTATTCCGCGATCGCCAGCGTATCCCATACAGTGACGCCGTCATGCATCAGGCAGGGAATCCGGATTGAGGACGACTGCATCAGCAATTCCGCGCGATTCATGGGATCGTCGGGATCGACCACCTTTTCCTCGAAAACCAGGCCGGCCAGGCGGGCCAGCAGGAACCCACGAAGCGACCAGGAGGAATAGTTCTTGCTGCTGATCAGGAGCGTCGCGCCCTCCATAGTGACATCTTCCTCGTGCATTGCGATGCTGCGATGCAATATAACAGTCATGGTGCCGGGATGGCGAGGATTAGTGATGGCTTTGCGGACGGCTTCCGCTCGCCGGTGCGGCGCGTGACGGGATGATGTACCAGGTTTATCAGGCGCACGCCGATCTGCTGCTGCCGCTGCGTACCGTCGCCCGTGCCGGCGCCAGCCTGGCGCGGATCTGGGACCTGAACGGCCATGGCCCGGCTGCGCTGCGGCATTTCGGGGCGGCGTGCAACCTGCTGGTGGAAAGCGCCCTGACCCACCACCGGCCGGAGTTCGGCTTCCAGTCGGTCCGTATCGGCGACGACCTGGTGGGCGTCACCGAGGAGGCGGCGGACGACACGCCGTTCGGCACGCTTTTGCACTTTCGCAAGGACATCGCGGAACCGCAGCCGCGCGTGCTGCTGGTGGCGCCGATGTCCGGACATTTTGCCACGCTGCTGCGTGGTACCATTGCCGTGATGCTGCCCGAGCACGACGTCTATATCACCGACTGGAAGAATGCCCGCGACATCCCGCTGTCGGCCGGGACGTTCGGCTTCGATGCCTATGTCGACCACCTGATCCGCTTCCAGCGTGTCCTTGGCCCCGGCGCCCATATGGTCGCGGTCTGCCAGCCCGCCGTCGCCGCGCTGGCCGCGACGGCCGTAATGGCCCAGGCCGGCGATCGGGCCCAGCCCCGCAGCCTGACGCTGATGGCCGGGCCGATCGATACGCGCGTCAACCCGACCAAGGTGAATCACCTCGCGAAATCGCGCCCGATCAGCTGGTTCGAGAAGAACCTGATCGCCACCGTCCCGTGGCGCTTCAAGGGCGCCCACCGCCGCGTGTATCCCGGGTTCGTGCAACTTGCGGCGTTCATGAGCATGAACCTCGACCGGCATTTGTCGGCGCATCTGGGGCATTTTCGCGCCATGGTGGGCGGCGATGTGGACAATGCCGCCGCGCACCGGAAATTCTACGCCGAATACGGCGCGGTGATGGACCTGCCGGCCGAGTTCTACCTGGAAACCGTGCAGCGCGTGTTCCAGGACCACGACCTGCCGCTGGGCAGGCTGACCTGGCATGGCGAGACCGTGCGTCCGCAGGCGATCCGCCGTACCGCGATCATGACCGTGGAAGGGGAGCGCGACGATATCTGCGCCGTCGGCCAGACCATGGCGGCGCTGGATCTGTGCACGGGCCTGCGCATCAGCCAGAAGCGCCACCATCTGCAGACCGGCGTCGGGCATTACGGCGTGTTCAGCGGCTCCCGCTGGGCGCGGGAGGTGTATCCGCGCGTCAGGACGATGATCCAGGCGCTGACGTAGGGGCAGCCTGTCCCCGGTTTCGTCACGACGGCGCGTTTGATTGTCCTCCGGCCGCCGGCCTTGCCGTCAAGCCCTGCGCCCGGCGGCGCACCGCTGCGCGGCTTCGGGGCGTGACCGCAACGCCGCGTCCGAAGCGAGGGCATTGGTGCCGACGACGAGATGGCGTGTCGTGGCGGCCAATGGGCTGGGGCGCTGCGAGACGATCCGAGGTCGCACGCAGTCGGCCCCGGCCGCTACTCCGCCAGGCGCACGTATTCGAAATCCCCGGGCTTATTGTCGATCCCGATGCGCGGCGGCGCGATCCAGCCCGCGTATTGCCCGCGCCCCTGGCACGCGGTCATCAGCCCGGCAATGAACAGGTTGTCGTCCGTGGTCGGCAGCATCTCGTCCACCCGCGCCGCCCACTCCGCCGGCGTCAGAACCCGGCCCTCGGTATCGGCGTGCACCGCCGAGAACTCGCCGATGCGGCGGTTGAAGGCGACATGCGGCAGGCGCATGCGGAACGCCACGCCCGTTCTCTCCAGCACGCGGTTCCAGCGCGCGATGCCGGCTTCGGTGTCCGCTACGAAATCGTCGCGCAGGCGCATGTTCAGCGCCGACAGCGCCGGCACATCCTCCTGCACAATCGCGCCCTCCTTCAGGCGCAGCACCGGATAGGTCGCCGACAGCAGCTGGTGGTCGTCGGTCAGGCGATCCTCGCGATAACGGCCCTTGATCCCGGCGTTGAACGCGTTCGCCGCGTTGGTGCTGATCTCGTTGCCGAACAGGTCCAGCGTCAGGGAAAAGTGCAAATTGGCCTTCTTCTGGATCGTCGGCAGGTCGATGACACCCAGGGCGCGGATCCGCGCGATGTCATACGGGTCGTCGATGCCGGCCGCCTGCATCGCCTCGGCGGTGCGCTGGATCACCCGCTGCACGCCGGTTTCGCCCACGAACATGTGGTGCGCTTCCTCGGTCAGCATGAACCGGCAGGTGCGCGACAGCGGATCGAAGCCGGACTGCGCCAGCGCCGCCAGCTGCATCTTGCCGTCACGGTCGGTGAAGAAGGTGAACATGAAGAACGACAGCCAGTCCGGCGTGCGTTCGTTGAACGCGCCCAGCATGCGCGGGCTGTCCTGGTCGCCGGAGCGGCGGTGCAGCAGTTCCTCGGCCTCCTCGCGTCCGTCGCGGCCAAAATACTTCTGCAGCAGGTAGACCATGGCCCAGAGATGCCGGCCTTCCTCGACATTCACCTGGAACAGGTTGCGCAGGTCGTAGAGCGACGGCGCGGTGGCGCCGAGATGGCGCTGCTGTTCGACGCTCGCAGGTTCGGTGTCTCCCTGGATCACCAGCAGGCGGCGCAGCAGGGCGCGGTACTCGCCGGGTACCTCCTGCCAGGCGGGTTCGCCCTTGTGCGCGCCGAACGGGATGGTGCGGCCTTCGAATTTCGGCGCCAGCAGCACGCCCCAGCGGTACTCCGGCATGCGGACGAAATCGAACTTCGCCCAGCCCTCGCTGCCAACGCCGACCGCGGTGCGCAGATAGACCGGCGTGTCCTGGAACCCCTCGGGTCCCATCTGCTTCCACCAGTCGATATAGCCGGGATGCCAGGTTTCCAGCGCCTTGCGCACGCGCGCGTCCTCGGCCAGGCCCACATTGTTGGGGATCAGGCCGTCGTAGTCGATCTGGGACAGGTCGGACATGGGGCACCTTTGGGCTGCTTGGCTGCCGGACGGTTGTCTCGTGGGCCGCGCACAGTCTACCGCGGGACGCTGCCCATGGTTACATGGGTTTGGCAAGCCGCGGATCGTAGACCCACTTCCGGACCCTGGCCGCGGTGATCCGCGGCGCCCCGGCATGGCGGGGATTGATCAGAACGTTGGACTCCTCGGGAACGATCACCGAGGGGACCAGCAGCAAGGCGGACCGCGCCGACCGCAGCCAGTCCGTGCCGAAGCGGATGCTGACCTGTCCAGCTGGTTCGGCATCCCAGCCGACGGGCAGGCTGGCGGCTGTCTGCGTTTCCGCACCCGCCCAGACGTCGTCCGGGATCGTCACAGCCACGAGATAACGGTTGAGCGGCAGGCCGCCCGCGTTCAGGTGCACCACTGTTTCCAGGCAGGCCAAGGCGCGGGTTTCCGACGCATAGACGACGGGCAGATCCTGTGTATTCCAGCGGCCCCCGGTCCTTTTCGCGCCTTCTCCGGACAGATCGTCCGCCTCATAGTCCGGCGTGTCGATTGCGATCCGCCAGACGATGCGGCTCACACGTAGGCGCCGCTTTGAATCCGCGCCAGCGCCACCGATACCAGGGCCTGGCCTTCCATCGTGTCCATCAGATCGATGGGGCGGGCACCGCCCAAAGCCGGCAGAGATTCCTGCAGCCAGCGCGACATCCATCCGGTGGCGTCGAAGCCTTCAGGGTCGCCGGACTCCTGGACGATCGCCTCCACCTGGCCCACCAGCCGGGCGATCCCGATGACGCGCTCACTTTCCGCTGGCGACAGCGTCTGGTCGTGCTTCGCCTTCTTGTTGAGTGTCGCCGGCGACAGATTCAGCGATTTCAGCGCCGCGCCTTGCCCAATCGCCAGATCTGCGATGATCCGCTTTGCCTCCGTCGCGCGCAGGCCGCGCTTGATGGCGGCGATACGCTCCAGCGGTGAAGCACGGTACACACCAAGATACGACAGCTCCCCGGCGACACGTCTGGCCTTTCGTGTCGGCGCGGCCCGGGTCGATGGCAGGGAGGCGGACATCGAAATTGCTCCTTTGAGCAATTCATATGCTCAATCGAGCGCGAACGCCAAGCCCTTCGGTCACCCGAACCTCAAACCCGTCCCCGGTCGAACTCCGCCCGTACCCCGGACCCGTATCGCTTCAACGACCCCGTCTCCCCCACCGCGTTCGGCCGCTGGAAAATCCAGTTCTGCCACGCCGTCAGCCGCCCGAAGATCCGCGTCTCCATCGTCTCCGGCCCGGCAAACCTCAGATTCGCCTCGAGCCCCGTCAGCGCGTCGGGCGAGAACGAGGCGCGCTCCTCCAGCAGCAGCCGCACCTCGTCGTCCCAGTCCACCTCGTCATAGGCGAAGGTGACAAGACCCAGCGCCTCTGCCTCCTCGGCCTCCAGCGCCTCCCCGGCCCGGGCCTCCGCCGCCACCAGGCTCTCCGGTGCGCCCAGGAACCGCGTGCCCAGCCGCGTCAGCCCGTTGCCCATCGGAAACGCGCCGAAATTCAGCGCCGACAGATGCAGCGCCGCCACGCGGTTGCCGCCGCCCTGCGTGCCCGCCAGCATCACCGCACGGTCGGCGGCGAACACCAGCTCCGCCAGGAACCCGGCAAAGCAGCTGCCCGGTTCGATCAAGGTCACCAGGCTGCGGGACGTCATGTCGATACGCTTGAATACACGCCGCAGCAGCAGCCGGATCTCCCGCACCAGCCAGTCGCCGGCGTTCTGGGCCAGCAGCGAATCGGCCAGCAGCACCGCGGCGGCATCGCCCTCGCTGCGGAACACCACGAGCCCGAGTTCCGGTTCGTTCAGCCGCAGATGCAGGATCGCGTCGTCCAGTTCCCGGGCCATGGCCAGCGGCCAGAACGCCGATCCCGCTTCGTGCATGCCGGCCAGGTCCGCCGGCCCGCCCTCCGGCCCCCGAATCGTGACCGTGGCCCGCCCTTCCGCGCGCTGCATCAACACCTGCACAGACCCATAGCGGATCGCATCCGCCGTCACCTCGCGCATGACAGGCACCAGCACGATCCCCCGCGCGCCCTCCGGCCGGTCCGACAGCGCGGCCATCGCCCGCGCCCGCGCCGCCACCCGATCCTCCCACGACGACGGCGGCACCACCTCGTCCACCAGCCGCCAGTCCACGGCGCGCCGTCCGCGCACGCCTTCCTCCGTCGTGCAGAACACATCCGCCAGGTCGCGCCGGACCTTGCGCTTGTCGGTCACGCGCGTGAGCCCGCCGGTGCCTGGCAGCACCGCCAGCAGCGGCAATTCCGGCAGGGACACGGTGGAGCGGCGGTCGTCGATCAGCATGATATGGTCCGCCGCCAGCGCCAGTTCATATCCGCCGCCGGCCGCGCTGCCGCTGATCGCCGCCAGCCAGCGCTGGCCGGACTCCGCGCTCGCTTCCTCGATCGCCAGCCTGGTTTCATTGGTGAACTTGCAGAAATTCACCTTGTGCGCATGGGTCGCGCCGGCCAGCATGCGGATATTGGCGCCGGCGCAGAACACGTTGTCCTTGGCCGAACGCAGCACGACCGTGCGGATGTCGGGATGCTCGAACCGCAGCCGCTGCACCGCGTCCGCCAGTTCGATATCCACGCCCAGGTCATAGGAATTGAGCTTCAGCTCATAGTCGCTCATCAGCCCGCCGGCGGGATCGACATCCATCCACAGCGTCGCCACCGGCCCATCGAAGGACAGTTTCCAATGGCGATAGCGGGAGGGGTCGGTACGAAAATCGATCACGGCTGCAACTCCGCCTTGCGGTCCAGCACGAACCCGACGATCGCCGCCAGGGTTTCCGGCGCGGCTTCCAAATGCGGCGCGTGGCGCGCACCGGCGAGCAGCCGCGTCTCCACCGACACGCGCGCGTGCCGGTCCAGCACCGCCAGCTGCGCCTCGGTCCCATAGGGATCATCCGCCCCCTGTAAGGCCAGCATCGGCACGCGGATTTTCTCTACGAAACCGGTGATGTCGAACGCGCGGAATCGCGGATCCAGCCAGGCGCCGTTCCAGCCCTCGAACGCATTGTCCACGTCGTCGTGATAGCGCGCGAGCCGGCGGCGCAGATCGCCCTGCCGGTAGGTCTCGCGGATCTCCCGGATGGCGGCGATGTTGATGTCCTCCACGAAGAAATGCGCCGCCATCATCACGATCCCCAGCAGCCGCGGATCCTGCGTGCCGCCGGCATGGATCGCCGCGATCGAGCCGCCGTCGGAATGCCCCACCAGCACCGCGCGCCGGATCCCCGCCGCGTCCAGCACGCGCGGCAGCACGTCCAGCGCCTCTTCCTGCATATACGTCATCGGACGCGGCAGCGGCGTCGGGGAGGACCGCCCATAGCCGAAACGCGAATAGGCGAACGCCCCCCACTCCGTCATCGCCGCCAGCCGCTCCGGCACGTCGCGCCACAGCTCGACGCTGCCCAGGCCTTCATGCAGGAACACCAGCGTCGGCGCCTGATCGCCCCCCGGCCCCCACCAGGCCATTTCCAGCCGCCGCCCGTCCAGCGTGATCGCGTCCCGCCTCATCGCGGTTCCGGCACTTCCTTCAGCCGGAAGCGCTGGATCTTGCCGGTGGCCGTCTTCGGCAGCCCGTCCACGAACTCCACCCAGCGCGGATATTTCCACACGCCGATCCGGTCCTTCACATGCTGCTGCAGTGCCGCCGCCAGCCCATCCGGTGCGGCGCCCGGCTCGCGCAGCACGACGAATGCCTTTGGCTTGATCAGCCCGTCGCGGTCCTGCCTGCCCACCACCGCCGCTTCCAGCACCGTGGGATGCGCAATCAGCGCCTCCTCCACCTCGAACGGCGACACCCAGATCCCGCTCACCTTCAGCATCTCGTCGGTGCGCCCGCGGAAGCGGAAATACCCTTCGGCGTCCCGGGTATAGGTGTCGCCGGTATAGGTCCATTCGCCGCGGAACGTGCGCCGGCTCTTCGCGCGCTGGTTCCAGTACCCGTCCGCCGAGCTCGGGCCGCGCACGATCAGTTCGCCCTCCTCGCCATGCGGCACCGGGCGGTCGTGCTCATCCACCACCATCGCCTCGTAGCCCGGCACCGGCTTGCCGCTGGTGCCATAGCGCACGTCGTCCGGGCGGTTGCTGATGAAGATGTGCAGCATCTCGGTCGAGCCAATGCCGTCCAGGATGTCGACCCCCACCTGCGCGCGCCAGCGCTGACCGATATCCTCGGGCAGCGCCTCGCCGGCGGAAATGCAGCAGCGCAGCCGGTCGGAGCCCGCGCCCGGGCGGATCATCGGATTCGCCAGCAGCCCGGCATACAGCGTGGGGATGCCACCGAACATCGTCGGGCGGTGCTGCTCCATCATCCCCAGCACCGCGTCCGGCGTCGGGCGGTCCGGCAGGAACACGGCCGATGCCCCGACCGACATCGGGAAGGTCAGGCTGTTGCCCAGCCCGTAGGCATGGAACGCCTTGGCGGCCGAGAACATCACGTCATCGGGCCGGATGCCCAGCACCCCCGCGGCATAGGTGTCCGCCGTGTGCCGCAGGCTGGCATGCACGTGCCGCACACCCTTCGGCGCGCCGGTGGACCCGGACGAATACAGCCAGAACGCCACCTCGTCGGGTGAGGCATCCATCGCGACCGTATCCGGGTCACCGCCGGCCAGGAAATCCCCGAATCCGATCCACCGCCTGCCGTCCAGGCGCTGCGCCGCCGATCCGTCGGGGTTCGACACCACAATGCGACGCAGTTGGGCGGCGCCCAGTGCCTCTCCCAACCCCGCCAGCACCGCCCCCGATCCCACCACCGCCTCCGCTCGGCTGTCCGCCAGGATGTAGGCGACGATATCGGCCGGCAGCAGCGTGTTGACGGGCACCGGCACAACGCCGGCCCGCAGGCAGCCCCAGAAGGCAATCGGGAAATCCACCGTGTCCAGCAGCAGCAGCGCGACGCGTCGCTCCCGTCCGATGCCGGCGATGTCCAGGGCCGAGGCGAAACGCCGCGTCTCCTCGGCCAGCGCCGCATAGGTCAGGCTGCGCCAGGGATCGGTGAAGGCGATCCGCCCGCCCGCGCCCTCGCGCAGGTGGCGGTCGAGGAACCAATCGACGGCGTTGCCGTCCATGCGGGCCTCCCGCTTGGGTGGGTTTCCCGCCAAGGATAGGCCAGGCCGCGGGTGCGCCACCACCCCGCGATCGCAGGACCCGTTCAGATCGGCTCGAAATCGAACGCGTCGTTCCAGCGCTTGATCCGGCCCGCGGACGGCGAGGGGAAGTGCCCCGTACATACCAGCGTGGACGTATCGCACAGGCAGCCGAACAGCTTGCGCCGCGACTCGCCCGCCTGTGGCGAACTGTAGTCCGCGCGCATGCCCAGTTCGGGGTAACGGGCCTGGATGGCCGAGTGGATCATGTCGCCGGTGATCACCGCATCCGCCCCGGGTTTGCCGACCTGCACCGCGTAATGGTCGATCGTATGGCCGGGTGTCGGCACCAGTTTCACGATATCATTCAGGGCGTGGTCGCTCTTCACCACCTCCTCGCGCCTGGCCGCCACGATCGGTAGCACCGAGTCGGTGATCCAGGGCGCGGCGTCCGGATCCTTCTTTTCGGCGTCCGTCCAGTAGGCGAGTTCGCGGTCGCTGAAGACATATTTCGCCTTCGGGAAGGTCGGCACCCAGCGCCCGTTCTCCAGCCTGGTGTTCCAGCCGACATGATCGACATGCAGATGGGTGCACATCACGTAGTCGATCTGGTCGATCGACACGCCGGTGGCGGCGAGGCTCTTCTCGAACCGGTCGGTGTTCATCATGTTCCAGAACGGCCGGGTCGGGCGCGGCTTGTGGTTGCCGACGCAGCTGTCGATCAGGATGTTGTGGTGCGGCGTCTGCACCAGGTAGGACTGGATGCACAGCACCAGCTGTCCGGTCGCCCGATCCAGGTAGCCGCCATCGGTCATCCAGCCGCGGTTCTCCTCCAGCACCTCCTTTGTCAGGCTGGGAAAGAACTCGAACGGATCGAAGAACGGCGCCTCCTGTTCCACCACGCGGTGGATGGTGACGTCGCCGACGCGGAAGGTGGTCGTGGCCATGGTGCTTCTCCCCGTGTGAGAGGGGGATGATAGCGGCAAGCGCTCCGCGGGGCCACTTGCGGCCTGTCCCGCCGTTGCGGAGGCCCCGCTCAGCGCAGACCCAGCAGCACGATATTGCCCGCCGCCAGCAGCGCCGCCAGCACCTGCCAGAACAGCAGCGGGTTGCGTTCCAGCAGCGGAGGGGACGCCGCGCCGGTGAAGGCGGGGTTCGGATGACGCAGATCGCGCAGGAACTCGGTTTCCGCCTCGTAACGCTGGGCCGGGTCGGGGTGCACCGCCTTGCGCAGCGCGCCGTCGATCCATGCCGGCAGGTCCGGCCGAACCTGCCGCGCGCTGACATAGGGGACCTTGCGCTGCCGGGCCCGGGTGCGTGCCGCCGCCATGCGCGTGCCATAGGGCAGCGCGCCCGTCAGCATCTGGTAGGCGATGACGCCGAGGGAGAACAGGTCCGACCGCTCGGTTGCCGGTTCGCCCAGCAGGTATTCCGGCGCGGTGTACTGGACGGTGCCCAGGATCTGCCCGTCATCGGGGGCGGCTTCCATCACGCCGGGAATGCGCGCCGAACCGAAATCGATGATCTTCACGGTACCGAACCGGTCTATCATGACGTTCGCCGGCCGCAGGTCCTGGTGCAGCATCTCCAGCCGGTCGAAGGCGCGCAGCCCACGGGCGATCTGCTCAAGGATCCCGCGCACCGTTTCCAGATCTGGCCGCGGATGGTCGGTCACCCATTGCTGCAACGTCTGGCCATCGACGTATTCCGCTACCAGGTAAAGGCTGCCGCGGCGCGACAGCGGCGGGCGCGCCTTCAGCACATGCGCGCTGCTGATGCGGCGCGCCACCCATTCTTCCAGCATGAAGCGGCGCAGATAGGCCGCGTCGTCCCGCAGGTCGAGCGACGGCACCTTCAGCGCGACCAGCGTGTCCGTTTCGCTTTCCTTTGCCAGGTAGATGTGGCTGCGGCTGCTGGCGTGCAGCTCGCGGATGATCTCATACCCATCCAGGCGATCGCGCGGCGATGGCAGCGGCGGTGGCGGCAGGCTGGCGATGCGGCCCAGGATGTCGTCCGCGTCCGCCGCCGGCAGCGCATCGACGCGCACGATCTGCACCGTCAGATTGTCCGGGCTGCCGCGCCGGAACGCGGCCTCCGCCACGGCCCGCGCCGCACCGTCCAGATCGTCGCCGCCGGCGCGAATGGCCGCGGCGACGGTCGCGGCATCGACATGTTCATGCACGCCGTCGGTGGTCAGCACGAACACGTCGCCCGGTTCCAGTGGCACCAGCTGATAGTCGATCTCGACCTGCGGCTGCATGCCCAGCGCGCGCGCCAGGTAGGTTTCCTGCGACGACAGCACCACGCGGTGATCGGTCGTCAGCTGTTCCAGCGCATCGCCCGCCAGGCGGTACACGCGGCTGTCGCCGATATGGAAGATGTGGGCCGAGCGGGCCTTGAAGATCATGACGGTGAGGGTGCAGACATGGCCGCGATCCGCGTCGTGGGCATGCGGGCCGCGCCGCGTCTGCGCGTGCAGCCAGGCATTGGTGGCGGCGATCACCCGCTGCGCCGAGGTCTTCACCGACCAGGTTTCGGATGTGCAGTAGTAGTCGGTGAGGAAGCTCTTGACGGCCGACTCGCTGGCGATGCGGCTGACCGGGCTGCTGCTGATCCCGTCCGCCAGCGCCACGGCGATGCCTTTCGTCACCAGCAAGGGCGGCTCCGGGATCAGGGCGCCGTGGAAGTCCTGCTGGACCGCCTTGCGCCCTGCCGCGGAATGCTGGCCGATGGAAAGGCTCAGCGCAGGTCCCATGCCTCGGTGCCGGTGGCCTTCGGCGCCGGACGCTTCGGCGCGGTGCGGACATGGGTGGCGTAGAGCGTCAGGCCGGTGAACGCGAGGCCGCCGACGAGATTGCCGACGACGGTCGGGATTTCGTTCCAGATCAGGTAGTCCATGATCGAGAAGTGGCCGCCCAGCATCAGTCCGGCCGGGAACAGGAACATGTTGACGATTGAATGTTCAAACGTCATGGCGAAGAACACCATGATCGGCATCCACATCGCGATGACCTTGCCGCTGACCGTCGTCGAGATCATGGCGCCGACGACACCGGTGGACACCATCCAGTTGCACAGCATGCCGCGGATGAACAGGGTCAGCATGCCGGCGGCGCCGTATTGGGCATAGCCCAGGGTGCGGCTTTCACCAATATGGCCGATGACCTGGCCCACTTTGTCGGGCGCGGTGGAAAAGCCAAAGGTGAACACACAGGACATCATGATCGCGACGGTCAGGGCACCGCCGAAGTTGCCGATGAACACCAGGCCCCAGTTGCGCAGCACGCCGCCCAGCGTCACGCCCGGGCGCTTGTCGATCAGGGCCAGCGGTGCCAGCACGAACACGCCGGTCAGCAGGTCGAAGCCAAGCAGATACAGCATGCAGAACCCGACAGGAAACAGGATGGCGCCGATGATCGGGAAGCCGGTCTGCACCGTGACGGTCACGGCGAACACGGCGGCAAGGGCTAGGATCGCGCCGGCCATGTAGGCGCGGATGACGGTGTCGCGGGCGGACATGAAGATCTTCGATTCGCCGGCGTCCACCATCTTGGTGACGAATTCCGAGGGCACGAGGTAGGCCATCGCGGTTGGCTCCTGGTCGGTCCGCGTTGCGGCGGATGGGGGTCGGAAGGACGGCTTCGGCGTCAGAGACAGGCGGACGGGCCGGCATGGCGGGTCCTGCGTCGGCAGCGCGACGGCGTTGTCGCGCGGCATGTCATCTGAAGGCGGAACCAACGTGGCCGCGCCGTTGCGGACAGCGTTGCCCAGGCTGGGCGGAAGGCATTACGCAAGCTGTGTGCCAGTTCCGACCGGTGGCGCACGGAGCGGGCGCCATGACGCGGGAATGGCCGGCCAACATGGATGACCGCCTTCAACATGCGCAATTTCTTCGCACATCGGGAGCGGCGGGCCGATCTCGCCTAAATAATCGGCAATATGGCGGTAATAAAAAAGGCGAGCAGCCGTACTGCTCGCCTTTTGCCGACAGGCCGTGCCGGAGGATCAGGCTGCCTTCGCCATCCCGCGCAGCGCATACTGCAGCATGCCGCCGTGCTGGTAATACGCCACCTCATCCACCGTATCGATGCGGCAGACCAGGCACCGTATGAACCGACCCGTTCGGGCGGCGTGTCCAGGCCCAATTCGGGCCGGTCATGTCGCGTGAGGGCGAGCCTGGGCGTTCAAGAGCTGGCAGACGTCAGCGGCAACCAGCAGCCGGTAAGCGTCCGTCACACGCGCGAAGCGGCGGCGAATCAATCCGATATGCAGAGTGACCACCTTATCCGCGCGGACCCAACTCGTCAGAGGCAGGCTTCCTTCGGCGAGGTCATCCGCCCGAACGGGGCGGGCATGTGGCCACCCCGGACGCGATGTGACCGCGCATGCGATGAAATCCCCAAGCGAATCCGGTGCGGTCAACAACGATACCGGGCGGCGCTTGGAGGTGGATTGATCCGAGAATGGGAACGGCAGCAACACCAGATCACAGGCATCAAACACCGTTCCAGGCCTCGTCCTCCTCATTATCCCAGACCGTCGCAAGCGCGAAGGATTGCGCGGCCATCAGGTCGCGCGTTTCAGCCCTGTCCTGGCGGGACCGCAGGAACAGAACGAAGTCCAGAGCCTCCCGGGCCAATGGCTCCGGGAGAAGCTTGGCGTGCTCAAAAACCTGTTCCGCCACGGTCACGCGCACCTCCATCCCAATAGACTGGGGGGGAAACGGTCCCTACGCCGCCTTCGCCATCCCCCGCAGCACATACTGCAGGATGCCGCCGTGCTGGTAATACGCCACCTCATCCACCGTATCGATCCGGCAGACCACCGGCACCGTATCGACCGACCCGTTCGGGCGATGGATCACCAGCGACAGCTCCATCCGCGGGGTGATCTTGTCGAGACCCAGGACATCGATGATTTCCTCGCCGGTGATGCCCAGCGTCTTGCGGTCCATGCCCTCCTTGAACACCAGCGGCAGCACGCCCATGCCCACCAGGTTGGAGCGGTGGATACGCTCGAAGCTCTCGACGATCACCGCCTTGATGCCCAACAGGAACGTGCCCTTCGCCGCCCAGTCGCGCGACGATCCGGTGCCGTATTCCTTGCCGCCGAACACCACCAGCGGCACACCTTCCGCCTTGTAGCGCATCGCCGCGTCATAGATCGGCATCTGCTCGCCCGATGGCAGATGCTTCGTCATGCCGCCTTCGACGTTCTGCAGCATCTCGTTGCGGATGCGGATATTGGCGAAGGTGCCGCGCATCATGATCTCATGGTTGCCGCGGCGGGCGCCGTAGCTGTTGAAATCCTTCTGCAGCACCTGCCGCTCCAGCAGGTAGTCGCCGGCGGGCGAGGTCTTCCGGATCGATCCGGCCGGGCTGATGTGGTCGGTGGTGATCGAATCGCCCAGTTCGGCCAGGATGCGCGCGCCCCTGATGTCGCCGACCGGCTTCGGCTCCATCGTGATACCCTCGAAATAGGGCGGGTTCTTCACATAGGTGGACCCGTCCGACCAGCGATACGTCGCGCTGTCGCCCTCCACCGTGATGTCCTGCCACTGCTTCGGACCCTTGGTCACGATGCTGTAGCGCTTGATGAACTGCTCACGCGACAGGCTGGACGCGATGACGTCCGAAATCTCCTTGTTGGTCGGCCAGATGTCGCGCAAGTACACCGGCTTGCCGTCATTGTCGTTGCCCAGCGACACCGTGGTGATGTCCTGCGTCACCGTGCCCAGCAGCGAATACGCCACCACCAGCGGCGGCGAGGCCAGGTAGTTGGCGCGGACATTCGCGTGCACGCGGCCTTCGAAGTTGCGGTTGCCGGAGATCACGGCGGCGCCGACCAGCCGGTTGTCCTCGATCGCATCGACGATCGCATCGTCCAGCGGGCCGGAATTGCCGATGCAGGTGGTGCAGCCATAGCCCACCAGGTTGAAGCCGATCTTGTCCAAATCCGCCTGCAGCCCGGATTTTTCCAGGTATTCCGTCACCACCTGCGAGCCGGGCGCCAGCGAGGTCTTCACCCAGGGCTTCGGCTTCAGCCCCTTCGCCGCCGCCTTGCGCGCCACCAGCCCGGCGGCCACCAGCACCGAGGGGTTGGAGGTGTTGGTGCACGAGGTGATCGCGGCGATCACCACGTCGCCATGGGTCAGCTCGTAGTTCTTGCCCTCGACCTTCACTTTGGTGCCGGCCTCGTTCGCCGGCACGCCCAGGCCCTTGGTCAGGTCGGCGTTGAAGCTGGCGGCCACGTCCTTCAGGGTCACCCGGTCCTGCGGCCGCTTCGGCCCGGCCATGCTGGGCTGCACCGTGGACAGGTCCAGCTCCAGCGTGTCGGTGAACACCGGGTCCGGCTGGCCGGGCTCGCGGAACATGCCCTGCGCCTTCAGATAGGCTTCCACCAGCGCGATCCGGTCATTGTCGCGGCCGGACAGGCGCAGATAGTCCAGCGCCACCTTGTCCACCGGGAAG
Source organism: Acetobacteraceae bacterium (assembly GCA_050181195.1). Classification (GTDB taxonomy): domain Bacteria; phylum Pseudomonadota; class Alphaproteobacteria; order Acetobacterales; family Acetobacteraceae; genus Rhodopila. The sequence continues at coordinate 2,457 of JBFXDK010000006.1, read as the reverse complement.
AAGCCGCAGGTCGCGCCGTATTCGGGGGCCATGTTGCCGATCGTCGCGCGGTCGGGCAGGCCCATCTGGTCCAGGCCCGGGCCGAAGAACTCCACGAACTTGCCGACCACACCCTTGCGCCGCAGCATCTGCGTGACGGTCAGCACGACATCGGTCGCGGTCACGCCTTCCGCCGTCCGCCCGGTCAGCCTGAAGCCGATCACATCCGGGATCAGCATGGCGATCGGCTGGCCCAGCATCGCCGCCTCGGCCTCGATGCCGCCGACGCCCCAGCCCAGGATGCCCAGGCCGTTCACCATCGTCGTGTGGCTGTCGGTGCCATACAGCGTGTCGGGATAGGCGATCGTCCGGCCGCCCGCGTCCGAGGTCCACACGCACTGGCCCAGATATTCCAGGTTCACCTGGTGGCAGATGCCGGTGCCGGGCGGCACGACGCGGAAATTGCTGAACGCGTCCTGGCCCCAGCGCAGGAAGCGGTAGCGCTCACCGTTGCGCTCGAACTCGATGTCCTCGTTCTTCTTCGCCGCATCCGCCGAACCGAACACATCGACCATCACCGAGTGGTCGATCACCAGATCGACCGGCACCAGCGGGTTCACCTTCTGCGGGTTGCCGCCCAGCCGCGTGATGCCGTCGCGCATCGCCGCCAGGTCCACCACCGCCGGCACGCCGGTGAAGTCCTGCATCAGGATGCGCGCGGGCTTGAACGGCACTTCCCGGGTCGAGGTGCCCTTCTCCAGCCAGCCGGCGATCGACTTCGCATCCTCCACCGTGTAGCTGCGCCCGTCCTCGAAGCGCAGCACGTTCTCCAGCAGCACCTTCAGGCTGACCGGCAGGCGGGAAATGTCACCCAGAGTCTTCGCCGCCTGGGGCAGGGAGAAATAGTCGTACTCCTTGCCGCCCACCTTCAGCGTGCTGCGCGATTTCAATGTGTCCTGCCCGACTGTGGTCATTCGCTGGCTTCGCCCTGTGTTGCAGGGCGCCTCTGGCTTGTTGGGGGCGGCGTCGGGTTGGAGCGCACGCCGCGGATACGATAAGAACCGATCGCGGCTTTAATCACACCGGCCGGGAATCGTCCATCGGGGGCGCGGCGGCCGGCCGGCGGAGAGGGACCAGCGTGCTGAAGGCAGAGGGCCTGGCGGCTTTCCGCGGGGAAAGGCTGGTGTTCCGCGATCTCGACTTCTCCGTGTCCCCAGGCGGCGTGCTGATCCTGTCCGGCCCCAACGGATCGGGCAAATCCACCCTGCTGCGGCTGCTGGCCGGGCTTGTGCGCCCCATGGCCGGCCGGCTGCTGTGGCAGGACCAGGACGCACTGTCCGATCTTGCCGAACACGCGCGCCGCCTTGTCTATGTCGGGCATCTGGACGCGGTGAAGCCAGGCCTGACGGTGGAAGAAAACCTGCGCTGCGGTCCCGGAAGGCGCTGTGCCGATCCCGCTGCCGCGCTGGCGGCCCTTGGCCTCGATCGCCTGGCCGATCTGCCGGCGCGGATGCTGTCGGCGGGGCAGAAACGGCGCCTGGCGCTGACCCGTCTGGTGCTGGACGACGCCGCTCTGTGGCTGCTGGATGAGCCGACACTGGGGCTGGACACCGCTTCCATCGACCGGTTCGGGGAGCTGATCGCGCGCCACCGCAGCCGGGGCGGCATCGTCGTGGCGGCCACCCACGTGCCCCTGCCGGTGATCGGGATGGTGGAGCTTCGCCTGTGACGGCGCGGCAACGCGAGCCCGGCGCGATGGCACTCGCGGCGGGCGTGCTGGCGCGGGAAATCCGCCTGTCGCTGCGTCACGGCGCCGACACGCTGGCGGCGCTGCTGTTCTTCGTGGTCACGGCTGCCTTGTTTCCGCTGGCGATCGGTCCCGCGCCAGAAACCCTGGGCCGGATCGCCCCCGGCATCATCTGGGTCTGCGCGTTGCTCGCCGCGCTGCTGCCGCTGGACCGGCTGTTCGGCGCGGATTTCGAGGACGGGTCACTGGATCACCTGCTGCTGTCGGGTCTTCCGGCGGGCGTGATCGCTGGTGCCAAGGCCGCCGCGCACTGGGCGGTTACCGGCCTGCCGCTGCTGCTGGCCGCGGCGCCGCTGGCGGTGATGCTGCGACTGCCCGAGGACGCAATTCCCGCGCTGCTTACCGGGCTGCTGCCGGGCACGATGCTGCTGTCGCTCCTCGGCTCCACCGCGGCTGCCATCGTCCTGGGCGCGCGCCGCGGCGGCGTGCTGCTGCCGCTGCTGGTACTGCCGCTGGCGACACCCGTGCTGATCTTCGGCGTCGCGGCGGCCGACGCCGCGTCGGGCGGCCTGCCGGTCCGCCCGCATCTTCTTCTCCTCACCGCCATGCTCGCCGCCGCCCTGCCGCTGTGTCCGCTGGCCGCGGGGGCGGGGCTGCGCGGGGCGGTCGAATGAAAGCGCGACACGGGTCCGGCCCGTCGCGCCCCTGACCCGTCTGCGCCAAAGCCGTGC
>JBFXDK010000005.1:90968-94085 GCA_050181195.1 Acetobacteraceae bacterium | reverse complement strand
GATGAACAGCCGCCCGATCGAGGTCTGGGTGATGATGCCATAGACGATCATCATGATCGATGGCGGGATCAGCAGGCCCAGCGTGCCAGATCCGGCCAGCGTGCCGATCGCCATGGCCTCGGGATATCTCCGCGATGCCAGTTCCGGAAAGCTCATGCGCCCGATCGTGGCGCAGGTCACGGCCGAGGAGCCGGACACCGCCGCCATCACGCCACAGCCCAAAATGTTCACGTGCAGCAGCCGGCCCGGCAGCCAGCCGAGCCAGGGCGACAAGCCCTTGAACATGTCCTCGGACAGACGCGTGCGGAACAGGATTTCGCCCATCCAGATGAACAGCGGCAGCGCGGTCATCGCCCAGCTCCAGCTCGCGTCCCAGACGGAAATCGCCAGCAACTGGCCGGGGTCGGTAGGGGCGAAGAAGAACACCGCGACGAAGCCGGTGATCAGCAGTGACAGCCCGATCCATACACCGCTTGCCAGCAGCGCGAACAGCGTGCCCAGGACAGTGACGGTCAGCAGCAGTTCGTTCATCGCGACGGCTCCGTGGACCCGCGATCGGACGGCGTGAACGTGACGGCTTCGATCCCGCCCAGCGCATGTGCCTCGGCATCCGCAAAGTCGGGGTTCTTGCCGTGCAGCACCTGGAAGAACTCATCGATGCAGGCGATGGTGAAGACCACGAGCCCGACGACCAGTGCGCTTTGCGGGATCCAGAACGGGACCGCCATCAGGCCGGGGCTGACATCGTGCACCTCGATCGAGATCAACACCATGCCAATCGTCTGCCAGGTCCAGTAGCCGCAGGCCACCGCCGCCGCCGCGCTGCACCAGAGTTCCGCGATCCGGCGCCCGCGCGCGCCAAGGCGGGAGATCAGCAGGTTGACCCGGATGTGGGATTCATTGGTGAAGGTATAGGCGAGACCAAGGAAAGTCGACGCCGCCATGAAGAAGCCCGAGATTTCGGTGGCGTCGAAGGCGATGTTCAGGAACCGCCCGGCGATCTGGCCGATGATGGAAAGCCCGATCAACGCCAGGCAGACGCACGCGAGATAGCCGCTGAACAGGTAAAGCCGGTCAAGAAGAGCGCGCATGGACGGGGGCGTTCCTTTCCGGGCGGGCGCGGTGGAGTTCCGCACCCGCCCCACCGGCTATTTCGAGGCCTTGAGGTAGGCGTCCAGTACCGAAACCGCTTCGGGGTTCGCGGTCGCCTTCCATTCCTCGGTCATCTGCTCGCCGACCTTCTTCATGGCCGCGACGACACTCGGCGGCGCCTCGACAACCTGCATGCCGTGCTTGGCCAGCATGTCGGCCTTCTCCTGGTGCGCCGCCTTGCTCATGTCCCAGCTGCGCTTCGTGTAGGCCTGGCCGGCCGCGATCACAGCTTCCTGCTGGTCCTTCGGCAGCGACGCGAAGGCGCGCGCATTTACGATCAGCGCATTCTTCGACAGGATCGCACCGACATTGGTGAAATACTTTGTATTGTCCCAGGCCTGGATGTCGGTGCCGGTCTGCGCCGAAGTAAACAGCGCCTCGATCAGCCCGGTTGAGAAGGCCTGCGGGATTTCCGCGAATGGCAGGATGGTGGCCTGGAACCCCAGCAGCGAGCCCATGCGCTGGGTGGCCGTGGAGTAGATGCGCAGCTTCTTGCCCTTGAAATCTTCCGGCGAATTGATCGCCACCTTCGTATAGAACCCCTGGCTCGGCCACACCTGATAGCCCAGGACCTTCATGCTGGCCTTGCCGAAGCTCTTGTCGAAATAGGCCTCCTGCGCCTTCATCAGCTTCCAGGCGTCGTCGTAGGTCGAAGCGAGGAACGGCACGCCGTCCAGGATGAACATCGGATCCTCGTTGCCGTAGACGCCCAGGCGGATCTCACCGGCCTGGATCTGCCCGGTCTGCACGGCCCGCTTGATGCCATCCAGCTTGATCAGCGAGTCGTTGGCATGCAGCGTGATCTTCAGCTTGCCGCCGGTCGCCTTCTCGACATCGGCGATGAACATCCGCAGGTTCTGCGTCAGGAAGTTCGAGTCCGGATAGCCGCTCGCCATGATCCATGTGGTCTGCGCCGAGGCCGACCCCAGCCAGACAAATGCCGCGACAAGCGTCGCAACCAGAAAAGTCCGAATTCGCACCAGGCAGCCTCCTGTCATGGATGCGTCGATACGGACCCGCCGCGACTGGACGAGTCCCGCCTGGCGGCAGGCGGACGCAGTTTGAGTGGTGCAGATTCTGTACCAAAGCCGCAGGCCATTCCATGGGTCCGCTCCGGCGCGACGGACCGACGACTGGTGCCGCAGGAGTGGCCACCGCGCCCAATTGTCAGGCAGCCCCGCGACCAATCCTGTGCGGCCGGGTCATCCACCCGGCAGCGGCGCCGGCGCGAACAACGCCGACAGATCGGGTGAAAGCCCCGCGGCCGGCCCCGGTTGCAGGACCGTTGGCCGAACCGTCGCCGACGGAAGCTGCCGCACCGCCGCTGCGACGCAGTCGATGAACGGGGCGATCGGGCGCAGCCGGGGCGCGTAGCCGGCCAGTGCCGCACCACCCAGGATCAACCGCTCCGCCCCTTCGCCAACCGCGCGTTCGGCGAGTGCGTCCAGCGCCGCGACAAATCCCTGCGGATCGCGGACCACATCGGCGCCCGTCGCATCCAGCGCCCAGATGCCGCGGCAGAGCGTTCCTCGTGGCGAGACGGCCAACTGCTCCCGCAGCATCTCCCGCCAGGGGGCGCCGGCGGTCAGCACCGCGAACGGGGCATCCGCCACGGCGAAGGACGCCTCGGCCAGGCCCACGACCGGGACGGATGCGATTTCCCGCAACGCCGCCAGACCGGGATCACCGAAACAACCCAGGATGATCGCATCGACCGGTTCCGCCTCGGCTGCCCAGGAATCCAGCGCGGCATGCGCTGCGATGGCAAAACTGGCGCGGGTCGCGATCACCGGGCATCCGAAGGCGGCGGTCCGGCCGATCACGCGTGTGCCCGGTGCAACGTGGCGCTCCACCGACGAACACAGCATCGCGGTCATGTCCGCGTTGGTGTTGGGATTGATGACCAGCAGGCGTGCGAGCGTCATGCCGCGCCGTCGCCGAACCGCGCGATCCAGTGGCGCGCGA